>DBYJ01000018.1:10519-70754 GCA_002309805.1 Bacteroidales bacterium UBA1189 | reverse complement strand
TCAACGTTTTTCAGGGTAAGACATACTTCTGTCCCCCTCCCGCCAATAGTCATGAGGTCATTTTCGGTTTTCGAGCGCCTCGCTTGGCATGGGGGTGCAAATCTTTTGTTTGCAAAAAAACTCCTCTTTTATTTGAAATTTGCAAAACAACACCTACTTTTGTAGCGCATTCCGAAAGAAATGCACGACATTTGCTCAATTCCTCAGTCGAATCAGCACCTCGAAACGAGTAATAATGAGCAAACCAAATATCCGTTGAGGTCGCGCTTTTTGCGCAGGCTTCATACCATAGGATATTTGTGGGCAGTGCTGAGCCCGACTGAGGATATGGTGTAGGTCTGCGCTTTTTGTTTCATATTGCGCAGACAGTTGTTGAGGGCAAATGGCAAAATATAAGATGTTATAATAATTGCTTCTAAATTAAAAAGAAATGAAAAAAATGATTTTTATGATGGCTTTCCTGTTGTGTGCCGTAGCCGTATTCGGCCAGAACAAGCAGGAGGTGATACGCCTGAAGAACGGCTCAACCTTGAAGGGAACGGTTGTGGGCGAAGTGGATGACTCCATTGCCGTGAAGTCGACAGACGGGTCGGTATTTTTCTTTGCCACCAGCGACATCACTGAGCGGAAGGCAGAGGATATGCCGCTCGCCAAGCAGGTGGAGATTGCTACAGCAACACAGACAAACACTCAGCCACAGGTCGTTTACGTAAAACAGAAGAAAGAACCTGGCATGGCGGGATTCCTCTCCTTCTTGGTTCCAGGTGTAGGGCAGTTTTATTACGGCAATAATCACGCAGGTTGGATTGACTTAGGTGAGGCTGTGGTATCTGATGCAATGATAATCGGAGGATATCTGTCATGTGGAGTAAATGCCGTACGTTATCAGGAAACAGGTCGACTGATGTATCAAAGCAAAGCAGAAACAGGCGCTTGTATCTGTATAGCAGGAGCGATTTGGAGTCTCATCAATGGGATTTGGTCGATTGTAGATGCCGTGAAAGGGACTTATGCCGTGAATCGCGAGAACGGCTATGCCATGTTCAACGTAGGAGGCGGGGTGTCGGTCGGCGCCCGTCCGCAACTGACCTACGAACAGTCGGAGTATGCCATGCAATTACCTGCATCGCTAAGTGCCGGCATGAGCTTCCGCATCGCATTCTAAAACATTACAACACGTTTAACCACGGCGGCACTAGTCTCTGCTCTTTTTTCATCAACAGAGGGGGGGGCATGCCTTCCTTGCCGGAAAGGGCTATGAAATAAGAAAAACTTGGCGTTTTCAGGAAAACAGCGTATCTTTGCGGCAGATACCAAGATGATGGACATACAGCATTATTTCATAGAACAAGGGCAGGGGGAGGCGCTGATCCTGCTTCATGGGAATGGGGAGGACTGCTCCTATTTCGAAGGACAGACGGGCGAGTTTGCGCGTTATTTCCACGTCTTTGCTGTTGACACGCGAGGGCATGGCAAGACGCCACGAGGCGAAAGGCCTTTCACCATACGGCAATTTGCCGACGACCTGCTGGCTTTCATGGATGAACAGGGTATAGAGAAGGCGCATCTGCTGGGCTTTTCCGACGGCGGAAACATTGCCATGATCTTTGCGCTACGCTACCCAGAACGTGTAAACCGGCTGATACTGAACGGGGCTAACCTGAATGCAAAGGGGGTGAAACCTTCCATTCAAATCCCCATCGAGATAGGGTACAGGACGGCTAAACTGTTTGCCCGTAAGACCGACGAAGCCAAACGGCATGCGGAGATGCTGGGCCTGATGGTCAACGACCCCAATGTACGACCTGAAGAACTGGCTGGCCTACGGGCGAAGACCCTTGTCATTGCTGGCACGAACGACATGATCAGGGAGGCGCACACACGGCTGATTGCCCGCAGCATCACGGATGCCCAGCTGGTGTTCATCAAGGGGGATCACTTCATTGCGAACAAGTGCCCGGCTGAGTTCAACCAGGCTGTGCTGACTTTTTTAGGAGTACAGGAGATTTTTTAGGAGTTCAGGAGTACAGGAGTGCAGGAGTTGCAGACAATAGTCTTGTATGCTGCATACGGGACATTTTTTCCTAACTCTTAATTCTTAACTCTTAACTAAAATAAGACTCCTGAACTCCTAAAAAAGACTCGTTGACTCACTTTAGCGTTGCGGCCTGCTTTTTCAGCGCACGCGTCGCGAGGCGCATAGCCCATAGGGCAACGGGCAGGGTCAGCAGGAGGACGACAATCAGCACAGGGACGTTGTCGATAACCGGCTTCATCAACCCGTCGTATCCTGCCGGCATCTCCTCCACAGCAGCGGCAAGCGATGCCTCCGTATCTGTCCACCAATGGAGGGTGTAGGCGAAAAACGAGAAGGCAAACGGAACGAAACTCCAGCGGACGCCTTTCAGCGTAGCATAGCCGCAGAGCCTGCGGATGATTTCAGCAAGAGCTGTCAGGACCACGATGCCGATGATGAAAGTCGTATCAGCCTCACCAGCCAACAGGAACAGGACAAGGATGAATCCGTTCAGGGCTGTCGCTGCGCCGAAACCGCGGATAACCGTACAGGTATAGAGATAGATGAACGCGAATATCAGCGGCAGAAGCGCGCCGACATAGGCATAGCAGGCAGGATGAATGATTCCGCTGGTAGCGCCGAGGATGAACGTGGCAAGATAGGCAATTGCCATAAGAAAAACTTTAACTACTGACTTCATACTGTTACTTTTTTAAAAGGTTAATAATCATTTCGGCGGCAAAGGTACGCACATTCCCACCACCCCACAATACCCAAAAATAATGATTTTTATCCCTTACCGTCAATGCCCTCTCGCCCGCTTGCTGACAAAAAAGGGAACGACAAAAAAAATAGAGATGTCACATGTGACATCTCTACCATACACGACGTGGAGGCGCGCTGGGGCACCACGCTAACCTCGGCTCTTCTTCGTCAGCATGAGGGCAAAGACGAGGCAGACGGCCCCCGTCACAAACAGATAAGCGAGGGAGAGCGGAAGAGGGATTTCAAGCGGCGTGTCGTCCATGCCCGAGAGGGCTACGTCGAGCAGGGGATGATAGGTGCCGATGACTAACACCACAGGAATGACCATCAGCCAAGGACGGTAGCCGGCATCGCGCAGCCGACGGGTGCCAGCAGCCAGCGTGGGCAACAGGCAGAAGAGGAGAAACACCCCCAGCAGCACCATCACAGGATAGATGATGTAGCTGAGCCAGTTGAGCGGGTTTTCCATCGTATCCGGCCCTGCGGTGCTGCGGATGAGCACCAGTAGGACCGCCATGCCGAACAGCAGTCCGGCAAACATAGCCACGAACAGCACCCAGTACCAGAACTCACTCTGCGAGGCTCTGCCACGAAAACAGGCATACTTGCCAAGACATGTCTTTACGTTTGTCCAAATGGGATTCATATTTATTCATTTAAGTTCCTTACTGAACTTTCAGGAGTAAAAGCAGGGAGTAAAATTGGAAGTTAAAAAAGGAAGTTATGCGCTTTGCGCAGGACAATAGCTTTGGGAGCTGTAGAGTCTTTGGCTTTCGCATCTTTATTGTTGTCCAATTTAACTTCCATGAGCGCAGCGAATTAACTTCCATTTTTACTCCTATTTTTACTTCCATTTATTTACTCAGCAGATAGCCATAGACGCTGCCAGAGGAGGGGGTGTTGTCGGGCTTCATGCGGAGGGAAAGGCGTGTGACGACAAGGACGTAGGTGGAGTCGGCGCTATAGCACAGCAGAGGATCCGTCTTTTCATCGTCTATCGCATAGGATAGAATCTGTTTTTTCCCGATGAAAAGGGGGATTTTTGAAGAATTGTCGGCGTTGGGCCGTTCTATCCAGAAACCGTCCGGCGTGACCTTCACAGCGTCCTTTTCCTCCGTGTCGAAATAGGTAAATCTTTCGTCGTGGAACTGTCCATAGCCCTCGGGCAGCGCAAAGGGGCCTTGCGCTGAATAGTCTATGGTGGACATCCCGCTATTCTCGCCATCGGAGGGCAAATCGAAGGGGTACATGTGCTTCACGGTTGTCAGGTCGGCCACGCTACGACGGTCGGTATCGAGCAGGAAGTCCAGTTCGTCCCACACCTGCTTGCGGCAGCTGTCGTCGAGCGACGTGATCCAAGCCCCCATAGCCTCGCCGTCCATCGGCAGAGTGGCAGGAAGCGTGTTCTCAATCAGGCGGTCGAGCTTATGCCGACGGACGCGGAGGCTGACGGAGGTGAAGTTGACAGGCAGCACGGACGTCAGCAGGAACACCGCTGCCAACGACGTCATAATCCAGCGGATGCGCCGTGCCCGTCCGACGAAGAGCCCTATGCAGACGGCATAGCACCAGAGGTTGAACGTCAGCAGATAGAGGCGCAGGGGCGTGATGCCATAGTCGCTCAGGCGGCGTGCGATACCCACCGTCATCAACAGCAGCAGCGGCAGGATGAGCACAGGCAGCCAACGCACTATCCAGCGCTCGAACGGCTTGGCCTCGCCGCTGCGCATGAGGGGATAGAGGCCGAGTTCCACAACCACACAGCCTACCATCAGCACCGATACCAGCCAGCCCACACCACCGTCGGGCAACTCCCAACGGACAAGGATGCGGATACCATAGACATAGAGGACAATGAGATAGAGCGCCAGCAGGGGCACGAACAGATAGCGGATGACGAAGATGAGATACTTCGAGACGACAGCCACGCCGTCGTGCTTCTCGTCGCCCTCAGGGATGCGCGCCAGGAAAAGCAGCACAGGCGTCGTCAGCAGGGTGACAACCGTGAGCGTGAGGTACCAATGCTCGCTCACATGCAGGCCGAACAGATAGCGGAACGAGCTGAGGAGCATCAGCAGCCCAGCCGTCAGTATGCCGCCCGTCAGAAAGCTGATGCAGAACCACAGGAAGGTGCGCCACGTGAAATTCCACACGGGCAGGTCGTCCTTCTCGCGAAAGAACGGCGCATAGAAGAACGCCGTCGCCAGCGCTACTATCAGGGAGAGCCGCGCCACGATTGTCTCTGTCCGCTCGATGGCATCAGGATGAGTCAGGAGCCACACAGTATCTGCCGCCAGCAGCAGATAAGCCGCCAACGCAACCCAACGGCACAGCGACGGACGCCGCACCTCCTCGCCCCACAGCTTCAGCGTCGTAGCCAGCACGAGGGCCATACCCAGCCCATAGACGAGGGCTGCCCGCTGTCCAGAGGACATCAGGAACGCCGGATTGTCGTCGGAGGGCGCTTTCGCCCAGCACAGCCAGATGGCGTACGCCGTCAGCAGCACCAGCCAGACAACCGCCAGCGGGAAGCGCCGCCACACGTTCTGCATCGTATCCTTCATGAACAACGTTTTCAACAGGCGAGCGCCTGCCCGTTCCTCCCAGAACACACCCTGCACCTCGCGAGGCAGCTTGGCCTTCATCCGATGCTTGCGGACGCGCACGGCCTCCTCTGATACCGCCAGGCAGTCGGCAACCGCGCTGTTGGGGTAGTGCAAGGCCGACAGCAGGCAGAGCTCCACGTCCTCGTCGGTGAGCGCAGGGTAATTCTCGCGCAGATGAGCCTCAACGTCGCTGAAACGGCTGTGTACGTCCGACATCACCTGCCGACGCTGTTCGGCAGTCAGAGGGGTGTTTTTGCGATACTGTTGCAGGCATTGCGCGATGTCGGTCTGGCGGAATGCCTCGCGGCTCTTCTGGGTGGTTTCCTTCAGTTGTTGTAAGGTCATAGTCGGAATCATGCAATAAGGCTTACGAAAGCGATTGGTGCTGCAAAGTAAGCCCTTTTTCCCCGTATGACCAAGAAAAAAGCGTTACAAATGCGTTACAAACGCCATAGCACGCGAATGGGACACAGAAAAAGCGACAACTGAATGACTCCAATTGTCGCTATCATGTCGGAAAGAGGCGACTCGAACGCTTTTTTCTGCTTTTTTCTTCGATTTTTCTAACAAACTAATAAACAAATGTTTCTATTTCTTAATTATCATACAAAGGTACGAAAGAAAGTTAAAGAAAACATAAATAATTATGATTTTAGCGGAACAATAACGGAACAATCGCAATTATTTGCTATCTTTGCATCGGGTAATTAAAAATAGAGTTATGGCAAACATCAGGTTTTTGATAAGGAGGCCAGAGGATGAACAACCCCAAGCCATCTACGTCTCCTATCGTTTCGGTCGCAATGAAAAACTGCTGTACGCTCTCCCCTTAAAGACGGAGGCGATTTTCTGGGATGCAGAGCGGCAGCGAGTGAAGTCAAGCAAGTATTGTCCCTATACAGATGAAGTGAACGCGGCGATAGCTTCCATATCCGCGAAGATGGAAACCTTCATGACGGATTCTGCCCGTGAAGGCAGGGTCGTGACAAAAGACAGGCTGAAAGACTTGCTTGATTCCCATTTCGGCAAGGGTCAGGCGGACTCTGCGGATTTCCACCAGTTCTTTGAGGCGTACATCAACGAATGCGACACAAGGATGAACGGCAGAAGGGGCGGGCAGAACATAACCTATAAGACAAAGAGGGAATATGCGCGTACATACGAATATATCCAGCAATATGAAAAGAAGAACAGAGTACTCCTTGACTTCGCGGATATAGACCAAGGATTATTAACCTCCTTTGTCGGATTCCTCCAGAGCCTCAACCTTTCAACAAACACCATTTGGCACAAGGTCGTGGCCATAAGGTCTGTTATGAAGGCAGCGGTCGAGCGCGGCCTGACGGATAATGAAAGATGGCGGTATTACAAGAATGCCAAAGAGGAAACCGAGGCAGTTGCCCTGACGGAGGATGAACTGGAGAAGATAAGAACATGCGACCTCTCTTTTAATCCGCATCTTGCGGAAATCCGCGACCTATTCCTTTTAGGCTGCTGGACGGGGCTTCGCTTCTCTGACGTTATCCGCTTGCGTCCCGAGCACATTCAGGGTGACTTCATCGTCATTCAGCAGCAAAAGACAAACAACTACGTTACCATCCCGATTCATCCTGTATTCAGGGAAATATGGGAGCGTTATGACGGAATCCCCCTCACCATCAGCAACCAGAAGTTTAACGACCACATCAAAGAGGTCTGCAAGGAGGCGGGAATCTGTGACAGCGTGTTGAAGTCCATCACCAAGGGAGGCAAGAAGATTACGACCAAGTACGAAAAATGGCAGCTTGTTTCTTCCCATACCGGGCGCAGGTCTTTCGCCACCAATCTTTACAAGTCAGGCTTCCCTTCAATCAGTATCATGCAGATTACTGGCCACAAAACCGAGGCAGCGTTTCTCAAATACATTAAGGTCACGCCGCAGGAACACGCCAAGCTGTTGATGAAGCACTGGAACGGCACGAAATAGAAAAGCCGCCAAAAGTGTTGGCACACTCTTAACGGCTCCAGAAACACGTTTATAAGTTGGTGATGCTACTCGCCCGATTTGATAATCTCGTTAATGTCGATTAGCAGAAGGGTGGCAAGGCCGCTGAGGCTTACCACATCGGCGAGGATGGTGCCAGCTTTTTCTCTGGTATCTTCTTCGGTTGAAACGTCTGAGAGCGCGGAATAGATGCGCTGCATTTTGTCTAACAATACGGATGCCGTTGAAAAGGCTTTCGTGTAACTTTTAATCAGTTCGTCCATTGTTTTGTTTCTTATTGGTGAATAATTCGGATTGTCATGTCTTTGTGAAAGCCGTACACGCTGGCCACCTGTGAGCCGTCGGCCATAATGCTTGCGGACGTTTCAAGGTTCATGTTGGTACGCCGCCATTCGGTCATCAGGAAGTCACGCACGATGAGGTGCGCCTTCTTAATCGCCACGCTGGGGATAACCTGCCCCATGTCATAGATAGTGCCGTTGTGCGCTATCTGGAATCTGCGCTTTGTTTTGCGCCTTGCGATTGTCGTACTCATATTGATGGGATTTATTCGGGTTTGTCTTCTTCGTACATTGCCATTGCGAGCGTGGCTGTCATTGCCCCCGTACCGATGTGCCACCATGCACCGAAGATGATGGCAACGGCAAAACTAAAGAGGGCGAAAAGACAAAGGAAAACTATTGCGATGGTTTCAAAGATATTCATGTCGGTAAATTTTTAGGGTTATACATAAGGGGCGCACACCTATCTCGCCTTGTAGGGGGTAATGCTTCACGTCTCGCCCTGTGTGCGCTCATTTGTTTATTTATGCCATGCGCAAAAGGTTTGCTTTCTTGAAGCAGCGCCATTCGGTTTTCTCAGTGTCGAAATAAACCTGTACGCTGGGGCTGGGCTTGCGGCCGCTGTCTTTCGTCTCTGGAACGATGCCGCTTTTCAGGGTGCCGTAGGCTTCGCGTGTTGTACCATCGACTTTGAGAAAGTAAAACTTCACGATACGCAGGTACATTGCGGCGCGTACTTTATAATTGCACCATGCGCAGCGCAGAGCCTCTGCCATGCTAAAGCCGTTCTGACGGACAAAGACCCATGCGGCCTTCATAATCTCGCTCATTTGATTCTTAAATGATGTACTCATAAACGTGTGCCCTTGTTCGTGTCGGGCGCAACTGCTAAACGGTTTATTGTCTTATTGACGATGCGAAGGTAATACTCAAACGTAAACCATGCAAGTATTCCCGCAAAAAAGTTTTCTTTTAATACAACTTTTAACACTCCCCAACGTGTTTACGTTTAATTGAAAACATATCTTAACAAATAGCACTTTTAATAAAACTTATACAAAATAGTTTGGTGATTTGGGATATACGCCGTATCTTTGCGGTTGAATTAAAGTAAAACTACAGGAATGGATATAAAAACAGTCATCAGGTCTCACGGCTATACGCTCGAAAAGGTGGCGGCGGAATGGAAGGATAAGAACGGACAGCACAACCCCATCACAAAGGGTGCGCTATCCAAGAGCATAAACAACAACCCCACTATTGCCACCCTGCAAGGGATAGCAGACGTTATCGGCTGCAAGGTCGGCGACTTCTTCCGCGATGAGATTGAAACGGACACAGCCCATTCATCCTTCGTCTGCCCCAAATGTGGAGCAAGGCTAAGGCTGGTAGAGGATTCAGAGACAAAAACCACTTAACAACCCATACGCAAAACAATTCAAGTGGAGCGCAGCGATGCGCGGAGCCATCCCTTGGGGTGGCTTTTATTGTGCATTAAAAGAGCCGCCCGTCCCTTTCAGGCAAGCGGCTCAAACGTTCTTTTACACGAAATGCTCAGAGTGATTCACACCCTTACTTCCTCCAGCCGTTCAGCAACATTTTGCAGTCCTCTCTGTATCAGCTCGCGGTTCTTCCCCTGTGGAACGGACAACCCAGCCTTGTACTTACGCATCAGCGAGGGGTTGATGCCTATCCACTCGGCAAAGGCAGACGCATTGAGGAAAGGGAACGTGTCGAAAAGTTTCTGGAACGACATCTTCTCCTGTTCCATCTCCTCCTTGCTGACGACGGGAAAGTGCAGTTCCTCATAGTCGGCCACAAGGTCGGAAATAAAATCCAGTTCCAACAGGTTCTTGTCGCCAGCGGGAGTCTCGTTGCTGACAACCTTCAACAGCTCGTTGATGCGGTCACATGCCGCCTTGTACTGTTCCTCTGTCTTTATCTGTGCCATAGCCTAAATGTTTTTTATGTCCTTGATTCTGTCATACTCTTCATGTGTGCCGACAAAGCGGATATACACCTTCTGGTTGATGAAAAGTACTATCGTTACAATGCGGTAGGTGTTGCCCTTGATGTCGAACACATAGCGGTCGTTACCTACGTAGTCCACGGAATTGAACGTCTTCTTTATGTCGGAAAAATTGCTCCAGTAAGCCCTTGTTACCTCCTTGTACCAGTCCTTCAGTGGCTTTTCCGCATCGGCGTGTTTGGCAATGAAATCACGTATTGCAGCAAACGATATTACTCTCATTTTTCTCTTTCTTTCTGCAAAGGTAACGAAAATGTTTCTTATCACCAAACAAAAGAGAAACTTTTTTGTTCCTGTCTGCGTTTTTTAACAATTAACACAGAACAGAAAGCCCTTCTTGTTCTTTCCGCATATCCTATTTAGTCATCAAATACTTTTTTTGTACCTGCAAATACATCCTCTTTCCGACGGGGCGGACTTGCCAGCGGATAGGGGAAAAAAAGACTGTCGCGCATCAATGCGAAACAGCCCCGAAATTGTCACATCAAAAATTTGCCGATTTTAAGCGCGCGTGCTGAGGCTTGAACCGAAAGCGGCGCACTAATCACCTTTTAGCCTTAAAGGGCGTGTGCGTGAAATAAAGCGCACCGTACGCCCTCTTAATTGAGGGCGGCACGGCGGGCGGTGAAGAAACTCTTTTCTTCGTCTGAGAGAAAGGGTATCTCTTCAATCATGGAGCAGGAAGGGCAGTCATGCTTGAAAGAGTATTCTACCAATTTGGCAAGAAAGCGCACCCAGTGGCTAATCTTTTCATAATCGGTTGAGCCTTGATGCTGGCGGAACTCTATTGTCTGATGGCGGCCGTAAGCCTCAGCGTTCACTTTGCGGTAGCGGTCAAAGCCCAAAACCGCGGCAACGTCTCTTTTTGTAGAGCAGGCAGAAAAGCTGACGCCCTGCAGAGTTTTTGAATAGCCGTTATTATTGCCCCGACGGCTCGGAGCCATGAAGGTGTCGATGGCCTTCTCGATGGCTTGATAGTTCTTGAATACTCTGATATAATGTGCGTCGCTCATGTTTGCCGCGCCGATATGAACGTGCAGGCCGCAAGACCTGTTTACCCGTGCGCCGACAGAGGCGAGCGCGTCGCAAAGCGTTCTGAGGCTGTCAAAGCCCCTCTCGCCGTTCAGGATAGGGCTGACGACCTCTTGGCTGTTATCGCCTGTCAGACTGCCGTCGCGTACAATTCTATAAAAATGCTCGCTGTCGTCGTGGTTGTAGCCCTCGCTGCGCACCTGCAGGCCGTTGGCCGAAGCGGTGCCGATTAGCTCTTCACGTAGGACGTTGTAGCACTCAATCTCAACGCCGAACGTCAAACGGCGAATGTCAAAGCCCGATGCCTGCCATGCCTTAGTGTGCAAAAGCAGATAAATTTCGTCTGAGGTGATACCGAGCTTCAGAAGCTCGTTCTGCTTCATGCGGTTGCTCATGGCGCTGCTCATCACGTCAGCTACTTGTTCGTTGAGGTTTTTCTTGTTCTGTACCATAATTCTGAATTTTTGATGTGAAACTTAACTTTTGACATTGCAAAGGTAAGTATAAAAACGTATTTTGCCAAACAATAGAATAAAAAAGTACGTTTTTAGGCGTATTTTTAATTATTATTAACAAAGTAAGCATAAAAACAAACCTTTTTCAAAGAAATATGGTTAAAAACGTATTTTTCCCGCACAAAAAGTTGTGTGTTTAATAACGAAACACTATCTTTGCGCCCAAAACAGATAAGTATATAATGAAACTATGGTAGATATAAAGAAGGTAATCCGTGAGCATGGCTTCACTCTTGAAAAGGTTGCCAATGAGCTGGGAGTTACAAAGAGCACCATGACGCAGTACGTCTCAGGAAATCCGACCCTTTCCAAACTGCAAGACATCGCAAAGGTTCTGGGAATCCCCGTGAGCGAGCTGGTGCGTGACGTGGACGCATCCCCCGCCGAAAGCCTTGTCTGTCCGCATTGCGGGAAGCCTCTTAACGTGAAAATTGAAGCATAATAAGATACAGAAACCCTTAGAATAATTGAGTATGAGCGTATATGTAAGATTAAAAGACTTCAGGGCGAACCATAAAGATTTTCGGACTGGGGACCCCAAAATGCATCAGGATACACTTGCGGGACTTCTCGGCGTAACTCAAAGCACCGTGAGCAGGATGGAAAAGATGCATCTGGACTTGGACGATTTCCAGTACAAAAAACTTGTTGAAAAGTATGGCGAGGATGACGTAAAACAATATGTCGCAGAGAACCCTTTGAAAAATATTCTTGGTAATCCGAGGCGCAGGCAACCGCAGTCCCGCCCATCGGTCGATATTATCACGCTGTCCGAGGTCGTAAAGAGCCAGCATGAAGAAATAGAGAGGCTCAATGCGAGAATAGCAGAGCTGACCGATATACTACTTAAGAAATAATTTTTTGATTTAAGTGGAGCGGAAGGGCTTTTGTCTTTCCGCTTTTATTTTGCCTTGATTTTTGATGTATTTAATGAATAAATATATTTTTTCGTTATTTCGTCATACAAAGGTACGAATTTGAAAATTTTTCAGAAAAAAATTCAAAAAAATTTGGCGACTAAAATAATATGGCATATATTTGCATCGAAAAACCAATAAAGGACAATATGTACACAACAGAAAATGCCGTTTTAATCCAGAACGCCACGCTTGATGATATAGAGGCGATGGTCAACAAGGCCGTTGAACGGAGGATGGCCGAGTTCTATGACAGGGTGCGCAGCAAGCCGCCAGTGCTTATCAAGCGGAAGGACGCGGCGAAGATGCTGGGCATAAGCCTGCCGACCCTTGACATGTACGCCAAGGCGGGTATCCTACACCAGAGGCACATCGGCGGTCGCGTTTACTACGAAGAGGAAGAAATAAACAAAAATAAATCAAAAAAGTAATGGAAGAAAAAGAACTACTTACAACCGTTGATGTGGCAATGCTGCTCGGGGCACTCGAGCTGATTAAGAGCTATGCGCACCATCTTGCCATCCACGTCAATGAGGCCATAAAAAACTATGAATCGGCTGACTACAATGGAGAGCAGTTTAAGGAGGACGCGGATGCAGCTGCAGATAACTGCGAAGTAATAGATGACTGCATAAACATAGTGCGTAAAGTCATCCCTAAAATGGTAAAAATGTTTAATAATTAAATACTTATCACTAAATGAAACGAGAAAATCCGTACAAAGAAAGCCCTGATTATCTCACTTTCGCCGAGGCTGTGGATGAGGTAGGTGTCGCACTATCTACCTTCCGCAAATATGCCGAACGTTTGGGCATCTACGGCGAGAGAATAAGTCGATACACTTATTATCGCCGAGAAGATGTAGAAACAATGCGCTCCATATTCTCGTGGGGTGCACAAGACCTTATTGTCCGATTAGAGACAATGACGGGCAAAAAAGTTTATTTACAGTAATTTACAGAAAAAAATGGAAAAACTTAACAAATTCTATGCAGACCTCCTCAAACGGAGCGGAAAATTGACAGATGAACAGCAAGACTTGCTCCAGCAGGCTTTCTTCCCCGGTTGGGCGGATGACACCCCCAATAAGCAGATACTGGACAGCTGCCGCGACTTGCATGAAGCCTATACTAAGTGGGAGGCCGCACAATCACGCCAACCAAACAAAAATAGAACAAACGCAATGACTGACGAAGAGATAGATGCGCTCGCGTCAATCTGCTGAAAGAAAGGAGGTAAAATATGTTCAACGAGAAGACAGGATTCAACTGCAATAGGTTTATCGACGAACGATTTGGCGTCGGGCGCGGCCGCATGGGATGGATAACATGGCGCGACGTGCAGCGATACTACGGTGTGGGATGTAACCAACGTGAGCTGGAGAAAGGCAACATGTCCCAGTCTCTCTATCGTTCGTTGTGCCGCACCTTCGGCCAGCAGCAGATGGATGAGTACTTCCGAGCCGATGCGCAAAAGCCTCAACCAAAGCCATTAAGCAAGGAAGAGAGAGAAGTTGAAGAACTTGCCGACCTCATTGTTTTCGGCAAAGTTGGGAATTAAAAATTAGGAGCTTATGGAAACGTATGGGTCAAGAAATCAGCACTAAAGAACGCAAATCCTTCGTCTTCTATCGGGGCTTCGCCGAGGCAATAGCCAAATGTCCCATAGAAGAGCAGTTAGGAATATACAAGGCAATCGTAGCCTTTGCGCTTGACGGCACAGAACCAGAATTAGGGAGTTACGGCGGAATTATCTGGCCACTTATACAACCGCAGCTAATAGCAGACTGGGTGCGCTGGAATAACGGATGTCATGGAGGCCCCCCTATAGGGAACAGAAACAACCCCAATGGAAGACGGGGCAAAGGGAAAAGAACTAACCAAGAACTAACCGAGAACCAACCAAAAACTAACCAAGAACTAACCGACCCCATTTATATAAATGATAATGATAATGTATCTACTAACGTAGATATAAAGAAAGATACATGTATGTATCCAAAGAAAGACGAGCTTTCTTTGCAAACAAACATAGAATTAAGAAAGAAGGCCTTTAAAGAAGGAATCGAGCCGTTTGTACCCAAATACGGTGCCGAGCACTGCAACACGTTCTTTAGCTATTGGACTGAACAAGACAGAAATGGTAAGATGAGGTTCGAAAAAGAGAAAACGTGGGAAACCCCAAGAAGGCTTAGACGCTGGCAAATTAATCGATTCGAGAATGGAGGATAAGCAACTCATACACGACGAACAGTGCGAGAGGGAAGTCATCAGCGTCCTTCTCACGAATGCCAATGCCTACAATGACAGTGCAGACCTTCTTAGTGCTGACGTGTTTTACTTTCAGCGTTATAAGATTATTTACAACGCAGTGGCTGGAGTGGGGAAAGAAGGCAACGTCCCTAATCTGGTAGCTGTCAATGCCTACCTGCAAAGTCACCCCGCAGAGGAAGTCATAGAACAGTACCAGCTTGCGCAGATAGCCGCCGCAGCCATAACGGACATAACTTTCCGTGCTAATTGTTCCCGACTGGCTGACCTATATACCAGAAGGCGCATGTGGCAGATAGGCGTTAAACTCATGACCTCTGGCACCTCCGAAGTTGGAGAAACAGCAGTGATACGCTCATTAGCCATCGAGGAACTCCAGAAAACCGATGAAATGCCGCAGACGAGCATTGTCACGACAAAGGATGCGCTGGCCTCACTTGATGAAATTGTGAAGGCCAACCTTTCAGGCAACGTGAAAAGGGGGATTCCTACAGGCTTTCAGTATCTCGATAACAAGGGCGGGCTATGGCCTACCGATTTGGTTGTAGTGGCGGCAGAGTTCTCACAGGGTAAGACTTCGCTTGCACTCGATATGTGTATTAACGCGGCTAAGAGAGGGTACGAAGCGGCCTTCTATTCCTTGGAGATGATGAGTAACCAGCTCGCAGCAAGGATGGCAGCCAGCGAAAGCGGCATAAGTTGTCGAACCATAATGCAGTCCCCACTCACCGATAACCAACTAAGGCAATACGATGAGGCACTCGGCAGGCTCATGGATTTGCCAATCTTCTTCGATGAACGTTCTACCATCTCTGTCGAGCGTATCATTGCAAGCATCCGCACAATGGCTCGCAGAAAGGACGTCAAGGTGGCCTTCATCGATTATCTCCAGATACTACAGACAAACGGCAAAGAAAAAGGCCAGACGGAGGAGCAGTTTTTCGGTACGGTCGCCCGACGGCTAAAAAATTTGGCAAAGGAACTGGGTATTTGTGTTGTTCTACTCTCACAGCTTGCACGCAGCAAGGACACCACCGAGCCGAAACTTGACAGATTAAGGGGCTCTGGGCAGATAGCTGAGGCTGCGGATGTGGTGCTGCTCATCTATCGCCCCGAAGTCTACAGAAAAAAATACAGTGGCGATTACTCCAATATAGACCCTAAAGGCACGGCACAAATCACAATCGCAAAGGGAAGAAATATAGGCTATGGTTCCTTCATTTGCGGCTACGATGCCCCGACCACACATTTCTATGAGCTGACAACCATCCCAAGGCTTGAAAAGACCACCAGTATAGACGAAGAAGAACCATTCTAAAGAAATTGAGAAAAATATGAAGATAGAACCATTCCCCGACACGTTGTCGAAAAGCAAAGCCCTCGGCACGCCCTACGTCCTAACGGAAGCGCAGGCTGAATGGTTGCGGAGGTACTACCCCGACACCTCCACACACACACTTGCAGCGTTGATGGGATGTTCATTTCAGAGCGTCTTGCGCATCGCCAAGCGTTACGGTATAGCCAAGGACAGACAAGCGCTGCGGAAACGCCTTTCTGACATTCAACATGGGATTATCAGGAGCGAGCGGCTGCGTGACAAATGGTGTCTTCCAAGACGGACTACTTACCATCTGCCGTGCAAGATATACACCAAACGAGAGATAAAACGCAGGTGGAAAGCCAAAAAGGAATGGGGATATATACCCGGCGACTATATCACAGAAAGGTTCATACTTTTTTACGACAAGCAGACCAATCGGAACAAGAAGTTCGAGGCTAATTCAATAAAGGCGGGATTTGAGATAAAGGAGATTAAAACAGGATAACAATGGCGGAAAAAGAATTTCGGACAGACTTACAATGGGAAACCATCAGAGGGCAGGTGCCCAGCAAGGCTAATCTTTATTTAGCCGTTCCAGATTCGGCGGGAGGGCGCAGGATAATCAAGGACGAACGTGTCAGGGACTACGAGCGGAGCTTCGCCCAGCAGTGCCAGATATACAAGGACAGGCACATCAGCAGGCCGTTCAACCTTCACGCGGTTGTGTATGAATCCACGTGGAGCTACGACATAGACAACTCCCTGAAAACGGTTCTCGACTGTATGCAGTACGTCGGTGCCATCAGCAACGACAATTTATGTATCAGCATATCGGCGCGGAAGGTCATCGACCCCAATAATCCGCGCGTCATGTACGCGATTGAAGAACTTGAACCGAGATTGTTATAAAAAATACCTGTGAGGAGCACGTCATCCGCCGTCAGTGATAAATAATTGTTCTGTATATCATATTTCGTAAGGCGTCATTTCTGACGTACTTAACTCATTTTTGGGGGATGCCAGTGCGGGAGCATAGTCATTCCGAGGGCTTGGGAGGTTTTGTTCCCAAGCCTTTTTTTCTTTAAAAGAAAAAATCCGCCACTTTTGGGGTTGTAGCGGACTTCTAAAGAAAAAAGTGAGAAATTTTTTTTATTCTTGTTTTTCCATCATGAACTTGTAATCTTCTTGGAAGATATTAGACACGTCAAAAGAAGGAAGGAGAATGTTATTCATAAGTGTACCCTCCGTCTTGCAATGGAGTATTCCACGAGCCGTTCCGACCGTTTGCACGAGGAAATATGTCATACTGTCTTTTGGAATAGTAACCATTCCATCCTCGACGCAAGCTTCCCAATCTTCTGGCAGAATGGCAAACTCGCAGAATACCGATAAGACTATAAACCGCGTATCTCCTTCTTTGAAAGTGAAGTCCGCAAGCATACCTATCTGCTTCTGGGCAGCAGCATGTTTTGGGGTAACGGTTAAGGTTACTCCATATTCACCGAGAACAGGCGTTTCTGTAAGAATTGCAAACTGCTCCGTTGTAATTCTAACCATTTTAACTCGTACTTTCATGCTGCGTCTGAATAAAAGTTGTTTGTTGTTGAACTATCTTTAACGGAATAGTTAGACGTCTGTCCAGCAATTCCTTTATTATAAGGTACTGTGCCTCTCTTTTTTTCTGGCGTCCATTTAACTGATTCGCTCTCTATGTAGCTGTTTACTTCAACGAAGTCAATAACAGGAACGTAACCGAAAGCCAATGAAAGTTTGACAATCTTTGAAAGCTTATGGTCGTATTCTCCATTCAGAAGTTGGGTGACATAACCTTTTGAACACCCAAGATGTCTCGCAAGTTGGGACTTATTCTTTCCGCTTTCCCTCATAAATTTTTCTGCGCAATAGTAGAGCGCAACCTGAATTCTTGCAATCCAGTATTCAGGAGATTTTAATACGTCCTTTCTATCCATGTCGTTATTATTTAGGGTTTATTTCCTTGGAAAATCTTTTGTTCTCTTAATAAGTCTTTTTATATCTTTTTTTTGGTTTTTCTTATAACCTCCCATCACGATATATATGCTTGGTCTCTGGTCTATAACATAAACACGGAGTTTGTTTTTCTTAAACTCATAAAGGTCATGCCTATCTCCTCCTTGTATATAATTATAGATTTTATCAGTTATTTTTTGAGCACTAAGCATATCCATATATGATATAATAGCATCCATACTTTTTGCATCAGACACATTTCTTTCAAGTTCTTTAAGAAAATCATCAAAGTCGCATTTTCCATCTACATGCAACTTGTAATAGGTGTATTCGGGATTGTTTACAAGCTCAAATAACTCTGTTTCGTACTGCGTCATATTCTTACCGCGTTTAGTTCTGACTAAACTTTTTGCAAAGATATGCAGTTTCTCAATACAAGAACAAATAAATTAAAACTTTTTTTGAGAAAAAACCGTTTTTTTAACTTTTCAATGGTAAACTCAGAGTGTTAAAGGGTAGCCCTTATAGCATTTATATCCCTATTATTGACAGATGGCGTTTCTTGGGAACACTTTATTATTCGAATTATACCTACCCCTTTTTTTTGTGTAAGGTAAAAAGGAAAGTTAAAAACAGAAAAAAAGCACTTGAAATCTTGCGTAACTACTACTATTTGTGTATCTTTGCAATGGTAATTAGATTATGGAGAAATGACAGACAAAGTTTTGAATTTGCCGATGCGCAAGTGCTATGCCGAACAGATACTGAGCGGCGAGAAAGTAAGAGAGTACAGGCCATTCACCGACCACTGGGCTGTGCGTCTGTGCGAGTTTGACGACCCGAAAGAGCCTGACCTTGTGACGGGACTGAAACACTACGACAGGGCGCACTTCTTCCCTTACAACAAGAACTGGTGGCTCGATGTAGAGATTACGGATATTTATCTTTGCACCGTCAATCAAGATTTCATCGAAGATTTTGAAAGCGAAGTGACGGCGAAGGTAGGCGATGACATCTTTATCGTATCCCTCGGCAAGGTGCTTGGCTACGATGGCATAGGTGACAGGAGGAAATGAACGGATTATCTTATAAACACTAATTCACGGTAAGCAGGGGTGACAGGAGGACAACCCGGCAAACCATCCAGCCCGGTCTTCGGAACGAGCACTACAAAGCAAGGGGAAACCACTTGCAATAGAGAAAAGGAAAGAAAGTATCATTAAACTTCAGGAGGAAAAGGATATGCCAGAACCTTATGCAGTAAGAATGAACAACGACGGAAGCCGCACAAAGTATTGGCGCAAAGCTGAATATCAGCGCGGCCGAATGCAGGCTTCAGCTACAGCCGCCGCACAACGAGCAGGTATCAACCGCAGAGTTGGCGGTCGCGTAGTCTAAAAAAGGAGAGGTGACGGACAATGAGATTGGCAGGTAATCATATTTCTCGAATTGCATCCGTCACCGACAGGGCGGTGCTGTTCCACTCGGCTTCGGGCAAGGATAGCATCGCCCTCCTCGACTTAATGGCTCCACACTTCAAGGAGATTGTATGTGTCTATATGTACACGGTCAAGGATATGCAGCATATCGCCAAATACATCACATGGGCGCAGAACAGATACAAGAACGCTCATTTCGTGCAAATCCCCCACTACTCCGTATATACCTACATCAAGACAGGCTACCTCGGCTGCAAGCAGAACCCACGCCAGAAGCAGTATACGCTCGAAAGCCTGACGGATGCAATCCGCCTACGATACGACATCGAGTGGGCTTTCTTCGGCTTCAAACAATCGGACGGCATGAACAGGCGAATAATGCTGCGAACCTACGAAGATGAGGCTATCAACTTCAAAACAAAGAAGTGCTATCCTCTTTCGCAGTACAAGAATGCCGACGTATTGCATTACATCGAAGAACGCGGCCTCATCAGGCCAGAAGACTACGGAGGAAAGACCCGCTCGTCGGGCTGCGATGCAAGTGACATCAACTATCTTCTGTGGCTGGAAGCGAACTATCCCCAAGACTTGCAGCGATTATATGCCATGTACCCGATGGCTGAACGAATAATGTTTGAACACAAGAGGAATGAAGATAAAACAGAGTGAAACAAGAGAGGTGATGCGCAGTCAGCTACACGCCCAGCCCTACAATCCGAAAAAGCACACCGACAGGCAGGTGGACGGGCAGAAAAAGAACATCCGCACTTTCGGCTATCTGGGCGGAATCGTGTGGAATGAGCGCACGGGCAATCTCATCGACGGACACCGCAGGCTGAAAGCACTCGACCAGCTCAACAAGTACGACGGTACAAGTGACTATCCTGTCAAGGTTGAGGTCGTGGACTTCGACGAGAAGCAGGAAAAGGAGCAAATGACCTACATGGCTTTGGGCTCCACACGCCCCGACTACGAAATGATTGCCGAGTACCTGCCCGACATCGACTACCAGCTCGCAGGGATAGAACCCTACGACCTCGCCCAGATTGAGAGCTTCCTGCCACAGCAGCCCGCAGCCATTGAGACCATCGACGACTTCTTAGAACCCGAACCGACGCACGAAGAAAAGAAAACTGCAGTCAAGGAGGCCAAAAAAGAGGCTCAGCTGCGAGCCGTCGAGAACTGGCAGAATGTGCAGGCATACATCACCATATCCTTTGCCGATGCAGAAGAAAAGCGAATGTTCTGCGACATCGCAGGATTGAAGGAGGGCGATATGTTCATCGCAGGCAAGGATATTTTAGACATGATACAATAAACAGAATCAGACACCTATAACGCGCACACACGAATATGACTCCACCATTAGAGAGATTTCAAGAGGCTATGGATAAGGCAGGCGGCAACGTCTCAGCCGTGGCAAGGGCTTTCGGGGTAAGACGGTGTACCGTCTACGAATGGCTGAAAATCCCTGAATACAAACAGGTGCTTGACGATGCAAGGGGCAGCTTCTTAGACGAAGCCCTCACATCAGCAAGGATTCTTGTCAGGGGCATCCCCGACATACAGAACGGCAAGCAGGTGGGGTGGATAACCCCTCCCGATTCAGGCATGACACGGTACATCCTTGGCACGCTCGGACGCAATGAGGGTTTTGGTGAACACATTGACGTTACGACCAAAGGAGAGAATATCACAAGAGTGATGACCCCAGAGGATGCAAGGTCGTATCTTGCCAAACTGGAGGAGGAATACTAAGCTCTATAAATAATTACCCATACGTTTTAGAGTGTAGGGGAGAGACGTTCATTCAGATGTTTCTCCCCTTTTATTTTGTCGTTTCATTTCTTTTGCTTACCTTTGCACCATCAGGCCATGAAAAAGCAAAGAAAAAACAAAAAATCGCCGTGAAACGGAACAATAACGGAACAGAAAGGCAAACAAAAAGAGCCTAACCCAATAAGAATTAGACCCTTACACTAATTATGATGTCGGAAAGAGGCGACTCGAACGCCCGACCCCTACGTCCCGAACGTAGTGCGCTACCAACTGCGCTACTTTCCGAATGCGGCTGCAAAGGTAGTGCAAACCGAGAGAAATACAAAATAAAATTTGATTTATTTTTATTTCCGAGGTGCAGCCTACCTAAAACCGTAGGTTAAAGGTAGTGCAAAAATGCGAAAATGCGAGAGGAAAGCATTTTAGACCAAAGGTCAAACTAAGGGAAAAAAGTCCCCTCAAAAGCGATATTCTGCCTAAAAAAGCAAAGTTTTTTGGAGGAGAAAGACGTTTTTCAGCGCCTTGATGCAAAAAAATATGGAAAAAGTTTGGGCAAAAGAAAAAAATGCCCTACCTTTGCACCCGCTTTGTGAGAAACAAGCGAAAAAACCAAGTTTGGTACCATAGCTCAGTTGGTAGAGCATCGGACTGAAAATCCGTGTGTCCCTGGTTCGAATCCCGGTGGTACCACAGCAGAAGAGAGGATGTTTCGACACCCTCTCTTCTCTCTTTTTCCACCAAAATATGTTATTAAACATATTGGCGAAAGATACTATAATTAAAAAATTTACGTTATCTTAGTAGCCGAAATAAACGAACCTAATCCAAACGTGTGTATGAGCGCAAATCATAATTACCTTGTCATCATGGCCGGAGGCATCGGAAGCCGTTTCTGGCCCTTAAGCCGCATGAGCGTGCCGAAACAGTTCATCGATTTCTTTGCCACAGGAAAGACGCTGCTTCGTCAGACCTACGAGCGCTTTCTGAAAATTGTCCCTGCCGATCATATCATCATTTCCACCAACCTCGCGTACATGGAGCTGGTACAAGAGCAACTGCCCGAAGTGGACCCCCAAAACATCCTGCGCGAGCCAGCCTTCAGGGGCACAGCACCCAGCGTGGCGCTGGCAGCCTATCATCTCCAGACCATTGATCCAGAGGCCAACATCGTGATGGCGCCTGCAGACCAATACATCGTGAACGAGGAGGCCTTCTGCGCCGATATGCTGCGGGCTCTCGACTATACTGCCACGCATCCCCACCTCGTGACGCTCGGCATCAAGCCCACGCACCCAGAAACACGCTATGGCTACATCCAGGTGGATGAGGAACGCCCTGCCGACGGCTTCTGCAAGATAAAGACGTTTACTGAGAAGCCTCAGCCGGAGTTTGCCCGCATCTTCACGGAAAGCGGTGAGTTCTACTGGAATACAGGTCTTTTCATCTGGAGGGCACAGACGATTATCGACACCATGCACACGCTGCTGCCAGACATGATGACGCAGCTTGACCGCGTGTTCAAAGAATACCGCACCCGTGACGAACGGCGCGAGGAACTCTATCGCTGCTACGAATCGTTCATCCATATCTCCATCGACTATGCCGTCATCGAGAAGGCGCCGAATATGTACATGCTCTCGGGCTCGTATGGATGGATGGATATCGGACGTTGGGAGGACGTCTGGCAGGAGTCGGCAAAGGATACGCACGGCAACGTCGTGCATAGCGGAAACTGCGAGCTCTACGACTGCCGAAACAACCTCATCATCCTGCCTGACAATAAAAAGACTATTATCCAAGGGCTTGACGGATACTTCTTCTGCGCGACGGACGACATTGTGGTTATCTGCCCCTTGGATGAGAAGAATATCCGCCATTTCCGCACCGACCTCCAGACAAAAGGCGAAGAAGGGCTGATGTGATATTTCCTTTTTGTTTGTTTTCTCACTCGGCTTGCACCACTTTTATCGGGGGGCCATACCTCGTTTTAGGTACTCTCACGCGGAAAAAACGAAATAATTTTGGTTTTTCACTCGCTTACTCGTATCTTTGTCGTTTCAATGGAAAAATGAATGTTGCATGAAGGCATTAATCCTTAATTCAGGACTTGGACAGCGGATGGGCGTGCTAACCAGCAACCAGCCGAAGTGCATGACAGAAATCTCCCCTACGGAAACCATCCTGAGCCGTCAGCTGAGGCTGATTGCTGAGGCAGGGCTGACGGAGGTGGTGATGACAACGGGCTATTTTGACGAGGTGCTCACCCACTACTGTCAGTCGCTGGCGCTTCCGCTGAAGTTCACGTTTGTGCGGAATCCCCTGTATGACCAGACGAACTACATCTACTCCATCTATTGTGCCCGAGAATCCTTACAGGATGACGACATCGTGCTGATGCACGGTGACCTAGTGTTCGAAAACCGCGTGTTTGATGCCGTCATCGCTGGCGAGGAGAGCTGCATGGCGGTGGACGCTGAAGCTCCCCTGCCGGAAAAGGACTTCAAAGCCGTTGTCCACGACGGGCGCATCAGCAAGATAGGCATCGAGTTCTTCGACGAGGCCATGGCTGCTCAGCCTCTCTATAAAATAAGGAAGAAGGACTGGGCCGTGTGGCTGAAGAGAATCGTGGCGTACTGCGAGAGCGGAAACCGGAAGTGCTATGCCGAGAATGCCTTCAACGAGGTTTCGGACGAGTGTTGCCTGAAGGCGCTGGACGTCAAGGGCGCCCTCTGCGCCGAGATTGATACGCCTGACGACTTGAAGGTGGTCTCCGGCAAGCTGCACGAAATAGAGAATCGCTGGGTCTACATGTGCTTCTCAGCCGACCTGATACATAGTGGGCACATCGCCATCATAAAGAAAGCCCGCAAGCTGGGACGCCTGGTCATCGGCGTCCTCTCCGACGAGGCTGTTGCCAGCTACAAGCGCTATCCGCTCATCCCCTTCTCAGAGCGTGCGTCGTTGTTTGCAAACATCAGCGGCGTAGCAAAGGTGGTAGAGCAGAAGACGCTCTCGTATGCCGACAACCTACGTCAACTGCGGCCTTCGTTTGTGGTGCATGGCGATGATTGGGTCACAGGCTTCCAACGCCCCATCCGCGACGAGGTCGTCAGCGTTCTGAGCGAGTACGGCGGACAACTGGTGGAATTCCCCTATACAAACGACGAAAAGTTGAAGGAACTGGACAAGCAGAGCCGCGCCCAGCTGGCTATGCCTGACATGCGGCGTGGGCGCCTGCGCAAGCTGATTGGCATGAAGGGACTTGTCACAGCCCTGGAGGCTCACAGCGGCATCACGGGACTGATAGCCGAAAAGACTACCGTTCTGCAGGACGGCAAGACGTATCAGTTCGATGCCATGTGGATTTCCTCGCTCTGCGACTCTACGGCAAAGGGCAAGCCGGACATCGAGCTTGTCGATATGACCAGCCGCTTCCGCACCATTGACGACATTATGGAGGTGACGACAAAACCCATCATCTTCGATGGCGACACAGGCGGGCTGACGGAACATTTCGTCTATACCGTCCGCTCATTGGAGCGTATGGGTGTCTCGATGGTGATTATCGAGGACAAGACGGGGCTGAAGAAGAACTCGCTCTTCGGCACGGAGGTGAAGCAGACGCAGGACACGATAGAGAACTTCTGCGCCAAGATAGCCGCTGGCAAGAAGGCGCAAAAGACGTCGGACTTCATGATCTGCGCCCGTATTGAGTCGCTTATCCTGGAGCGCGGCATGGACGACGCGCTGACACGGGCCCGTGCGTATGTGGACTCTGGAGCCGATGCCATCATGATTCACAGCCGCAAAAAGGACCCCGCGGAGATCTTCGAGTTTGTGGAACGCTTCCGCAGCGAGGATACCATTACTCCGATTGTCGTCGTCCCCACATCGTTCAATATGGTGACGGAGGATGAGTTCAAGCAGCGGGGCGTTAATGTCGTCATCTATGCCAACCAGCTCACCCGAACGGGTTTTCCTGCCATGCAGCGTGCGGCACGTACCATTCTGGAAAATCATCGCGCCAAAGAGTGCGACGATATGTGCATGAGCATCAAGGACATCATCACTCTTATACCTGAAGAATGATTTCACCGAAGTTTTTTGTTCAAACTCTGAAGGCGAACGGCATAGAGTTCTTTGCCGGCGTGCCTGATTCGCTGTTGAAGAACATCTGTGCCTACATGGCAGACCACATAGACAGCCATCACTACATCATTGCTGCTAACGAAGGAGGAGCTGTCGGCCTTGCCGCTGGCTATCATCTCGCAACAAGCCGCATCGGTATGGTTTTCATGCAAAATTCTGGCGAAGGCAATGCCATCAATCCGCTGGCCTCGCTGACGGATAAGGAGGTTTACAACATTCCCGTCCTTCTGCTTATCGGCTGGCGGGGTGAGCCTGGCATTCACGATGAGCCGCAGCACGTCAAGCAGGGCAAGGTGACTCTTCCCCTGTTGGACGTCATGGGCATCCGTCATGCCATTCTCAGCAAAGACGATGCTGAGGCCGCCCGCCAAGTGGAAGAGGCTGTCCACTTCATGGAGGAGAGCAAAGAACCCTTTGCATTAGTGGTTGAAAAGGACACCTTCGAGCCTTATACGCTGAAGAATAAAAAAGAGAGCCATCTGACGCTAACACGCGAGAAGGCTATCCAGATAGTGGCTGCGGCTATAGGGCCGGAGGACGTCATCGTCAGTACCACAGGCATGATCAGCCGCGAACTCTTTGAATTCCGCACAGCGAAAGGGCAGAGCCACGAGCAGGATTTCCTGACGGTAGGCTCTATGGGCCATGCCTCGCAGATTGCCCTCGGTATCGCTTTAGCCAAGCCTGAAAGAACAGTCTGGTGTTTCGACGGCGATGGCGCAGCTCTCATGCATCTGGGCAGTATGCCTATTGTGGGCTCGCTTTGTCCGACAAACCTTGTCCATATAGTCTTCAATAACGGCGCCCATGATTCTGTAGGCGGGCAACCTACTGTGGGACTGGAGATTGAGTTCCCCGAGTTGGCAGAAGTATTCGGCTATAAGCAGGTCAACTGGGTGGATAGCGAGGAGCAGCTTACCGACATCATGACGTTCCTACCCCAATGGGCAGCAAAGAAGGATGGCCCCTACTTCCTTGAGATCCGAGTCAGGAAGGGCAATCGCAAGGATCTCGGACGCCCCACCACCACCCCGTTGGAAAACAAGGAGGCATTCATGAAATTCCTGTCAAAAAAGGACTAAATCAACATTGTCATGCAGGAAATCGTACAGGGCATCGGGCATTTGCCAGAGATAATGGCAAGAACAGGAAAGCGGAAGATTCTTCTCGTTACCGATGCGTCCTTTCCGTTTCTCTCCATAAAGGAGGAGGTGGAGGAGCTGGCAGTAGAGAAGGTATCGTTTTCCGACTTCACGTCCAATCCTTTGTACGAAGATATCTGCAAGGGCATCCGATTTTTTCAAAACGAGAAGTGTGAAGCCCTCTTGGCTGTGGGCGGAGGCAGCACCATTGATGTGGCAAAGTGCATCAAGATGGCCGTGCTAGGGCTGGAGAACACAACGGGAAAGAGCCTTTTTGAGGGTCAACATGTCAACGAGTCAACGAGTCAACGGACGAAGCAACGAGAGCAAAGTCAAACTTGTTTGGACTATGCCGAGTCGCAACGGACGAAGAGCAAAGCTCAACAAGTTGACCTCTATTCCCTTCCCCTCATCGCCATTCCCACCACAGCGGGGACGGGCAGCGAATCAACCCACAACGCCGTGATGTATTACGAGGGAGCCAAGCAGACGATGACGAACGACGCCATACTGCCTGACTATGCCCTGCTGGAGCCTGCCGTACTGAAGACCTTGCCACTCTATCAGAAGAAGTGCACCATGCTTGATGCTCTATGTCAGGGTATTGAGAGCTGGTGGTCGGTAAACTCCACCGACGAATCGAAGTCGTATGCCCGTCAGGCAGTAGAACGGATTGTTGAGTATTGGCGTTCTTACATCGTGGACAACGATGCTGAGGCTGCGGCACAGATTATGTGGGCAGCCAACTATGCCGGACGTGCCATCAACATCTCCGCCACTACGGCAGCCCACGCCATGAGCTATAAGATTACCTCCCTTTACGGTCTTCCGCACGGCCATGCGGTAGCCGTCTGCCTGCCGGAAATTTGGGAGTATATGCTCTCCCATCCCGAAGGCTGCATCGATCCACGTGGCGAAGCGTATATGCTGGACGTCTTCCAGTCCATCAGCCAGCTAATCAGTATTCAAGGTTTCCGCAAGCTGATGGATGAGCTGAGCATGCAGCAGCCCGTAAGCCGTCAGCGGGAAGAAGAGCTGACGCTACTCAGCCGCTCCGTCAATCCCGTCAGGATGAAGAACAATCCCGTTGCCATTGACGAGCAGCAGGCCCGCAGATTATACGAAGCAATCATCAAATAGCATGTCCGTAGTCGACCAGAAACGCATAGCCCGCAACACCCTGCTGCTTTACATCCGCATGGGTTTGGTCATGCTGGTTGGGCTTTACACCTCGCGCGTCGTGCTGGACGTACTGGGCGAAGTCGATAATGGCATTTATAACGCCATTGGCGGTGTGGTTGTGATGTTCTCGTTCCTCAGCACCACCATGTCTACCGCCTGCCAACGCTTCTTCTCCTTCGAACTGGGAAAAGAGGACTTCAATGGCTTGAGGGCCGTATTCAGCCAGAGTCTTGTCATCTTCCTGGGATTGGTGCTGCTGGTTGTTGTCTTGGGCGAGACAGCCGGATTGTGGTTTGTGGAAAACAAGATGCAGATGGCCGGGCGCGACGAGGCGGCCCGCTGGGTCTATCATTGCTCGGTAGCAGGCTTTATCTTCCTGCTTATGCGCACCCCCTACATGGGTATGATTATTGCCCGCGAGAAGATGAAGGTGTTTGCCTACATCAGCGTGTTCGAAGCGCTTGGAGCTCTGGCTGTGGCTATTGCCTTGCAACATTACGGCACCGATAAACTGAAGCTCTATGCCCTGCTGATGCTCTGCCTGCAGGCTCTGACGGCTATGGCATATTGGCTCTACTGTCGGCTGTTCTATCGCGAGTGCCGCTTCACGCTGCGCTGGGGAGGCAAGCCCGTCGGCAACCTATTCCGCTTCACAGGTTGGGAGATGATGGGCACGCTTGCCGGCACCTGCAAGACGGGCGGCGTCAGCATCCTCATCAACATGTTCTTCGGCCCTATCCTCAACACCCCGCGCGCCCTTGCACAGAAAGTCTATATGACCATCGCCCAGCTGCAGACGAACTTCTATATGGCTGTTCGTCCGCAGATTATCAAGTCCTACGCCGTCGGAGCTATGGACGAGATGGAGAAGTTGCTTTTCCAAAGCACCCGTCTCACCTACTACCTGCTGCTGATTATCGCTGTGCCGCTGATGGTTGAGACCCCCTTCATCCTCGACCTTTGGCTGAAGGACGTACCTGCACATACGGTTTTCTTCACCCGTCTGCTGCTTGTCGGAGGGCTCATCGACAGCTTTGGCAGCCCTCTTGGTGCAGCCGTGCAGGCTACAGGACAGAACAAACGCTATCAGATTGGCGTCGGCCTCACGCTGCTGGCTATCCTGCCGTGCACCTACGTCGCCTACAAGGTGCTCCATCTGGGTGTGGAATGGGCGTTCTACTTCACCATCTTCTTCTCCTTCATCGCCCAGTTGGTACGAGCCGATTGTGTCCGTAGGCAGACGGGCATCAATATGCGCCGTTTTGCTCGCGAGGTGGTAGCCGTCGTAGTCGTCGTCACCCTTCTCTCCTTTGCCCTGCCGCTCTGTTTCAGGGAGTTTGCCTTTCCTGCCCTGACGGCTCATTGCCCATCGCTCATCCTCACTCTCCTTTCCATATTCATCAGCATTCTTTGGACAGGCGTTCTTGTTTACGCTACCGGCATTACCTCTTCTGAGCGACGTCACCTCCTTGACTATCTCAAGGAAAAAACCCGAAAACAAGCAAAAGAAAAATAGGCAGCCCAAGCAAAAAGAAATTTGCTTTTTCGCTCGGCTTGCACTATCTTTAACGGGCTTCGCCCGTTTTAATTAGGCTGCGCCTCGGAAAAATGCAAAAAAATTTGCTTTTTCGCTCGGCTTGCACTAATTTTGCAGCGCTTGACGAAGAAATATAGTTTTAACCCTTAAAATTAATTCAGTAATTCAGTATTCTCATGAAATTCTTAACAGAAGAAAAGCTCACTATCGTCGGTGCTGGCGGTATGATTGGTTCCAACATGGCTCAAACGGCTCTTATGCTCGGTCTGACTCCTAACGTTTGCCTCTACGACATCTTCGAACAGGGTGTTCACGGTGTTGCTGAGGAGATTTATCATTGCGGTTTCGAGGGTGCCAACGTCACTTGGACTACCGACCCTGCCGTTGCTTTCAAGGATGCCAAGTACATCGTCTCATCAGGCGGTGCACCCCGTAAGGAGGGTATGACCCGCGAAGACCTTCTCAAGGGCAACTGCCAGATTGCTGCTGAGTTCGGCGATTTCATCCATCAGTATTGCCCTGACGTGAAGCACGTCGTCGTCATCTTCAACCCCGCTGACGTCACCGCCCTTACCGCTCTTATCCACAGCGGTCTGAAGCCCGAGCAGCTCACCTCTCTCGCTGCCCTCGACAGCACCCGTTTGCAGGAAGCCCTCGCTCAGGAGTTCGGCGTGCAGCAGTGCAAGGTTACTGGCGCCCACACCTACGGCGGACATGGCGAGCAGATGGCTGTCTTCGCTTCGCAAGTGAAGATTGACGGCAAGCCCCTCTCGGAGATGAACCTCTCTGCCGAAAAATTTGCCGACATCAAGCAGCGCACCATTCAGGGCGGCAGCAACATCATCAAGCTGCGTGGACGCAGCTCGTTCCAGAGCCCTGCCTACAACGCTGTGAAGATGATTGAGGCCGCTATGGGTGGCGAACCCTTCACCCTCCCCGCCGGCACTTACGTCAACACGGAGAAGTACAAGAACGTCATGATGGCTATGCCTACCATCATCGACGCTACGGGTGTCCACTACAGCGAAGTCAAGGGTACGGCTGACGAAATGGCTGCCCTCGATGCTTCGTACGTCCACCTCTGCAAGATGCGCGACGAAATCGTCGACCTCGGCATCGTCCCGCCCGTCTGCGAGTGGAAGAAACTCAACCCGTATCTCTAAGAAGTAATCATTAGGAATTAGGAGTTAGGAATTACCAATTAGGAATAGGTTGCGCTTTGCCGTTATCCCCAGAAAAATTCCTAATTCCTAATTCCTAATTTTTCATTTTCTTCATCATGAACGTTCAGATCATCAACAAGTCCCATCATCCCCTCCCGTCATACGCCACGCCGCTATCGGCAGGCATGGACCTGAGGGCAAATCTCGACGAGCCCATCGTGCTGCGTCCCATGCAGCGCTGCCTTGTCCCTACGGGACTGTTTATTGCCCTGCCTCCAGGCTACGAGGCACAAGTGCGCCCTCGTAGTGGCCTTGCCATCAAGCGCGGCATCACCGTGCTCAACACTCCTGGCACCATCGACGCCGACTATCGGGGCGAAATCTGCGTCGTCCTCATTAATCTTTCTGCCGAGGATTTTGTCATAGAAGATGGAGAGCGCATCGCCCAGATGATTATCGCCCGCCACGAGCAGGTCGTGTGGGACGAGACTGACGCCCTCTACGATACCGAGCGCGGCGCAGGCGGCTTCGGACATACAGGCGTTTGAGAGATTGAAGATTGAAAATTGAAAATTGAAGATTAGAAATTAGGGTAAGAGAGTAGGATATGACGGACAGACGGCATCAGACGACGAACGGAGGGCAGACGAAAAACTTCGTCGGAGGCTCTATTCGCCATTTATTCGCTGATGTCAGCAAGGGGAATACCCTCTCTTTCTTCCTGATCATCCTCTTCCTCCTCCCGTTTGCAGGCTGCGGAACGTCGCGCAAAGCCGTTGCACCAGAGGACACGGCGCAGCTATCCGACGAGGAGCAGCGCCGCTACGACTACTTCTACCTCGAGGCCGTTAACCAACGTCAGCAGGAGAACTACGACGCGGCCTTCGACCTCCTCCAGCATTGCCTCTCCATCTGCCCTACGGCTCCGACGGCCCTCTACGAACTCTCGGCCTACTACTCCGCGCTGGGCGACAAGGAGAAGGCGCTCAGCCTCATGCAGCAGGCCGTCACCTACGACCCCGACAACTATTGGTATCAGGAGAGCCTTGCTGAAGCCTACTACAACAATCAGCAGCTGGACAAAGCCATCGCCATCTACGAGGATATGGAGACGCGCTTCCCCCGACGTTCGGCAGAGCTGCTGCCCATCCTCGTCAATCTCTATCAGGCTACGGAACAATACGATAAGGAGATAGAGACCCTCGGCCGCATGGAGGAGCGCTTCGGCTCGTCCGAGGAGATTGAGATGGAGAAGTTCCGTGCCTACTTCCTGAAGAAGGACAGCGAGGCTGCCTTCCGCTCGATGGAGGAGCTGGCAGCCGCCCATCCCGACGAACTGCGCTACCGCCTGCTACTGGGCGACGTCTGCCTCAACTACGACAAACTCGATGAAGCCCGTCGTGCCTACGAGAGCGTGCTTGCCGTAGAGCCCGACAACGATATGGGCCACCTCGGCATGGCCAACTGGTACAACAAGAGCGGCAACGACAAGCGTGCTGATGCCATTGTCGATTCGCTGGTAGTCTATGGGCATCTGCCTGACGAACGCCGCATCCAGCTCACCTCGCAGCTCATCCGCCAGATGGAGAGCCGGCAGGACACCCTTGCCATCGACGACCTATTCAGCCGCATCCTTGCCCAGCCGCAGACATCTATCGCTATGCCCAAGGCCTGCGCCGCCTATTACATCCAGGCTCAGAAGCCCGACACGCTCATCATCCCCTTCGTCCAAGCCATCCTTGCCGTAGAGCCCGACAACGTGGAGGCCCTCAAGCAGCTGCTCTACTATGCCGTCGAACACAACGACACGGAGGAAGTACGTGAGCGGAGCCGCGCCCTGCTCGCCTATTACCCTGACGAGCTCTACGCCTATTACTACCTCGTCATCACCGCCCTGCGCGACAAGGACGAACGGCGTGCCATCGACTACTGCCTCGAGGGCGTCTCACACATCGGCGAGGAGAGCGATACCGAACTCTGCACGGAGCTCTACACCATGCTCGGCGACCTCTACTTCTCCAACAACGAGAAGGCAAAAGGCTACGTCGCCTACGACTCAGCCCTCGTCTATAACCCCTCGAAGGTGTCGGTGCTCAACAACTACGCCTACTACCTCTCCCTCGAGAACCGCGACCTCGATCGTGCTGAGGAGATGAGCCGCGTCACCATTACCAAGGAACCCAATAACAGCACCTATCTCGACACCTACGCCTGGATTCTCTTCCAGAAGGAACGCTACGACGAGGCATGGCGCTATATGGAGCAGGCCCTGAAGGCCGATACCACCAGCAGCGCCGTGCTGATGGAACATGCCGGTGACATCAGCTTCAAGTGCGGACTCGTTGACGAAGCCCTCGGCTACTGGAAACAAGCCCTCGAACAGCAGCAGAAAGACCGCAAGGAGAGCGGCACCAAGCCCACAGCCGAAGAACGCTTGGCAGAGAACAAACTGAAAAAGAAAATCCGACTGAAAAAATGGATAAAATAGCATTACCCATCCCCTTGACGATAGTGAAGAAACACCTCCTGCTTCTGGTTCTTCCCTTCGTCCTATGCCTTCTGCTGGCAGGCTGCGGCGCAGTCAATCAAGTGACAACCTCGCCCGAAGCCAATCAAGCCCCGCGGATGAGGATAGCCTCCCCCCTGACAGCCATCGCCACACCGCTGGCTAACCACACCGACCTCTCGCTGCGCATGGCCGTTGAGGCCACGTATGGCGACAAGACGCTGCCCATCAAGGGCAACCTGCGTATGCGGCGCGACGAAGTCATCCAGATGGCATTCACGGCGCTAGGGATGATTGAGGTAGCCCGCATCGAGATGACTCCCGAGGCCGTGTGGATTATCGACCGGTTGAACAAGCAGTACGCCAAGGCAAAGTACTCCGAGCTACCCTTCCTCGGCCAGTCCCTCGTCAACTATTCGCTCATCGAGTCGCTACTGTGGAACGAGTTGTTCCTCCCTGGGCAGAAGAACGTAGCGGCCCACTTGGATAAGTTCAACGTAGAGCCCTCGGGCACCCAACGGCTCATCCAGCCCAAGGACCAGAAGACTCTCTCAGCACGCTTTTGGACCGATGCCGAGATCACCCGCCTGCAGCGAACCCGCCTGCAGTTCGGCACCTTCCTCTCCGACTGGACCTACTCAGGCTATCAGCTGGTGGGCGACACCCGCTACCCGTCGGCACTTTCCGCCACGCTGGAAGGCGAGGGGAAGAAGGCCTCCGTGCAAGTTTCATTCACCAACATAACCCTCGACAGCAAGGACTGGACCCCTCGCACCAACCTCACCAACTACACCCAGCTTTCCGCTGCCGAGTTGCTTTCGAAACTCTCCTTCCTGAAATGAGACTCTTATGAAACGCCTCTCCTTCCTCCTTTTCATCTTATTTTTCATTTTCCGTTCTGCATTTTTCATTACGCCCGCGTCAGCCCAATCGGTGCAGCAGATGAAGAAAGACCGTGCCCGTCTGGAGCAGCAGATCAAGGAGTCGCAACAACTGCTTGCTACTACCGGCAAGGACGTCAAGAGCCAGTTGGCGCAGCTCTCCGTGCTCAGCGAGCGCATCCGTCAGCAGACCGAACTTGTCACCCAGATGGGTAACGAGCTGAAGGCCACCGAGACCGAGATTACCCGCCTCGGTAGCGAACTGAAGGAGCTAGAGGCCGACCTTGAGATGCGCAAGAGCCGCTATGCCAGCGCCCTTAGCCAGTCGATCCACCGCAATTCGTTCGAAAACCGTCTGCTTTTCCTCCTCTCGTCCGACACCTTCCGCCAAATGTACCGCCGCATGCGCTATCTCAGCGAGTATGCCCACTTCCAGGCACAGATGGGGCGCGATATTCAGGCCAAGCAGCAGGAACTGGAGGAGAAGCGTGCCGAGCTTACCGAGCTGAAAGCCAGCCAAACCGAGCTGCTGGCCCAGCGTCAGCACGAGCAACAGGCCCTCGCCACCCAGCAGGCCGAGCAGCAGGCTCTAGTAAGCCGTCTGCAGAAACAGCAGGCCACCATCAAAAATGAGCTCAAGCGCCAGCAAAGCGAGTACGACCGCCTCGACAAGAAAATTGAGCAGCTCATCAACGAGCAGATTGCCGCCTCGCAAGCCAAAGCAAAAGCAAAGGAAAAAGCTACGACAGCCAAGGGCAAGGAGACCAAGCAACCCGACACTCCCCCTGCCGAAAGCGGCAGCAAGGGCGGCTTCAAGATGAGTGCCGATGACGTGAAGCTTTCCGGCTCGTTCCAGCAGAACAAGGGCCGCCTGCCCGTCCCCGTACAGGGCTCCTACATGATTGCCTCGCATTACGGCATCCAGCAGATGAGTGGTATGAAGCACGTTACCGTCAACAATCAGGGCGTCGACTTGCGCTGCAGCCGCGGCGCCACAGCCCGCAACATCTACGACGGCGAAGTGTCAGCCATCTTCGAGCATCCCTCACGCAAAACCTACGGCATCCTCGTCCGTCACGGCAACTATATCTCCGTCTATTGCAACCTCGCCACCCTCAGCGTCCGTCAGGGCGACAAGGTAAAGGGCGGTGCCCCTCTGGGTACCATCCACACCGACCCCTCCGGCGAAAGCATCCTTCAGTTCCAGCTACGCAAAGACCTCCAGCGCCTCAACCCTGAGGAATGGATAAAGTTTTAGTGAATAGTGAGTAGTGATTAGTGATTAGTGAATAGTGATTAGTGAATAGATAATACCTTCGGATGCAGAACTATCATCTAATCACTAATCACTAATCACTATACCTGAAATCCCCTGTCGACGTAGTTCTCCAGGCTCTGGCACGTGTTGGCGGCAAAGGCCAGGGCGCAGCCCACGATATGGTCCCAGTCGTCAGCTGTCAGGCTGTCAAGGTCGGCACGGCGCACACGGTAGCGCAGCAGGCCGTAGATGAGTCCTGCATTGAAGCTGTCGCCGGCGCCGATGGTGCTCACCAGCGCAGGCACGGGCAGGCTCTCGTAGCTGCGGCTCACACCCCCTCCGGCGTGCAGCCTGACGCCCTCGGCACCACACGTGTACACCAGACGCGGGCAGTAGAATGCCGTCTGCTGACGATATACCGCCTCGCTGTCGGCAAGGCCGTAGAGGATGCGGAAGTCCTCGTTCGAGCCGCGTATGATGTCGGCAAACTCCAGGTTCTCCAGCAGCGTGCCCGTCAGCTTCACCGCCTCGGCCCTGTGGTTTACGCGGAAGTTCACGTCGTAGACGATGAGTGCGCCACGCTCGCGGGCCAGGCTGAGCAGCGCCGACACACGGGGACGCGTCGCAGGGTCGAGGGCATAGTACGAGCCGAACACCACCACGTCGTCCGCCGTCACCTCCGGCAGCAGCGGCTCACGCTCCGTGGGGAACGGTTGGCGGTAGAACTCATACTGCGCATTGTTGTCCTTGTCGAGGAACGCCAGCGAGACGGGGCTCTGCTTGTCGGGCCACACGCTGACGTACGTGTCGTCCACGCCGTTGTCCTTCATGAACTCGCGGATGACGCTGCCCACATGGTCGTCGCCCAGGTCGGTGAGGAACACCGCCGGCGTGTCCATGCGCCCGAGTGACACCATGGTGTTGAACGTACTGCCGCCTGGCACGGCGCCCGTGGGCTTGCCGTCGCGGATGATGATGTCGAGAATCGTCTCGCCGATACCAATAACCTTGCGCATAATATCTTATATTTTTGAGTGATCAGAGATCAGTGAACAGTGAACAGATGGATGCTCTGTATGCGGCTCCTTCGCTATTATCTGTTCACTGCTCACTGTTCACTATTATCTGTTCACTGCTCACTGTTCACTATTATCTGTTCACTGATCACTGATCACTGTTCACTATTATCTATTCACTAATCACTAAAACAATTTTTCTATTTCCTCCACTGAGGCTGCCGTGACGACGTAGTCGCTCAGCCTGCCACGGATGAAGCCGCGCTCGTTCATGTGGGTGAGCATCCGCATGCAGTCGTCCCAGAATCCGCCGGCGTTGTAGAGCACCATCCGTTTGCGGTGCTCGCCTATGGTGGCGCTGCCCATCACGTGGAACACCTCGTCCAGCGTGCCGATGCCGCCCGGCAGGGCCAGCAGGAGGTCGCTGTGCTGGAGCATCAGCTGCTTGCGCTGCGCCAGGTTGTCACACAGGATCACCTCGTCCAGCAGGCTGCTCTGCACCTCGCGCTCCACCAGCCGGTTGGGCACGACGCCCACGATGTGCCCTCCGCCGTCCTTCACCGCCCTGGCCACAGCCTCCATCAGCCCCATCTCGGCGCCGCCGTACACCAGCGTGATGCCCTTGCGCGCCATCCACGCCCCCACCTCGCGGGCAGCGTCGAAGTAACTGCTGTCGATGTTCTCCGCAGCTGAGCAGAATATCCCTATCGCCCTCATCGTTTTCCTCCGCTTTTTTTGATTCGACCGCAAAAATACGCATTTTCTCTCAATTTCTATCATCCCGCCCCCTTTTTTTCTCATCCGGAAACCGAAAAAAATGCGATTCTGCAACCCAAACAGGCAGCTCCCTGCCCTCCGTGAGGATATGTCATCATCGTGAATAGTGATTCGACAATAGTGAACAGTGATTACTAAGTAAAAGAACCCTCTTCCAATACAAAGATAGAGCAAGCCGAGAGCAGAGAGCGCGCTTTCTATGCCGGGGCGCAGCCTATCTTAGCATTTCTGTTGCAAAGATACAACATTCTTTTCATACCAATTCCGACTTTCAGCGAGAGGATGCTGTCGAGCCGATTTGGACATTTTTTGGCTGCTAAAGCCAGGCAATCCTCCCTGTCTAGCACAGGGCCGAGGAAGTGCAGGATGGCAGCTACATGGGCAGGACGGAAAAAATCGGGGTAACTTACGATTTGTAACTGCTTTCTCCGAAATAGCGCCGTGGACTGGAATTTTAGCGCAGTGCGCTGGCGCGTCCGCCCAGTGGAATGAATTTTCAGCCCACTGGAAATTCCTGCCCCCGCGGCGCGCGGGAAGAATTATCCGCTGCGAAAACACGGCAATTTTTGCAGCATTGCAGCGAGAATGGCTTCTGATTGCGGTTGGGAAAAATGGTCATTAAGGGTCGCGGTGGTCATTAGGTCATTATAAGAGGGGTGGTATACATGCCGCCGAATTTTTCAGGACGAATTAATTATATATAATAGACTATAAAAATTCTCCCTCGTTTTCTTATTGTTTTTCACACCCTTTTTTCTGCATACCCCCCCCTCTTTTAATGACCTCGTGACCTAACCGACCAAATGACCGCTACGGATTACAAACCCTGAACTGAGGCTTTTCAGCCCTTTTAGGTACTCACGCTCGGATAATTGCAAATAAATTTGCATTATCGCTCGCTTAATCGTACCTTTAATCCCCTACGGGGCTTTTAGATAGGGGTCGCCTCGGAAAAATTAAATATTTATTTGCTTTTTCGCTCGGCTCACCCTATCTTTGCACAAATAAAAATGTAATAGCCCGTATGAAAAACCATCTCCTCCTGCTCGGCTTCGCAGCCGCTTGCCTTACCGCCCATGCCGACGACGGCCTTGCCGGCTTCCAGTATGCCGATGCCATCCAGCCCAACGGCAACGAATGGCAGAGCCCCGAAGAGCTCGCCCTGAACAAGGAATTGCCCCACGCGTGGTTCTTCTCGTTTGCCGACGAGGAGACGGCTCGCCGCGTGCTGCCCGAGAACAGCGCGTACTGGCAGAGCCTCAACGGTACATGGAAATTCCACTGGGCACCTAACCCAGACGAGCGCCCCAGGCACTTCTACACCACGGACTTCGACGATGCGGCGTGGGACGACATCGCCGTGCCAGGCTCGTGGAACATCCAGGGCCTGCAGAAGGACGGCAGGCAGCGCTACGGCACACCCATCTACGTGAACCAGCCCGTCATCTTCTGGCACGAGGTGAAGGTGGACGACTGGCGTGGGGGCGTCATGCGCACGCCGCCTGAGAACTGGACGACCTACAGCGTGAGGAACGAAGTGGGCTCATATCGCCGCACATTCAGCCTGCCCAAGGACTGGGACGGACGCGAAATCTACATCAACTTCGACGGCGTGGACTCGTTCTTCTACCTCTGGGTGAACGGCTACTTCGTGGGCTTCTCGAAGAACAGCCGCAACACGGCGCAGTTCGACATCACGCCCTTCGTCCATGCCGACGGCGACAACGTGCTGGCAGTGGAGGTCTACCGTAGCAGCGACGGCTCGTTCCTGGAGGCGCAGGACATGTTCCGCCTGCCGGGCATCTTCCGTACCGTAGCCCTCGAGGCGAAGCCGAAGGTGCAGGTGCGCGACTTCACCATAACGCCTGACCTCATGGACGACTACACCAACGGCGCGCTGACGCTGACGGCTACCGTCAGCAACCTCACCACACGGACAGCCACCTGCCGCCTCTCCTACTCCATTTACAAGAACGCCCTCTACAGCGACGGGAACGAGCTGGTGGAGACGTTCGACGTGGACGATGCCTTCGACGTGGATGCCGACGGCGCCACGATGTCCTTCACCACCACCATCACACTCAAGAATCCCCGGAAATGGTCGGCCGAGGCACCGTGGCGCTACACCATCGTGGGACATCTGACGGACGACGAAGGGCGCGTCCTGGAGACTTTCTCCACCTACACCGGCTTCCGTAAGGTGGAAATCAAGGACACGCCGGCTGACGAGGACGAGTTCCACTTGGCAGGACGCTACTTCTACGTCAACGGCAAGACGGTGAAGCTGCGGGGCGTGAACCGCCACGAAAGCCACCCCGCCGTGGGCCACGCCCTGACGCGCGAGATGATGGAGGAGGACCTCTTCCTGATGAAACGCGCCAACATCAACCACGTCCGCAACAGCCACTACCCCGACGACCCCTACTGGTACTACCTGTGCGACCGTTATGGTATCTACCTCATGGACGAGGCGAACGTCGAGAGCCACGAGTACTACTACGGCGCAGCATCGCTCTCGCACCCCGTGGAGTGGGAGGCTGCCCACGTGGCACGCAACATGGAGATGGTGCACCAAAACTACAACCACCCCAGCATCATCATCTGGAGCATGGGCAACGAGGCTGGCCCGGGCAAGAACTTCCAGGCTGCCTACGACGCCATCAAGGCCTTCGACCAGAGCCGCCCCGTGCAGTACGAGCGCAACAACGCCATTGCCGACATCGGCTCGAACCAATACCCCTCCATCCCCTGGGTGCGCGGCGCCGTCAAGGGCGACTACAACATCAAGTATCCTTTCCACATCAACGAGTATGCCCACTCCATGGGCAACGCCCTGGGCAACTTTGCCGACTACTGGGAGGCCATCGAGACCACCAACTTCTTCATGGGCGGCGCCATCTGGGACTGGGTGGACCAGTCGATGTATAACTACACCCCCGACGGCACTCGCTATCTGGCCTACGGCGGCGACTTCGGCGACACGCCCAACGACGGGCAGTTCGTGATGAACGGCATCATCTTCGGCGACCGCACGCCCAAGCCGCAGTACTACGAGGTGAAGCGCGTCCACCAGCCTGTGGACATCGCGTATCATGACGGCATGGTGACGGCGTTCAACAAGCAGTACTTCGAGCCTTTCACGTGCGATGCCCACTGGACGCTCTTGCGTGACGGACAGGTGGTGCAGGAGGACTATATCGATTCGCAGACTCGCAACGACTACGTCGGCGATATGCGCATCGCACCCCGCTCGAAAAAGGAGGTCGCCCTCTCCTTCGACGGCCTGCCTGACGACGGCGAGTACTTCCTCAACATCCAGCTCCTGCAGAACAAAGACCTCCCCTGGGCAAAGAAGGGCTACGTCGTTGCCGAGCAGCAACTGCCGCTGAAGAGTGCCCCCAAACGGCCTGCCATTGCCACGCTACAGAGCGGAAAAAGCCCGATGAAAACGGGGAATTTTGTCAATCTGACGAAGACGCCATTCGTTACCGTCAGCGGCGACGGCTTCGAGGTGGAGTTCGACATGCAGCAGGGCACCATCCATAAACTTTCGTACGACGGAAGCGTGATTATCCCTGAAGGCTGCGGCCCGAAGCTCAACGCCTACCGCGCCTTTGTGAACAACGACAACTGGGCCGTCGGCAGCTGGATGGCAAACGGCCTGCACAACCTCCAGCACTCCGCCTCGGCAGCCAAGGTGACGAAGCAGAAGGACGGCAGCACCAAGCTCGCCTTCACCGTCACCAGCCAGGCGCCCCATCCGGCACGCCTCATCGGCGGAACCGCCAGCGGACATCCCCAAATCGAGGAGGAGGAGACGGAGAAGCCCTCCTTCAAATTCGTTTCCAACGTCGTCTGGACGGTGTACCCCGACGGTAGCATCGAACTGGCCTCAGCCATCACCTCCAACCGGCAGAACACCGCCCTGGGCCGTCTGGGCTACGTCATGGAATTCCCCAAGACGCTGGATGACGTGAGCTACTACGGACGTGGCCCTGTGGAGAACTACAACGACCGTATGGCCTGCGCCGACATCGGCACCTACACCTCGCCCGCTGCAGCACTCACTACTGAATACACCTTCCCGCAGGAGAATGGCAACCACGAGGGCACGCGCTGGCTCACGTTCAGCAAAGGCCGCAGCGGTGCCAGCATCATTGCTACCGTACCCCGCTCTGCAGGAGCCGACGGCACCCTCGCCAGCCAAAGAGAGATGCCCAACAACGCCTCTGCCGCACCTGCCCTATCCTTCAACGTCAGCCCTTGGAGCGCCGTCGACCTCACCCTTGCGGCTCACCCCTACCAACTGCCCGAGCGCGAACATTATTTCCTCACCCTCGACGCCAAAGTCACGGGCCTCGGCGGCAACAGCTGCGGACAGGGTGCACCCCTGACCATAGACCGTGCGCTGGCTGAGCCCACGCAGTTCGGCTTCCTCATCCGCCCGCTAGGTGCCAAGGGCGGCACAGCCGTCAGCGGCAGCACACCCATGCCCACCATGCCCGTCATCCCCAAGCCTGAGGGGCAGCTTGAGGTCGTCTATGCCTCCAGCATCGAGCCCTCGGAGGGCAGCGCCGAAGCCTTTGCCGACGGCGACCCTTCGACCTTCTGGCACAGCATGTGGAGCATCACCGTGGGCACCTATCCCCATTGGGTGGACTTCGATGCCGGCAAGCAGAAGACCATCAAGGGATGCGTCTATACACCCCGTCAGGATAGCCCCAACGGACACGTGAAGGACTACGAAATCTATATTTCAAGCAACGGAAAGACGTGGGGAAATCCTATCGTCAAGGGCGCATTCCCCCGCAGCCGCCAGCCGCAGACCATCCTCTTCCCACATACCGTCAGGGCACGCTACATCCGTTTCCGCGCGCTGAGCGAACAAAGCGGCTCCGACTATGCCAGCGGCGCCGAGTTCAGCATAATTACAGAATAAGTGATTAGTGAATAGTGATTAGTGAATAGATAGTACCTTTGTATGCGGAAACATTTATCTAATCACTATTCACTAATCACTAATCTCTAATCACTACTCACTAAAACGTAATCCTTAGCCCTACGCCGCCTGAGGTGGCACCAATGCTCAGGCTGAGGTCGTCTGAGCGAGGCGAAACGAGGCTTTCGATGCCGCTGTTGTAGGCGCGGACGGCTTCACGGGCCTGGTTATTCACAGCAATGTTCAGGCAAAGCGCACCAACGAACGACCCCGCTCCGATGCACGCCAGAGGGGTGTTGAACTCCTTATTGAGCAATCCCACATTCACCAGCTCCCATCCAAGAATAAACCCTGAGGCAAACTCCAGAATTTCCGTTATCCGCCCCAGATCAGAGGCTATCCTGAAGTGCCGCGCCGCAACAGGATTATCGGCAAACAACGTCTTCAACTCCCTCTCTTTCAGCCTCAGCCCATTCTGCGTGAGACGGGGAAACTTCAGCAAATCGGCTTCGATGGCGAGGGTGTCAGCCAACGTCGGCTCTGCTGTGCGCAACGTCACGCCGTGAGCCGTTGCCGTAGCATGATGCGCGGCCTCCTTCGTCCGCTCCGCGATGTCGCTTATGGCAAAGATGAACATCGAGCCGTCAGCACCCTGCAAGGCAAGAGAGTCGCTCAACTCGCCCACCACCTCGCCTTTCAGCACCGAGCCGTTCTTCAGCTTTATCACCTCACGCCCGGCATTCTGCCCCATCAGGCATACCGCACATAGTAGAAATAGCACCAAACAAATACTCTTTTTCATACGCTTTCTTCCTTTTTCGGACAAAGGTAGTGCGAGCCGAGAGGAAAAGCAAGAAAAACGTGTTTTTTTTGATTTGCCCGAGGCGAAGCCTACCTAAAAGCCCCGTAGGGGATTAAAGGTACGAGTAAGCAAAAGAAATATCTTTAACGGATGCCCGTTAAAGAGAGTGCGAGCCGAGAGATAATGCAAATTTATTTGCAATTGTTTTGACGATTTGCATTTTTTTTCTTACCTTCGCATCGCTTTTGAAAAACAATAGAATATGAAACACTATGTAATGGCTGTGACGTACGATTTGTACGTGGATATCGATGGCGAGGAAACGCTGGTAGAAGAGTGCACGAACGAACGCCCATTCCGATTCGTAACGGGTGTGGGCTATACCTTCGACGCCTTCGAGGCCGCTTTGCTGCCGCTTGCCGTAGGCGATGACTTTGACTTCGTTGTCAAGGCAGAGGAAGCCAACGGGGCAAGGGACGAGGAGTATGTGTTCGACGTGGATAAGAGTATCTTCTACGTCGATGGCGAGTTCCCAGCCGATGATATCTATCCTGGCAACATAGTGCCGCTAATGGATGCTGACGGCAATCGCCTGCAAGCCACAATAATAGCGGTAAAGAAAGATAAGGTAACCATTGACCTGAACCATCCGCTGGCAGGCAAGGACCTGCACTTCAAGGGCACGCTGACCGAGCGGCGCACAGCCTCAGACGATGAGGTGAAGGCTGCTACCTCAGGCTGCTGCGGAGGCTGCAAAGGCGGAAGCTGCGGAGAGGGCTGCGATGAGGGTTGCAAAGGTGGAGGTTGCAATGAGTCAAGAGTTTAGAGTAGAAAAAGATGAATACGTTCGGAACGATTTTTCGGCTGACGACATTCGGCGAGTCGCACGGCTCAGCCATCGGAGGTGTGGTTGACGGTATGCCTGCCGGCATAACGATTGACGAGGACTTCATCCGCAGCGAGATGGCCCGCCGACGCCCTGGGCAGAGCGCGTTAGTGACGCCACGCAAGGAAGCTGACGAAGTGGAACTGCTCTCAGGCATCTTCGAAGGACGCAGCACAGGTGCCCCCATCGGTTTCGTTATCCGCAATACCGACACCCGCTCGGGCGACTACAGCGAGGCTCAACGTTGGTACCGCCCCTCGCACGCCGACTATACCTATGACCAGAAATACGGCTTTCGCGACTATCGCGGAGGCGGACGGGCATCGGCTCGCGAAACGGCTGTACGCGTGGTGGGCGGCGCTCTGGCAAAGATGGTGTTGCGCGAAAGGGGCATCAGCGTAGAGGCACGGCTGAAGCAAGTGGGCTGTGAGACGACACCCGAAGGTATGGAAGCCCTCATCCAGCAAGTGAAGAGCGAGGGCGACAGTATCGGCGGCATCGTGGGCTGCACGATAACGGGCTGTCCGATAGGACTGGGCGAGCCCGTCTATGGCAAACTTCACGCGGCATTGGGAGCAGCTATGCTGAGCATCAATGCCTGTCACGGCTTCGACTACGGCGCAGGATTCAACGGCGTGGGCATGAGAGGCTCGGAGCAAAACGATACCTTCGTTCGCCGTGCAGATGGCACCATCGGCACAGCTACTAACCACTCAGGGGGCATTCAGGGAGGCATCTCGAATGGCGAGCCAATCACCTTCCGAGTGCTGTTCAAGCCGACGCCCACCGTGCTGCGTGCTCAGCAGACTGTCGATAGCGAGGGAAATGAGGGCGTGCTGACGATGAAGGGACGCCACGACCCGTGCGTAGCCGTAAGGGCTGTGCCCGTAGTGGAGGCTATGGCAGCTATGACGGTACTGGACTATTACCTGATGTACAGAGCCACATCAGGGTTTTAACACCATAAAATCAATTAACACGTGTCGCTGAGGACACATCCTTGAGACGTTTCAGGGCTGTGGTGACGGTACGGATATCGGCAACGTCGTGAACGCGTAGCCGGATGGTTCCTTCGAAAAGGCCATCGTGTGCCTCAATGACAATCTTCTCCATATAGACGCTGAGCTGCGACGAGATGATGTCGGTAATCCTGCCAAGGACGCCGAGACCATCGATGCCGCTGATGGCAATAGTGGCGGAGAAGAAGACAACCTTGTTGGTGTTCCACGTGGCAGCAAGGATGCGTGAGCCGTAGGCAGCCTTCAATTTGGCAGCCTCAGGGCAATTGCGCTTGTGAATGACGATGTGGCCATTGTCATCGATATAGCCGAGAACGTCGTCACCTGCAATGGGATTGCAACAGGGAGCCATGTGGTAGCGGGTACGGATGAGCTCGTCGGTAAGCAGCAGGGGGCGGCGACGGTCGATGGTGCTGACATCGAAGGTATCGGCAACGGATGGTGTATTCTCAGAGGAGGCGGAGACAGGCTTCTTATCCGTCTGCGCCGTCTTAGGCTTGCGGCGGAAGAGGCTGGTGATGCCGTTGGTTCCTCGCACAGCGGTGCGTTCGACCTCCCCGAGGACAATGTTACCACGTCCTATGGCGGCATAGAGCTTCTCGCGGCTGTCGTAGCCATGCAGTTGCCCAATCTTATCAATAGCAATGCTGTTGAGGGGCATGTCCTCTTTCTCAAAAAAGGCATTCAGACGCTCCTCGCCCTCCTTCTGCGCAGCACGCTCCTCGCGGCGCAGGGCTGCCTGTATCTTACTCTTGGCCTTGGCAGTAGTGACGAAAGTGAGCCAATCAGGGTCAACATGCTGGGTACGTGAGGTAAGGACTTCTATCTGATCGCCACTGGAGAGGCGGTAATTGGGCGACTCCAACTTGTGGTTGACCTTGGCACCGATACAATGGGTGCCCACCATCGTATGGATGAGGAAGGCGAAGTCAAGAACCGTGCTGCCCTGTGGCAAGGTGCGGATATCGCCTTTAGGAGTGACGACGAAAATCTCCGAGGCATAGAGGTTGAGCTTGATGGCATCGAGGAAGTCCATCGCGTTAGGCTGCGGATCGTCGAGAATCTCGCGGATGTTGCGGAGCCACTTGTCGAGTTCCTCATCATCGATGACAGCCTCCGCATTTTCGGCGTTCTGGCGCTCGGCATCCTTGTACTTCCAATGGGCGGCAACGCCCTGCTCGGCAATGTCGTCCATACGCTGGCTGCGAATCTGCACCTCCACCCAGACGGCTTTCTTCTGTTGGTCGGCTGTCAGCTTCTCCTCTTCCGTCTGACGACTCATCAACGTCATGTGGAGAGCCTGGTAGCCATTCGTCTTGGGATGGGTGACCCAGTCGCGGGTACGCTCGGGGTGCACGGTATAAAGTTTCGACAGTGCCACGTAGATATCGAAGCACTCGTTAATCTCCAGTTCCCTCGACTTGGGCTCGAAGATGATGCGTACGGCAAGGATATCGTAGATTTCCTCGAAGGGGAGATCCTTTGTCTGCATCTTCTTCCAGATGGAATAAGGGGTTTTGATGCGCCCCTTGATGACGTATTTGAGCCCCATGGCATCGAGCCGCTGCCGCATAGGGGCGGTGAACTGCTCATAGAGGGTATCGCGCTCAGCCTGAGTGGCAGCCAGTTTCTCCTCTATACGGGCATACTCCTCGGGATGCTCGTAGCGGAAACTGAGGTTCTCCAGTTCTGTCTTGATTTTGTTCAAGCCGAGACGGTAAGCCAGCGGGGCGTAGATATACAGCGTTTCGCCGGCTATCTTCAACTGCTTGTTTGCCGACATGCTGTTGAGGGTGCGCATGTTGTGCAGGCGGTCGGCAATCTTGATGAGAATAACGCGGATGTCCTCAGACATAGTGAGGAGCAGCTTCTTGTAATTCTCAGCTTGGGCAGAGTCCTTGCTGCCGAAGAAGCTGCCAGAAATCTTCGTCAATCCCTCGACAATCTGGGCAATCTTGTCGCCGAAGATATTGCGGATATCCTCGACAGTGTATTCGGTATCCTCGACGACATCGTGAAGTAACGCAGCACAAATGGAGGTGGAGCCGAGGCCGATCTCCTCACAGACAATGCGAGCGACGGAGATGGGGTGCATGATATAGGGCTCACCCGAACGGCGACGCACACCACGATGGGCATTACGGGCAAAATTGAAGGCACGCTCGATGATTTCTCGCTTCTTGCGGTGTTTCGATGCAAGATAAATGTCCAACAATTCGTTGAACGCGGCAGTTATCTGCGCTTCCTCCTGTGCTTCGTCTGGGATGTAAGGTTGCTCGTCGTTTGTCATAGCCATGGAGAAAAGAAAAAGTTACTTGTATATTTTCAGGGTTTTCCCTGCGGTAATACGGTCGCTGCGCAACCCGTTCCACTTCTTTATCTGCGAAACGGTGACGCCATACTTCCGTGCAATGGTACCCAGCGATTCACCCGCGCGAATCTTGTGAATGGTCACGCTACCCTTCCCTGCCCTTGCACTGCTGCGGCTGGAGGTGACGGGCTGGGGTTCCACCACCTTCCGAGGGGGGAAGAAGGTGTCGTGCTGATAGGCATAGACGGAGTCGCTTTTGTCGATGAAAACGGCAATTTTGTCCATCGGAAGGCGGAGGGAATAGGGCTCATAGGCTCCAGGGATGAGGTCTTCCTTGTACTGCGGATTGAGGGCGCGGAGGGCCTCCATGTCGATATCACAGACAGCAGAAATCTGCTGGAGATAGACATTGCGGTGAAGCATCACGGTATCGTTAGCCAGCGGCAGCGTAGTCTCCATCGGGCAGATGCCGTGCTCAGCATAATAGTTCATGATGTAGTTGGCGGCAATGAAGGCGGGAACGTAGCCACGGGTCTCGCGAGGCAGGTTCCAGTAGATATCCCAGAAGTCGGGGCGTGAACCGCTGCCCGACCGGTGGATGGCTTTATTGACGTTGCCGGCACCGCAGTTATAGGCAGCGATAGCCAGCGTCCAGTCGCCCAGCAGATCGTACATATCGCGCAAATGGTGCGCCGCAGCCCATGTCGCTTTAATGGGGTCGCGTCGCTCGTCGACAAGGCTGTTCAATTTCAGACCGTAGGATTTGCCCGTGGGGTACATGAACTGCCACATTCCCGTAGCACCCGCACGCGACACAGCGATTGGGTTCATGGCCGACTCAATGACGGGCAGATACTTCAGTTCCTGAGGCACGCCATAGAAGTCAAGCGCCTGCTCGATAATGGGCGAGTAGAATTGCATCACACCCAGCATGTAAGACACCAGTGCCCTGCTACGACTGGCATAGCGGTCGATGACAACGCGAACGGGCTGATTGTAGACCATCGGGACGATGGTAGGCAGGTTGTCCAGCCGCTGGCGATAGACGGAATCGGGGAAATCGGGGTTTGTTCCGCTGCCCACGCAAAGGCTGTCGTAAAGCAGATATTTGCGTGAATGCCAGTCGTGAAGCAGGCTATCGAGGTTCACGGACATGCTCTCAAGCACAGCCATGGAATCATCGCGGATGGTGCGCCATGTGTCGGAACGCGGAGTCTCGCGGAGAGGCTGCTCCATAGGAGCGGGTTCGGCTTCTATCCACACCGTATCCACAATCACTATCGTGTCTCTTTTTATCACGGGCACACGCTTCTTACGGATGCCTACAATCTGTGCAGGCAGAAGCGTCAGCAGGGCAAGGAGTATAACGAGCGGTTTATTCATATTCAGAAGGTTAAGCTGCACCTCACTCCCAAGGAGCTTGAGCGCAAGGTATAGTAGTCAACAGAGGGGATGAGGGAGGGGCGGACGTGCAGTCCGAGATCCTCCGAGATGTCGAAGTGGGAGAGCTCGGCATCAACGTAGGCATCGATGATGGAAATGGCATAGACGCCTATGAAGCTGAAGATGCTGAGGTCGCGGTAGCGGCGGTAGTTGTCCTTGCGGTTCTTGAACACCCGTTTCAGGTACTCTTCGTTTGCCGCGACGTTGTAGTGAGGCGGGAGGAAATCTTCGTAGCTGGCTGTGGCAGGGTCGTCGTCCATGATGTCGAGGTAGGCTTGCGAATAGTCCCTGTACATTTGGTTATTCCACGTCAGGGCGTATGCACAGCCCAAGAATCCGCCATAGACAATGGGCAGCTTCCAGTACTTGCGGTTGTAAATCTGTCCGCCTCCAGGGAAGGCAATGCCTATCCATGTGGCTCGTGTGGGATCGGGCGACCATACTTCAGCTGCTGACAACGAGTCGGCGCTGACAACGGCAATGCTGTCGCCGCCTATCAACATGAGGCTGTCGGCTGTGACTTTCATCAGGCTGTCGGCTGCGGCAGAGAGCAGCGAATCCGTGAGGATAACCTGAGCAGACGACGAGATGGAAAAATGAAGATTGAAGATTGAAAAGAAGAGGAAAAACCATGAAAAACAGATAGCCCTGCAAGCAGAAACGCCTGCAAACCCAGTCAGGGAGTTATGGGACATCTTGTATTTCATGCTTTTCATCTTCACTTTCTTAGCTTATCCAATAGGGCGATGATGCGCTCCAGCTCCTTTTCGTTGGCAAAGGGGAGGACAATCTTGCCCTTTCCCTTGGCGCCGATGGAGAGTCGCACATCCGTCCGGAAATAGGTGGCGAGATGTTTCTGCAGTTCATCGTAGTCGGTGCTGGTCTTCTGGGACGAGGCTTTCTTCTCCTTCGCACTCCCTTTTTTGCCGACAGCCTTCACCAGTTCCTCTACTTTGCGGACGGAGTAGCCGTTTTCGCGAATCTCGTGGAAGAGACGCAGCTGCTCGCCCCAGTCGTCCACCGCCAACAGGGCACGGGCATGGCCCATGTCGATGTCTTTGTTCTTCAGCGCCACCTGAATCTCGCCAGGCAATTTGAAGAGACGCAGATAGTTGGCGATAGTGGCGCGGTTTTTTCCGATGCGCTCGCTCAAGTCGTCCTGCGTGATGTTCAGTTCATCGATGAGCCCCTTGTAGGCCAAGGCTATTTCCATCGGGTTCAAGTCGGCACGCTGGATATTCTCCACGAGGGCCAGCTCCAACACGCTCTTGTCCTCCACCTCCTTGATATATGCGGGGATGGTGGTGAGGCCTGCCAGCCGCGATGCTCGCCAGCGCCGTTCGCCCGCCACAATCTGGTAGCTGTCGGCGCCCGTCTTACGCAGCGTCACGGGCTGGATGACGCCGTAGGTGCGAATAGATTCTGCCAATTCGTGCAACGTTTCCTCGTCGAAGTCCTTGCGGGGCTGGTCGGGGTTGGGCAAAATCTGAGCGAGGGGAATCTCGCTGATGATGGACGAGCCTGCCGTTGTTACCTCGCCACCTGTATCGATAAGGGCATCAAGCCCACGGCCAAGTCCTGTATGCTTTTTCGTTGTTGCCATTTTTTCTTTTTTTGTTTGCCGCTTCGCGGGAAATTCCACAAAATCAATCAAAAAAGTCAAACAAATTTTATATAATTTTTGAACTGAATTTTGTAAAATTTCTGCCCCAAGGGGCACTTCCATTCTTAACTCTTAATTTTTAGTTCTTGATTCTTCATTCTTCACCATAATCTCCTGTGCGAGACGGAGATAACTCCTTGCGCCCTGCGAATCGGCATCGTAGAGCAGCACGGGGATACCGTGACTGGGAGCCTCAGCCAGACGGACGCCTCGAGGAATGACCGTCTCGAACACCAGATCCTGAAAGTGGCGCCGCACCTCGTCGAGCACTTGATTGCTGAGACGCAGACGGCTGTCGAACATCGTCAGCAGGAAGCCCTCAATGCTTAGCGGCGGGTTGAGCCGCTGCTTAATCAGCTTAATGGTATTCAGCAATTTGCTGATTCCCTCGAGGGCAAAATACTCACATTGCACAGGGATGATAACCGAGTCAGCCGCCACCAGCGCATTCACCGTGATGAGCCCCAGCGAGGGCGAGCAGTCGATGAGAATGTAGTCGTAGCTCTCCTTCAGCGCAGTCACCACGCGACGCATGGCAGTCTCGCGGTTGGCGATGCTCAGCATCTCAATCTCCGCTCCCACCAGATCGATGTGCGACGAGATGATGTCAAGCCCCTCGACTTCCGTCTGCCGCACGGCGTCAGCCGGCTCACAACGGCCAATGATACATTCGTATATCGTATTTTCCACCTTGCGCACATCAACGCCCAGTCCCGACGAGGCATTCGCCTGTGGGTCAGCGTCTATCAGCAGCACACGCCTCTCCAGCGTTGCCAACGAAGCTGCCAGATTGATGGCCGTGGTAGTCTTGCCCACACCACCCTTCTGATTAGCCAGCGCTATGATTTTTCCCATACTTTTCGCGTTTATACTCTAATTCAAGTTGCGAAGATAGTGAAAAAGTCGGCTACCGAAGGAACAAATTCTACTAAACTTTTAAAAAATGTGGATAAATGGCGCTTTTTTGTGGAAAATCGCACTAACTTTGCCCCATGAAACCGCTGATACTTATTTCCAACGACGATGGCTACCAGTCCTGTGGCCTGCAGTCGCTCATCGAAGCCCTTCGCCCGCTGGCCCGGCTGATGGTAGTCGCCCCTGACAAGGGCCGATCTGGTATGGCCTGCGCCTGCACCTTCAGCGTGCCTGTCTACAAATGGCTGGTTACTGACAACGACGACGTCACCGTCTGGGGCTGCTCCGGCACCCCCGTCGACTGCGTGAAGCTCGCTTTTGCCGACGTGCTCAACGAGCGTCCTGCGATGGTGGTGGGCGGCATCAACCACGGGGACAATTCTGCCGTCAACGCCCACTACTCCGGCACCATGGGCGTGGTTTACGAAGGAGCCATGAAGGGCATCCCCTCCGTAGCCTTTTCCCTCGACAGCCACGACGCCTTCGCCGACTTCACCCCCCTCATCCCCTGGATACGGCACATCACCACATACGTCCTCGAACACGGCTTGCCGAAAGGCACCTGCCTGAACGTCAACTTCCCAGCTATCCCCGAATATAAGGGGTTGCGCGTCTGCCGCATGGCCTGGGGCGAATGGAAGAACGAGTTTGAGCGTCGACCCCACCCGCGGGGTGGCGACTACTACTGGCTCACAGGCGCCTTTGAGCTCGATGCCACCGCTGCCGCTGCCGATGCCGACCGTGTAGCCCTCAACCAAGGCTACATCGCCGTTACCCCCTTCCGCCTCGATGCTACCGACTACGCCCTTAAAGCCGAGCTCGAGCAGGCATTGGACAATTTCAATCCGTAAGTAGTTTAGGAAGTAGAGACGTTACAATATGGCGTCTTTATAAAAGTGACGGGTTAAGCATCTACGTTTCCTATAACAAACTCACCGCTGCTGGGCGGTTATCTTTTTGACCCGTCACTTATTTTGCAGGGTTCTGAGTTTGGTACTTACGTTTTTTATCTCCTCTGATTTGATTTTACGCTCAGCCTTTGATTCTATTTCCGTAGAGTTTGATTCTATTTCCGTAGAGCAAGCAAATAAATTGCTAACGCACTACGTTGGCAGAATAACATCAAACTCTATCCGCAAAAACGATGTGCATTTCTTTAATCAGGCCCTCGAAAAAGTGCTGTAGCGCGTGACGGGTTGAAAAGGAAACCGCCCAGCAGACACCACTTTGTTAGTGGAATCGCCCATTCTCAACCTGTCACTTACAAGACATAGACAGCTTTTTTGCTTGACTTCTTTAAAACTCTTTAATGAACGATTTGAGATAAAAAGAGGATATGCCAATTTGGCATATCCTCCTCCTTTTTACATCAAATCGATTTACTTGATAATAAGCTTCTTTCCTCCTACAATATAGACACCCTTCGCAAGTCCGGCGATGCTGTCGCCTACATAGCGACCATCTACGGCATAGACCTTGATACTTGCATTCGGGTCGTTTACGATAAGGGCACCCTTGATGCTTGTAACGGCATTGATGGCCTGTGGAATCACACGCTCTACGTTTCCTACATTATCCGTTGCAAGTACATAGAAGCTGTAGATGTCCTCAGTAGTGCCTGCGATGACTGGATAGCCGATGCTCCCTGTCACACTCTGCCCACAATATGCATAGTCTTCACCGTTCTTCGATACAAAGAACAGATAGCTATTCACACCTGCTCCTGCATCCTCAGAGGTGCAAATCACGTTGATGGTGTCAGCTTTTGCATTGAAGGTTGCTTTTGACATCGTTGTGGTTGGTGGCAGCAGGTCGAGCGTGTTCACGAATTCGTTGGTTTCGATTGGGAAGTTCTTATCGAAGATAATCGTAGCCTTGTTCTTGATTTGCGTTCCATTAGCAAGATTTGGCTTCAGGTCTACAGAGAAGCTCACATAGCCTTCGCCCTCAGGAGCATTCACGTTAGGTGGTAACTCGATACCTTCGATGTCCCATGAGAGTTTATTACCTTCCTGCTTTATCTTCCAGTTGTACCCCAGTCCGTCATGACTGGTCTCACCGAATTGAACGGTTGAGACGTCGAATACGTCCTCGTCTAACTCGTCACTCACGCGTACACGGTAAGCAGCATCGCCGGCCTCAGCCTTGTTCTCGAACAAGATGCGGTAGTTCATTGTCTGGGTCTTACCAATGTAGTGCTCAACGCCTACGCCCTGTGGACCCACCATCTCGTTTGGATCCCATGATGCCACTACGTCTGTGATAGCTGCCTTTGCATCAATGATGTCGATATCGTCCCATGGATATGTGTGGTCTATCAGATTCATCCAGTAGTCTATGCGTAAGCGCATGAGGCTTGCGATGTTGCACGTAGCGTCAAGCAGATCCATTTCACACATATCGGAAGCACGCTTCAACAATGAATAGACTCCGTAGGCAGCCACGCCTGTCTGCTGCTTTTCTGTTTCGAGAGACTCCAAGAGCTGCGACAGTTTCAGTCGTTGCTCGCCAGTCAGGTCGTAGACATCGCCGATGCGATGCACGATGTAGTCGCTCACAAACACTTGTCTGTCGGCTCCTTCCACATAGCCCATGACGGTGACAATAGCGTGGGTGCTACTGTTGACCACAATCGCATTCCTGCCGTTGCCCACTTTTATCATCTCGCGGCTGTAGGCAATATCGCCCTTACCCTCACTAATCATAGTGAAAGTGTAGCTTTCCCATGGGTCGAGGCTTGGCACATAGAAGATGGCTGTATGGTTGCAGTCGTTACCATCAACAACCGTTACGCTATCCAGCGGTACATATTTTGAACCGCGGTTGCTGTTCATGCGGAAACCGATGATGTCGATGTCGTCCGTTGCAGCGACAGCAACCAAGAATTTTTCACTCTTCACGTTCGAGATGTTGGTGATAGTGATTGGATTCTCACAAGCCACACCCTTGCGGACGGTGTTGCGACCACCCGTCATTACTTTCACGTTCGTAGCTAAATCTATCACACCTTCCTCCTCCGGACCTTCGAAGGTAACTTTATAACCACCGTAACCGTTGTAGCGTGGCAGGTAGAAGATGTAGTGGCTATCCTCCGTGTTCTTGTCAAGATAAGAAATCGTGCCTGAGCTGCGCTCCAGTCGTGTACTCTTCACACTCTGTAGGATAGGAGACCCATCCTCCTTGTCGCCTTTATATATATATAACGTGGCGACTCCGATGGAGAGACTATGACTATGCTCTACTTCTACATTCACGTCAATCTGTGTGCCATGCATCAGGCCCAGATCGAACCAGGCCTCTGTCTGGGCACCGCTGTTGTACTCATAGCCCAACGTGCCATAAACACTTTGGCCTTGCTCCAGCTCGATGCGCGAGGCAAAGTTGGTGTTGGTCCTCTTCTCGCGGAAGTACGGGTTCTTGGTGAAATTCGACTTCACTGAATAGCCGCCATAGCCTCCTCTTTGAGGCATGTAGAGGTAATAGTTACCTGCTGCAAGATTGTCGGCTTTGAAGACAAGAGCCGAATCTGGATAGTCGAGCCACTTGCTTGTACGACGCATTGTGCCTGTTCCGTCAGCTTTAAGTGCGTGGATTTCTGCTGAACCAAGGGTGAGTGTTTTTTCAGACTGGATGGTGAATGTTGCACTTCCGTCAGCCTCAAGGGTGAACTCATACCAGTCTTTATTATCCATTGAGCTGTTGTAGTCGTAACCCAAACGAGCCTGCATAGTTGTACCGTTCTCAAGATGTGTGGCATTGTCCCAGCTATCGTTGCCTGCTACATCGTTGGCATAGGCGCATGGAGTGAAGTCGTACTTCACGGTGTAGCCGCCATAGCCGCCACGATGAGGCATATATAGATAGTAGCTTCCTGCTGCACAGTTATTCAGGACAAAGGTGAGGGTGTCGCCTGGATTATCAAGCCACTTACTCGTGCGACTACTTACGCCTGTGCCATCAGACTTGAGGGTTTTTATTTCTGCCAAGCCGATAGTGAGCGTCTTCTCACTACAGATGGTCAAATTGATAGCACCCTCCTCTGGTACATCCATCTTGAACCAGTCTGCTACATCTGTCGAGCTGTTATAGTCGTAGCCCAAACGAGCTTCTGTTGTCGTACCTGCTTCCATCGGGGTGGCATTCTCCCACGAGTCGTTGCCTGCCACATCGTTGGCGTAGGCGCATGGGATGAAGTCATACCTCATGGTGTAGCCGCCATAGCCGCCACGATGAGGCATATATAGATAGTAAGAACCTGGTGCACAATTGTTCAGGACAAAGGTAAGGGTGTCGCCTGGATTATCAAGCCACTTACTCGTGCGATTACTTACGCCTGTGCCATCAGACTTGAGGGTTTTTATTTCTGCCAAACCAATAGTGAGTGTTTTCTCACTACAGATGGTCAAATTGATAGCTCCCTCCTCTGGTACATCCAGCTTGAACCAGTCTGCTACATCTTTCGAGTCGTTGTAGTCATAGCCTAAGCGTGCATCAATAGTCGTACCGCGTGCAAATTCACCAGCGGTGTCCCACGTGTCGTTAGGTTCTGCATCGTTCTGTTTGCTGCACGGAGTGAAGATGTAACGCAGGTGATAGGTACCGTAGCCATTACGGAGTGGTAGATAGAGGTAATAGTCGCCAGCGGCGCAGTTGGATAGGGTAAAGGTGAGGGTATCGCCTGGATTATCGAGCCACTTGCTCGTGCGACTACTTACGCCTGTACCATCAGACTTGAGGGTTTTTATTTCTGCCAAGCCAATCGTCAGTGTATTCTCGCTCCAGATGGTCAAGTTGATAGCACCCTCCTCGGGCACATTCAATTTATACCAGTCTTGCACATCCTTCGTGTTCTTGTAGTCATAGCCTAACTGTCCCGTCACAGTAGGACCAGACCTCAGTTCGGCTGCTGTGTCCCAAGAGTCGTTGGGTTCAGGATCGGCCTCGGCGGCATGGCTGGTGAAGTAGTAGGTCAAATAATAATGGCCATAACCGTAACGACGAGGCATGTAGAAATAGTAAGTGCCTTCCGACACATCAGGTATCTCGAAGATAAGTGTGGAGTCACGATAATCGAACCACTTACTGTTACGGTTCACCACATCGGAGCCATCGGGTTTCAGGGCATTCAAAGTTGCCATACCTAGGGTAAGCGTGGGTGCGCTGCGGGTTTCAAAAGTAAGCTTGCCGTCCTCTGGCACTACAATCTTGAACCAGTCTTGGTTGTCATTATAGATGTTCTGATTATAGTAATAACCCAAATGGGCATTTTGCCGCTGACCATCGTTAAGCAATATAGCAGTATCCCAAGTGTCGTTCAGCTCTGGGTCGCTGTCCACCACCACAGGTGTGAAGTGAGGAGTGAGGTGGTAGATACCATAGCCATAACGACGGGGCAGATAGAGAAAGTAAGTGCCAGCCGACACTTCCGGAATCTCGAAGATAAGCGTAGAATCAGGATAGTCAAGCCATTTGCTGTTGCGGTTCTGCACTCCATCGCCCTCGGCATTGAGTGCATTGAGTGTTGCCATACCAATGGTGAGTGTGGAAGCGCTCCACACTTCGAAGGTAAGCTTACCGTCCTTGGGCACCTCAATTTTGAACCAGTCCACATCGTCAATGTCGGCATTACTATAGGCATAACCCATGTGACCATCCATCGTCACACCATCCTGCAATAGGGGGCAGTCGTCCCATGTGGCATTTGGGGTTGGGTCGGTCTTGTAAAACGGTGCTGTGAACGTGTAGTGCAGGCGGAAGGTTCCACTCGCCTTGTCGTTCTTAGGATAAGCGTTCAACTTTACCTTATAGGTACCAGGTTTAAGGTTCGAACAGGTGAGGGTGCGGTTCGAACCGTCCACCCAACCAAAAGCTCGTTGTGAGTTCTCACCTTCCACCACCGCATAGAGGGTGATGTTTCTGAGGTTGATGTTTGAAAGCGGTTCTGCCGTGAGGCTCACCTCGCCGTCTTCGGGCAAGGTGATAGTGAACCACACATCATTCACATTTTTTGACACCGAGCCTGTCTTGCTAGTGCCACTCTCCCACGATTGTGCCATCATTCCGATAGGAATCAGCAACAACACAAGAAGCAAAAGTAAATACTTTCTGTTCATAATTCGTCCGTTTTAGCTGAAAATTAGATTATTGTTTAGTATAGATTATTATTTTGTTACAAAGATAAGGAAAAAAGAGGAATTGAAGAATAAAAAATGAAAAAAACTGTTTTGTCACTAACTTTAATCCCCTTTGAGGCTTTTAGATAGGGATCGCCTCGGAAAAAACTAATTATTTTTGCTTTTTCGCTCGGCTCACCCTATCTTTGCAGCGAGTTGCAAGATTGTTCGCGTATGAAATACTATCTCATTGCTGGGGAGGCGTCGGGCGACCTTCATGCATCAAATCTGATGAAGGCCCTGAAGGAGCAGGACGGAGCGGCGCAGTTCCGCTTCGTGGGCGGCGATGCCATGCAGAGTGTGGGCGGCACGCTGGTGATGCACTACAGCCGTCTGGCCTACATGGGGTTCGTGCAGGTGGCGCTGCATGCCAAGCCCATCCTTGCAGCGATGCGACAATGCAAACGCGACATCGTGACTTGGCAGCCTGATGTGGTGATTCTCGTGGACTATCCAGGCTTCAATCTGCGAATAGCCAAGTTCGTCAGGAGCAAGACCGCCATACGCGTCTGGTACTACATCCCCCCAAAAATATGGGCATGGAAGCAGCATCGCATCCGTGCCATCCGACGTGACGTAGACGAGGTGTTTTCCATCCTGCCCTTCGAAGTGGCGTTCTATGCGCAGCACGGCTACCCCATTCACTACGTGGGAAATCCGTGTGCCGACGCTATTGCCGACTACCTCCGACAGCCCGTCAGCCGCGAGGCTTTCCTCCGCGACAATAAGCTGACGGACACCCCCATCGTGGCGCTGCTGGCGGGCAGCCGCAAGGCAGAGATAGCGGACAACCTGCCCCGTATGCTGGAGGCTATGGAGGAGTTTGCAGACGTGCAACCTGTGGTGGCAGGGGCTCCTGGCATCAGTAGCGAATTTTACACCCCCCTGCTGAAACGCTACAACGACGCGCACCCCGCTCACCCTGCGGCAATAGTATTCGGCCAGACGTATCCCCTGCTCAACCACGCCCAGGCAGCACTTGTAACATCGGGCACAGCCACGCTGGAGACGGCGCTGCTGCGTGTGCCGCAGGTGGTGTGCTACTACATACGGCACGGAAAACTGGTGTCGATGGCCCGAAAGCTGATACTGAAAGTTCCGTTCATCTCGCTAGTAAACCTGATTGCTGGCAAAGAGGTAGTCCCTGAGCTGGTAGCCGACGGTATGACATCCGCCAACGTGGCGCGCCACTTGCGCCCGCTTCTCAACGATACTGCCGATCGTGCTGCCATGCTGGAGGGTTACGACGCGCTGATAGCCGCTGTCGGCAACGCAGGAGTCTCTGCCCGCGCCGCAAAAATGATGCTAGAACTCAAAACGAAAAGGCAACAATATACTTTTTGACAAAAGATATAATCAAAACTGTATCTAAAGACGTTTCTAAATATCTCTTGTCTCTTCACCTTTTTATAATCTTTGATGCGATGCGCGTGTCCTTCGTATGCGCTACCCGCTATGTCGCCTATGGCCTCACTTATTAGATAATTTTCCATATTTGTTTCTAATGGCATTCGTTTTTATGGCACCTTGTAGCTCTTTGTATTCTAATTGTTCACGTCCTGAATATAGAATAGGCGTTGCTCTTCTGATTTACAATTACTCATTATCAACTGATGATAGCTCCAACCCGTAGAAATGAGTGTGGAAGGTAATTGTGCCAATCGAATTGACACAATTACGGCATCATCCATTTGTGCCGTTTCAAATGGCACAATATCTTTATATGCAATCATGTCTGCCTCTGCCAGTAAAGATGCGAAAGACGTCGTAGAATACATTTCATATAGTTGCACCATTTTCAGCCTGTTGGATACGTGGCCTCACACTTCCCATACCATAGCCTTTGATTCGTTGTTCACATCACGAACCACACTTTCTTGATGGGAAGCTATTTATAATATACCGCCTCAAATACACCCTTGTTGTTCAATGGACTATTTTCCATGCTTCTTTGCTTTTTTTCTTCTATACTCATATTCCAAATAAAAAAACAGTTTTATTTACATTGTTGTCGTTGGGTTTATAATCCCATGCTTGCTTTTATTGTATTAAGGATAAGCTCCCTGCGATGTATTTCAGCATCTTTTTCCTCTCTTGTGGCGTTTGGGCAGCTCTCAATGTCCCTTTTCGTTTTAGCAATGAGAAAGTCCATTGTTTCACGGGCTTGATCCTTCGTGATGAATCTGCCCCCCAAAACCTCATTTAAGAATTGAGCAACTCCCTCCGCATGTTGAGCCATTTCTGCATTATACTCAATCATTTTTGCCTTGTCTATTTCGCTTGCCATATTCTTTCTAAAAAAACGTTTTTCAAAACTATTGTTTAAAATACTGTGCATTAATTGATTTAATGTCATCCTCTATTTTATTGTGTTTCGATAAACATAGGAAATCTTCATTCTTTGTGACATTCTTTAAAATATCACTTTTAGCATTGGCTTTTATTTCAAAAGGAATAAAGTGAATATAATCTGTTTCCAATTCGTTCAAAGGGATGGTAAGCTGATATGATGGTGTAATAGTGAAAAAACCATTTTGACGCATTCTCCTTAATATTCCCAAAGGCTGATTCTCAATTAAGTTGTCATCTGGAAGACAGTAATCTTCTTTTACAAGGGTCAATTCATTTACAGTAAAAGGCTTAATGTCTACATTGAAATCTTTTATTTCTCCATGATAGGCCATCATCCATAAATGAGCATCTTCTTTAGATAGTTTTTCATCAGCTGTTGCAAAAAACAATGCTGTGTCTAAAGAAGCTGTCCAATCTAAGAGTCTGCAATTTAAACCTAAATGTCGGCCAATTGACATATAAAACAATTCTTCGTTATCTCTTTTTGATTTGTAATCCAACCAATTTTCATTTTTTATTAATTTCAAATAATCATAAAAACATGATTGTTCGCTTTTTAACATATCGCCATTAAGAGGGGACTTTCTTCCTACCATAGAAAGGAGTTTGAAACTAGTACTAGCATGTCCTCTATAAAAAAAATGCCAGCCGCTAGTTTGATAAGGTGCGAATTTTGCTCTGATGTCGAGAGCGTCATTATAGCTTTCAATTATTTTTTCCATATTATAATTTAAAAAAGTTTTATATACCTTCTCTGTAATGAATCATGTCCTTTTATAATTCAAGAAAAACTTCATCTGTAACTCTTGTGTTCAATTATTCATTGTTCCACTAGTTTTTCTTTATACTTTGGCAGCAGTTTTTCAAATTTCTGCCTTGTTCCTTTTGGAATAATAATAGTCTCTAAGGAACTAAAAAAATTCTGGAAAACATGATTGCCAATATATGTCACGCTGTCAGGAATGACGATGGAGGTCAAGCCACTGCACCCAAAGAAAGCATATCCTCCAATGCTTGTTACGCTGTCTGGAATGACGATGGAGGTCAAGCCACTGCACCCAGAGAAAGCCCCTTCACCAATGCTTGTTACGCTGTCTGGAATGACGATGGAGGTCAAGCCACTGCACCCAGAGAAAGCCCCTTCACCAATGCTCGTCACGCTGTCTGGAATAATTGT
>DBYJ01000018.1:10280-10487 GCA_002309805.1 Bacteroidales bacterium UBA1189 | reverse complement strand
AGTTTCAATAATAGCATTACAACTATTTCTTGAGTCATAATTCTTATTCCCTTGAGCAACAATTATTGAAAAAAGCTTACTACAGTATGCGAAAGTTTTATTATCACCAATACTTCTCACGCTTTTGGGAATGACGATGGAGGTCAAACCTGTGCATCCGTAGAAAGCCTCTTCGCCAATACTCGTCACGCTGTCTGGAATAATTGT
>DBYJ01000018.1:0-10257 GCA_002309805.1 Bacteroidales bacterium UBA1189 | reverse complement strand
AGTTTCAATAATAGCATTACAACTATCTCTTGAATCATATTTATTATTTCCTTGGGCAACGATAATTGAAGAAAGCTCACAACATCCCCAGAAAACCCCTGTGCCAATACTTGTCACGCTGTCTGGAATGACGATGGATTTCAAGTCGCAGCACCCGCCGAAAGCTTCTTCTCCAATGCTCGTCACGCTGTAAGGAATGACGATGGAGGTCAGGCTGTCACAACCCAAGAAAGCATTCTTACAAATAGCTTTCGTTCCTTTTCGAATAGTATATTCTTTACAATCTTCAGGAGCTTTCAGAAGCCGTTTCCCATCAGGACTATACATCACCCCATATTCATCCGTCCAAGCATCTGCCAAATCTTCTTCTGTAACTTCTGTGCTCAGCTCTTCCAGTTCTTCTTGTTCAATAAGAATACTTTTGTACTCTGGTAACAATTCTTTGAACTTATTTAAGCATCTTGTTGGAATAATGATTTCTTCCAAATGATCACATCCTTCAAATGCATTCTTTCCAATCTCCTTAATGCCTTTTGGCAAAACAATTGTTCTTAAATTATTGCCTTGATATTCGTCAAAATCTTCATCTGCGTAATATGCTACAAGTATTTTTTTAAATGCATTGTCGGAAATTCTTTCACATAAATCTGAAACTTGATATTCTTTTTCTTGACTATCAAATGGATAAGACATCAATGCCTTTTGGTCTGCGGAGTAGATTGCGCCATAATTATCAATAAAAGCATTTCCTTCTATGATTCTCTGTGATTCATATCCGATATTTACAAATTCCTGTAATGTTCCTTTAGGAACACATAAAAATGAGTTTTCATTTAGATCAAACTTTTTATTTGGTTTTGATTGATAAAGGATACAATATGGATATTCGTTAAAGCGTACGATCCTATCATAACTGATTGTATCTATATCGCAACAAAAATCGAATGCTATCTCTTCCGTATTAGGATGGAGATGTATTTCATGTGTTTCTTTTATGTAAGGATAATAAACAAGTTGTTTGAAATCTGACGTGTATAATCCTTTTTCGTACCAAGTAAAAAAAGGACTATTACATATAACTTCATATTTTCCAGGAAGGGCTTTTACTCCTATCTTTTTTACGGTTGATGGGATAATGATTCTCTTCAAATGATTGGGCTGATACAATTCAACATTCTTTCGAACAAATGCTACATCCCTAATTTCAATAGTTCCTTCTGGTATGATATACTCTTCTCCGAAAAGCCAATCGTAATAGGGACCGATTAATACTCTTCTATCTCTACTATAACGAACGCCGTTTTCATCTTCCCAAGCATTAGCCAAATTCTCATTATCTATATCCAGATCATTTTTAGAAATTGATGCTTCTTCATATACGTCGTCAATATTGAAGCATGTTTCATTATTGCTTGTTTTTGTGGAGCATAACAACACCGCACATGTCCAATCCTTATCTTCCCTAAATTCGCGTTTATTAAAATACCTCTCAAAATACTTATTAACGTCTAGTTTATTCACGAAAACACTTAATCGTCTCAAACGATTGATGCTATGACAGGGAGAAGTTATAACGTATTCATTTTCGCCTACAGAGATGGACTTTACAAATTCAGCGAATTTTACTATGTCGTATGATTCTACATCTAAAATGTTTGAGAAAAGATGAATGGTTTGAACACTCTCAGTCAATTGTATTTCATCTTTGGAAAGTTTCTCAAAATTCTTGTTTATAGTAATTACCTTTGCATTCGGAAAAAAAACTTCACACAAAAGACTTGCTCTTGACAATGCCATCTCAGAAGGTTCAATCAAGATGATTTTAGAGACTATTTGAGTGGGATTGACGTTTTTAATGTAATCATGGTAACACATTGAAGCTATTCCCTGTCCACACCCATAATCTATTAATTCAACCTCCTTTTCTCTTTTTATGCATTCATTAAGATTTTCAAAAGCGTAGTTTAACTTTGCAGCATGCATATCACCAAATGAATAGAGATACATTTGTAACAATGCTTCAGAGTCCAATATGTCAACTCCTCTGTTGAGAGCGATGTGCAATTCGTCACACAATTCATGAGGAAGCTTCCTGACAAAATCACATGCGATTCCCCTTATTTTATTAAATGAGGGGGACTCCATGTGTTCAACTAAATAGGAAAAGGCTGTCTTACTCTCTTTCATAACCCTGTTATTGTTTCGTTTTGCGGATTGTCTTTATGCCTTTTCCAGTTGCAAATGGCGATTTTTTTACTGGAATTTGCGTAACAGTATTCACACAGATGTCGACAAGTGTTATACTCTCCAATATCCTTTGAAGCCATACATTCACAAAACTGACGTTGACCGGGATCTTTCTTATGAGTGCTTATGAAATAATGATTTTTAGGCAGGAGTATTGCTCCCATAGGTAGCTCTGTCCCACCAAACAAAGATGGAGCTGGAATATCCTCTACCTTGACCTTCATAAAATCCATAAGTTCTTTGTCATCCCATGCAAGACGAGTAATCAAGTCCCCATCGATACAGCGATTGTGAAGAATGCCATATCTCGAGATATCTATTTTCTCACCACAAGTTGCGAGTAGATAATTCCATCCCTGCTCACGATTCATTGTAGATAGTTTTTCAGCGAAAATCTCCATTCTTGCCATATCCCACTCTTGATAGGGAATACCACTTGCTTTAAGATTATGCTCAACTTTCTTGTATAAATCAGCATAACTGAAAACGAGTTTTTCTGTATAGTCTTTTAGTTGGTCACCTATATATTGTATTTTCTCAAGTAAGTCATTTTCTGAAATATCGTCGGTCAGAATTAATGGGTCAAACCTCCAAATGACAGCACCTTTTCCAAGTTGCTCAACAAGCAGTTTAAACGTTTCAATACGGTAATCAAGCGAAGGTACCTTTTCCAATTTTTCATGCTCATAGTCATTCAAGGTATACTGTATGTAATACTTGATATTACGCTCTTTAAGAATATGCAGATATGGCAACAATGGACGAGGGTTTTTCGACCAAAACACGATAAAGCGAGTATTATCATACGATACATACGACCTTACCCCATTGAACGGATTCGTCCACGCTGAATAGCCTTTCTCCAAGCGATGGAAAAACCAGTCTGCATAAAATGCAGGAATATCAGTACTCCTGCTCGCCGATACTATCAAGGGAGCTTGCATCGATACGATGTGTCCATCGTCTGTCGGCCGTTCTATCTTATTCCAATTTGCCATGTTTTGCCTTTTTCAACAACCTTATTTTCGGTCAAACGTTCTTCAAGGGGATTTTTTCGATTCTGTTTGCAAATATAGCACTTTTTTCTTGAAAAACACCAAATAAAGACAAATAGTTTTATCCAAAGTACATTATTGGGTGCGACCATGTCAATTCGGGACGCAGTGTGTCCCGTTTTTGAAATGTCTTGTTTCTGCGATTCTATATCCAAGGGCAATTTGGGAAGATGTTTTACGAAAAAGTGCCAACACCTACCTTTTTCACCAAAACTTGCTATGATACAGGTCGTTAAGGCAGGTAAGTGTTTGCAAAACACTTACCTAACACTTACCTAACACCTACCTGTCAACCTACCTGACTGTATGAAAATGTGGAAATCAGAAAATTAGAAATAAAGTAAACACGAATTTCCACGAATTATCCATGAATGGCTAGCGCAACTACAGGTAGGTGTTAGGTAAGTGTTTCGCAAACACCTACCTGCATTTTCTTCTTCATTATCAACACCTTACAAGGGAAAAGGTAAGTGTTTGGGGTGTTTCGTGAAAAAACAAAAAAAAGCAGAGAATGAGCCCTATGGCCCCCTCATAGCCCTAACGCTACGAGCGTAGCCCAATGGGCTGTGCGCATAGTCCAAGCATCTGGCGGCGCAGAATAAGCTTCTGACAAAATAGAATCAGCATCTGCGGAAATAGAAGCTGATTCCTTCTTGCCAGCCCATGCGATGGGCTGGGGTGTTTAAAAGCAGAGATATATCACCGCAGCAGGAACGGCAAAGAGCATGCTGTCGATGCGGTCGAGTATGCCGCCGTGTCCCGGCAGCAGATTGCCGGAATCCTTTATCCCCAGCGAACGCTTGATGAGCGACTCCGTCAAGTCGCCCCAGGTGCCGAACACCACTACGACCATCGCCAGCCCAAGCCACCTCCAGAGGTTCATGAAGGGGAAGAGATAGGCCATCAGCACCGCTGCCAGCAAGGCTGAGATGGCACCTCCGATGGAGCCTTCCCACGTCTTGCCCGGTGAGATGCGCGGAAACAGCTTGTGGCGTCCGAGCCACGAACCAATCAGGTAGGCGCCCGTATCGTTAAGCCAGATGAAGAAATACAACGCTAGCGGCAGCGCCCAGAACGAGCGTCCAGGAACGGAAAGAGGAGCGAAAGCAAGCACCGACAGCAGCGAAAGCGGCAGAACGATATACACCTGCGCCAGCGCCAACAAGCCCAGATGGGCGATGGGATTCGTACGTCGGGCGTACAACTCATTCACAAAAAAGAGCAAAACGACAAGCAAATAGGGGGCGAAGACGAGATGCAGGCTGATGTCGGTATACTGGCTCTTCAGCCACACCGCCACAGTAAACGTCACGACAGAGAGCGCCAGCAGCAGACGCGTCACCCACGGCTTGCCCTCCGACGGACAAATTCGCGCCAGCTCCCACACCGCCAGCAACGCCAGCAGCACGATGAGCGCCAGCAGTGCCCACGGATGGGATACCGTGCCGAACACCAACACAGCCACATAGGCTACGCCTGTCAACGTTCGTATCAGTAATTGCTTCATTTTCGTTTTTCGTTTAATGTTTAATGTTTAACGTTTAACGAACACGTCCTTTTGTTTTTCGTTTAATGTTTAATGTTTAACGTTTAACGAACACGTCCTTTGGCTTTTCGTTTAATGTTTAATGTTTAATGTTTAACGAACACGTCCTTCGATGTCATCGCGCCAGCCTCGTTAAACCTTAAACGTTCTCCGTTAAACCATTTCATCGCGCCAGCCTCGTTAACCCTTAACCCTTAACCCATATTCTCCGTTAAACCCTATTCTCCGTTAAGCCTTATCATTCTCCAGTATCTCGTCGCTGCGGGAGCCCCAGGGACGCTTGCCGAAGATACGCTCGGCATCCTCGGCGAAGATAACCTCGCGGTCCATCAGCAGCTGTGCCAGCTCGGCATGGCCTTCGCGATGCTCAAGCAGCAGACGCTTGGCACGCTCGTACTGCTCGGCAATCATCGCCTTGCTCTCGTTGTCAATCAGCTGCGCCGTAGCCTCGCTGTAGGGCTTCGTGAAGCCGTATTCCTCCTGATTGTAGTAACAGACGTTGGGCAGCTTCTCGCTCATGCCGGCGTAGGCTATCATGCCGTAGGCCTGCTTGGTAACGCGCTCAAGGTCGTTCATCGCCCCAGTAGAGATATGGCCTGTGAAGAGCTCCTCGGCAGCCCGTCCGCCCAGCAGGGCGCACATCTCGTCGAGCATCTGCTCACGGGTGGTAATCTGGCGCTCCTCAGGCAGATACCATGCTGCGCCCAGGGCACGCCCACGGGGTACAATCGTCACCTTGATGAGGGGGTCGGCCCACTCAAGGAACCACGACAGCGTGGCGTGGCCAGCCTCGTGGAGGGCAATGGTGCGCTTCTCTTCCTGAGTGAGAATCTTGGTCTTCTTCTCCAGACCGCCGATGATGCGGTCGACAGCCGACAGGAAATCCTGCTTCTCCACAGCCTTCTTGCCGCTGCGGGCAGCGATGAGCGCCGCCTCGTTGCAGACATTGGCGATGTCGGCACCGCTGAAGCCCGGCGTCTGGCGCGCAAGCAAATCGACATCCACGTCGGGGCTGAGCTTCAACGGACGCAGATGGACGCCGAACACTTCCTTACGCTCATTGAGGTCAGGCAAATCAACGTGTATCTGACGGTCGAAACGCCCGGCTCGGAGCAGCGCCTTGTCAAGGATATCCACGCGGTTGGTAGCGGCAAGGATGATGACACCGCTGTTGGTGCCGAAGCCGTCCATCTCTGTCAGCAGTTGGTTAAGGGTACTCTCGCGCTCGTCGTTGCCGCCCATAGCAGGATTCTTGCCACGGGCACGGCCCACAGCGTCAATCTCGTCAATGAAGATGATACAGGGAGCCTTCTCCTTCGCCTGGCGGAAGAGGTCGCGGACGCGGCTGGCGCCGACGCCGACGAACATCTCCACGAAGTCCGAGCCTGAGAGGGAGAAGAACGGCACATCGGCTTCGCCGGCTACGGCCTTCGCCAACAGCGTCTTACCCGTTCCCGGAGGGCCTACGAGCAGAGCGCCCTTGGGAATCTTGCCACCCAGCTCGGTGTATTTCTGCGGGTTCTTCAGGAACTCCACGATTTCCTCCACTTCCTGCTTGGCTTCAGCCTGCCCCGCCACATCCTTGAAGGTGATACGGTCGCCTTTGCCCTTCTCGAAGAGCTGCGCCCTCGACTTGCCGACGGAGAACACGCCCCCGCCTCCAGGGCCCGAGTTGGAGCCTCCGCTCATGCGACGCATGATGAGCACCCAGAAGGCAATGATGAGGATGAACGGCAGCACGTTCACGAGGAAGCCCGTGAACAGATGGTCGGCTTTCTTGTATATCAGCTCGCCCTTGAAGTTCCCCTCGGCACTCTGCGTGTTGAGGTATTCGTCGAGGCTCTCCAGCGAGCCCGCATCGGTTACCATCCTGACGGAGCGCTTCTCCTTCTGATACTCGTCGGCTACGGCCTGCCCCAGCACGGCTCCCACGCTGTCGGGCAGGATGGTGAGCTCCACCTTGCGGTTGTCGTAGGCGATGACGGCCTCCACCCAGCCCTTCTGGACATACTCGCGGAACTGGCTGTAGGTGATGCGGCGCGGCGCCTCGTTGTTGCCACTGAAAAAATACAGCCCCAGCAACGCCATCGCAATGATGCCATAGAGCCAGCCGAGGTTGAAGCCCGTTTTCTTATTATTGTTGTTTGCCATTCTTTCTGATAACTAATTTTTACTAATCCAAGTCAGGAACTTCCGTCAGCACGGCATCCGCCCAGAGGGTCTCCAGGTTGTAGTAGCGGCGCTCCTCAGGCAGGAAGATGTGCACCATCACGTCCACATAGTCGATGGCAATCCACCGCGACTGTCGCAGTCCCTCTGCCGCAATGGGCTTCAGCCCCTCGTCGATGCGCAGTCTGTCGCCCACCGAGCGCGCGATGGCGTCCACCTGCGTGGGGCTGTTGCCCTGACAGATGACAAAACACGGGCATATAGCACCTGGAATCTCCGACAAATCGGCAATCACTATGCCGCGACCTTTTTTATCCTGTATGGCGTCAACAATCTTCCGCGCCAAATGTTCAGTTTCCTTGTTCATGCAATAACTTTCAACGGCACAAAGGTAATAATAAGTATCGGGGTGGACGCAGGGAAAGGTGATTTTTTACGAGATTTTATGAAAAAAAAGCCGGATTTTGTTTGTGTGAACGAAAAAAGCAGTATCTTTGCAGCGCAAAAACGATAATCGTTTGCACATTGGGCTATGGTGTAATGGTAACACTGCAGATTCTGGTCCTGCCTTTCCTGGTTCGAGTCCGGGTAGCCCAGCAAAGAAGAGGATGCGTCAAAACAGGCACTTCCTCTTCTTTTTAATGCCAATTCACGAAAAGGCGGAAGGCGTGAAGGGAGGATGTATGTGCTTCCCTGAAAACTGTATTCTGTATTCAATCACATGGTCACTTTTGCTCTTGCTTGTTAACCACTCCCCTTTTTTCAAATAATTTATTGTATTCTTTCATCATTTCATCCATTCCTATTGGTTTTTCCAATCCCTTTTTATTTAGCCTACATCGAATAGCATATTCAGACCTACCGAACTCTTTAGCAAGTTCTTTTATACTTGTTTTTTGGTTAAACAGGGTCAAAAGTCGATTATCATCTTCTTTGCTCCACTTCTTCCACCTGTTCTCTTTTTCAGAAGAAGCATTTGCTTTCATATAAGTTGGCTTCTCTGTTGTGGAATAACTCTGTTTACTTGGTATCACTCCTCTTACACCACCTTTAGGGTTGGGGACATCGCCCTTGTATCTCGGAATCAAATGCATGTGGCAATGGAAGACGGATTGGCCTGCGGCCTCGTTAATGTTGATGCCGACATTGTAGCCATCAGGATGGAAACGCTCGTCAACTTTTTGTTTTACGTATTGAAGCATCACATTTATGGCCTCGCGCTCATGATTAGTGAGGTCAAAGTAGGACGCGACATGACGTTTGGGGATAATCAGGGCATGGCCAGGCGATACGGGATAGCCGTCGTAGAATGCAACGCAGGTGGCTGTCTCGCAAATTATCTCAACACGCCGAGACAATCGACAGAAGGGGCATGTATCACCTTCTTTACGAGGCAACTTGTTAAAGTGATTGTATTGATAAAGTTCATAGCTGCTGTTACACACAACACTCTTAAACGGCAATCGCACATTACATTGATAGGTGTATTGCTTATGGATAGCATGCAGCCTGAAACCTTCTTCCGTTAAATCCCTTCGCACGGCAAAGTATGCCGTTCCATTTGGGGATAGCAGATTGGTGACATTCATCATCACTTCTGCCTGTGCATACGGCTCTAGCACATTCAACACATAATTGCAGATGATGGTGTCAAATTTTCCGTCAGGATAATCGGGGCGAAAATAATAGTCATACCCAACGACGTCATAGCCTTGACGTTTCAATTCGTCTGTATCATATCCATAGCCACACCCAAAGTCCAGTATTTTTCCTTTCAGCAATTGATGCTGCAAAAGATAGCGTGTAGGCACAGAAAAATCTGTCCGTTTGATGGCCGTGAGATAGGGATGATTTATTTTCTCTGGTTCCATAGCCATTAATATTTCCATGTCTCAAAGCCCATATTGAGGGCAATCTGATTGATGGGGTTAAATGTCCTCTCGTAGAGTTCAAGAAACTTCTCTTGACTCATAGCAGCCAAATCCTTTGCCGAATGACCAAGAGAGACAAAGTCCTCCATTATCGTTGGCTCCTTATTAGCATTAAGCATCACCTGCAAAGAACGATGTTGCATAGAGGCAAGTTTCGGAAGATAATAGCCCAAGTCAGGTAACCTGTTGTTCTTCGATGAATTGATGCTGTCATTCGAAGGAATGAGATTCCATAGCAGGTCGTGGCAAACGAAACTCCAAGGTATGAAGTGGTCAAGGTCATACTCTTTTGGATATAGCAGTTGGTTTGTATAGATGCAGCGAATGGGTCCTCCAATCGTCATCACCATATCCCAATAGTTATGTTGTTTTGTCAGGGAGTTCCTGACCTCTGGACGAATCAATTTATTGGGAATGGCTGGCACATTAGGATTCCTTGTTTGCAGGAATAAAGTGAGATTCCAATAAGCAAAGTCCACTAAAATGTTATAGTGAGCATGGAGATAGGAATCCCAGGCTGGATTCAGCATAATATAGAAGTCTGCATCCTCTTTGTAAAGTGAATACAGACAACCGTTCTCCAACGTCTGCGATCGTCTGATAACATTTAAATCATTGGTATATCTTATCCAAGGTGAGAGAAAACGATAGGGGACGTTCAAAGTCAAGGTGTTCAACAATCCTCTTATCCGCCCATCGTCTATCGTCTCAGACAGGCCGTTGATAATTGTTTGATTATTGGCATCAATAGGAATATGAGTGATGCGCTGCAGTTCCATCACTATGTCAAATAGAGAATCACTCTTGCCAAACGAAAGTCTGAAATAGTGAATAGGATACCATGCATTTGCCACCATTCTAATCACGATATCCCACACGCTGATTCGTGGGTTTTCTTTCTTGGCATGTATTTGCAAAATCGAAATAAACCAAAAGTATTTGTACGTTGCTACCGTATTTGAGAATATCTTCCCCAAACGGACAGTAGATAAAATGCTTGATTGCGGTATCTGCATACTATTTCTGTTGTTTCCTCTGCAAAGATACAAAAAAACTCAATAGATAAACAAAATCAACCATTTTTTGAGTGTATGTGCTCGCCTGAAAACTGTATACTGAATCACTGAATCAATTGAGGGGAGGTAAAAGTCAATGAGTCAACGAGTCCTTTTAAGAGTTAAGAGTAAAAAAAGGGCGGGGTTCGTAAAATTTTGCAAAGATAAGCGAAGGGTGTACCATATTCTCAGATCGGGCGGCCTGAACTGACCTGAACTGAATCCATGAGGTGTCTTACCCTGAAAAACGTTGA
>DBYJ01000035.1:40927-41060 GCA_002309805.1 Bacteroidales bacterium UBA1189 | reverse complement strand
TTCGACATGGCAGGCAACGTGGCCGAGTGGACATCGACGGTCTATACCGAGGCGGGCGTCCTGCAGATGAGCGACATGAACCCCGAGCTCTACTACAACGCCGCCCCCGAGGATCCCTACTACATGAAGAAGA
>DBYJ01000035.1:40434-40856 GCA_002309805.1 Bacteroidales bacterium UBA1189 | reverse complement strand
TACATCGGTTTCCGCTGCGTCCGCTCATACGTAGGAACAAACAAGAAATCATCTAAGCGCTAATATCATTATAACTATGGAAAGAGAAAAGAAAAGCATTATAACCCGTTTTCAGGACTTTTTGGAAACTAAGAAAGGCCAGACCATCCTGAACTACCTCTATAGCTGGGGTGCTGCTGTCGTCATCCTCGGCGCGCTCTTCAAGCTGACGCACATCAAGGGTGCCGACCTCATGCTGTTCATCGGTATGGGTACTGAAGTCATCGTGTTCTTTATCTCCGGTTTCGACCGTCAGGCCTCAACGTTGGGCGGTGGTGCCGAAGCTGAGGGCAGTTCTGCCGGCGGCCCCATCGTGATAGGTGGTGGAGCACCCGTCGTAGCCGGAGCTGTTGCTCCTGCTGCAGGCTTAGGTGTGGCTGCTC
>DBYJ01000035.1:40033-40397 GCA_002309805.1 Bacteroidales bacterium UBA1189 | reverse complement strand
TGGCCAATCTGGCGGCCGCCAATGCCGCAGCAGCTGCTGCCAATGCCGCAAACGGTCCTATCATTATCGGAGGTGGGGCTACAGGCCAACCGGTCAGCGAAGCAGGTGAGCAAGTGGATGCCGAAGGACAGCCTGCCGCTGGTCCTGCCGTCATCGGCGAAGCACCCACCATCATCGGACATGGCGGTACCGTCGATATCCCCGAGATGGAAAAGGTCACTACCGAATACGTCGAGCGCCTGCGCGAGATTTCCGAGTCGTTTACCCATGTGGCTGAACAGGCCGAGAAACTGGAGAACTGCTCTGACGAGATGGAACGCCTGAGCCGCAACCTCACCAGCATCAACACCATCTACGAGCTCCA
>DBYJ01000035.1:39814-39953 GCA_002309805.1 Bacteroidales bacterium UBA1189 | reverse complement strand
TATAAGCGCATGCTCGAGTCCATGACTGTCAACATGGGCGGACGCAACACCAACCCCGACTCCAATTCCTAATTATTTAATAGGATCATGGCAAAGAACACAAAACGCGTATCCCCTCGTCAGAAGATGATCAATCTGA
>DBYJ01000035.1:39284-39737 GCA_002309805.1 Bacteroidales bacterium UBA1189 | reverse complement strand
AGCGCCGACAACGCCACCCTTCAGAATCAGGCCCTCTACGAGCACTTCGAGCAGCAGATGGCGAAGAATCCCGAGAAGGTACGCTCCTGGTATGAAAAGGCACAGTACGTCCGTCAGCTGTCGGACAGCCTCTATACCTTTGCTGAAGACCTGAAGACCCGCATGGTCATCATGTCCGACGGCAAGGAGGGCAACGTACGCGACATCAAGAACAGGGATAACCTCGAGGCCTCCACGCAGGTGATGCTTGCTCCGGGCACCGGCGAGGGACACAACCTCTTCGAGCGCATCAACCGCTACCGCGAGGCCATCCTCCAGATGGTTACCGACAGCATGCAGACGCGCATCATCAGCGACAACTTCAACACCGAAGTTCCCTTGAAAGGCTCCACGCTCGGCAAGAACTGGGAGGAATATAATTTCGAGAACATGCCTGTGGCTGCCGCCGTCACC
>DBYJ01000035.1:0-39202 GCA_002309805.1 Bacteroidales bacterium UBA1189 | reverse complement strand
GCCTACGTCATCCCCACCTCGCAGAACGTGGTGCGTGGCGGACGCTTCTCGGCCCGCATCGTCATGGCTGCTGTCGATACCACCCAGCGCCCCGACATCTATGTAGGCGGCAAGCTCGTGCAGACCAACAACGGCTGGTACGAGGTTCCCTGCCCCTCGACGGGCGACTTCACCCTGAACGGCTACATCGAGACCACCGACGGCTCAGGCGACGTTGTCCAGCGTCCCTTCACGCAGAAGTATACCGTCGTCGACCCTGTGGCTACCGTCTCCGCCACCATGATGAACGTCCTCTATGCCGGCTACGACAACCCCATCGAGGTCTCCGTCCCTGGCGTCCCTGCCAACAAGGTCTCCGCCCGCATCAGCAACGGCAACGGCACGCTCACCAAGAGTGGCAAGGGCTACATCTGCCGTCCCGCAAAAATCGGTCAGGATGTCATCATCGCCGTCAGCGCCGAACAGGACGGCCGTGTGCAGAGCATGGGCGACTACAAGTTCCGTGTGCGCCAGCTGCCCGACCCGACGCCGATGATTGAATATGTCGATGCCAACGGCAACACCCAGCGCTACCGTGGTGGTGGCGCTAAGCTGCCCAAGCAGAGCCTCATGAAGGCCGACGGCATCATCGCCGCCATCGACGACGGCCTGCTCAACATTGGCTTCAAGGTCATCAGCTTCGAGATGATCACCTTCGACAACATGGGTAACGCCATGCCCGAAATCTCCGAGGGTGCCCTCTTCTCCGCCCGCCAGAAGGCCACCATGAACCGTCTCCAGCGTGGCAAGCGCTTCTATATCTCAGGCGTCAAGGCACAAGGTCCCGACGGCGTCCAGCGCCAGCTGACCTCTACACTTGAAGTCATTATCAATTAGAAACATGGAATTATAAATCAGGAATTATGAAAGGCAAAACATTTTATTTTTCATTTTTCATTGTTCTTTTTTCATTCTTGCTGCTGACCCCGTCAGTTGCTCAGGCGCAGCCTAAGAGCCGCGTGCAGAATACCGCCGCCGCAGGAAAGACCGACAACGGCACGGCCCTCAGCGAGCGCGCCAAGTCGCAATACACCGGCCAGATGCCTGCCCCCTCCGACGTGGTCTGGAAGCGCGATATCTACCGCATCCTCGACCTCACGAAGGAGGCCAATGCCGCCCTCTACTATCCCGTCGAGCCGCTTGGCGACCGTGTGAACCTCTTCACCCTTGTCCTTCGCCTCGTTGTCGACGGCAAGGTGCCCGCCTATGAGTACCGCTCCGATGGTAACGAGCTCTTCACCGAAGAGAACAAATACAAAGTGAAGGATCTGCTGGAGAAGTTCTACATCTACTACGAGGAGAAGAACGGCAAGATCAGCGTTGCCGATGCCGACATCCCCTCGGGCGAGGTGCTCAGCTACTTCATCAAGGAGAGCAGCTACTACGACCAGCGTACCGCCACCACGGGCACGAAGGTTACCGCCATCTGCCCCGTTCAGCATCGTTCGGGCGACTACGGCGACTCTGAAGCCGTCACCAAGTTCCCCATGTTCTGGCTCAACTACGACGAAGTGAGCGCCTACTTCGGCATGACGCCTGTCATGACCAGCTCGTTCAACAACGTCTCCAACATGAGCCTCGACGACTACTTCGTCAAGCACCAGTACGAGGGCGAAATCTACAAAACCGCCAACCTGCAGAACAAGCTGCTTACGGACGAGGCTAAAGGCGACACCGCCCTTCGCATGGCCCGCGAGCGTATCGAGGGCGAGCTGCGCGGCTTCGAGCATAACCTCTGGGGCACCGTCGAGCCTGAGCCCGAGGACACCACCGTCGTCGAGAGCAAGGGGTTCCTGCGCCGCACCCGTACGGCCAAGGCTACCGCCCAGAAAACGCCTAAGGCAAAGACAAAGTCCACGCGCACCAAGGCTCCGTCAGCCAAGAAGGAGAAAGCCACCAAGAGCGGCAGCTCCTCCTCTTCCGGTTCCGGCGGCCTCTCCGTGCGCCGTCAGAAACGCTGATTTCGTCAAATTCTTCATGGATAAACAATACAAAAGGCCCCTTCGTAAAGGAGCCTTTTTTCGTCGTACTCGGAGTCGGGGTCGAACCGACACGGGTGTTACCCCATTGGTGTTTGAGACCAACGCGTCTACCGATTCCGCCATCCGAGCAACGCACATTTCGGTAAATGCGGGTGCAAAGGTACGAGTAAGCGAGTGAAAAAAAAAATTTTTTTTTATTTTTCCGAGCAGGAGTACCTAAAATCGCTGATTAAAGGTACGAGTAAGCGAGTGAAAAAATAAAATGCAATTTATTTCCGAGGAATCAATCTCTAAAAAAATAACATCAAACTCTGGCGACACGACGTTAAACTCTGTCAGCAGAAAGGCCTGCCTAATTCGCCAGGAGACCCCCTCAAAATGAAGTTTTTTCCCAAAAATTCGAGAAGCCTGTTTGTGCGCTAGGAGAGGGTGCATCCATCGGAACGAGGGGATTTCGCTCGTTTCTGAGGCCTTTTAGAGCAGGATTTGGGGCCTTCTTTCCTTCTATTAAGCCTTGAAACGAATACACTCAAGGAATAGCGGGATTGCACACGGTTGTCTTTCTGCTTTTTAGATGAAACTAAATTACTCGAGCGTTCCAATTGTTCCAGTTCCAATTAGTTTTTTGAGGTATCAATATTTCGCCTTTCTATATATAACTATCTATATATTAAATATATATAAAGTCTTTAATAAGAGGGTTAGTGCTTGAAAAAAGTAATTGGAACTGGAACAATTGGAACACAAAGCCTCCCTTGGGATTGTACCCTATTGTCTTTCTGCCTTTTAGAGGAAGGAAATTGACTGAGCGTAACAAATAACAGTTATAACAGTTGTTTTTTCGAAGGGTGTACTTTTCCTTTTTTTATCTATTTCTTATATATAATATATTAACTATTAATTAATTATATATATAAAAAAGGAGGATTAGAGAGGTAGCCTACCCTCAAAAAAACTAACTGTAACTGTTATAACTGTTACGCTTGGCAACTAACTTTCTCTCCTACAAGGCCTTTACCAAGAAAAAGGCGCTTCATGCCGCGTTTCAGGGAGTCACAGCAAGTTTCCCCTCCCTCCCCCCGAAAGGGTGTCACAAACTGGCGTGCGAAATAACGCCCAAAATTTCGCCCCTGGGCGCGTCGGGGCAAAAGACAACGCGTACGCCACCCGTCGACTCGCGCGCGCGTACGCGCGAGAAAAAGGGCGTAAAATCGGGGCGGCGCAAAATCTCCCCGCCGCATCCTCTGGCAACGGGGGGATGATGATGCATCGTATCGAAAACTCCGTCTTCCCTCTCTGGGGGCTTCACAGACGAAAACTATACCGTCAGGCGGACGTGGGCGTGAGCCTCGACGACATTGATGGCATAGTCGCCCAGCTTCTCGCACTCGCCGATGATGTCCATGTAGTGGACGCCCATCTGGTAGTCGTACTTCTGCTCGCCTACATCGATGATGTTTTTCTCCTTCAGGCTGGAACGGTAGTTGTTGATTTCGTTCTCGATGTTAAGGCTCTCGACGGGCTGAACGGTGCCCGTTTTGTCCTCAAGAAGAGCATTCATCTGCGTGAGGGCGCGGTCGCAGAGGGAGAGCATGTGCTCAATATGGCGGTATTGGTCGGGCGTGAAGTCCTCCGACGACTGGAACTTGCGGTTGACGGCGCGGGCCATGTTGTAGCAGCTGTCGCCGATGCTCTCAATCTCGGATATCTCGCGCAGCATGCTGCGGATGTCGAGCTTACTCTCGGGGCTCAGACGCCCTTCGGACACCTTGTTCAGGTAGTTGGCAATCTCAATCTCCATGTTGTCCGATATGCCTTCGTACTTCTCGATGCGCGAGAAGAGCTTGGAGAATTCGTCCTCGTCCGTCAGGTGGAGTAGTTGGGGCAGGAAACTGAACATACGTTGGATGCGCTGGGCAAACAGGTTGATTTCCTTGCGTGCCTCGAGCAGCGACAGCTCGGCTGTGCTGAGCATACCGGCGGAGATGTAGCGCAGACGGGTGTCCTCGTCGTCTTCCCTGCCCTTGATGAGCCGGCAGACGATGCGCTCCAGCTGGGGTATGAACCAAATGAGGATAAGGACGTTGCAGAGGTTGAAGCAGGTGTGGAAGGCGCAGAGGGCGTAGTTGACCATCGTGCTGTTGCGAGCGATGTCGGCCTCTGTCGTGGGGACGTAGAGGGGGTCGAAACCGACCAGCGAGCAGACCATGTTGATGAACGGACGGAAGATGCAGAGCACCCACACGACGCCGAAGACGTTGAAGATGAGGTGGGTGAGGGCAGCGCGGCGGGCCTGGGTGCTGGCAGAGAGGGCTGCGACGTTTGACGTGATGGTGGTGCCGATGTTCTCACCCATCACCAGGGCGATGCCCTGATAGATGGGCATGACGCCCGATGAGCAGAGGAGCATGGTGATGGCCATGATGGCTGCCGATGACTGGACACACATCGTGAGCACGCCGCCGATGAGCAGGAAGAGAAGCGTCGTCCAGATGCTGTCGGGGTTGAAGGAGGAGAAGAAGTGGATGATGGCATCGTTGTGCGCCAGGTCCATCTCAGCGGCATTCATGCGCAGCGTGGAGAGGGCAAAGAACAGGAAGGCGAAGCCGAACAAAAATTCTCCCACAGACTTTCCTGTGCTCTTCTTCTGGAATAAAAGGACGATGCCAATGAGGAAAATGGGCCAGGCGAAGCTGCTCATGTCGACGGAGAAGCCAAAGAACGCCATCAGCCACGCAGTAACCGTCGTTCCGATGTTGGCGCCCATGATGACGCTGATGGCTTGCGCCAGCGTCAGCAGTCCGGCATTGACAAAGCTGACGGTAAGGACCGTAGTAGCCGTGGACGACTGGACGGCAGCCGTCACGAACGTACCCGTCAGAAGACCCGTAAAGCGGTTGCGCGTCATGGCCCCCATGATATTGCGCAGATGTCCACCGGCCAGTTTCTGGAGCGATTCGCTCATCACCTTCATGCCGTACATCAACAGGGCAAGACAGCCAAGAAGTTTTAAAAAGGATAAAACGGTCATACGTATTCAGAATTTTTTTATTACCTTTGCGCTGCAAAAGTAGTAAAACCCGAGCGAATATGCAAACAGACAAGAAAAAAAACACATACAAAGCTCCTGCGGAAATCACAGGCGTGGCCACCGTGAGCGATTTCAACCGCAGGGTGGAACAGGGCGACATCCATGACATCATCAACGTCACAGAGGTGCTGCAGTCACGTCAGATAGCCGATATGGCCGACGAAATCTGCGAGCGGGGCACCATCCGCGTGGTGCTTATCGCCGGGCCGTCGTCATCAGGAAAGACCACCTTCAGCAAACGGCTTTCCGTACAGCTGATGGCCGTAGGGCTGAAGCCCGTGGCGCTCTCGACGGACGACTACTTCGTCCCCCGTCACCTCACGCCGAAAGACGAAGACGGCAACTACGACTTCGAGTCGCTCTATGCCGTCGACCTCGACCTGTTCAACGAACAGCTGCAGGCCCTTATCGCCGGCAAGGAGGTGCGGCTGCCGCGCTTCAACTTCGAGACGGGGCTGCGCGAATGGCGTAGCGACGCTTTGACGTGCAAATCCGACACGGTGCTGATTATCGAGGGCATCCATGCCCTCAATCCCTTGCTGACGGAGAGCGTGGCAGAGAGCGCCAAGTACCGCATCTTCTGTTCGGTACTCAGCGACGTATCCCTCGACGGACAGCAAACCATCGTCACCACGGACAACCGCCTGCTGCGACGCATACTGCGCGACAGCCAGTATCGCGGATTCCCCGCCGAGGAGACCATCCTACGGTGGCCCTCCGTCCGCCGCGGCGAAGAGAAATGGATCACGCCCTTCATCGGAGAGGCCGACGTGTGGTTTGATTCGTCGTTCCTCTACGAACTGGCTGTGATGAAACGAAAACTGGAGCCCATCCTGCAGGAGGTGCACAATACCTCTCCGGCGTATGAAACGGCACAACGGCTGCTTGGCTACATCGAATACTTCAAGTCAATTCCCGACAAGGCCATTCCGCCCACGTCGCTCCTGCGGGAGTTCTTCGGCGGCAGCAGCTATAAGTATTAGGTTAAGGGTTAAAGGTTAAGGGTTAAAGGTTAAGGGTTAATGGTTAAGGGTTAATGGTTAAGGGTTAATGGTTAGAGGTTAGATGAATATGGCAAACCTTGATAATGTACAGGCGGAACAGCAACAAGAGTTACTGACGCAACAGCAACGGCTATCGGCCCAGCAAATGCTGGTGGTCAGTTTGTTGCAGCTATCCACGCAAGAGATGGAGGACCGCGTGCGGACTGAAATTCTCGAAAATCCTGCTCTTGAAGAGGGTTCGGATGACGAAAGTCCTATTGACGATGTTGCTGACGACTCAGGCGACGACGACATTACCGACGAGCTTGAAGGCGACTCGATGGGAACAACGGCCGATACCGATATGGAGTTCGACGACGACAACGACAACTCGTCCGACTACCAGACAGGCAGAGAGACCTCACCCCGCGAGGAGATTCCCATCGACGCAGGCATCTCATTCTTCGATTTGCTGAAGGAACAGCTTGGCGAACAGCCGCTTACCGACCAGCAGCAGGCCATCGGACTCTTCCTGATAGGGTCGCTTGACGACGACGGCTGGCTGCGCAAGAGCATCCACGAAATCGTGGAGGTATTGGCCTTCAAGGCCGACATCGACACAACGGCTGACGAGGTGGAGGGTGTCCTTCACGTCATTCAGCAGTTCGACCCCGCAGGAGTGGGCGCCCGCAACCTGCAAGAGTGCCTCCTGCTCCAGCTCGACCGAAAGGATGGTCAACAGGTCGCGATGGCGCGACGCATCCTCACAGAGTGCTTCGATGACTTCGCCGCCAAGCGTTGGGACCGCATACCCGAAGTCCTCGGCATCAGCAAGGAGGAAGCCGACGCAGCCCTCGCCGAGCTCACACGCCTCAACCCCCACCCAGGCAGCTCCTTGAGCGAAATGGTGGGGAAAGGCATGCAGCAACTGGTGCCCGACTTCGTGATGGACTCTGAGGGCGACGAAGCCGTACCCGTCCTCAACAACGGTGGCCTGCCCACCCTCCGCGTCAGCAGCGAGTTCCGCGAGATGCTTGCTGCACAATCCAAGAACGGCACTCCCGCCCAACGTGAGGCAGCCCGGTTCCTGCAACAGAAAATCGATAGTGCCCAAGGATTCATCCAAGCCGTACGGCAACGGGAGCAGACGCTCAACGCCGTCATGCGGGCTATCGTCAAAATCCAAAAGGATTTCTTCCAGACAGGTGACGAGGAAGCGCTGAAACCCATGATATTGCAAGACGTGGAAGCGGCATCGGGCTACGACATCTCCACCATTTCCCGCGTCAGCAACACCAAGTATATTCAGACGCGCTTCGGCATCTTCCCCCTCAAGTATTTCTTCTCCAACAAACGGGTGAAAGTAGGCGGCGAGGATTCCGAGACGTACATCAACCTCAACGATGTGCTGAAGGAACTGAAAACCCTTATTGATGGCGAGGACAAGTCCAACCCTCTGACCGACGACAAACTCGCCGCCCTGCTGAACGAGAAGGGTTTCAACGTCGCCCGACGTACCGTTGCCAAATATCGCGAAGCGCTCTCCATCCCCATCGCCAAAATGAGAAGACGATGAGGGTTAAGGGTTAAAGGTTAAGGGTTAAAGGTTAAAGTAGTAAGTTGTAAAGAATCAAATCGTAAATAAAATGAATCCTATCGTCAGTATCATCATGGGCAGCACAAGCGATTTGCCCGTCATGGAGAAAGCCGCCGCATTCCTGAACGAAATGCGAGTGCCGTTTGAAATCAACGCCCTCAGCGCCCATCGCACCCCCGAGGCCGTCACCACGTTCTCCCACGAAGCTGCAGGGCGCGGCATCAAGGTCATCATCGCTGCCGCGGGTATGGCTGCCCACCTACCGGGGGTTATTGCCGCGCAGACTACCGTCCCCGTCATCGGCGTACCCATCAAGAGCACCCTCGAAGGCATGGACGCTTTGCTCGCCATCGTGCAGATGCCTCCAGGCATACCCGTCGCTACCGTAGGCATCAACGCCGCACAGAATGCCGCCATTCTGGCCGTGCAGATTCTCTCCCTCAGCGACGCCGACTTGGCTAACCGTTTTGCCGACTACAAAGAAGGGCTGAAGCGCAAAATCGAGAAAGCCAACGCCGACCTTGCCGAGGTGAAATACGAATTCAAATGTAACTAACGGGACAATACGTCTTCTATGAGCAATCCTTATTATCAACGGCGTAGGACAACGGTTGTCCACATCGGCGACACGCCGCTCGGAGGCGACAACCCCATCCGCGTGCAGAGCATGACCACCACGCCTACCGACGATACCGACGCCAGCGTAGCGCAGGCCAAGCGCATCATCGAGGCAGGGGGCGAGTACGTGAGGCTCACCACCCAGGGCATACGCGAAGCAGAAAACCTGCGCAACATCCGTGCCGCCCTGCGGGCCGAAGGCATCACCACGCCGCTTGTAGCCGACGTCCACTTCAACCCCCGCGTGGCCGACGTTGCCGCGCAGATTGTGGAGAAGGTGCGCATCAATCCAGGCAACTACGTCGATACGGCACGGACATTCAAGAAGATAGAGTACACCGATGCCGAATATGCTGCTGAGGTGGAGAAAATCCGCGCTCGTCTCGTGCCCTTCCTGGACATCTGCAATCAGCATGGTACGGCCATCCGCATCGGCGTCAACCACGGCAGCCTCAGCGACCGTATCATGAGCCGCTATGGCGACACCCCCGAAGGGATGGTAGAGTCGTGCATGGAATTCCTGCGGGTATGCGTGGAGGAAGGGTTCAAGGACGTCGTGCTGAGCATCAAGGCCAGCAACACGGTAGTGATGGTGAGGACGGTACGCCTGCTCGTCCGCCAGATGGAAGCCGAGGGCATGGCGTTTCCGCTTCATCTGGGCGTTACCGAGGCTGGCGAAGGCGAGGACGGACGCATCCGGAGCGCCGTGGGCATAGGCACGTTGCTGGGCGAGGGTTTGGGCGACACCATCCGCGTGTCGTTGTCCGAAGAGCCCGAACGGGAGATTCCCGTAGCCCGCAAGCTGGTGGCCTATGCCGAGGAGAGCGCCCGAAAAAGAGCTTTGGCAAAAAACGCCATCAAGGACGGCACGCTCACCCTCCACTATGACGAAGACGCCCTTGAGGATTTTCAGTTGAAAGCGGCTATGGACGCGGGAGCACTACTCATCGACGGCCTGGCGCGCGACCTCGTGCTGACGAACGGTAATCCCCTCATCACGCCCGAGCAAATCAAAAATACGCAGGACGCCATCCTCCAAGCAGCCCGAGTGCGGTTTACGCGGACGGAGTATATCTCCTGCCCAGGCTGCGGACGTACGCTCTACGACCTCCAGACCACCATCGCCCGCATCAAGGCTTCGACGGCTCACCTGGGCGGGGGCGTGAAGATTGCCATCATGGGCTGCATCGTCAACGGCCCAGGCGAGATGGCTGATGCCGACTACGGCTATGTGGGTGCTGCCCGCGGCAAAGTCAGCCTCTATCGCGGCAAGGAATGCGTAGAGAAGAACATCCCCGAGGAAGAGGCTGTGGAGAAGCTGCTGAAGCTGATAGAAGAAGACAAGAAGGCATCGAAGTAATCGACGTATTCAGCATTATCAAAAAAGAGAAAAATGACTACAACATTCTGTATCATTGCCGCTATACTGGCTCTTGTGGGCTTGGTGGGTAGTGTAGTTCCCGTGCTGCCTGGGCCCACGCTATCGTGGATTGGCTGGCTGCTGCTCTTCCTTGTGCCCGGAGGCTCCGGCATCACGCTTACCTCCGTCATCGTCTGGGGCGTCTTGCTCCTTGTGGTGAGCCTGCTCGACTACTTCGGCAGCACGTGGATGACGAGCAAGGTGGGCGGCAGCAAATGGGGCACGCGCGGATGCTTCATCGGAATGCTCATAGGGCTGTTCTGCTTCCCCCCTGCGGGCCTCATCGTGGGTCCCTTCGTCGGAGCGTTCGTGGGCGAGCTTATCGGTAATGCCGAAATGGGGAGAGCACTTCGCGTGGCCATAGCGTCTTTCCTTGGCTTCCTGCTGACAACGGGCTTAAAGCTGATTTACAGCGGCGTACTCCTTTTCCTTATTGCCCGCGAGGTTATCAGCCTGCTAAGGTAAAAGCGCTTCGCTCTCCCTTCTCCTTCGTACCCTTTCTACGTCCACTACTCTGTTAAAATAACGCACTACGCTAAAAAATTAGCGCACTATTCTAAAAAATTAGCGCACTACTCTGGCAGATTAACGCCTTGGGCTATCCGCGCAGCACTTGCACAACACACATGAACAAAAAAAGGGGCGTTTATTTGTTTTATAAAAACGAATGCCGTACCTTTGCCCCCGTATAAACACATATTAAAAATTAGAATTATGAAAAAACTAGCATTCGTAGCCGCAATGGCTCTGGCATTTGCATTTGCCATTCCCGCCAACGCCCAGTTTGCATTTGGTATCAAGGGCGGTCTTAACCTTGTTAATAACGACGTCAGCGGCCTCACCTCCATGACCAAGGACGACTTCCTCTCACAGGACACCTACAAAGGCTTCTTCATCGGCCCGAAAATGGAGTTCGACATCCCCTTCGCCGGACTTGGCTTCGAGGTAGCAGCTCTTTACAGCCAGAGAGGTCTTGTCGCTCCCACCAACGAGACCTATAAGTACAACTCCGTCCTCCTCCCGGTTAATCTCCGCTTAGGCTTCGGGCTGGGCAACCTGCTCAAGATTTTCCTGGCAGCCGGTCCTGAGTTCGACTTCAACATCGGCGACAACACCCAGTTCGTCTCGGGCAGCAAGGAGCAGGGCATAGTAGCCTATGCCGTCAACAAGAGTGCCCTCAGCATCAATGTCGGCATCGGCGCAACCGTCCTGAAGCATTTGCAGGTAGGTGTCAACTACAACATCCCCTGGGGTAGCACCTATGAAGCCGTCAGCTTCAGCAGAAGCGAGATACAGGAAATCGAGAAGGAAGAGGGTCCCGTCAACTCCACAAAAACCCTCACCGAGCAGTACGAAGAGCTGAGAACCAAGTACAACGCCGCTCACGAGAAGGCCAACAAGACCGTCGATGACATCACCGAAAAGGTGAAAGCCGGCACCCTGCAACTCTCAGTAGCTGTTCTGTTCTAATCCATTCGGAGTAATCGGGTTATACTGATTATTCCCGTTTTTATCTGTACTCCGATGACGCTCGTTGACGTTTTACTTCCCCTCCCGCTGGAGGGGAAGTTTACCTACATACTGCCCCCCGCCCTTGCCGCAGACGTCAGGGTGGGCAGCCGGGTAATTGTCCCCTTTGGGGCCAAGCGTCAATATACCGCCATCGTTACAGCCATCAAGGAAGAAGACATCGACGACCTGAAGAAACTCAAGGAGGTTATCGCCGTCCACCCTGACCCGGCACCAGCCGTCACCCCCGATCAGCTGACGCTCTGGACGTGGATTGCCGATTATTACCTCTGTACCGAGGGCGACGTCCTTCGGGCTGCCCTCCCCGCTCCCTTGCTTCATCCTGCCCTGCGCAAACGTCCCCGAAGCAAACGGAAGGCCGACGCACAGGGAGAGTCCACGACCCTTCCGCCGACGTTGACGCCTGCCCAGCAGCAGGCTGCCGATGCCTTGCGTGAGGCTTGGACCCGACGCCCCGTAGCCCTGCTTCACGGCGTCACCTCGTCAGGCAAAACCGAAATTTACATCCACCTTGCCCTCGACGCCATAGCCCAGGGACGGCAGGTGCTCTATCTCGTCCCCGAGATTGCTCTTACCACCCAGCTCTCAGACCGTCTGCGCCGTGTGTTCGGCGAACGGCTGGGCGTCTATCACAGCCGATGTACCGATGCCCAGCGAGCCGACATCTGGCTCCGGCAGCTCTCCGAGCAACCTTACGACATCATCCTTGGCGTACGCTCGTCCGTGTTCCTCCCCTTCCAGCGCCTCGGCCTCGTCATCGTCGACGAAGAGCACGAGAACACCTACAAGCAGCAGGACCCCGCCCCACGCTATCATGCCCGCGACGTAGCCGTCGTCGTTGCCCATCATGCCCACGCCCGCGTCCTCCTCGGTACCGCCACACCCAGCCTCGAAAGCTACCACAATGCCCTCACGGGCAAATATTCCCTCGTCAACCTCAAGGAGCGCTGGGGAGCCGTCCTTATGCCCGTAATAGAGATTGTCGATATCCGCGACCTCCGACGCAAGCATCGCATGAGCGGTTCCTTCTCACCCCGGCTGCTTGGTGCCCTCCGCGAAACCCTTGAGCGTGGCGAACAAGCCATCCTCTTCCAAAACCGCCGCGGCTATGCCCCCATGATGGAGTGCCCCGTCTGCGGATGGGTGCCCCGTTGTGCCAAATGCGATGTGTCGCTAACGTATCATCGCCGCCTCGGGCAGCTCGTCTGCCATTATTGCGGCACAGCCTATCGCCTGCCCGATGCCTGTCCCGCTTGTGGCGAAACACATCTCAAACCACTCGGGCTCGGTACCGAACGCATCGAAGAGGAACTCCACGCCCTTCTGCCTGAAGCACGCACGGCGCGGCTTGACCTCGACACCACCCAGGCTCGTGATGCCTACGAACACATTCTCGACGATTTCGCCTGCCAACGTACCGATATTCTCATCGGCACACAGATGGTCAGCAAGGGACTCGACTTTGCCCACGTCAGCGTCGTCGGCATCATGAACGCCGACACCATGCTCAACTACCCCGACTTCCGCAGCCACGAACGCGCCTACCAGCTTATGGCTCAAGTTGCCGGGCGTTGTGGGCGGCGCGACCGCCAAGGGCTTGTCATCCTCCAGACCAAGACCGCCGACATGCCCGTCGTCGCTCATGTCCGGCACTACGACTACCCTACCTTTTATACCGAGCAGACTGACGAACGCCAACTCTTTGGCTACCCTCCCTTCACCCGCCTCATCTTCATCTATCTTCGTGGACGTGACGAACGGCGTCTTACGGATGCCTCCCACCTCTTCCGTTCACGCCTCGACGCCCTCTTCAACCCCGCTCGTGTGCTTGGCCCCGAAGCTCCTGCTGTCGCCCGCGTCAGCGGACTCTCCATCCGTAAGCTCATGCTCAAGCTCGAGCCCTCCTACTCACCCTCTGTTGCGCGCAGCCAGTTGCGCCAACTGCTCCACGACCTCAACGCCGAAGGCGCTCTCTCAGGACTAACCATACACTTCGATGCCGACCCCATGTAAGATAGCCGCCCTCACGATGGCTCGCAACGACGCGTTTTTCCTCCAACGCTGGATCGCCTACTACGCCTCACAGCTTGGGGCGGAAAACCTATACGTCTTCCTCGACGGCACCGACCAAACCTTCGCCAATTCCCTTGAAGGTGTCCACATTACTGCCGTCAATCGTCTTGAAGGCAGCCGTTCTGTAGCCGACCGCCGCCGTATCGACTTCCTCTCCACAAAAGCCGCCGAGCTTTTTGCTGAAGGCTACGACCTCGTCGTGGGAACCGATACAGACGAATTCCTCATCGTTGACCCCGAACTTCAGCAAACCCTATCCGAGTATCTTAGCAGCCAGCACATTACGACATCCCTTTCTGCCCTTGGCATTGATGTCGGTCAGCATCTCCACGACGAGGCCCCCATCGATCCTTCCCGCTCTCTTCTCAGCCAACGCCGCTACGCCCTCCTCAGCGACCGCTATTCGAAAGCCTCCGTCCTTGCCCGTCCCGTACCCTGGGGCTCTGGTTTCCATCGTGTCCGGGGACACAACTTTCATATCGCTAACGGACTCTATCTCTTCCACTTCGGCTGCGTGGACTATGGAAGGCTGAAAGCACGCTTTACCGACGGCGAGCGTAGCGATGACGGATGGGAAGCCCACCTCCAGCGCCGAGCACGCACCATCCACATCATCTCCCAAGCCACCCCCAAAGCGTGGGAACAAACCACCCAACGTGCACGTCGCATCCAGAACCTTTTCCGCCAGCCCTACGCCTGGAATAAGCCCACCATGCTGCGCCAGAAATGGGTCGTCGAAATCCCCGAACGCTTCCGCAATCTCATCTGAATCCTCCCCATGTGCAGCCAAAACGTAAATCATAAGATGTCCGACAGCACCCCCATCGACGCCGTCGTCCTATGGGTAGATGGGGGTGACCCCGTCTGGCGAGGCAAGCGCGACCGCTATCTCCAGCATGGTGAAGACCGACATGACGACATCGCTGGTCCTACACGCTACACCTCCGTGGGTGAGGTTTATCTCTGTATGGCCTCCATCAACCGCTTCGCCCCCTTCATCCGCCGCATCTTCCTCGTCACCGACCAGCAGGTTCCACCCCATCTCGACGACTACCTCAACCGCCACTTTCCCGATGGGCACATCCCCTATACCGTCATCGACCACTCCGTCATTTTCCGTGGATACGAAGATTGCCTCCCGACGTTCAACTGCAACTCCATCGAAAGCTTGCTTTGGCGCATCCCCGACCTCAGCGAACGCTACATCTATTTCAACGACGACATCGTACTGCTTTCCCCCGTCACCCCCGAGGATTTCTACGTCGGCGATGCCACCCGTTGCTATGGCCGTTGGTATAGCACCCTTTTTGCCCGGCTGCTCCATGCCCTCAAGCCTATCCACGACGGACACAAGCCCATGGGTTTCAAATCATTGCTTGTAAACACCCTGCGTTATACGCCGCGTCCCCATCGGCGTTTTCTCTTTCTCCTCCACACGCCGTTGCCCGTCCGCCGAAGTTTTTTCGAAGATTATTTCACCGCTCACCCTGACGTGCTGCACGTCAACATCTCGCAACGCTTCCGTCATCCTTCCCAATTCAATCCGCAGGAACTCTTTTATCTCACCGAGAAACGTGCCGGGCGTTGCCTCGTCACCCCTTCGCACGCCAACGTCTTCTATTATAAGCCCCACCCCCATTCCTGCAGCTATCTTCGCCGCAAAGAGCGCGAACTACGCCGTTCGAAAGCCCTCTTCGGCTGTCTCAATTCCCTCGACCAAGCCTCCGAAACCGAACGCCAACGCATTCTCCACCTTATTGCCCGACGTCTGGGAGTGATTACATTCCCAGAATTTCTTGTTTGAAGCGGGCGACGGAGGTGGCGATTTGGTCGCGGCTCTCCAGTTGATGGGAGAGGAAGGAATAGTGAGCGCGATTGTAGAACGTATCGCGTGCCGCAAGGGTAGTGGCGATATAGTCACGCAGTTCCTCGTCGCTCTTCCCTGTAACCAGAGGACGAGGGGTGCGGCTGATGCGGAGTCGGGTAAGAATCACATCCGTGGGGCAGACAAGGTGGACGGTGGTGCCACAGGCGTTCATGTAATCCATGTTATCGAAGTAACAGGGTGTTCCGCCCCCTGCTGCGATGACGACATCCTCAAAGTCAGCCACTTCATGCAGGATGGTGCGCTCAAGCTGGCGGAAGGCCTCCTCGCCGCGTGTGGCAAAAATCTGGGAGATGGTCTGCCGGTAGCGATACTCCAGGTAGTTGTCCGTGTCGATGAAGGTGAGTCCGAGGCCATCGGCCAACGCACGGCCCAGGGTCGTCTTGCCGCTGGCCATGAAACCCACCAAGAAAAGACGTATCATTCCGATGGCGTTATTTCCGTTACGAATCAGCTCTTCTTCCGCCGTGGTTTGGCAGGGGTGTCCTTGGCCTTCTTGACAAGTGCCTGAACGTCCTCAAAGGTAAGCGCCTCGGGCTTGGTGCCACGGGGCAGACGGACGTTCGTGCCGTGTGCCGAGATATAGGGGCCGTAGGGACCGTTGAGAATCTGCACTTCGTCGTCTTCGTCGAAAGTGCGGAGAACGCGGCTGGCCTGCTGCTCGGCATGCTTGTTGAAGAGTTTCAAGGCTTCGTCAAGGGTGATGGTGAGGGGGTCGCAGCCCTCGGGCAATGAGATGAACTGGCCGTCGTAACGCACATAGAGGCCGAAGCGTCCGCTGCCGACGGTCACCGGGCTGCCGTTCACCTCGCCCAGCGTGCGGGGCAGCGTACAGAGGGCCAGGGCTTCGTCAAGGGTGATGGTGTCAATCGTCTGACCCTTCTTCAGTTGAGCGAAGCGGGGCTTCTCCGCGTCGGAGACGGAGCCTATCTGCACGATGGGGCCGTAGCGCCCTATCTTCACGCTCACGGGCCGTCCGCTGACGGGGTCGGTGCCGAGCAGGCGTTCGCCGACCTTATGTTCCGGCTTGTCCGCCATGGCCTTATCGACGAGGGGCTCAAAGTCAGCATCAAAGTGGGCGATGATGTCCGTCCAGCCCTTTTCGCCGGCGGCAATCTCGTCGAACTCCTTCTCGATGTCAGCCGTGAAGTTGTAGTCCAGTATCTCGGGGAAATGCTCGGTGAGGAAGTCGTTGACGACGATGCCCACGTCCGTGGGGATCAGCTTGGACTTCTCCGTGCCGTAGGTCTCGGCCACGGTGCTTTCGGTCACGTTTCCGTCGCACAGGCGCAGCACGCTGACGTTCCGCTCGGTGCCCGCCACATCCTCGCGCACCACATACTCGCGCTGCTGGATGGTGCTGATGATGGGGGCATACGTCGAGGGTCGGCCGATGCCCAGCTCCTCCAGCTTGTGCACCAGCGAGGCCTCGCTGTAGCGCTGGGGAGCCGAGGTATAGCGCTCGGTAGCCGTAATCTCCTTGGCCGTCAGCACATCGCCCACGGCAAGGGGCGGCAGCAGACCGGCAGCGCCTTCTCCCTGCGCCGCGTCGTCGTCGGACGACTCGCGATAGACACGCAGGAAACCGTCGAACGTGATCACCTCACCGGTGGCCGTGAAGACGTCCTTCGTCCCCTCCATCGCGATGGAGACGGTCGTCTTCTCCAGCTGGGCGTCAGCCATCTGCGAGGCGAGCGTGCGCTTGTAGATCAGCTCGTAGAGCCGCTTCTCGGCAGCATTGCCCATCGTGAGCGACTGTCGGTGCATCGAGGTGGGGCGGATGGCCTCGTGAGCCTCCTGGGCACCCTTTATCTTGGCATGGATGTTGCGGCGCTGGTGGTACTCGGCACCCATATTCTCCAGGATAACCTGCTTGCAGGCCCCCAGGCAGAAGTCCGAGAGGTTGGTCGAGTCCGTACGCATATACGTGATCTGTCCCGACTCGTAGAGCCGCTGGGCCAGCGTCATCGTCTGTGATACGGAGAAGCCCAGCTTGCGGGCGGCCTCCTGCTGCAGCGTCGAGGTCGTGAACGGCAGCGCAGGCGACTTCCTGAGCGGCTTCTGCTGCACATCGCCCACCGTCAGGCGGGCGGCCTTGCACTTCTCCAGAAACTCCTTGGCAGCCTGCTTGGTCTTGAAGCGCGTACCCAGTTCGGCACGCATCTCCACCGTCTTGCCCTCGGCCGTAGGCACCACGAAGGTAGCCACGACCCTGTAGGCACACGTGGGCTTGAAGCCCTCAATCTCGCGTTCGCGGTCCACGATCAGCCTCACCGTCACCGACTGTACGCGCCCAGCCGAGAGCGCCGGCTTCACCCTGCGCCACAGCACGGGCGACAGCTTGAAGCCCACGATGCGGTCCAGCACACGGCGTGCCTGCTGGGCATACACCAGGTTCGTGTCAATCGAGCGGGGGTGCGCGATGGCATTCATGATGGCATCGGGCGTTATCTCGTGGAAGACGATGCGGCGCGTGCTGTCGGCGTTCAGCCCCAGCACCTCATACAGGTGCCAGCTGATGGCCTCACCCTCGCGGTCTTCATCCGAAGCCAGCCACACATACTGCGCACGCTGCGCCTCGCGCTTCAGCTCCTCCACCACCTTCTTCTTCTCCGCGGGCACCTCGTAGATGGGCTCGTAGGTATCCTTGTCGATGCTGAAAGTCTTCTTCTTAAGGTCGCGGATATGGCCGTACGACGACATCACCTTATACCCGTTCCCCAGCACCTTCTCAATGGTTTTGGCCTTGGCGGGCGACTCAACGATTACAAGATTCTTTATCATCATTTTTATGGACGTCTATTGAAATCGGGCGCAAAAGTAGTACAAAAAAAGGGATTTACAAAAAATAGGAATTACAAAAAAAAGAAGGGGGGGGCTTTTTTCCCGGTTTAGTTGACAAGTTGACAGGTTGACAAGTTGACAACTAAACAGAAAAAAAGCCCTCGCCCCTCAAAAATATAAAGCCCCCTTCTCTCTCTTACAATTTCAGCACCAGGCCGCCCACGGCGCGGATGCCCTGTGCAGGAATGGCGGGGCAGAGCCCACTCTGACGGTTCAGCAGGTTTTCGCCTGAGACGTAGAGCGAGATGACGGGGTTAAGGGCGTAGTCGGCGCGGAGGCTGAGGTCGGCCACGGCAGGGCGGCGTCCAGCACCGGTGTCGCAGAACTGGCGGTAACGGAAGGCAGCATCGGCCGTGAGACCGCGGACAATGCGCGTGCGGAGGGCAGCACTGAGGTCCATCTGCGGAGCAAAGGCCAGCAGCGCGGGGACATCGCTGACGCCCAGCCAGCCGTAGTAGGTGAAGTCGGTGGTGAGGCGGAAGAGGTCGCGCCACTCGTACGAGGCATCGGCACCGGCGTGCCACACCTGCGCACGGTGGTTCTCCAACCCGGTGAAGAGCAGCCCGCGCGTGATGCGCTCGGTGGCAAAGAGGGCATCGTCCGTCAGACGGTAACCGCCGCCGAAGCCGAAATGCAGGCCCTCAGCAACGCGTACGCCCGTGTGCAGGCGCGCATTCACGTAGGTATAGGCACGACGGAGGGGGACATCGGCCGTCCACCAGGGCGAGAGGCGATAGAGGTCGCTAAACGTCTGCAGGTCGCGCCCGCCATCGACGATGAGATCGAGACGAACGGGGGCGGCAGGGGTGAGCGTGAAACGGCAGGCCGGCGACACGTGGACACTCTGGCTGTCGGCAGGCTGGACATCGACGTTCAAGCCCAAGGCGAGGGTGCTGTGCTTCCCCTCCAGTACCCACTGGGGACGAATGCCCAGGAAGTAATGGCCGAGGGTATCGGGCTGCAGTTGGTGGTAACGGAGATAGTGGTTGGTCAGGGAGAGCTGGAGCCTGCCGCCCTTGCGGAGACGATAGGCCACGTCGGCATCGAACTGGATATGATTCTCGGCATTGGCGAGGGTGTCGCCCTGCCAGGCGCTGTTCTGCCAATGATGGTAACCGCCGCGGAAGCCGAGCTCGAAGGGGCTGTTCCCGAAGGTGGTGGCGAGGTAGCCGTCGCCGCCGTAGGTGAGGCTGTTCTGCTGGTCGGTGGCGAAAAGCATCAGCGGATTGGCCACAAGATGGTTGCGGACGTAGTAGCCTACATCGGCGGACAAGCCGAAACGGGTGCTCCCCTCGTGGGCATAGCTGATGCGGGCATCGGTGTCGTAGCGGAGGCTTTTCCACGTGCCGCTGTCGACGGGTGCCGCCAAGCCCTGGAAGGGAATCATGCCGTTCCACCCCATGACGGATGCGCCCAGGCTGAGCACATCGCGACGACTCAGCGAGGCGCGATAGAGACCGAGCACATCGACGTTGTTGCGGGTGCCGTAGCCCAGACGGAGGTAGGCGGGCAGCAGACGCTCCTGACGCAGACGGGTGACGCCCGAGCCGAAGGGCTCGCGAAGGAGATTGCCGGGATCGTGAACGGCGTCGGCATAGACCACCTCTTCGCGGGTGGCCACAGGAAGCTGCTCCTCGGGAACGAAGGAACGCTTTTCGGACGAGGCAAGGACGGGATTGTAAATGCTCTCCACCATCACGGTGCGGCGGATGGTGTCGTTCTGCGCCTGCACAGCTGCCGGCAACACCGACAGCAGAATCATAATACTATATAAATGGATACGTTTCATCGTCGTATTATAGGATTAAGGGTTAAGGGTCAAGGATTAGGGGTTAAAGGTTAAGGGTTAAAGATAGGGGTTAAAGTTTTTTACTGCAGTTTTTCCAATCGTTCCTCAATCCTTCCCGCAATGTCGTCCTTGGCCGTATAGTTCTGACGGAGGGAGAGTAGGTACTGACGAGCCTCCACATCGCGTCCGCTGGCTATGTAGATATCGGCCAACAGGATGAAGCTGCGTGCCAGCCAATAGGTGTGGGGGGTGCTGACGCTGATGTAGTCCTGCACCTCCTTCTCGGCCTTCTCGCTCTGGCCGCTGTCGTAGTAGAGCTGTGCCAGGAGGTACTTGGCCTCGGCGCCACAGACGGTGCGGGTGTCCTTGGCAAGAAGCGCAAGGTCTGCCATGGCCGTGCTGGTCTGATTGGTAGCCAAACAAGCCTTGGCACGGTAGTAGCGCATCTCGACGGCGGTCTCGGGAGCCAGACTCTTGTCCGCAACAAATGTTCCCACCTCGCTGATGATGTAATCCCAATCGGAGAGCACCCATGCCGACCGGACGCCGAACGTCTGGGCATGCAGGCGGACGTCGGAACGGCTGGTCATCGCCTTCAAGTCCTTATAGGCGGCAAGGGCTGTGCGGTGGTCCTTGTGGTCGTAGGCCATGTCGGCCACCATGCGGGTAGCCTCCTCGCAGTAGCGGCTGTTGCGCATCTCGGCCACCTGGCGGAGGTGGGCCATCGCCTTCTCGTAGTTGTCCTGCTGGCGGTAGATGCAGCCCAGATGGTAATGGGCGGTGAGGGCATAGGCACCCGCAGGGAACTGGGTGAGGTATTTTTCGAGGGCTTCGCGAGCCTTCTGCGTCTCGCCCTTCATATAAAGCTGCTCGGCTGCCGCATAGGTAAGCGAGTCGTGCTCCGTCACCTCCACCGACACCATGCCCTTCGTCTGCGAAGCAAACTCCACGTACTTATCCACCTGATTCTCCTCCACATAAAGCGATTTCAGGTCGCGCATGGCCACATTGGCCTCCTCGCTGCCCGGATAGGTGGTGATGACGCGTTTGTAAGCGGCAACGGCATCGGCAGTCTGGCCAGCCTGGTAGAGGAGCAGCGCGATTTCGTTGCCGGCGCTGGGGGCATAGCTGCAGCGGGGGTATTTATCCAACAACTGGCGGAAAGCACTGAGCGCCCCGTCCGTCTGCTCCAACTGGACATACGAACGCCCCTTCTCGAAGAGGGCATCGTCAGCATAATCGGATGAGGGGAAGTGCTTCAGCAGATAGTCCAACGTGGAGATTTTATCCTTATAGCGTCCCAGCAAGCCCTGCGAAAAGGCTTTCTGATAGACGGCATAGTCGCTTGTTTCAGGGTCGATGGCGAGAGCCTTGTCGTAGGCATCGACGGCATCGCTGTAGCGACGGGCCTGGAAGAGGCAGTCGCCCATACGCCCCCAGACATCGGCCCGGGTGGCATTGTCGGTATAGGACGAAACGCCGGATGTGGAGAAGAAGCGGTCGAACTGACGGTAGGCCTCGTTGTAGTTGCCCTGGCGGAAATAGCAGTATGCCTGCCCATAGCGTGCCAGCAAAGCCGTACGCCCTTCGGACGACTGGGAAAGACAATTGGCATAATCGTTGCGAGCCTTGCCATAGTCGCCTTTCCGGTAGTAAGCCTCGCCACGCCAAAGGAGGGCTTCGGCACGTGTGGAACGGTCGTAGGTGCCCATCTTGACGGCTTCCGTCAGGAAATCGATGGCCTTGTCTATCTCTCCACCGGCAAAAGCTTCCTGCCCAGCCCGACAAAGGAGCTTCTGGCGGACGTCCAGCAAAGCCTCGCTGGGATGGTTGATTTTCTCGATGGACTGTAGGGCGGCGACGTAGTTGCGGGTGTTCAGATAGGTCTCGACGAGGTAGGTGTTCACCTTCTGTACCCAAGACGATGCGGGGAACTCGTTGAGGAAGCGCTCAGCCACCGTAACCCCCTCGCCGAAGGCGCCACCACCCGTCTCGTGAAGGGCAGCGATGTGGTTGTACATGGCCTGTTCGCGCAGCCCTTCGTCGGCTTCCATGGACGAAGCACGTTCGAAGCTCATGCGAGCCCGGGCAGCATCGCCCGTCTTCAGATACGAGAGACCACTGTAAAGCTCAGCACACTGGGCGACGGCATCGTCGTTGCTTCCCGTCTTGTCCACCATGGCCAGCACCTCAGGGGCACGGAGATACTCACCCGAGTTGTAGTGCGCCAGTCCGAGGCGGAACAAAGCCTCGCGATTGGGGTCTTCCGTCCCTGCCAGATAATCCTCCAGCTGCAGCGCACTCTCCTCATAACGGCCCACGCCAAACAACGCTTCGCCGCGGACACGCTTAACCTCATTACTCAGATTAGGCGCCAGCGGCGAGGTTTTAGCATTGTATGCAGCGCTGGCAGAGTCGGCACGAACGAGAGCAACGGCATAGTTGCCCTGCTCAAGGGCAGCTTCAGCCTTATAAAACAAGGCAGCAGGACGAAGCGAAGGGACATCTTCCACAGCACAAAAGCCGTCGACAGCCTCGTCGTAGCGACGTTCAGCATAGTCCACCCATGCCAAGGCAAAGGTAGCCTCGTCCTTATAGCGTCCATTCATCAACTGGGCTGTGAGCAACTGGACACGGGCATCGTCCAAACCTCCCAGCTCAGTCAGCGCCATACCGTAGGTGACGACGAGGCGCTCCAGCTCGTCACCCGGCAGCGCCTCGATGTCGATACCCTTCATCTCCTCGGCCATGGCGAAGTAGTCGCCACAGGCATAGTAGCCCTCAGCAAGCATAGCGCGGAGACGGTTGCGATGAGGGGCATCGGGATGCTCCTTCATGTAGTTGCGAAGGGTTGTGACGATGTCACGCCCGTCCTGACTCTCCCTGGCAGACGAGAGGAACTCGGCATATCGGGCATCCGTTATCAGACGAGCGGCATCAGCCCTGAGGTCATCGAGCCCACAGGGGGCTTGTTCCAACAACACCCGTGCGGGGACAGGAGCTCCGTCGTCGGCCACACGCTGGGCTTCAGCCGTCGTCTGGCCATGCAGGGCTACGGCCCACGTCAGTCCAGCTGCCAGCAGCAAGGATATGGATGGTTTTCTCATGATGATTCTATTATTAATAAGGTATTATTATCTGTTTCGGCTGCGAAGATAGTGATATGCGAGGGAAAAAACAAAAAAATTCACTTTATTTCAGAGTTGATACGATTCAGAAACACGCAAGAAAAACGAAAAAACGAGGCCGGACGGGTGTTGCCTGTCCGGCCCTGCTTGGACGTTATTGCCGAATGGGTCATCGGGGGCTGATGCTGCCCACGCCATTCTTGTGAATGCGCTGCATCTCAGGGCGACCCTTGTAGAGGATATTGCCTACGCCGTTGTTGGTGTAGTCGCATCGCTCGGAGGCATGGCATTGGACGCTGCCTATACCACTGAGGCTGACGGTAGTGTCGTGCGACTGGAGGTCGTAGGCGTAGATGCTGCCCACACCGTCGGACATATAGGTGGCTGTGTTGGTTTCGCCACGGAGGGTGATATTGCCCACGCCTTCGTTCTTCACAACGAGTTCGTTGCATTGGACATCGTCGAGATTGATGTTGCCCACACCCGAATTGACGATTTCCAGTTTGTCAGTATTAATGGTCTCAGAGCACTTGAAATTGCCCACGCCATCGAGACGGATAGTCGACAACTCGCGTCCATAGACGGTGAGGGAGAGCCGTTCGCCGCGACGCAACCGCAGCCGGTCCTTTGCCGTAATGTGGAGGACGCCCTTTTCGACGCGGACATCGATGGCATTGATAATGCGCTCGGAGCCCTGGGCTTCGATGCGATAACGATCCGACGGGACGTAACGGATAGAAGTCAGCATCTCCGAATGAATAGCGGTAAACGGAGCAAGATTCATGTGGGCATCGACAATCTTGACGGAGCGACGCCCTGTATCGCTTTCACTGGATTCGACTTCGGTAGCCGACGGCAGGAAGGTTTCCTCGGCTATACAGACTGGGTCAAGACCCAAGATAATCGGCGCTGCGCCGATGGAGGTGTTCAGCAGGAGGCTGGCAAGGGGAATTAGGATGAATGTTGGTGTCATTTTTCTTTCGGTTGTTTTTTGGTTTCTGCACGTTAGACGTTCGAAACCTCCGAAAGGTTGCAGCGGGCAACAGTTTTTTTCGTCTTTTTATAAATATACCAGAAACACAGCAGCAGGATGACGGCATAAGCAGCCATGATGTAAGGCTGTGCCGCCTCGCCTGCGCCCTCCTCGAAACTTCCCTCGGCGCCATAGAGGCGCATGCTGATGACAGCAATGCTGTTGTTGAGGATATGCCCCACGATGCCGGGTATGATGCTGTCCGTCCGCCAGCGCAGCCAACCCAGCACAATGCCGATGAGTGCGGCATTAAGCACCTGAGCGGGATTGATGTGTACAAGGCCGAACACCAAGCCCGACACCAAGATTGCCGCCCAAGGTTTCCCCTTCCACAAGGTAAGCAGATGCCCCTCGATGGCGCCGCGGAAGAGACATTCCTCCAATATGGGGGCAACTATGGCGATGCTCAGGATGCCCACCACGTCGTGGCTCATGTCCATGAAAGTATCTTCCAGCAGATTGGGTAGGTCGGCCCACTCGTTCAGCAGGCTCAGCACATACATCAGCGTGTAGATGAAGGGGATGCAGACAAGAAGCAGGGGCACGTTTTCCTTCCGCAGGAAGTCGGTGGAGAAACGGATGTAACGGAAATGTAGCAGATGCCACAGCATCGCCAATGCCGCCAACAGCGTCCCCAAGGCTACGACAAAGGAATTTCCGGTTATAGCACCCGACTTGACCGACTGCAGCAGCACGTCCAAATCGCCGCCTGAGCGGGCAGCCTCAACAAGCAAGGCACCAAACATCACCAGTACCGTAAACAGCAGCTGGTAGAGAAAATAATAGATGACAAGTTTAATCGTTCGTTTCATAACTAAAAAGAATAAATACTTTAACCATTAACCTTTAACCCTCAACCATTAACTCCCTAATCCGTGCGGCATCAGCCTTGAGCTGGCTGACGAGAGCCTCCACCGAGGGGAACCTGCGCTCGTCGCGCAAATGATGCAGGAGTTGAACGGAGAGCGTCTGCCCATAAATGTCAGCATCAAAGTTGAGAATATGAACCTCAACGCGCCGCACAGTCCGCCCTCCGAAAGTAGGACAAAGCCCTATGTTCATCATGCCATTATATGTCATAGGATTAACCTGTTGACTCGTTGACTTGTCGACTCGTTGACTCGTTGACTCGTCGACTCGTTGACCTTTCAAAAAAACTTTGACGGCATAGACGCCCGTTGCGGGAATCAGCTTCTCTGGCTGCACGGCAAGGTTGGCCGTAGGGAAGCCCAGCGTCCGTCCTCGTCCGTCGCCCGTCACCACAGTACCCTCGATAGTATAAGGATAGCCGAGAAGTGTCTTCGCTCCCTCGACGTTGCCCTGAAGCAACAGCTCACGGATGCGGGTGCTGCTTACGTCGCCATAGGCTGGAGCATGGACAATCTCCAGGCCACACGACTCTGCCGCAGCATCGTAGAACGGGGCGTCGCTCCGCTGCTCGCAGCCGAAGCGATGATCGTAGCCCATCACGAGCACACGCACGCCCAGCCGCTCCTTCAGCAACGTCATGAACTGTGCTGCCGTCATCTCTGCCACTTCGCGGTTAAATGCCATCACTTCCACCCTGTCCATTCCGGCTTCCAGCAAACGCTCTTTCCGTTCAGCAAGAGGGAGAAGAGCCTCCCCCTCCTCACGAGAAGGGGCAAGAGTGGGTCTGCGGAAAAACTCCTCCGGCGTAGGGGCGAAAGTCAGGGCGAGGGACGACATCCCCCTAGCCTCAGCCACTTCCCTTACCTTATTTAAAAGGAAGCGATGCCCGAGGTGAACACCATCGAACACACCAATGGTAGCGACATAGAAAGACGTCTTTTTCATAATCGGGCGCGAAGTTAGTGCTTTTTTTCATAAAAACCTTTCTCGTTTCAAAAAAACTCACTACTTTTGCAGCGTCGGAAGTGTTGCCCATTGTCATTTTTGCATGGTTCAACATCCGATAGCGGGCTTTTAGCTCAGTTGGTTAGAGCAGCAGACTCATAATCTGAAGGTCCTAGGTTCAAGCCCTAGATGGCCCACCTTCTCTGGCAGGAACATCCCCAAGAGTGTTCCTGCTTCTGTTTTTTCCGTGGGTGGAAAAATAGAATCAAACGCTGTGAAAATAAAATCAAACGCTAAAAATTTAGAATCAAACGCTGGCGAAATAGCGTTTGATTCTATGGGAAAGGAATCATCTCCTGTAGTCGTGCAGGGTTTTGCGGAGGATGTCAGCAAGAGAGAGCTGATAGTCGATATAGGCGGAGAGGTGGTTGCGGTAGGCGCTATTGAGACGATTGCGCTCAAGGGCAAGGGTCTGGCTGTCGATATCGCCGTCGGAGAAGCGCTGGCGGGTGATAGCGAAGCTCTTCTCGGCAAGACTGACGTTCTGCTCCAGCAGCTGGAGGCGCTTGAGGTTGTTGTTGAGGCGGGCAACAGCGGTACGTGTTTCCGTCTCGATGCTGCGCTCCAGTTCCTCGCGATTCCAGATGTTCTGCTGCTGGCGTGCCTTAGCAGCCCGGACTCGGGCGCGATTCTCGCCAAAATCGACGATAGGGACGGTAACGGTAAGCCCCACGCCGTAGTTGGCAGGGCGCTCGATGAAGTTATCGTACGAGTCGGCAAGGGTTGTCGTATAGGGGTTTGAGCGCTCGATGCTGTTCGTGCCCGTCTTCTGGACATAGGCCTCGAGCGTGCCGCGCACCATGCCGCTGGCCTTCGTCTGACGGATAGTCATATTCTGAAGCTCGATGGCAATATCGCGGTCCCGCAACTCCGTACGGTTGTCGAGGGCGTAGCGGACAGCCTCCTCCACATCCACCACAATAGGGGTGTAGCTGAGGTCGTCGGTAAGTACGATGCTGTCGGTAAGGGCAATGCCGAGCATCTCCTTAAAGTTATTGATGCTGGCCTGCTGATTGATGAGCGACACTTCGTAGCTGTTGCGGGCTTCGGCAAGGTCAACCTCCATCTGCAGGGCATCGACCTCCTTGATAAGGCCCGAGGCGTATTTGTTCTGGGCTATCTCGTTAGCCTCCGTCTGACGTTCGAGGTCAAGACGGGCTATCTCGGTACCGCGTTGCTGGGAGAGGAGGTTGTAGTAGCCACTACTGATTTGGTAGACCAGTCCAAGTTCCTCACGCTGAAGGGATTTCTGCGAGCGCTCGTAAGCCAGACGGGCTTGCTTGAGGTTAGCGCGGACATTGTTGTAGCCATAAAGGGCATCGATAGGCTGACGGAAGCGCAGACGGGTGTTCAGCGTAGAGGAGCGCAGGAAGGCGTTGTAGTCGTCATAGGCGTTAACGCCTGTCTCCCAGTAGATATTACCGTTGGTAATAAGAGGCTGGTTGACGGTAAGGGTACCGCTGTAGTCGAGTCGCTTGACGGAGTAGAAGGAGACGCCCGTGCTGTCCTCCCAAGTACGGATGTTCTGGTTGAACGAAGGGGTGGTGAGGCTGAGGTCAACGTGTGTCCGAAGCCCGGCAAGGGTCGATTTGAGGTTGTATTCGGCTATCTTGAGGTCTTCGCGGAGGTTGCGCATGGAGTAGCTCTGCTCACGGGCAAGGTCGATGCTCTGCTGAAGGGTGAGGTAGCGGATCTCGGCATGACTGGGGAGAACAGCGAATAAGAATGAAAAATGAAGAATGAAGAATGAAAAATAAAATGCCTTGCTTTTCATAATCTTGTTATTTTTGGGGAGTTCAGGAGTTGCAGTAGTTCAGGAGTTACAGACAAATCTTGGAGCAGCGAGAGCAAAAGAGCTTGCTCATTTTGCCGAGTCGTGACAAGAGAAGACGAAGGCAATAGTTTAGGATACTGCATACAAGACATTGGTCTGAACTCCTGTAACTCCTGAAACTCCTGAACTCCATAATTTTTAACTCTTAATTATGAACTAAGAACTCTTAACTACATTCTGGTGATATTGTCGTTGGGGGCATCGGAGGAGATGCGTCCATCGTGAATAGTGATTTTACGATGGGCATAGCTGCCGACGTTGGGGTCGTGGGTAATGACGATGATGGTATTGCCCTGCTCGTGCAGTTCGTGGAAGAGCTGCATGATTTCAACGCTGGTCTTGGAGTCAAGGGCGCCCGTAGGCTCATCGGCAAGGAGGATGCCGGGACGGGTGACAAGGGCGCGGGCAATAGCAACGCGCTGACGCTGTCCGCCACTAAGCTCGCCCGGATGATGCTCCTTTCGCTCAGCCAGTTGTACGCGCTCAAGGGCTTCAGTAGCCCGCTCGCGACGCTCACGAAGGGAAACGCCGGCATACATCAGCGGAAGCTCCACATTCTGCACGGCTGAAAGCTTGGGCAGCAGGTTGAAGTTCTGGAAAATGAAGCCTATCTCGCGATTGCGCATAGCGGAGAGGGCATCATCATCAAGCTGGCTGACGTCCGTTCCGCGAAACATATAGTGCCCCGATGTGGGGGTATCCAGACAGCCGAGGATATTCATCAGCGTGGATTTGCCGGAACCCGAGGGACCCATGATGGCAACATATTCGCCCTGATGAATAGTGAGGTTGACGTCCTGAAGGGCGCGCACCATGTTGTCGCCGCCCATGTCGTAGGTCTTGCAGAGCTGGGTTATTTCGATGAGGGGGTTATTCATAGCGTATGGAATCGACGGGTTTCAGATTGGCAGCATTCTTCGCAGGCAGATAGCCGAAGCAGATTCCCACCAGCACGGAGAACGTGAAGGCGATGATGATGGAATAGAGGCGGATAAAGGTAGTGATATCGGTAAAGAGGGTCACAACCAGCGAGAGAGTGATGCCGAGAACGACACCAATAAGGCCTCCCGTGATGCTGATGACGACGGACTCCGTTACGAATTGCGCCATGATATCGCGCTTGCGGGCTCCGATGGCGCGACGAATACCGATTTCGCGGGTACGCTCCATGACGGTAGCCAACATGATATTCATGATACCAATACCGCCCACAATCAGCGAGATAGCAGCAATAGCGCCGAGAAGGAAGTTGTAAATCTGGCGCTCTTTCTCTTCCTGCTTCAGCAGCTCGTAGGGGATGACGATGTTGTAGTCGGCGTTACCCCAATGATGACGATCAAGTATCTGGGTGACAAGACGGCTGGTCTCCATCAGACGCTCGGACTCTGTGACGTGGACGGTAATCTGGCGAATCTCGCTGTCAAGAGGACGGACACGGGGGAAACGATCCAGGTAGGTAGTGAGGGGGATGAAGACGTCGGTATTGAGGTCACGTGCTGCCAGCTCTCCCACGGTTTCCGTAAAGACGGTCTTGGAAGCCAGGACGCCTACCACCTCCAGCCATTGATCACCCATTTTCACCATCTGGCCCAGGGGAGAAGCCTTGCCGAACAAGGTGTGTGCCGTCCCAGCACCCAGCACGCAGACCTTCAGACGGCCTTCGTACTGCGCCTCGGTAAGGAATGCCCCCTCACGAACGGTGTAGTTGAGGATGTCGGTATAGCCCGGAGTGACGCCGATGATGGTAGAGCGCACCGATTTGTCGGCATACTTCAGTTCCATCGTCTGCTCGGCCTGCGACACCGTGCGGTCCACGCCTGGGACGACGGCAAGGATGTTCTCCGCATCTGACAGCGAGAGACCAGGCGAAAACCGGGCACGTACCTCCTCCAATTCGGCATCGGAAAGGTTTTTCTCGCGTATAATGATGTTGTTGACGCCTAAGTCCTTGTACTTGGCAATTGCTTCGCGCTTGGCTCCCTCGCCGATGGAAAGCATGGTAATGACGGAAGCCACGCCGAAGATGATGCCAAGCATCGTAAGGAACGAACGGAACTTGTGGTCCGTCAGTCCGCCCAAGGCTATCTGTATGTTCTCTGTATATTGCACTTTGGAAAAATAGAAAAATTAGGAATTAGGAATGAGGAATTACAAATTAAGAATGAGGAATTATAAATTAGGAATTAATCCGTATGAAATTCACAACTGACGGTCATGCCGGGCTTCAGGCGTTCGTCGGAAACAAGCAGGCGTACTTCCACGTCGAATACCTTGATGTTTTTACTATTATTCCTGTTTGCCCCGTTCTTGATGTGGCAGAGCCGGCCTATGGAGGATATCTCGCCTGGGAAGTCGGTTCCTGGCAGGGCATCGAGGCGGACGGTAACGCGCTGCCCCACACGGATTTTCAGGAAATCGTTCTCATGCACGCTGGTGTTGACCTTCATCCATGTGAGGTCGGGCACACGGGCTATGGCCTGTCCTGCATCGACCTCGTTGCCAATGGTAAGCAGTTCGGGCTGCCAGCGACGTCGGCGTTCTATTTGGAAGATGCCGTCGATGGGGCTGATGAAGGTGAGTTGCGGAAGCAGCTCGTAGGTGCGCTGGATGTCCTTTTCGATAAGGTTGACGCGGATGCGCTGTATCTTCAGGTCATTTTCGTTGATGATGGTGTTGAGCTCACGGTTGCGGCGTGCCCGCTGCAGGTTGATGGTAGCCTGACGGAACTGTAGCTGACGGATGCGCTGCTGGCGCTCGCTCTCAAAACGCACGGACTCCATCGACAGCTTCGACAAAGCGTATGCCGCTTCCTCAGAACGAATGGAGTTCTCATTCTGGCTACGTGCGTTGCTCTGGTTGACAATCATCTTCTCGAGGGCAGCCTGCTGGGTCTCAAGCTGTGTCTCACGGTCGGTGATATAGCGGGTGAGGTTAATAGGGTCAAGCTGGATGATGGTATCGCCAGCATGAATGGATTGTCCGTGCTCGGCCATCCACGAGATTTTGGCATCATTCCAGCGCTGTCCGAGGCGCTGCATGACAAACGTCTTGGAGGTGACAGCAGCCAGCTCGCCCGTTTCGATAAGCGCTCCCGAAGCGGCACCTGATGCGTCAGCCCCACCACGTAGTCCCCCCTTGCACGACACCAGCGCCAAGGCAAGGAGTAAGAACGCCGATAATGTCAGTCTGCTTTTCATTTTTCCGTTCCTCCTTGTTTCTTCTTTGACTTCTCGGGCTTGACAGTCGGGTCAACGAGGGCTACATGATCGCCCTTGCGCAGGCCAGAGGTGATGATGATGTAATCGGTATTCGTAGCGCCCGTCTCCACCTCCGTACGCTCGTATCCGGTAGCAGTGTTGCGGAAGACGTAGCTCTTGTCGCCCTCCGTATGGACAGCCTCGATAGGGATGTAGTCCACATCGTCGATGCGGTCCACGATGATTCGGCAGCTGACGGTGAGTCCAGGCAGCAGGTTGGCATCGGCTCTGTCCACTAGCACCTCCACGGGGAACACCTTGATGGTTGAGTTGCGCTCTTTGTTGACGGCAAGGTTGGCGATGGTGAGGACATGGCCTGAAAAGACGCTGTCGCTGTAGGCATCAGGGCGTATCTCGGCGTCCATGTCCTTACGGACTTTCGAGATATCGACCTCGTTGATGTTAATCTTCACCTTCATCTGCGAAAGGTCCGGCAGGTCGATAAGCTGCGTGCCGCCCCAACATTGGTCGCTGACCTGGAATTTGGTGTCGGTAGAGCGGTTGTAGTTGATGATGGCTAAGCCAGGCTGGGGGCTGACGACGTGGAGACGGTCAAGGGTCTGATAGGCCTCGCGCAGACGGTCCCTGTCCTGTTCAATGGAGAGGTTCTTCTGCTTGAGGTCCTCGGCCTGCACCTTCTTGCGGTTCTCTATCTGCTCCTTGGCCTGCTTCAGCGAGATGTCAGCCTTCTCCAGGTTGAGTTCTATCTCCTTGCGTCGGATTTCAGACTCGTAGGCTGCGCCCTCCAGCTCGATACGCGAAATCTCCTGGGCAATCTCGGCAATCTCGTAGTCGGCCAGCAGTCCCTCCATCTCCTGCGTCTGCTGCGCCTTCAGCTTCTCCAGCTCAGCCAGGCTGACGACAAGGCGGTCCTCATGGTCCAGAATGGCTTTCTGCACTTCCGAAGGGTCGAAGATAACAACGGTGTCGCCAGCCTTGACGTCGCTGCCGTCGGGGACTATCTGCGAGATTTTCAGTCCGCCGAAGCGCCAGGGAATTTCGGGCGCCGTGATGTGGATGGAGCGGAGCGCTTCCACCTCGCCCTCCTCATAGATATCGACGAGGAACGTGCCGTGGCTCACCACAGCCTCGGGGATGACGGTATCGGCTTTCTTTCCTCCACAGGAAAACAAGAATAGCAGAAGAAGTGCAGGAGTGAAGGTGTGCAGGAGTGTGGTCCTGTAGAAACGCGATAGACGAGACATTATATTTTCCATTTTTAATTATTCATTATTCATTTTTGGCAAGGAACTGCTTCCTCCGGATAGCCCCTGAGGTGGGGCGCAGGAGCAACAGTTCGTCGCCCTCGCTCAGTCCTCGGGCAATGACGGTCTGGGAAGGCGAGGCGTAGGCCACTTCCACCTCCTGCTGCACGGTGTGTCCGTCGCGACGGACGTAGGCCACCTTCGTGGAGTCGGCATCCACCACACACACGGAGGGCACCACCAGCGTGTCCTCCATCAGGCGGAGGCAGATGCGGCAGCGGGCACTGCTCTGCGGACGGATAGTGGCGAGGGCTGAATCGACGGAAGCCGTTACCTCAAACAGTTTCACGCGACTGCCTCGCGACGCCTCCTCCCCCACGGGCATCTTCTTGGTAATGCGCCCCCACGCCCTGTTGTCGGGGTCTGAGGCGAAGGAGATGTCCACACGGTCGTCCACATTGATGCGCTTGTAGTCACCCTCGGGAATCTTCATCACCACCTCCATGTTCGACACGTCGGGCAGCACCACAATGGGCATCTGCTCCCACACGTTGTCGCCCACCTGCAGGGGGCGGTCCTCCATCCACGATTCGGCAATGATGGCAAGCCCGTTCTGGGGAGCGCGCAGCGTCAGTCCGGCAAGGCGCTCGCGCTGGTCGGCAATGCGGCGGTGGAGATGAGTCATCCAGGTCTTGATGCGCTGGCTGTCCACCCGCCACGTCACCTCCATAGCACGCAGGTTCATCCGCGCCCGCTCCTGTTCGATGGCGGCACGGCGCAGCCTCAGCTCCTTGATGCGGCGCTGGAGGGGCGGCGAGAACTGCAGTTCCAGCGAGTCCAGCGAGGCAATCGTCGCCTCGGCAAGCCCCGTCTCCATGCGGGCCGTCTGCAGGGCATGCTCCAGATGGTAGGTGGCTGTCATCTTCGTGCGCTCAGCCTCCGAGGCCTCCAGCAGCGTCAGCAGCTCGTCCAGCTCGTTCTCCATGTCGTGGCTCTCGATGATGCAGATCGTGTCGCCGGCGCTGACGTACGAGCCGTCGTCGATAAGGTATTTGATGGTGCCGTCGATGTTGTTTCCGCAGGCTATGGTAACGGTGTTGACGGACTGAGCCGTGCCGTCGGCTACTACCTCCTCGCGGAAGTCCTGCCGCTCCACACGGCACGTGAGCTTCTGGCTATCACCCTTTTCCCCGCAGGAAACGAACAACAACAGGAAAAAAACAATATTCTTTGCCTTCACAGCTGCAAAGGTAGCGCGAATTATCTCAACGGCGCAAAAAATAACTGTCAAAAATATATAAAAAAGGAAAGAAAAACTAAAAACCCCGCTAACCCTTTATCAGGCTGGTGAGGTTCGACGTGAACATGCCCACGGAAATAGCCAGCAGCATCACGCCGAAGAACTTCCGCAGCATGTATATGAACGACTTTCCCAAGCGCTTCTGAATCTTTTCCGTCATCACCAGCACGATGTTCACCCACACCATGTTCAGCAGCAAGCCAACGAGGATGTTAATGTCGGCATACTCCGACTTCAGCGCGATGATGGTAGTCAGCGCTCCAGCCCCTGCCAACAGCGGAAACACCAGGGGGATGAACGTCGCCTCGTTCGTCGGGCCGTTGTATTTGAAGATTTCTATGTCCAGCAGCATCTCCAAGGCCATGAGGAACAGCAGTATCGAGCCCGCCACGGCAAACGAGTTGATGTCCACGCTGAAGAACCTCAGCACCGCGTCGCCTCCGATAAAGAACACCAGCAGCAGCCCGAAGGCCGAGAGCGTAGCCTTCCGCGCATTCACCGTCTTGCCCTTCTCACGCAGGTCGATGATGATGGGTGTCGAACCCAGCACATCGATGATGGCAAACAAAATCAGAAAAGTGCCAATGCACTCCTTCACATTGAAAGCAGCAAAAAACTCCTTAATCATATTATCTTCTATTTTGCGGCGCGAAGGTAGTATTAAAATACGACTATACAAAATTCTCCCCAAAAAAAGTGCGGGGGAAGAATCTATAAAGGGCAAAACACTCCGATAAAGCCGCGTGCCTTCTCCCAATTCAAAATCTTAAAAAAACTTAAATATCGCCCCATGGGGGTATTTGTTTTTCCCTTTCGAGGGTATTATATATAGAAAGCGAAAGAAAACTCACTACCCGCGCCATGCAACGCCGTCAACGTCAGTTCGAGCAGCTCTACAAGAGCAACTACCGCCAGATGTACCGTCTGGCCTACGCTTTTCTGGCTGATGCCGACGATGCCCGCGATGCTGTCGCCCAAGTGTTTGCCCAGTTGTGGCATTCGCGCACGGAGCTGAAAAACGTTTTCGTCAAGCCAGATGAGCCGGATGGAGCTTGCCCTTATCTGCTCACGGCTACCCGAAACCAATGCTACCACATGCTCCATGGGCGCATGCAGCGCGAGGAGCTGGAGCAGGACTTGCGCCACTCCATCCAACCCTATGCCGACGATGCGGAGCGAGAGCTTTTCGAAGATTTGCGCGAGCTCATCGACGATAGCCTCACACCTCGCGACCGTCAGATTCTCTCTCTCCACTACGACGAGGGTATATCCTACAAGGAGATTGCCGACACCCTCGGCATCAGCCTCGCCGCCGTAAACAAGCACATCACCCTTTCCATCGCCAAACTACGGAAAAAATTGACGATTGAAAAATGAGTGCTCTTCGAGCAGAAATCAAACAAATTGGAACAAATTGAACAAAAAATTTCCGGAAGATTTCTCTGCGAAGCAGACTAAAAGTATTGAAGATTCAAAAAAGGAATTATGAAAACAACTTCAGAGGACATTGACCGCCGTATCGACATGCCTGACGTCGATGCCGAATGGGCTCGGTTCGAACGCGAAGTGATAGGAAACGCTTCCGTCGGCCCGTCTGAAAACCCCCGTCGCCTCCGCCTGCCCCGTGCAGCTGCCATCGCAGCCCTGGTGATTGGCATCAGCCTGACGGCATGGGCCTCGGTATGGATAGTCCGCGTCGTCATCCCCGCCCGCCGTGCTGCAGCCGTTTCCGCTGCTGACACGAGAAATCGCGACACCCTCGCCACCCTCGCCACTCCTGCCGACACGCTTGCCCTGTTCGTCTTCGAGAATGTCGATATGCAGACCATTGCCCGCACGCTGGGCGAGCACTACGGCGTGGAGCCCGTCTTCCGCGACGAAAGCCTCAAGAGCGTACGCCTCTATGCCCGTATTGAGAAGAACAAGTCGCTCGACGAAGTAGTGACGCTGCTCAACCACTTCAAAAAAGTCCGCCTCTCCGTCACCGACGGCAAGCTGATTATCGACGGCAGGAAAGAAAACGATTGAAATTAGCATTATGAAAAACAAGATCCTCCCTTATACATTATTATTTATAAGCCTCCTCGCCTTATGGCTTTTTCCCGCGGTTGCTGGGGCGCAAACCGTGTCGCTGACTTTCCGAGGCGAAACGCTGTCCGAAGCCCTGCGGCAGATTGACCATGCGCAGAGCGAGCGCCGCATCCTCTTCCTGTTCGACGACTTGGAGATGTACACCGTGACAGCAGTCATCGACCGTCTGCCCGCTGCCGATGCCGTGCGCCGCGTGTGCAGGAACTTCCCCGTCGCTATCACCGAGGTGGGCAACGACATCTTCGTGGAGTATGTGCCGCGCACCGTCCACCTCAACCCCGTGGTAGTGGATGGCGAGCGCATCCCCCTCCCTGCCCTGCTGCTGGCCGACAGCGTGCCCGACAGCCTCGCCGTCATCCGTCAGTACGCCAGCCACATCGTCTATTTCAACCGCGTCTGTCCGCAGGAGAAGGTCTATCTCCACCTCGACAATACCGCCTATTTCCAGGGCGAGACCATCTGGTATGCCGCCCACGTCGTCGGCGCCACCACGGGAGCAACCCCCGCCAGCCGTGTGCTCTACGTCGAGCTGCTCTCGCCCACGGGTGTCATCCTGCAGCAGCAGAAGCTCAAGATTGTCGACGGGCGCTGCCACGGCTCGTTCCCGTTGGTAGATGGGGGTGTGAAGGCGGCTGTCGACTTGCGAGGCGCCATCAGCTACCCCAGCGGCTACTACCAGATACGCGCCTACACCCGTGCCCAGCTCAATTTCGACGAGGCTGCCATCTTCTCGCGCGTCATCCCCGTCTATCGCCAGCCCGAGCAGGAGGGCTTCTACGACGACCCCGTCATTGCCGACTACGAGGGGCGTGAGCGAGACCGTCCCGACCTGCCCCGTTCAGAACGTCCCTCCGCATTGGACGTCACGTTCTTCCCCGAAGGGGGACATCTCATCGAGGGCATCCCCTGCCGCATCGCCTTCAAGGTGACGGATGCCCACGGCATGGGCACTGAGGTTGACGCCATCCTCGATGCTGCCGGAAAAGCCATCCCCACCACCTTCGGAGGAGCGTCTGCACCCCTCACCCACAAGGGCATGGGCGCTATCACCTGCACACCAGGCAGGGTGTCAGACCGCCTCACCTTCATCAAGGAGGGACATCGCTACACCTTCACCCTCCCCGCTGCCGAATCCACAGGCTGCGCCATCCGCCTCGATGCCCTCGCCGACGACTCCCTCCGCATCGCCATCGAGGGACGTGGCCTGCAGAAGAAGACCCTCCCGCTGGGCTACACCATCACCACAGGCGGACGTGTGGCAGCGGCTGACGCCGTCCATTTCACCTCCGCTACGGTTGACGGAAACGCCTATTCCTATCAGGCCCGGCTCAGCTTCCCGAAGGCGGATATGGGCGCAGGCGTCCATCAGTTCACGCTCTTCACCCAGAGCGGCGCCATCCTCGCCCAGCGCCTGTTCTTCATCGACAAGGACATCCCCACCATCCCCGTCACCGTCCAATGCGACAAGCCCACCCTGCAGCCCTTCGACTCCGTCAACCTCCGTCTGCGCGTGAGCACAAAGCCCGTCACCCTCTCCCTTGCCGTGCGCGATGCTGCCGACTATGGTACCGCCTACCGCGACGACATCCGCACCTACATGCTGCTTTCATCAGAACTGAAGGGATTGATAGAAGACCCGGGGTGGTACTTTGAAAGTGAACAGAGATCAGTGAACAGTGAACAGATAATGGCTAAGGAGCCGCAAACCAAGGTATCATCTGATAACTGTTCACTGTTCACTGATCACTCAAGGCTTGACGCTCTTGACCTCCTTATGCTTGTGCAGGGGTGGACGCGCTACAACTGGCAGCAGATGGCAGGCCTTGAGCCGTTCAAGGTGCGCCACTACACCGAGGGGCAGCTGGTGCTCGACGGCTGGGCCTTCAGCCGCATCCTGGAGCGCCCCCTGAAGAACGCAAAGATTACCGCCCGCCTCTACTCGCCCGACCGTAAGTACATCCAGTGGGCCACCGTCACCACCGACAGCCTCGGCTACTGGAGCATCGGGCTCGACGACTTCGAGGGCGACTGGGACTTGTTCCTGTCGTCGCGGCAGGCATCCAAGCTGCTGGAGAAGGCCACCACGCGCATCCGCTTCGAGCGCGCATCGCGCCCCAAGGTACAGCCCTTCCGTCCTGAGGACATCTTCCTGCCCGACTATAAGAACCCCTACCCCGCCATCTTCCCCTGGCAGAAAGACAACATGCCGAAAGTCCAGATTTTTGGCGAGCCTACCTTCAACCCCGAGAACCCACGCTCCTACCAGCTGGAGGAGGTGGTGATAGAGGGCAAGCGCCGCTACATCGACTATAACCGCTTCACCGCCTTCGATGCCGACAAGGACACCGAGATGGACCTCGACGAAGGAGGCTACACCCACGACGTCGCCGGCTACCTGGAGAGCAAGGGCTATAGCCTCTTGTTCAACTACGCCGACATCTACGAGACCGGCCCTGGACGTACAGCAACTTCCGGCATCCGTCCCCAATACCACAATCCCGAAACGGGCATCAACCCCTACACCTCAAATTACGCCCTGATGCCTGGAGGAGTTTCAAGCGTGGACGTAGAGGGTCACCGCACCCGATGGAAAGTCCAGTTCCCCGACTCCGTCCGGAGGTACGAAAAGATTTTCAACGAATGGAAACGGTATTATATATATACCAAAGAAGGAGAATCCATGAGCCCCTTCCCGACGCGCACCAACGACAACTATTGGTTGAGGCAGGGAATGGCCCTAACCTCCACCAACAGCTGGGACCTCGACATGGAATACGTCAAGTCCGTCCTCGTCTTCGACTTCGAGCCTGGGCACCGCTATGTCGAAGTCGTCATCAACATGAAGAGCATCGACGAGCTCAAGCAGAAGACGAAGAACTCCCGCCACACCACCTTCACGGGCTACACCCCCACCACCGAGTTCTACGCCCCGCGCTACCCCAAGGGCCCCATCGAGGGCGACACGGACTATCGCCGCACCATTTACTGGAATCCAGAAGTCACTACCGACAGCACCGGCTGCGCCTCCGTCTCGTTCTACAACAACGGCTACAGCCGCGCCCTCACCATCAGCGCCGAAGGCCTCACCCCCGAAGGCATACCGATTATTAACCAATAGTCCGCTTGAATGGGTAAGATGTAAGATTTTTGTAAGGTTTTTTTCTTGGTTAATTCTCTCGAATGCGCTACTTTTGTCCACGAATTGTTTAACTTAAATACTTCCGAACGGATGTTTATCATGAAAAGAATACGATTTTTTTTACTGATTCTATTATCTCTGTTGTTTTGCAAGGTGGTGGACACCCGTTCAGGCGGATTTGCAATCCGACTGCGCTGAGAAGGGGATTTATAATCCCCAGCCTGTTATAAATGAAAAAGATGGTATTGTTTTGGGTTTTGAACTATTTATCATTACCTTTGCCGCGAAATAAGATGAAATCAAAAAGAACAGTTATGAAATATCGGACAGAGAAAAAGGTGAGGGATTGCAACGGACGGAGCAGCGAGAGCCATCAAGTTTACTTGAATGGCCGAGTCGTAACGGACGAAGGCGAAGTCAAATCCCTCTATTCAACGCGGCCGGATTGCAAATCCGCCCGAACGGGTGCTGGGAATACCATCACAGGGC
>DBYJ01000045.1:83817-129433 GCA_002309805.1 Bacteroidales bacterium UBA1189 | reverse complement strand
GCTTGATGCCCTGCAACTCGTCGCCCGTGCCCGCCAGCTGGATGAGGAGGAAGAAGTCGACCATGGAGTGGCAGGCGGTCTCGCTCTGCCCCACCCCAACGGTCTCAACAAAAATCTTGTCGTAGCCGGCAGCCTCGCAGAGGACGATGGTTTCGCGCGTCTTGCGGGCCACACCACCCAGCGACCCTGCGGCAGGGGAAGGGCGGATGAAGGCCTTCGGGTGAACGGAGAGTTTCTCCATGCGCGTCTTGTCGCCAAGGATGCTGCCCTTGGTGCGCTCGGAGCTGGGGTCGATGGCGAGGACGGCGAGCTTGCCGCCGTACTGTTCGAGGACATGGAGGCCAAAGACGTCGATGCTGGTGCTCTTACCAGCGCCAGGGACGCCGCTAATGCCGATGCGGACGGACTGGCCGGCGAAGGGGAGGCACTTCTCTATCACCTCCTGAGCAATGGCCTGATGTTCGGGCAGCAGGCTCTCCACGAGGGTGACGGCCTGCGAGAGGATGGTGACGTCGCCGCGCAGGATGCCCTCGACGTACTCGGCAGCCGTCATCTGGCGGCGCTTGGCACGGCGGAAATAGGGGTTGACGCGCTCGGGCTGCTCGATGCCGGCATTGACAGTAAGGCCTTTGTATTCTGCTGAGTTTTCAGGATGATCCATGATATTTATTTACGATTTGACTATTGACTATTTACTATTTATTTTTCTATTTAATGATTTGACAATTTACGCCGTACTGTTCCTAAATATCTACATTAATAAAATCGTAAATCAATCGTCAATCGTAAATTGTCAAATCGTAAATCAACTGATTTCTTTCCGGAGGTAGACTGCGGTGTAGCCGATGCCGCGTTCGGCAATCTCGGCGGGGGTGCCGGTGACGACGACTTCGCCGCCGCGACGACCGCCCTCGGGGCCCATATCGATGATGAAGTCAGCCTGACGGATGACGTCGAGGTTGTGCTCGATGACGATGATGGTGTTGCCGCGGTCAACCAGCCGGCGCAGCACGCCCATCAGCACGCGGATGTCCTCGAAGTGGAGGCCGGTCGTAGGCTCGTCGAGGATGTAGAGGGTGTGGCCGGTGTCGCGCTTGGCCAGCTCGGTAGCGAGCTTGACGCGCTGGCTCTCGCCGCCCGAGAGGGTTGACGAGGGCTGGCCGAGCTTGATGTAGCCCAGTCCGACCTCCTGCAGGACTTTTATCTTATTGAGGATGGTGGGGACGTTCTCGAAGAACTCCACGGCCTGGTTGATGGTCATGTCGAGGACATCGGCAATAGACTTGCCCTTGAAACGCACCTCAAGGGTCTCGTGGTTGTAGCGACGGCCCTGGCAGACTTCGCAGGGCACCATGACGTCAGGCAGGAAGTTCATCTCGATGGTCTTGTAGCCGTTGCCGGAGCAGGCTTCGCAACGTCCGCCGCTGATGTTGAACGAGAAGCGTCCAGGCTTGTAGCCGCGCATCTTGGCCTCGGGCAGACTGACGAAGAGGTTGCGGATGTCGGAGAAGACGCCTGTGTAGGTAGCGGGGTTGGAGCGCGGGGTACGGCCGAGCGGCGACTGGTCGACGGTAACGACCTTGTCGACGTTCTCCATGCCGATAATCTGGTCGTAGGGCAGCGGCTCGCGCAGCGAACGGTAGAAGTTCTGCGAGAGAATGGGCTGCAGGGTGTCGTTGACGAGGGTGGACTTGCCGCTTCCGCTGACGCCGGTAATGCAGATGAGTTTGCCCAGCGGGAAGGTGACGGTAATGTTCTTCAAGTTGTTGCCGCGGCAGCCGACAAGGGTTATCTCCGTACCTCCGGCCGTCCGCCGTGCATAGCGCGGCTTTTTAGGAGCCTCCCCCTTCCCCTCCTGAAGGAGGGGTGACTCGTCTCCCTTCCCTTTAGGTGAGGGTTGAGGTGAGGCGTCTTCCTTCAGATACTTTGCTGTCAGGGTGTCGGCCTTCATAAGCTCGGCGGGGGTGCCGGCAAAGACCACCATGCCGCCCTTGCGCCCGGCAAGAGGGCCGAGGTCAATGACGTAGTCGGCGCTAAGCATCATGTCGCGGTCGTGCTCGACGACAACGACCGTGTTGCCGATATCGCGAAGCGCCTTCAGCGAACGGATGAGCCGCTCGTTGTCGCGCTGGTGGAGGCCGATGCTCGGCTCGTCGAGGATGTAGAGCACGTTCACCAGCTGCGACCCTATCTGCGTAGCCAGACGGATGCGCTGGCTCTCGCCACCGGAGAGCGACTGCGAGGGACGACCCAGAGCGAGGTAGTCAAGGCCCACATCAAGCAGGAAGTGGAGACGGACGCGGATTTCCTTCAGAATCTCTTCGGCAATCTTCTGCTGGTTGCCGCTGAGCTGGGTGAGCGCGGCGCCCGTCCATTCATAGAGTTCGCCGATGTCCATGGCGGAGAGGTCGGCGATATTCTTCCCAAGGATGCGGTAGCTGAGCGCCTCCTTGTTGAGTCGGGCTCCGCCGCACTCGGGACAGGTACAGGTGCCCAGGAACTGGTCAATCCACCTCTGCTGAGCGGCGGTAGGGTCGACATCCTGAATGCTCAGAAGATATTTCACGATGCCGTCGAACGAGATGAACATATCAGACTCGTGCAACAGCGTGGTCTGCACCTTGATGCGGTCGGGGACGCCGTTGAAGAGTTCGTCCAACGTCTCTTCGTCGAGTTCTGAGACGGGGGTGTCAAGGGTAAAGTCGTGACGGCGCAGCACGACGTCGAGGGTGCGGAAGATGAGCGTGTTCTTGTAGGCCCCAAGGGGCAGGATGGCGCCCTGACGAATGGAGAGCGAGCGGTCGGGGATGACCTTGTCCATGTCCATACGCGTGATGTAGCCGAGGCCGCGGCACTTGGGACAGGCGCCGTTCGGGGAGTTGAAGGAGAAGTTGTGGGGTGCCGGCTCGCGGTACGAAAGCCCCGTGACGGGATCCATGAGCCGTTTGCTGTAGTGTCGCACGGCGCCGGTGTCCTTGTCGAGCAGCATCAACAGCCCGTCGCCCTGCACCATGGCGGCTGCCACGCTGTCGCGAAGGCGGCGGTCGTCCTTCGCCTGCACCTTCAGCTTGTCGATGACCACCTCGATGTCGTGGTTCTTGTAGCGGTCCACCTTCAGCCCAGGTACCGCCTCGCGGATTTCGCCGTCGATGCGGACGTAGAGGTAGCCCTTGCGCCGCACTTGTTCGAAGAGCTCGCGGTAGTGACCCTTGCGGCTGCGCACCAGCGGAGCCAATATCATCACAGCTCGGCCCTCGTACTCGTTGAGGATAAGGTCGATAATCTTCTCCTCGGTATATTTCACCATCCGTTCGCCGGATTCGTAGGAATAGGCATCGGCAGCACGGGCGAAGAGCAGACGGAAGTAGTCATAGACCTCCGTCGTCGTGCCGACGGTAGAGCGGGGATTTTTGTTGGTGGTCTTCTGCTCAATGGAGATGACGGGGCTGAGACCTGAAATCTTATCCACATCGGGCCGCCGCAGCCCTCCGAGGAAATTGCGGGCGTATGCCGAGAAGGTCTCTATATAACGGCGCTGCCCCTCGGCAAACAGGGTGTCGAAAGCCAGCGACGACTTGCCCGAGCCGCTCAGTCCCGTGATGACGGTAAGCGAACGATGCGGAATGACCACATCGATGTTCTTCAGGTTGTGCTCGCGGGCACCATACACCTCTATATCAGGCTGGAAGACCTCTTCTTCTTCCGTCATATCAACGTTCAATCTTCAATTTTCAATCTTCAAATCTTGGAGCAGCGAGGGCCAACAAACTTGTTTGATTAGCCGAGTCGTGACAAGATTAGACGTCGTCAATCCTCAATCCTCAATTTTCAATCCTCAATCTTCAATCCACGTCCTCACTCCTTCGTCCGCTCCCTGGAGCGTGTAAAGAGGTTGACGTCACGGCGCTCGGTATATTCGATGCCGTCGGAACCGATGGCTTGGATGGAGATGTAATAGACGCCATCGTCAGCCACAACGCCATTCACCTTGCCGTCCCAGCAGACGTAGTAGGTGAAGTCATCCTGATACTCCTTCTCCAGCGTGGTCTCGTCGCCGCTGGCCATGCGCTGGCCCCAGCGGTTGAAGATGGCCATGCGGAACTTCAGCAGGCTCTGCGTCTTCACCCTGAGCTTGTCGTTGATGCCGTCGTCGTTCGGCGAGAAGGCATTGAATACCGTCAGCGACGAGCTGCGCAGCGAGAAACGGATCATGTCCGCCTCGTCCTGCTCCACCGAGCCCTCGACACCCGTCTCGCGGTAGCGGTAGGTGATGGAGAGACTGATGAGGTAACTGATGCCGGCACCCCCCTCGCGGAAGGTAAACTCCGTCACCTCGTCGTTGCGAACGGCAAGGACCGTCTGCTCGTTATTATCCTTTTTGATGATCTGCCATTCGTAGAGAATCGTGTAGCCCGTCGTATCGGCAGGGTTGGCAGCAAACGTCACGGTAAGCGGGGCATCGTACGTGCCGCCCACGGTCAGTTCCTCCTCCATGTCGTCGTGATTGATGAAGATGCCCGTAGGAGCCACAGAGGGGTAATAGTCAGGTGCCGCCAGTACCGACAGCGGCAGAAGCAGTAGTCCTATAGAAAGAATTCGTCTCATAGCAATCGTGGTTTTGAATCTGCAAAGATAGGGTGAGCCGAGCGAAAATGCAAATTTATTTGCAATTTTCCGAGGCGACCCCTATCTAAAAGCCCCCAAAGGGGGATTAAAGGTAGTGCAAGGCGAGCGAAATACCAAATTTATTTGAGTATTTCCGAGCCGAAGCCTATCTAAAAGCCCCCGAAGGGGGATTAAAGATAGTGCAAGCGAAAGAAATTCCAAATTTATTTGAGAATTTAACTGCGTTTTCGTACCTTTGCGCGGAATTATAAAAAAGAATATGCAACGACTGAAAATATCCAGCCTCCTCATTGCCCTTTTGCTGGGTGTGCAAGCGCTCTGCGCACAGGAGAGCTACATCCTCCATACCGTCCTCAAGGGACAGGGACTCTACTCCATCGCCCGCATCTACGGCGTCACCGAAGCCGAAATCGTTGCCCTTAACCCAGGCAGCGACAAGGTCATCCGTACTGGCGAACAGCTGAAGATTCCCCAGAAGCAAGTCAACAAAGAGGCTGCCGACGAGTCAGCCAACGGCTACATCCACCATACCGTGCAAGCGGGCGAGACCATCTACCGCCTCACCATCACCTACGGCGTTACCGGCGAGGAGATTTATCAGGCAAACCCCATCCTCCGTACCGAGCCGCTGAAAGCCGGACAAGTGGTGCTGATTCCGGATAAGAAGTCAACAAGTCAACAAGTCAACAAGTCAACAAGCGACGAGGACGAAGAAGAGACTCCCTCCAAGCAAAAGGGCTTCAAGGTAAAGGGGGCTTACGGCAATAAGGAGAAAGCCTCTGACAGCCGTAGTTCAGACGGCGAGAGCTTCTGGAGCCGCATCTTCGGCAAGAAGAAAAAGGCTGACGACGTGCAGCCCGTCGATACCGCAGACTGCGCCTTCCAGCACATTGTCCAGAAGGGCGAGACCGTCTTCAGCATCTCCCGCGCCTATGGCGTCACCGAGGCCGAGCTGCTGGTTGCCAACCCCGTCATTACCGACAACCGCATCAAGCGCGGACAGGTGCTCTGCATCCCTAAAAAGTCAAAGACCCAACAAGAAGAGACCCCAACAGGCAAGCAAGAGGAGGAGGAGACTCCTGTCGAAGAACCCAAGGACGTCACCCCCGACGTCTGGCATAGCGACGCCCTGCAGGTGGCGCTTATCCTGCCCTTCATGCTCAATGAGAACACCAGCACCCCCACCGCCGACCAGTCGAAGATGGTGGAATTCTACGAGGGCTTCCTTCTGGCCATCGACAGCCTGCGCGACGCCGATGTCTCCATCGAGCTCCACGTCTACGACTCTGGCGAGGCCACCCGCTCCATCCGCCCCATCCTCGAATCGGAGGAGATGGCGCACATGGACATCATCTTCGGCCCTATGCACGCCCAGCACGTCACCCAAGCCGCCGACTTCGCCCGTGCCCACTCCATCCCCCTCGTGCTCCCCTTCTCGCGGAATGTCACCCAGCTTGCCAGCAATCCCTACCTCTGGCAGGTGAATGCCGACCCCTCCGTGATTGAGGAGGAGGGCATCAACCACTTCTTCGAGCTCTTCCCCAAGCCCAACGTCCTCTTCTTCCAGTCGAAGGGCGTTACCGATGCCTTCTGCACCCGTTTGCAGAACGAGCTCGACCGCCGCGAGATGCCCTACCACGTCTTCCCTGCCGAGACCACGAACGATGTGCGCCCCTTCATGGAAGCATGCAGCCGCGACGACCAGGCCGACAACATCCTCATGATGACCACCTCCGACAACGCCTCGCTCAGCACCATGCTGCCCGTCTTCCAGCTCGTCATGCGCGATACAGCTCAGGTGGCCGACGTCCATCTCTACGGCTATCCGCAGTACCAGACGTACGCCAACTCCCACGCCAACGAATTCTTCGAGCTCGACACGTGGTACCACACGGCGTTCTACACCAACAACAACCGTCCTGACGCGGCCAGCTTCAACCGTAAGTTCAAGCGCATGTACGGCCGCGAGATGGGAGCCCGCTATCCGCGCTACGGGCTGCTGGGCTTCGACATCGGCTATTGGTTCCTCAACGGCCTCTCCCACCGCCTCCATGCACCTGCCGAGACCGTCTTTGCCGGCATGACCACCTACCGCTGCTCAACCATCCAGACGGGCTTCAACTTCAACCGCGTCAGCCCCACGGGCGGCTACACCAATGCCGGCATCTACGTCGTACACATGCGTGCCGACGGCCAGATTTTCAAAGTCGATTTCGCATGGTAGCATGTTGGAACGATGACGTTCCAACCAATGAAGAATTAAAAATGAAGAATAAATTGTCCCGTATGCAAGCTCTCCTTCGCAAGGCTTTCTATTTTTCATTTTTAATTTTTAATTGTTCATTATTAAGTGCCCAGGTGGGGAGTGTGCGCAACGACGTGGTGGTAGGCTTCACGGGCGGAGGCGACATGAGCTTCATCGATTTCAGCCCTCGCGTCAAGCAGACGCTTCAGCCCGGCATCACAGGCGGCCTCGTCGTTCGCTATACCTCCGAGAAGTATTTCAGCATGCTCTGCGCCGCCCAGCTCGAGGTCAACTTCACCCAGCGCGGCTGGAACGAGCTTATCGACGACGGCTCCGACAACACCTACAGCCGCACCACCTCCTACGTCGAGGTGCCCTTCCTCGCCCACCTCAGCTTCGGCAGCGAGCGCCGCGGCGCCCAGTTCTTCCTTAATGCCGGCCCTGCCGTGGGCTGGTACCTGTCAGAAACGGAGCATTACGGCTATACCGCCGAGCGGCCCTGGGACGTCACGTCGCGCGCCAACAACGTCACAGCCCAGTATGGCCATGCCGTCGAGAAGCCCTTTGAATACGGCATCACAGGCGGCCTCGGCGTCGAACTGCTTACCGCCATCGGGCATTTCACCCTCGAGGGACGCTATTTTTTCGGCCTCTCCGACATCTATGGTAACAGCAAAGCCGACCCCTTCGGCCGCTCCGCCAACAACACCATCTCCGCCCGCCTGGCATACCTTTTCGACTTATAGAGGTCTACGAGTCAACAAGTCAACGAGTCAACGCGCCGGAAGCAGTCAACTAGTCAACGAGTCAACGCGCCGGAAGCAGTCAACTAGTCAACGAGTCAACGAGTCAACGAGTCTACGAGTCAACGCGCCGAAAACGGCCAGCATAGCTACTCGTAGACCTATCAACTCGTTGACTCGTTGACTCGTTGACTTGTTGACCTAAAAACTTGTTGACTCGTTGACTAGAGTTTATCTCTTCCTCTTAAGTAGTCTGTCGATGGCTTTGTCGAGGGATTCGGTAGGCTCGATGATGTTGTAGTCCTCCCAGAAGGCGGGGTCGCGGAAGAAGTCCACCTTATCGAAGAAGGCGTCGCGCTGGTCGAACGAGTCACGTCCCTTGATGGGCTGCACGCTGCTGCCCGATGCCCCGATGTCTGTCACCGCCATCTCGCAGAACGCCGAGAACGAGGTGGCGAACAGCCTTCGCCGCCAGTCGCAGTTGAAGCGCATGGTCGTACGGACGTAGCTCAGGCGCATCACGCCGTCGAGGCCCGTACGGTAGTCGATGACGCACGACATCTCCTTGGGCTTGAACTGCAGCCCCCGGGGTTTCTTGACCAGCATGGCAAAGGTGGCCTTGGCACGATTGCGCATATCGAGCTCCAGCTCCACACGGGTGAAGGCCAGCGTCTCCTGGTCGATATACAGTCGCCCGTAGTAGAGCGCGTAGGCCCTGTCCACGCAGGGCGTGAGGCTGACGACGTACTGCCGGCGGTCGCCAATCATCGTCGGCAGCTCCATCTTCAGCTCGTAGAGACTCAGTTCCTCTTCGTTCAGCAGGAAGTCCGTGTTCTTCACCACGTCCAGCAGCAGGGCCGATGTCGGTCCGCCCATCACCTTCACGCTCAGCGTGTCGTTCCGCTTCGGGCTCAGCAGCCGGCGCCCCTTGCGGATGGCCACACGGTCGCGGTCCGCGTCGCGGCTGTAGTCGGTCTTATACATATCGATGACGCCCTCGGCCACCGTGATGTAGTTCTGCCGCTTCATCACCTTCTCGCGGTAGAAGCAATGCAGCAGCTCGGGCACGCGGCTGTAGTTGTAGGGGATGCGGTCTATGGCTGTGCGCACCAGTTCGCGTGCATCGCCGCCTATCACCAGCACCTCCTGCAGCTGTATGGCCGCAGGCCGCAGCCGTATCATCAGCCTCCCCTCCGGCTGCTCAGAGAGCCGGATGTGCTGCGACTCGTAGCCCAGATGTGTCACCACCAGTTCGTCGCCCTCCGTGTCGCTCTTCAGGGTGAAGAAGCCGTCGTCGTTGGTCACCACCGACACACGCCCCATCGCCACGCTGACGCCGGCAATCGGCGCGCGCGAATCCGCGTTGACCACCGTGCCGCTCACCACCACCCGCTGTGCCCATCCTCCGATGGCCATCAGCAGCAGGGTCACGATAAGTAATGTTTTCTTTTTCATTTTTTACTCCGCCGCAAAGATAAACTTTCTTTTTCAAATCCCCAAATATTTTTTCATTCATTTTCAATCTCCAAGCCATGTCACAGCAAGGGCATCGTCAGAAGGGGGCGCTATTCCCGCAGAAGGGGGCGCTGCTTCCACAGAAGGGGGCGCTGTTCCGACAGAAGGGGGCGTTATTTCCACAGAAGGGGGCGTTATTCCCACAGAAGGGGGCGTTATTTCCACAGCCCCCTACTCTACCCGCGCAGAATCAAACGCTGGCAAATTAGAATCAAACGCTGGCAAAATAGAATCAAACTCTGTCGCCACAACATCAAATACCCCCGATGGAACATCAAATACCCCCGATGGAACATCAAATACCCATTTTTTCTTTTTTTCTTTTAAACACTAATGTCCACAAATATCCATGAATTATCCATAAATTTATTCATGAAAAATTCGTGTTTATTCATGGTCATTCGTGTTTCAAAAAACTCTTCCCCATTCGGCGTGCGAAGCTCCACGCCGCAACGCCATTCGTCAAATTCGTTCCATTCGCCGTTCTTTATTTTTTTGTCGGCCAATTATCCGAATTGAACGAATTGATTTTTTCGTAGTTTTTTATCAAAACCCCTAACACTTACCTTTTTCGTCCTAACCCGCTATGAAAAAGCGTATTAACCGAGGTAAGTGTTGCTCAAACACCTACCAAACACTTACCTAAGACTTAGCATTACACTTACCCCAAGAGCAAATAAGGTAACTGATTCTATAGGAAATAGTTAGGATATGGAAAAAGATAGGAAGAAGATAGGAAAAGAGAGGCAGAAGACTGTTAGGAGTCAGGTAAGTGTGTGGTAAGTGTTTGGTAAGTGTTCAACAAACACTTACCACACCTAAGGCGCTCTATGATAATTCGTTGTGCGAGAAATGGTAAGTGTTGGCATTTTTTTCGAAAAAACTATAAAAATGCGGATAGGATAAGATTCCTGCGACTCTCACGAGTGGCAGGAATCTCGTATGCATCCCCAAAAAGTAAGCTTATAAAAAATAGGGATGCACTTTTTGACATCGTCATTATATCATATTAATTTCGGCTTTTCATTATTATCTTTTGTTTTTCCGTAAAAGCTAAACTTTTCATGGACAAAAGTAGCGCATTCAAGAATATCATCCAAGAAAAAAACCTTACAATAATCTTACAATTTGTTTTGAGAGGGGCAATGAAAGGTCTTTGTAAGAAAAAAGTAGTCAAAATAGGCCTATTCCGCTGCCTTGCCAAAGATAAACTGATACCACTCGGGGGTGAGTTTGGGCTTCATCCTGCTACGGCGGGTGTAGCATGAGGCGGACGAGGTACGGCTGCAATAGGCTATCTGCGACGGCTTGAAGCCGAGCAACGTCATCGCACAATGCAGGGTATCCTCGTCGGTCAGGTCGGGGTTCTCCTTCACCATATCGACGAGCATATCGACAAACAACCCACTCAGATACCGCTCGAACTGCTCGGCATCGGCAACCGTCACAAACTGCTTGGCCCTGATGTCGGGCTGATGCTTCTTGAAAAAGCGTGCCCATTCGCTGGCTTCGTACTGCCGTTGGTAGAGGAGTTTGCGCTCTTCCTGTAGGGCGAGGGATGACGTGGCAGGCTCTTCTTTGTCCGATGGAATGGGCGGCGCTCCCTCTGCCGCGGGCTCCTCCTTCCTGACAGCCTGGGTGAGGTATCGTTGCTTGATGTCGCGCAGTTCGGTTTCGTACTTCAGCCGCACGCCCTTGCGTTTACGGTCGAGGAGCAACAGGACGATGCTTGCCGCAAGGACAAAAAAGGCAAGGAAGAAGCCCCACGTCCAAAGGAAGCGTGAGCGATGGGAAGACAATTCGCGGTCGTGGAGTTCCAAGACATGCTTGTCCTTTATCTCGGTAATCTCCCGCTGCTTGTTCATCGTATAGATGGAATCCAAGGTACCCTTATACTGGTCGATGAAATACCGCGTGGAATCGGGCTTGTTCAGAAGCGGGGCTACGCTGGCCAGTCCTTCATACGACGTACATTGGACATAGATATCGGAACTGCTTCGCAGGGCTTTCTTGTAGAGATCGTAAGCCCTTGCGGGCTGTTGCTGTTGGGCGAGTGTTGGCTTTCAATGTCAGCAAGGCCCCATTTCCTTCCCCAAAATAATCACCTGTTTTTTCTAAATAGGCTAAGGCTCCTTCGATATCGTGCTGATGATAGTATCGCAGTTTAGCTAATTGGAAATAAGTTGAGAAACGAATATATTTTTTTGTTTTCGTATTATTCAAGACACATTGAAACAAGCTGTCTGTAAATTCGTCATCATCATGATATAAGGCAAGTGCCCCCATGTAATAGTCGGCATAACTGATGTTCGCCGAATCGGAATTGCAGGCTTCTGTCTGGCGGTAGCGTCCAAAAGCCACCCAGGCACTATCTGTCATATAGTGCCTTGAATAAAGGAGCCCCAAATGAAACAAGGTGTTGGCAAAGTATTTGTTTGTGGTGTCAGGAAAGAGTGTAGTGGCGCGAAGCTGAGCCTCAATGGCATCCAAATCGCGATGCATCTCAATATAGGTGCAGCCGAGATAGTGCTGGGCAAGGGCGGCACGTTGACTCTTGCGCTTAGTGCCATAGTAGTCCGTAGCAAGAAGAATGAGGGAGTCGGACGTGAGGGGAATGTCACATTTGTGGTCGGCCTGCGTCTTCAATAAAGCGAAAAGAGAAGCCTCCTTTTTGGATTGAAAATTGAAGATTGAAGATTGAAGATTTTTTCCCGTCTTCTGGCCTGCCTCTTCCGCAGGATAATCTTCAATCTTCAATATTGAATCTTCAATCTCAGCAAGCACCGCGCGTGCTTGCTGGGGGTCCGTCTCCATGAGGGCTTCGGCACGGACGAGGGCGTCGTGGACGTCAGAATGACGGCACGAAGAAAGGCCGACTGCCGCCATCAGCAGCAGGGCTGTTTTCAAGAGGAGACTGCGCTTAGGCCTTTTCACCAACAAGGGAGAGGGTAATAACTGCGACGATTAAGGTTATGGCACCTCAATGACGTAGATGCATTTCCAGTCGGAACTATTGGCTTGGAAATCCTCTGAGTCAACCGTCTCATTCCACTCTATCTTGGTGCCGTCTGCAAAATAGGTCTCGCACATTACGCAAGAAGAGAAATTCCAATAAATGTAATAGACGGTTTTTGAGTTCCACTTGCATCGATACACCTTATAGACGGACATAGGAGGAGCGTTTTTTTCCAAATCGGTTACCATCTCTGCCAGCCAGTCAGGCAGATCCTCCTTAGCCATCAGCGATGTCAACGCTTTTTCCATCAGCTGAGAGGTCTTTTCCAAAGTTTCGTCATTCACTTCATTGTTGTTGTTACTGCACGACGTCGTTGCGAAGCAGATGGCCATAAGAGCCAACCCTAATAAAAACAATGTCTTTTTCATATTAGTAAGCCATTAAAATTAGTATTTTCAGATACGCCTCTATTTATAGAAACGGAGCGAAAGCCCCAAATACTGCATGAGAGAACAGTCTTTTTTTCTTTTTTTAACTTTTGAGGTTTCCTTTTCCACTTTCCGTTTGGGCGTTTAGTTAAACATTTCGTGGACAAAAGTAGCGCATTCTAGCGGATTAACCAAGAAAAAAACCTTACAATAATCTTACATTTTACCCATAAAGGCGAAAGGGTGGCGCTTAATCCGTGTAGAGAAGTGCCAGCGACCCCCTGTTCCGTTATCCGACTTCTGGAACGGAACATTATTCTTTGGGCGTTCGTGAAACGTTAAGCCAAAACGTCAGCCGAAGAATTCGGAGATGTTCTTATCCCAAGCGGGGTTGTGGATGACGCGGCCCTGGTTGTGTTCGCGGAGAAAACGGAGGTGGTAGCTGCGGCCGACGGTCATCTGATAGAGGGGCTTGTCGGAGAGGTCGGTGAAGATGACCTCGCGATGAAGCCCCACGCTCTCCATAGCGTGACGAAGGGAGTACTCGAAGGCGCGATTGCCACAATCGTAGGCATAGAGGTAGGTGGCGGTCTGCTCAGGGGTGACGAGTTCGACGGCGGCACGGCCTTCCTTGAGTCCGGCGAACCAGAAGCCTTCGCCGCCAAGGCGATAGAGGCCGGTAATCAGGGTGCAACCGCAGTCGAGAATGTGGCGGTAGTTGTGCTGCCGTTCGCCTAACCTCTCTTTCAGATGGACTTCAAGTTCCCGATGGGCCTGCTGCCAGCCGCGAGAGACTGTCTTGCGTGCCTTGCACATCTTCTCAAAGACGGCGCTGGTGTCGCGTCCGATACGGCTGAAGCGATAAGTATCGCCCGTATCGAGGGTGAGCGTGATGCCGAAGTTCTCCTCCACGGGCTCGTGGGTGAAGCAGAGGGGAATGCGACGGGCAAAATGGTCGTGCGGACAGAGAAGGAGGGCATCGTCGAGCAGTTCGATCTTGGCGATGCCATGCTGCGAAACACCCTGCTCGGTAAAGGTGTAGTCGCCCTCGCCCTCATAAAGGGGTGTGCCCTCGGCGAAGAGGGACTCCTTGCTCCGATGCATGTAGGCGTTCCAGAGGTTCTCGAAAAACGACTCGGTATCGTGGCCTAACTCAGAAAGCTCCATCTCTCCGGAGGCGGTTGTCAGGAAGAGGTGATAATTGATCAGGCGGAAGTCCTGCAAGTCGGCATAGTTGAGGCTCTGCTTTCCGCGGGAGGTGGTGATGTCAAGCGATTCGCTGCCTATGGCGCAGGTCACGGGTGCGGACTGCTGGCCTGTAGTCAGTCTGCACGAATAGGTGCCGGAGGCGTTCATGGCTCTACAGTTTGGTGCCGCACTCACCACAGAACTTCGTGCCGGCCTCGTTCTCGTAACCGCACTTCGGGCAGACGGCCTTGCCGCCTACGGGATGGCCGCACTCGCTACAGAACTTGGTGCCCTGCTGCACCATAGCGCCGCAGTTGGGGCATTTGAGCAGGCTGAGGGGCTTTCCGCAATTGTTGCAGAACTTGCCCTGCCCGGCAGGCTTGCCACAATGGGGGCAGAGGGTGGTGCGCTCCTCGAGCTTGCCGTGCCAGACGGTAGCGGTCTCTGCCATCTCGTCGATATTACGGCGCATGGCCTGACTGCGGGCTTTAGCCACATAGGAACTCTCACGAGGGGCACAATTGATGCAGAGGCCCTCCTCCTCGTTCCAGCAGTCGGCGCACACCCAGCTGTTGCACGACGGGCATTTGGTAAACTGGGGCTTCACCTCCTCCTGTGCTTCGTCGAAGGTCTCCTCCTGCTCCTTACGCCATTGGGGGCTGCGGTCCTCCATACGGTCGCGAAGCATATTGGCTCCATTCTCGATAGCGTTGCTGAGGCCACTCAATTTACCACCAAACAAGTTGTTCAGCAGATTAGCGCCTCGCCCTATGCCTTCCGCGCGTTTGCGGCTGTTATAGGTGGAAGACTCCCTGAAGGTGGAACGGAAGCCGTTTCCGCAGCAGTCGCAATGGAACTCGTACTGGAAGCCGGCATCGGTGGACAAATCGTCGTAATTTCTGGTAAAACTGTGTAACATGGCGATATTGAATTATAAGTTATGAATTATAAACGAAACATGATGTAAACGATAATCGCCCACAAAGATACGGAAAAAAAACAATAATCAACAAAAAACCCAAAAAATTTAGCAAAAAGGGCTTTGCTCTTCGTCCGTCGCGACTTGTGGACTTGTAGACTCGTTGAGCTTCGCCCTTCGTCCGTCGCGACTTGTGGACTTGTAGACTCGTTGAGCTTCGCTCTTCGTCCGTCGCGACTCGGCAGAGATTGTGCAAGCACATCTTTGCGCTCGCTGCTCCGTCCGTTGACTTGTAGACTTGTTGACTCGTTGACCCCTTCCTAACGCCCGAAGAGCTTGGGGATGAGGTCGGGGCGGCCCATACGGCGGAGGGCATCGATGATGGCGCGGCGCTCGTCGGGCTTGTACCAGAAAAAGAAGCGACGCTGGGCGGCCTTGTCCTGCGGGCTGCGGGCGCTATAGACGGGGCGTAACGTGTAGGGATGGAGGCCGGTATACCACATCTCGGTGCTGACGGTCATGGGCGTGGGGGTGAAGTCCTGCACCTGCTCAAGGTGGAAGTCGAGGCGACGGGTGATGACGGCAAGCTCGGCCATGTCCTCAGCCGTGCAGCCCGGATGGCTGCTAATAAAATAAGGTATGAGCTGCTGGCGCAGCCCAGCCTCGCGACAGATGCGGTCGAAGAGACGCTTGAACTCCTCGAACTGGCTGAACGAAGGCTTTCGCATGATTTGGAGCACGCCGTCAGCCGTATGCTCGGGCGCCACCTTCAGTCGTCCGCTGACATGACGGGTTATCAGCTCACGAGCATAGGCCATGCCGGAGGAGACCCTCTCCCCGCTCCCCCGTGAGGGGGAGGGCTCCCCTCCTTTCACGGGTTTCTGCCCCCCGATAACGGGGGGAATGAGGGGGGTATAAAGACGATTGAGGGTTGGGGGTGGGTCTTTATGCAAGATAAGGTCGTACCTGACGCCGCTGCCGACGAAGCTCTTTTTTACCAAAGGATGGGCATCGACGGCACGATAAAGGTCGATGAGGGGGCCGTGGTCGGTATTGAGGTTCTTGCAAATGGAGGGATGGAGGCAAGAGGGACGGCGGCAACGCTCGCAGAGCGAGGTGTCATGGCCACCCATGCGGTACATATTTGCCGAAGGACCGCCAAGGTCGGAGATGTAGCCGCGGAAATCGGGCATACGGGTTATCTGCTCCACCTCGCGCAGCACGCTCTCCTTGCTGCGGCTGACGATGAACTTACCCTGATGGGCAGAGATGGTGCAGAAGGCGCAGCCCCCAAAGCAGCCACGATGGAGGGTGATGGAGTGGCGAATCATCTCGTAGGCAGGGATGCGCTTGCCCTGATAGCGCGGATGGGGCTGACGGGTGTAGGGCAGCTCGTAAACATGGTCAAGTTCCTCCGTCGTCATGGGGGGATAAGGCGGATTGACGATGACGTAGCGGTTGCCCACCTGCTGCAGGATACGACGGGCGTGAATGACGTTGGACTCCTCCTCTATCAGACGGAAGTTGGCGGCATGGGCACGCTTGTCGCGTAAACATTGCTCGTGCGACGCCAGCACCACATCGTCCGCCTGCGGCACGTAAGAAGAGGTGAGGTAAGCAAGTTGAAGACCCTCTCCCCGCTCCCCCGTGAGGGGGAGAGCCTCCCCTCCATCACGGGTTTCTGCCCCCCGATAACGGGGGGAATGAGGGGGGTATAAAGACGATTGAGGGTTGGGGGTGGGTCTCTCTAAAGCTTTTGCCACGGCCACCATCGGTTTTTCGCCCATGCCATAGACAAGGAGGTCGGCACCACTATCAACGAGAATGGAGGGGCGGACACGCTCCTGCCAGTAGTCGTAGTGCGACAGGCGACGCATGGAGGCTTCGATGCCGCCAAGGACAACGGGGACATCGGGATAGAGGCGCTTAAGTATCTGGGTATAGACGATGGTGGGGTATTCAGGGCGATGGTCATGGCGGCCGTCGGGGGTGTAGGCATCCTCGCTTCGGAGGCGGCGTCCGGCGGTGTACTTGTTCACCATGGAGTCCATGACGCCGGCCGTCACGCCGAAGTAGAGCCGCGGACGACCCAGCTTGCGGAAATCGCGGAGGTCGTCGCGCCAATTGGGCTGGGGCACGATGGCCACCTTGTAGCCTGCATCCTCAAGGACACGTCCTATGACAGCCGTGCCGAACGAGGGGTGGTCGACGTAGGCATCGCCGCTGAACAAGATGATGTCCAGCTCGCCCACGGCCCAGCCCCGCTGCTCCAGTTCCTTAACCGATGTGGGAAGCCACCCACTCATTATAGGTCTTGATAAGGCCCATCAGCCCGTAAGCCTTCATGGCCGGATGGTAGAGGACGTCCATGCAGAGGTCGAGCAGATCCTTGACTTCGGCTTTCTGCTCGGGCGTGCTCTCGCTCTCGGCCTGCGAGAGGATGAGGGAGCGGACGGTATAGCGGAGCTTGTCGAGAGACGTCTCGTCGCACGTGCCGACGCTACCGATAAGGCCATCGAAAAGGTGATACTTGACAATGGTCTGCAAATGCCGGTCGCTGACCGCTATGATGCGGCTGCCGGACTTGTTGGCTTGGATACTGTACATTGTATTATAGGACATTAAGAATTATTCGTTGTTCATTGTCAATTGTCCATCCCCTTTTGTCGTGAGCCATTGGAGCAGGGTTGCCATGGCAGTAGCACGGGTATCGGCTGTACCAGCGACTTCGAAGGGGAAGCCGAGTACAATCGTGCGGTGGTTGGGGGCGCTGTTGGCCACGGCTGCAGGCTGACGGCTGTCGGCATAGGCAAAGAGCGCAAAGTTGTTGTCCGAGGGAGCGACAGGTGCCAGCACTTCGGGAGCCACAACGGGATAGACATCGGGATTCCACTCACGGGGAAGTTGAAGGTTGAAGCTCCTGTCATCCTTAACCCCTACACTTGTGTCCGCAGCGTTGCGGTTTGCCTTCACGAAGCGGCAGCCGAGGAGGTCTTTGAGGAAAACGCGGACGGAGGTGTTTCCCTGCGCCGCCGTGCCAAGGTACGAGCCGCTGAGCAGCAGGTTACCACCGCTGAGCAGATAGGTGGAAAGGCGCTGATGCAAGGCGTCAGTCAGCACATCGCCGTTCTGAAGCCCTGTGTAGAGATCCACGACGCGGTAAGAGGCAGGATTGACCAATCCCTCCTCGAAGCACTCGCGTGAGACGGAGGCAAACGTGTAGCCCGCAGCCATGATGGCGGCACCATGGACGGCAGCGAAGTCGAACGTGTTGCCGCAGAGCGTCTGCCCTATCAGCTCGTCGTCGGACGTTCCTACCGTGCTACCTGCGGGGCCCAGACGCATGGAGACGGGGTTCCAGTCGTGCTGATAGCCGCAGAAGGCTGTGGTGCTGATGTAGGGGACACCTGGGTCGCGACGCAGGTCGAAGCCCACGCTGTCGGCCTTGCACACCACGGCAGGGCCGCTGAGTCGTTGGAAACCATTGATGACAAGTACGCTGCCTCGTGTCTCCAGCGGACAGCCTGCGGCAAGTGTCTCCGACGGGAAACTCTCGCCCCCTTTGTTGACAGCCGTCACACGGAAGCTATAGAGGCGGTCGGGCTCCAGGTCCACGTGGAGATGATTGGCGCGGACGAGGCGTCCGTCGTCGAAGTCCCCGTTATCCACACGGGTATAGACCACATAGCCCGTGGGCTGTGCCGAGGGTTCCAGCGCATCTTCCACAGCCTCCCACGAGAGGCGGAAACGCCGTTCTCCCCCATCGGGCACTAGCATCAGATGGTCGGGCGGAAGGGGCTGCACGGTATAGCCTTCGCCGTGCATGGTAGCCACGTAGCGCAACAGCCCCTTGTAGATGGCACGCGAGGCAAGGAACTTGAAGTGGGGGTCGTGCGCCAGGCGCATATCGTTGAAATTCTGATGAGCCAGCAGCTCCAACAGCACCGAGGGGCCGTCGAAGACGCGGCTCTCGCTGTAGTTCCGGTCCCAGATGCCACGGCGTGTCCAGTCGGCACAGACGGTACGCCGGAGGTCTTCCGTCACGCTGCTCATCACCTCATCCACGAGGTCGCGTGACGTCAATCGCACCAGCCTTCCGTCGCCCAGCAGGCCGTCGTGGTAGTCGGTGGTGCAGATGCCCAGCGTACCGACGATGCCCAGCGTATCGACGCCAGCATCGGTATGGAGGGCAAGCGAGAGTTCCAGCGGCACGCCGCGGCCCACGCTGTCAGGCAGATAGACTGAGCCGCCTGCCAGCAGATTCGATGCCAGCGAGCGGGCGTTGATGTCTTCGTTATAGTCGTGCTGGCTGTTCTTGTTGCCATACACCTCGTAGGGATATCCAGCATAGTGTGTCCAGTAGCGTGCGCCCTCTATCCAGCGAGGTCGTCCGCTCAGCGTCTGGCTGTCGTTCTCCGCGCCGCGCAAGACGCTGCCCATGCCCCCGCCGAAGCGGACGGCATCGGCACTAACCACGCCGTTCTGCGCACTCTCGTTGGTCAGGGCCACCAGGTTCGATGTCGTAGCGCCCTCGTCGAAATCGAAGGTGCCGAGGTAGACCCATGTGCCGCCGCCCATCTGCTGGTTGACGCTGAAGTGCGACGCCACACCCTTGTGGACTACGGTATAGTGCGCATCGCTCACGCTGGCCGAGCAAGTAGTGTAGGAGACATACACCGAATAGCGCCCTGCGGCGGGGATGCGGGGCATCCAGATGGCTGCAGCTGTGGGCTGGCGGCGGCCCCGTACCGTCTGTGCATAGCGCGCCGTGCCCGTGGTGAAGGGGTTGTCGTGGTCAGCCAGCGCCCTGTCAGGCGTGCTGAAGCCCTCGGCGTTGTCGCTCCACCCGCCCATGCCGCTATGTTCCTCTATATAGAGCCCCTCCTCCGTCATGTGGGGGTCGTTGTCGATGATGACCTCGTGCGTCTGATAGTCGCGTTCACGAGTGGTGAACACCACGGCGCCCGCATTCTCCAGCATCGGGATCAGGTAGGGATAGACAAACGATTGCGTGAGCAGGTCCTCGCGGGTACAGAAGAGCGCCGGGCGCTGCCAGTCCCACGTCCCCTTCTCCAGACGGTAGTAGAGGCCGTGGCTGGCGTTGATGGCAAGATGTCGTCCCTGCAGGCCCTCGCTGATTTCGAAGGGACGCGACGTCGGCACCACCCACGGAGCCGTCGTGCGGCTGTCCTCGGCCTTCGTCCAGAGGCGAGCGGGGTCGCGCTTCTTGCGGAAGCGGCTGGGCGCCAGCTCCTCAATGGGGGTTTCGCCCACCAACACCGTCAGGCGATAGCGCTTCATCACCGTCGGCAGCAGGGCGCGAATGTCATTGTAAATCTGCTCAACGCTCTCCGGTCGGAAGGGTTGTTCGCCGAAAGCTTCGTTCACGTAGATGTCGAACGTCTTGGCCTCAGCGTCGAGCTCCGTCCTTACCAGTTTGAAGCGGCCCGTGCGGCAGCCCTCGGGCTCATAGTCGCGCAGCCACGTCTTTAGCACCACGTCAACCGCTGCCTTTGTCTGCGCCTGCACCATCGTCTGCGCCACGACGAGGAGCGTGAGAAGAATAATCTTTTTCATACGGGCTACAAAGATACACCTTCTTTTTGGGATTTACACTATCCTACCCACAAAAAAAGTTTTTCATTTTTCATTCTTCATTTTTTCTCCTTTTTCATTTTTCTTTCCCCCGTTTTTTTGTACCTTCGCCCCCTGATGTTCTGCCGGCGCCGATATATCATGCTGTCCGTGGCGACCCTGCTGCTGGTGTCCGCCCCGTCTGTTCCGCTCCCCCTGTCGGCCGCAGCGGCAGAGGCAGATTGGGAACTGCCGTTCACGGGCGACGTCCCGCGCATGGACATCGTGACGGTTGACAGCGCACCCGTCACCAGCCGCACGGACTATGTGGCGGCACAGCTGATGCTGCACGGGGCGGGGACGCTGCCCGATGTGACGGACTCCATCCTCATCCGCGGGAGGGGGAACACATCGTGGAGGGCCTATCCGAAGAAGTCGTACCGGCTGAAGCTCGCCCACAAACAGCAGCTTTTCGGCACGGTGGAGAACCGCCATTACGTGCTCGTTGCCAATTACATTGACCCTACCCTAACCGTCAACGCGGCTGCCCTGAAGGCTGCGCGCATGGCGGGTAGTGCCTTTGCCGGACATGCGGCCCCCGTGGAGCTCTACCTGAACGGCGAATACCTGGGCAGCTACCTCCTCACGGAGAAAATCCGCGTGGGACAGGGTAGCGTGGACATCGATAGGGAGAGCGGCGTGCTGCTGGAGCTCGACGTCAACTTCGACGAGCCCCAGCGCTTCATCAGCAGCCATTACTACCTGCCCGTGATGGTGCACTATCCGGAAGATAAGGCGCAGGCCAGCCTCGGAACGTCCATCGCACAGCGTTGGAACGCCTTCGAGGAGGCGGTGCGCGAAGAAGGCGACCTGACAGCACACGTCGATACCGCAGCCCTCGTCCGCTACCTTTTTATCTACGACCTTTTCTGTAACAATGAAGTCGCCCATCCGAAGAGCATCTATTGCTCCTACGCTGCTCCCTCGGGGCTCCTGACGTTCGGCCCCGTGTGGGACTTCGATTGGTCTTGCGGCTATCTAGGCGAGCGCTACTTCGACTTGCCCTTCCTGGAGCCCTTCGAGCAGGGGCAATGGTTTGCCGTTACCCCCGTAGCCGACTATGTTGGAGGGGCTTCGGCCTACAACGGCTATCCTTTCTTCGACAACCTGATGCACCATCCGCAAGTCCTCCCTGCCTACGCCCGCTTCTGCTACAACACCCTCTCGCAAGGATTCTTAGAGAGGCTGCTGGCCTATATCGACGACTATGCGGTCTTCCTCTCCCCCTCCGCTGAGCACGATGCAGAACGCTGGCAGCGAGAGTCGACGGGGCAACCTGTGGATTCCTTGAAAGAGTGGCTCAGTCTCCGTGCCGACGAACTGCTCACCCGCAGTCACGACATTCTGGTTACAACGGCTATGGCTGAGACTCCCCAGACCACGCAAAGCAGCCAGACAATCTTTGTGACAAGTAAAATCTATATCCGTAACGGGAAGAAATACCTGATTAAGTGATTAGTGAAAAGACAGATGACGAAAGTATCCCTCCTTGTGGCGGTCTATAACGCTGCCGACACCCTACCCCGTTGTCTCGACAGCCTGCTGGCGCAGACGCTCACAGACATCCAGATTATCTGCATCGACGATGCCTCCACCGATGACAGCCCCGCCATCCTCGCCCGCTATGCCGCTGCCGACAACCGCATCACCACCCTCCGCCTGCCGGAGAACAGCGGGCAGGCCCATGCCCGCAACTGCGGACTTCCCCTTGCCCAAGGAGCTTTCATTGGGATGGTAGATGCCGACGACTGGCTTGCCCCCGATGCCCTTGAGCAGGCTTGGCAGGTGATTACCGACTATCCGCAGACGGATGCTGTCCTCTTCGACCTTATCCGCGTCTGGCCCGACGGGAAAGAGGAAAAATATAGTGAACAGATATCAGTGAGCAGTGAACAGATAAAAGCAGAGGATTCAAATGGAGGGCATTCATCTGATCACTGTTCACTGCTCGCTGATCACTCTATAGTCTTCTCGGGTTTTGAGGCGATGAAACTGAGCCTGCGCTGGAGGGTTCACGGGCTTTACCTCGTCCGCGCAGAGATTCACAAGGCATACCCCTACGACGAAACAGCACGTCTCTATAGCGACGACAACACGACCCGCCTCCACTACCTCCACAGCCGCGAGGTGCGCCCCTCGGCAGGACGCTACTACTATTATCAGAACCCCCGCTCCACGACACAGCGCGTCTCGCTGCTCTACTTCGAAAGCCTCCGTGCCCAGCTCCACATGAGCCAGATGCTGAAGGAGGAGGACGCCCCCCCCGATGTCATAGCCGACTACGAGCAGTTTCGCTGGCTGGGGGTTGTCGATTGCTGCTACTACCTCTTCCGCCATCGTAAAGCCTTTTCCCCTGCCGAGCGTAGCACAGCCCGAGACGCCATCCGCAATGCCTATGCTACATTCCCCTCAAGCTGGGGAGCCCCTCGCAAGTTCGGCTATCGCCAATGCGGCACATTCCGTAGCTTCTGGCTACAGGAACAGCTCTACTTCACCCTCCGCCGACTTTTGCGGAGGGGATAGGATACCATTCAATTGCTGATGCGCTTGCCCCAGAAGGTGCGGGAGCCGTTGGGACTATAACCCGCATAGACAAGGGTAGAACGACGGGGCGAAGCCTCCCAGTCGAGCTCACGAGCCACACAGACGGTGTACGAGCCCAGACGAAGTTGGCTGGTTGCCGGGTCGAAGCTCCATTTACCCGTGAAAGCGCCCGTCAGGGTGCCGTCGGCATTCAGGACAAGAGACGTAGAGATTTGCTGTTGCTGATAGTCGTAGTTGAGATCAATATGCTCCCACGTTCCCACCAGTTCCTCGACTGTGATGGAAGCCTGGGGGACAGCGCCATAACGCTCGGGTAGAACGACAGGCCATCCGCTTTGCGTCCAAAGGATGCGCCGCACGTGTCCCATCATGATGGCATTGGAATAGGCATCGCCGTTGTACCCCTCGGGCAGACGGCCCTGCGAGGCATAGAACCAGTTGCCCTGTCCGTCGTCGAAGACAGCACAATGGCTGATGCCCACCCATCCGTCAGGATTCAACGAAGAGTTGAAGCGGTAGGGATGCGTGACGACAGGGAAGCATTGTCCGCCCGTGGTGATATTGGTGCCGTTCATGCCGACATAGGGGCCTGTGATGTTGCGAGAGCGGGCCACACGAGTGTTGTAGGCAACGGCAAGCTCGTCGTAGGCAAGGAAGAGGTAGTAGTAGCCCGTCTGGGGATTGAAGATTACCTCGGGACCCTCGCTGCCTTGCCAGCGCGAGGTAGCATCGCGTGTGGCAATGCGTTGTCCATACGTGGTGTTGGTACCCGTGCCAATCTTCCAAGGGTTGCCCAACGTGTCCTTCGTCTTGCCCGTAACAGGGTCGAGCTCAATAGCAACAATGCCGCTGTGCCACGAGCCGTAGATGAGCCAATGACGCCCCTCGGGTGTGACGACGTAGGTAGGGTCGATGGCATTGAAACGGAACCAGCCTCCCCACTGGCTGCCTGTGCCAAAGGCCGAGGCAGCCTTGTCGCTGCTGCTGCAGATGACGTAGCCGCGGTCCTCCCAACGGTTAGAGGCAGGGTCGGAGGTTTCCATCAAACCGATGAGTGACCACTGGTCTGCCACAAGACAGTAGTACATGCGATAGAGGTCATCCGCGATGCGCCGTGCCACGGGAGCCCAGTAGCCCATGCCGGTAAGCTCCCCGACAGGCTCACGCCCCATACGGGAGTAGAAGGCGCGCACAGAATCGAGAGCCCAAGCAGGGCAGTCGTCCATAAGCGTGGCGCCAAGATATTCCCAGCGTACCAAGTCCTGCGAGCGCCGGCAATGGAAATGCCCGTGTCCGACGTGGGCATTACCGAAAGAGGCATCAGTCTGATACATATAGTAATACCCATCGGCAGCACGCATAACCGTTGGGTCGTGGACGTTGGCAAGATTCCACTGCGAACGCTGCCCCCATCCGCTGATGGAGCGGTAGTAGTCGGCGTAAGTAGGACGACCGTAGGGGTTTTTGTCCTTACTGTAGGCGTTCTTGTCGTAGTAGTCTATTTCGCGGAGCAGCAAGTCGCGGGGCTCGGCAAAGGTGATGCTGTCGGTGTAGGAGCTGTGGGCGCGAACGGGGAGTGTCGTGCCGTCTGTCAGATGCACGATGAGGGTGTCGGAGAGGTGCGTGGCCCCCAACCCGAAGGTAAACGAATCGATGCTGGCAACATCGAGAATCTGCGTCGTCTTATAGCGCGCAAACTGATTGACGTACATCTTCTGCGCCGAGACAGGGAACGCCAACGAAGACAAGAGGAAAAGCAGAGCCACCCCCAACGCCTCTCGTGAGTGAGAGGAGGAGCTGCGCAATGACGTACCTTCATCTTCAGGAGGATTCCCTTCCTGTGAGGGAGGGGATAGCGGTGGGTCTTCCTCATTCTTGAACAACTCTGAGCTGTGAATGAGATTGTCGGGCAGGGGTATGCCATAGACTTTCTCACGCAGGAATCGCCCAAAAGCGGCAGGGTCGTCGGCAAACGTCTGCTGCTCCTCCACGGATATCGTCTCGCCGATAGCCAGACGATGGTTCGAGGAACGCTTGTTGAGCAGTTCGCCAGGCAGACGGAGGGTTCGTATGCGCCAGTTGATGAGTCCGAGGAGGTAGAAGAAGCGGCTGTTACGGTCGAAGAAGCGGATGGGCACCACAGGGACACGAGAGCGGAGAATGAGCCGAACGAGGCTGGGCTGCCACTCGCGGTCCTCGATATGATGGCGCTTGGGGATGTAATTCGACACGGCTCCCGCAGGGAAGAAGCCCATGGGATGCCCCTCCTGCAGCTGCTGGATGACGCCTCGCACGCCGCTGAGATTACGGGAGCTGTCGTCGGAGCCGACAGTCTTGGGCGTGACAGGGATAAATGTCGAGGCCATTGCCTTCACATGCAGCAGGAACTTGTTCACCATCACCTTAAAATCGGGACGAAAATGCCCCATCAGGTCAACCAGCACAATGCCGTCAAGTCCTCCGTAGGGATGGTTGCTAATGGTGATGAATGCACCTTCAGGCAGGCTGTCGAGACGCTCAGCATTGCCCACGAGATAGTCGCAGCCCATACCCTGCAGGAGGTGAGTGGCAAAGGAGACACCCTCGTTGTCAGCTACAGAGTCATACAAGCGGTTGAGCTTGCTGATGCCCAGCGCATTCAGCACAAGCACGGCCAGACGCTGCCCCCATACACCGGAGAATAGCGGGGTGAACTGCGCCATTTCCTCGCGGCTCACCAACTCGCGTGCAGGACGGGGACGACGGCGCCCGAACACCCACACCTCGGCAAGGAAGAAATTGAAGAAGCCCGAGATTGTCAGCGCCACCAAGTTGCAGATGACGACGTGCCACCCGAACAGATGTTCACACAGCAGCAGGAACATCATCTTAATAAGGAACCCGAGGACGGACGAGAGGTTGAACGTCAGGAAGCGGTGCACATGCGTGCGGAAGTCATTCCCTTCAATGCGGGGGCCCCATATCCACAGGCATGAGGTGATGTAGTTGACCAGCGTGGCAACCTCGAACGAAATCGTCGGCGACACGATGTTGACACCCACATAGCTGCCCTTGAACACGAGGTCGGCAAAGAGCCAAAGCACGCCACAATCGAACAACATGCCGATGTTGCGCGTCAGGAAGAACTCCAGGAAACGGAGCGGGCCGGTAGCCTCGCGGCGACGGTCGATAATCATGATTCGGATTCGGGCAGGGGGTCTATTTTTGCCAGTTTCTTACGGTCACGATGGAAGGAGATGGCGTACATCACATAGAGCAGCAACGCAATACCCATGACGATGAAGTCAAAGATGCTGAATGAGAACACCTCGTCGCCGAAGTTCACGGGGAACTGCTTGTGGACGTCCTTCAGCCCGGGGATATACATGAAACAGATGAGCAGCACCTGGATGATCAGGCGGAACTCCGTGGGGCCGAGGCCGAGATAGGTGAGGCGGAACTCGTTCTTCACAATCTGGCAGATGCACGTGTAAATGGTGAGAGCGAAGTAGCCCGTGAGAGCGAAGAGCGCCACGGGCAGGCTGACGAGGGGCGAGAGACCGGCGCCGATGAAAAGGAGCGCCTCGTTGAGCACATCGACGTTGTGATCCAGGTAGTAGCCGTAGAGGGGGCGCTGGGTGTTGCGCACGCGCGCCACGGTACCGTCGAGGCTGTCGCCATACCAATTGATGAACAGACCGATGACCACCAGCCAGAGGAACTGGAGGTTGATATTGCTGAGCAGGAAGCCGATGAAGCACACCACGGCGCCCAGCACGCCAATAAACGTCAGCGTATCACTCGTCACTTTACGCGGCATGCGGTTGGCTATTGCCACTAATATCTTCTTTTCTGTGGCATTCAGGATAGACGTCTGAATACGTACTGCTTTTTCATTTCCCATAATATACAATGTAATGTTAAGGCGTTAGTTCTTTTAATAGAATTTGCAAATATCCGTATTTTTTCTCAAAATCCCACTCTTTTCGGCTTATTTTTACAAAAAATTTGGATTTTCGTCTGCTTTGTACTACCTTCGCCGGCTGAAAAGAAGAAAAAAGGCAGTTGGACGGTCTGTCGCCGGCTCCTTTCGAGGGGCTGGAGGAAAGTCCGGGCAACGCAGAGCGTTCCACTTCTTAACGGAAGCTGTCGGCGACGGCAGGGTAACGCAGAAGAAAACAACCGCCGATGCGACATTGCGGGCCCCCGTTACAAGTAATGTCCACCGGTAAGGGTGAGAAGGTGGGGTAAGAGCCCACCGGGCGACGCGGTGACGCGCCGTGCCGTGCGTCCTGGAAGTTGCAAGTTCATGTAAACCGGCGTCAGAGGGCTGCTCGTCCGAGCCGGAGGGTAGAACGCGTCAGATAAATGACAGACACCCCGCCTGCGCGGGGCACAGAACCTGGCTTACAGACCAACTGCCGTTTTTCTTTTTTCAAGTCAACGAGTCAACAAGTCAACGAGTCAACAAGTCAACAGGTTATGGGCAAACTGATAAAGAATCTAAAGGCATTCGTCACCTTCGTCACCGTGACGATGTGGCGCATGAAGGACACCGAGGTCAGCAGCGGGCAATACCGCCGAAACTACGTCCTCAAAGTTGTCTATCTCTCATTCCAGCGCTATTTTGCCAACCGCGTGCAGATTCGCGCCAAGGCTCTCACCTACTCCACCGTCTTCTCTCTCGTGCCCATCCTCGCCCTACTCTTCGCCATGGCCAAGGGCTTCGGCTTCTCCAACCTCATGGAGTCGATGCTGCGTAGTGGCATCCCCATCGGGGGCGAGACCATGGACACCGTCATGAGCTTCATCGACTCGTACCTCGAGCACACCCACAGCGGCCTCTTCATCGGCATCGGCCTCATCATCCTTCTTTGGGCAATCATCAGTCTGACAGGCAACATCGAGCAGAGCATGAATCAGATATGGGGTGTGCGCAAGCAACGCTCGTACTTCCGCAAGATTACCGACTACTTTTCCATGTTCCTCCTGCTGCCCGTACTCATCATCCTGCTCGGCGGCTGGAGCATCTTCATGAGCACCATCTACGAGAACCTGCGCGACCTGCTCTTCCTCAGCGCCTTCGTCAACTTCATCATCAAGCTCACGCCCTATGTGCTGACGGGACTCATCTTCACCGCCATGTACATCTTCTTCCCCAATACGAAGGTGAAGTTCCGCCATGCCATCATCCCCGGCCTCATCACCGGCTTCGTCTTCCAGGCGTTCTTCTACTTCTATATCAACGTCCAGGTGAACATATCGGGCTACAACGCCATTTACGGTACCTTCGCTGCCATCCCCCTGTTGCTCTTCTTCATCAACATCGCCTGGTGCATCATCCTCTTCGGTGTCGAACTCACCTACGTCAGCCAGAACATCCAGCAGTATAACTTCAGCGAGGATGTCGACAACGTGAGCCACCGTTTCCGCGACTTCGCCTGCGTGCTGCTGATGTCCGTCATCTGCCGTCGTTTCCGCGACGGGCTGGAGCCCTACACCGTGTCGGAGCTCTCGAAGGCCAGCGACATCCCCTACCGTCTTGCCGAGCAGACCACCCACGAACTCGAGGCTTGCGGCCTCATCTATACCATTGGCGAGCCCGACACCAAGGCCGACGCCATCCGCTACGTTCCTGCCCTCGACATCGCCCAGCTCACCGTGGGGCGTGTGCTTGAGATTATCGACACCCATGGCAGCGAAGACTTCAAGGTCGACTGCGCCCAGCGCTTTGCCGGCCCCTGGCAAGCCCTCATCCAGTCCAAACAGGCCTTCTACACCGCCTCCGACACATTACTTGCAGATTTGTAAGATTTTATTAGTTAAGAGTAAAAAAACGATATCCTGCATACGGCGTATCCTTTTTAACTCTTAACTCTTTACCAACAACTTCTCCGGCTCCATGAAATCCCTGCTGCTTGTCATAGGCAAGACCGACAACCCCTACCTCGCTACGGCTGTCGAGGACTACCTGACGCGTGCCGCCCGCTATGCGCCCCTGGAGTTGCGCGTCGTTCCCGACCTGCGCGATGCCCGCAACCTCACCCACGAGCAGCAATGCCAGCGCGAGGGACGCGAGCTGCTGCGCCACATCCAGCCGGGCGACTTTGTCGTGCTCCTCGACGAGGGCGGACGCGAGTTCACCTCCGAGGAGTTCGCCCAGTGGCTCCAGCAGCGGATGTCCACCCTGCCCCGCCGGCTCGTCTTCGTCATCGGAGGGCCCTACGGCTTCTCTCCCGACGTCCGCGCCGCTGCCCACGCCACACTCTCCCTCTCACGCATGACCTTCTCCCACCAGATGGTGCGCCTCATCTTCGTCGAGCAGTACTACCGCGCCCTCTCCATCCTCCACAACCTCCCCTACCACCATGCCTGAACGCCCGGCATGGCAAAGGGGATCGTAGCGAGAGATACGTCTGTCAGCAGGTGCATAGGATAATCAATGCTATCTGTGCCAACAGAATCAATGGCAGCCCATACTTGAACTTTTTGTGCATCGTCTTGTGGTGCCAGGCCTTCATGCCGACCCATGCACCGATGCTCCCCCCGATGATGGCAAGCGTCAGCAGCGACGCCTCCGGTATGCGCCATCTGCCTTTCTGGGCCTTCCACTTATCGATGCCATAGACGAAGAAAGTCAACATGTTGATACCAATCAAGTAGTATAGCAATATCTCGTTCATACCTTCAGTTCTTCTGCGGACTATTCCGCGCCGCTGCAAAGATACGCAAATTGCTGGATTTTCCCTTGTCGAAGCAAAAAAAGAGGGGAAAACTTGCAGCGGTCAGGGAAAAGCACTACCTTCGCAACTACAAAACAAGTCTCAAGAGTTATGAAGAAAAACCTAATCCTCCTCGTCGCCACGCTCGCCCTGCTGACGGCCTGCGACAACAAGCGTCCCACCTCCCTTAACGAAGTGACAGAGTGGCCATTGGCCATCTTCGCGGGCGACTATCCCGACCCCTCCATCCTTGCCGACGGCGAGGACTATTACATGACCTTCACCACCAACTACTGGCTGCCTGCCCTGCCCATCTGGCACTCCACCGACCTCGTCAACTGGCAGCCCATCGGCAACGCCCTCAACACCTACCTCGGCACCGTGTGGGCACCCGATTTCCAGAAGGTCGACGGGCGCTACTACATCTACTTCCCTGCCGACGGCCGCATCTACGTAGTGTGGGCTGACGATGTGCACGGCCCGTGGAGCGAGCCCGTCGACCTCGGCATCCGCGCCATTGACCCCGGTCTGGTGGTGGGCAACGATGGCTCGCGCGCCCTCTACGTGAACGGCGGACGCATGGTGCGCCTTGCCCCCGACGGACTGAGCACCATCGGCGAACTGCAGCATGCCTACGACGTCTGGCCTATCCCTGAGGACTGGGTGGTGGAATGTGACTGCCTTGAGAGCCCCAAGCTGCTGAAACACGATGGCTGGTACTACATCATCTCTGCCCAGGGCGGCACCGCCGGGCCAGCTACCAGCCACATGGCCGTGGCCTGCCGCAGCCGCAACATCGAAGGCCCATGGGAGCAGTCGCCCTACAACCCCATCGTCCACACGTGGAGCGCCGACGAAACATGGTGGTCCAAGGGCCACGGCACCCTCTTTGCCGATGCCCAGGGGCAATGGTGGATGGTCTACCATGCCTACCGCAAGAACTACCACACGCTGGGCCGCCACACGCTGCTGGAACCCATGACATGGACTCCCGACGGATGGCCCATAGCCGACACCCAAGCCCGCCGCATGCTGCCTGCCAAGGCCACCTCTGCCAAGGGTGAGGAGCTGCAGTGGCTCTCGTGGAAGGGCGACACCGACATGCAGGCCGCCGTGGTGGGCGACACCTGCTATACGTTCACGGGACGCGTCACCCTCCCTGCCCACGACGGTGAGGCGGGACTGCTGCTCCGCTACAACGAGAAGGTCTTCTCCGGCATCACCGCCGACGCCACCACACTGCACGTCTGGCACGAGGGCAAGGCCGCCGGCGAATACCCCAACCCCTATGGGCAGAAGCTATGGCTGCGCATCGTCAACCACCGCAACGCCGTCACCCTCTACGCAGGCCGTTCGCCCCGTCGCATGGAGGCTGTGGCATCAGTGGACGTCTCGCAGATGCACCACAACCGTCTGGGCAGCTTCATGTCGCTGCGGCCAGCCTGGCGCCGCACCACCCCGGCCTGCACCGTGGACAAGCTGACAGTCGTCGCCGACGAATAGCTGACGGTGTGCCGTAACACCCCGCTGGCAGCAGGGCATCAGTCCTGCACGGCAGGAGAGACGCTCTTTTTTCGACATTTTGCATTTTTTGGCAGCTTTTCCTTGCTTTTTCTCTCGGAAAGCCCTACCTTTGCACCCGCTTTCCGCAAGGAGAGCTGAAACAGGACGGGATGTAGTACAGTTGGTAGTATACTTGGTTTGGGACCAAGTGGTCGCACGTTCGAGTCGTGTCATCCCGACGAAGGCAGAAAGGACTGAACTGAAAAATCAATCCTTTCTTTTTTTGCCCCCATTATTCTGCTCCGCAAAAATTTCTCATTCTAAATACTTGCTGAAGAACGACCAAATCTCTTCGCCGGTGTCGATGTCGTGGTCGAACCAGCTGTGGGGACCGTTCACCACTTCGTAGAGCCACACCTCGCAGCCCGTGGGGCCTCCGGTGTACTTGTGCTTGATGATGGAGCGGCCGTTATCTTTGTTGAGGCCTTCGACGTGCTCGACGGTCTCGAGTTCGCACTTGTTCCTGGCAATCCAATAGCCGATGGCAATGGGCACGGACATGTAGGCTCCCCAACCCCCCTTATTCTCCAGGTCGCCGTCCCACTCCGAGGTGTGGTCAGCCGTCCCGTGAATCTCGAAGAGCGGCATGGGCTTCGGGGCATCCCTCGTGCGGTAGATCCATTCCATGGTCAGGCCCGAGACCGGGGCCACAGCCTTGAAGGTCTTCTGTTTGCTGTAGGCGGTTAGGTAGCACATCTCGCCGCCGTTCGACATCCCTGTCATGAACGTGTTCCTGCGGCTGAGGTGGTATTTCTTCTGCACATACCTGGCGAGCTGCTCCATGCCGGCGACTTCATCCACCTTCCACCCTTCCTGAAAGGGGTAGCCGACGTTCCACGATGGCTTGCCCTGGGGGTCTTTCCATCCATGCGGCACGCATACGGCAAACTTATGCGCCTCGGCAGCCTTGTTCATCCACGTCTCTTTCGTTCCCGGATTGCCGTAGCCGTGCAGGACGAACACCAGCGGTGCATCCTTCTCTATCCCATCAGGCATGTAGATCCAGAAGCGGCGCATCTGGCCTTGTATCCTCAGGGAATCCAATACGGGTTCTGCCGCGGCACAGTAACCCGCCAGCGCGATAATAGCTACGATAGTTAAAATTACTTTTTTCATATATTTCATTTTTTTGTTTTTCATCTTTATGGAGTTCGGGAGTTGAGCTCTTTCTCGATGCAAAGGTAGTCAAAAAAACTATATCTGCAAACTTTTTCGGGATTTTTTTCTTAAAAAATGCACTTTTTTAACCAAACTAATCGCCGCTCACTGAAAAACGGAATGCGTAAAAATGTAAATTTGTAAAATTGTAAAGTGACTTTCGTGCGCCCGGCAATTAACTGCTATATATATGGAAAGATTATATATATATTTAAATTTAATATATCAATTATCTAATTATCTTTCCAATCTAATACTGCGCGCGCACGCAGGAGGCCTACTTTACAATTTTACAATTTTACGCTTTACACCGCGGGCTGCGGGATTTATCCCGCGGACCGTCTGATTTATAGGGCCGTATAGCGGATTCGATAAAGGGGAAAACGGTTAATTCTGTAAAGTGGGGTCTTAAAAAAAGGGTAAAATGGCAGCGTTTTTCCTGTCAAAAGTGCGATTTCCGACGCATCGATAGGCAAAAAAACGCACATTTTTGCCTTGTTTTTTGAGCCGTCAACGTAGTTTTGGCATCAAACGCAGCATGACTATCGGGTAAAACGGCGACCGTTTTGGCGCGCCGCTGACTCCCACCATTGCATCCCTCCCCCTGCCGTTTCCTCCTTTTTCCATAGTGTAAAGAAATGTTAAAGCGTAAAATTGTAAAGTTGTAAAGTTGTAAAGTATTTCCCTTTTTCGTTTTTCACCTTTTCTTTTTTCCGTCTTTTTTTCGCCTTTTCCTTGCTTTTTCGCGGGGAAAGCCCTATCTTCGCGCCCAAGAATACTCATAAAATAAATACTAAATAGAAAACAGCACATTATGCACAGTCTGGTAACCATTGCTGATTTAGAGAAAGAGAAGATTCTGTCGCTGCTGGCCTCGGCAGCGCGTTTCGAGGCACAGCCTAACCGCAAGACGCTGGACGGACGGGTCGTTGCCACGCTGTTCTTCGAGCCCTCGACGCGCACACGCCTGAGTTTCGAGACTGCCGCCAACCGCCTGGGCGCGCGCGTCATCGGCTTCTCGGACGCTGCCACGAGCAGCTCGTCGAAGGGTGAGAGCCTGAAAGACACCATCATGATGGTGAGCAACTACGCCGACATCATCGTCATGCGCCATCATCTGGAGGGCGCGGCACGCTATGCCAGCGAGGTGTCGCCCGTGCCCATCATCAACGCAGGCGACGGTGCCAACCAGCACCCCTCGCAGACGATGCTCGACCTCTACTCCATCCAGAAGACACAGGGAACACTCGACGATCTGGACATCTGCTTGGTGGGCGACCTGAAGTACGGGCGCACGGTGCACTCGCTCATCATGGCCATGCGCCACTTCCACCCCCACTTCCACTTCGTCGCCCCCACGGAGCTGGCCATGCCGGCAGAGCACAAGCTCTACTGCCGCGAGCACGGCATCGACTACGACGAGCACACCGAGCTCACCCAGCAGCTCATCGACAACTCCGACATCATCTACATGACGCGAGTGCAGCGCGAGCGCTTCACCGACCTCATGGAGTACGAGCGCGTGAAGAACGTCTATGTGCTGCGTGCCGAGCAGCTGCGCCACACGCGCGACAACCTGCGCATCCTGCACCCCCTGCCCCGCGTGGGCGAGATTGCCTACGACGTGGACGACTGCCCGCAGGCATACTACTTCCAGCAGGCCAAGAACGGCCTCTTTGTCCGTCAGGCCCTGATTTGCGACTGTCTTGACGTGGAAAGTTGAAGATAAAAGATAAGAAATGAAAAAAGAAGAATTGCTTGTTGCCGCGTTGAAGAACGGCACAGTCATCGACCATATCCCCTCAGGGCTGGTGTTCAAAATCGTCGACCTGCTTGACTTGCAGCATGAGCAGAGCAGCGTCACCATCGGCTACAACCTGGAGTCGGAAAAAATCGGGCGCAAGGGTATCATCAAGGTGGCAGACCGCTTCTTCTCCGACGAGGAGATCAGCCGCCTCTCCGTCACCGCCCCCAACGTGGTGCTCAACATCATCCGCGACTACGAGGTGGTGGAGAAGAAAACCGTCGTCATTCCCGACGAGCTGCACGGCATCGTGCGCTGCCCCAACCCGAAGTGCATCTCGAACAACGAGCCCATGGCATCGTTCTTCCACGTCATCAACAAGGAGGAGCGCCTGCTGAAGTGCCATTACTGCGAGAAGGAATTGAACGTATGAAACGGAGTTTTAAGCCAGGGACGATGATTTATCCGCTGCCGGCTGTGATGGTGACGGTGGGCGCGATGCCCGAGGAGTACAACATCATCACCGTGGCATGGGTGGGCACGCTCTGCTCGAATCCGCCCATGTGCTACATCTCCGTACGGCCCGAGCGCCACTCGTCAGAGCTGCTGAAACGGAACATGGAGTTTGTCATCAACCTCACAACGGCTGAGCTGGCAAAAGCTACGGACTGGTGCGGCGTGCGCTCAGGCAGGGACTACAACAAGTTTGCCGAGATGCACCTCACGCCCGGCAAGGCCGAAATCGTGCGGGCACCCATCATCGAGGAGGCGCCACTCAGCATCGAGTGCCGCGTGAAGGACATCATCCCCCTCGGCTCGCACGATATGTACGTGGCTGACGTGGTGAACGTGCTGGCTGACGAACGCTACTACAACCACGAGACGGACAAATTCGAGCTTGCCACGAGCGACCCGCTGGTCTACGTCCACGGAGGCTACTACCATCTGGGCGAGAAAATCGGCAAGTTCGGCTGGAGCGTGGAGAAGAATAAGGGTTAAGGGTTAAAGATTAAAAGGTTAAAGATATGAGAAGGTGGTGTTTGCTCATAATGCTGTTTCTGCTTTGCCCGGGCTTGGTGCAAGCGCAGCGATGGAAGAACATCCGCAGCACGTCGTTTAACTACGGTGCTACGGCAAGCTTCAGTTCCACCTTCTACAGCGTCGAGCGGCTTTACATCGACGGCACCGACATCGCCGACATCACCACGAAGTCTGAAGTCAGCCTGAGCTACACCGCCTTTGCCCGCCTCAACATCCGGCACCACTATCTGCAGACGGAGCTGGCCTACTCCATCAGCCGCTACTCCATCCTCTTCCCCACGGCCCTTTGGAGCCCTGTCGCCACGTCGTCGGACATCTCCACCATCAGCACAGCGCTGTACGGACTGGAGGTGCCCCTCTACTACGGCTACTATCTGGAGAAGCAGGGCCCCTACCGCCTCGCCGTGTTCTGCGGGCCGAAGGTGAACTTCGTCCTCCCCAACCGAAGCCGACACCTCTTTGAGAACTTCAGCCAGGCCGACATCGACGAAACCATCTGGCCCACCATCTTCAGCGGAGTCATCGGATTCAACGTCAACATCAGCCACATCTTCTTCGACATCAGCTTCGAAGCTGGGCTGAACAACATCAGCCGCTACTTCACCACCATCGACTCGCAAGGGCAGATGAGTACGGACAACTTCATCTTCGACCGACGCAAAAACGGCGTCAGTTTCTCCTTGGGCGTGATTTTCTAAGTCAATAAGTCAACAGGCATTTTTCTTATCTTTTAATTCTTAACAAAATAATAGAATATGATTACCCTCGCTGCCGCCATCCCCTCCGTCAAGCCAGCCGACTGTGCCTACAACGTTGAGCATCTTGTCGCCTTAGCCCACAAGGCCTCGGCAGCAGGAGCCGACATCACCCTGTTCCCCTCGCTCTGCCTCACAGGCGCCACATGCGGGGACTTGACGACGCTGCCCTCACTCCGTGAGGAGGCTGACCGTCAGCTTACTGCCTTCATGCAACAGACGGCATCGTTGCGAGGCACATTCATCGTCAGCCTGCCCTGCGGAAACGACGCTGTGCTTACTGTGGCTGTCAGCCAGGGTTCCATCGTCAGCCGCGCCCTCGACGGCGAACCCCTCCCCTTGCTGGATGGCGACGTCCTCGTCCTGCCCGATGCCACACCCGACGTTGCCGGGCACTATGTCCGTTTGCGCCGCACGCTTTTAGATCGCTCCGAGGAGGAGCATCGTGCCATTGTCTATGCCAACTGCGGTTTTGGCGAATCCACTACCGACTATGTTTTCGGAGGCGGAGCCCTCATCGTCAGCGACGGAAAGCTGCTTGCCGAGGCACGTCGTTTCTCCTTTGACGAACAACTCATCACAGCCTCCATAGACCTCGATGCCCTTTGCGCCGCACAGGCTGTCAGCGCCACGCCCTTCCTGCCCGACGACCAGCCGAGGGACGACTATTTCGAGGAAATCTTCGACATGCAGGCTACCGCCCTTGCCACACGCCTTGTGCGCATCAACTGCCACAAGGTGGTGCTTGGCATCTCGGGCGGACTGGACTCTACCCTTGCCCTGCTGGTCTGCGTACGCACTTTCGACCGCCTCGGCTACGACCGTAGCGGCATTCTGGGCATCACTATGCCGGGCTTCGGCACCTCGGGGCGCACCTACCGCAACGCCCTCGCCCTCATGCAGGGCCTCGGCATCACCCTTCAGGAAATCCCCATCCGCGAGGCCTGCACGCAGCATTTCAACGACATCGGCCTCGACCCCGCAGCACGCGACGTCACCTACGAGAACAGCCAAGCCCGCGAACGGACGCAAATCCTCATGGATCTTTCCAACAAGGTGGGAGGCATCGTTGTGGGCACGGGCGACCTCTCCGAGATCGCGCTGGGCTGGTGTACCTTCGGCGGAGACCACATGTCTATGTACGGCGTCAACGGCAGCATTCCCAAGACTCTGATGCAGCATCTCGTACGCCATATCGCCCTTACTTCGACAGACGCTACAGTCCGCAACACACTGATTGACATCGTCGAAACCCCCATCTCGCCGGAGCTCGTCCCCGAGCAGAAGACTGAGAATTCCATCGGCCCGTATGAGCTGCACGACTTCTTCCTCTGGCACTTCATGACCCGTCGTGCCAGCCCGCGTCGCATCTTCCTCATGGCACGTCAGGTCTTCGGCGGTGCAGAAGGGAAATACACCGACGATGAGCTGAAGCACTGGCTCCGCATCTTCTTCCGGCGCTTCTTCAGCCAGCAGTTCAAACGCAGTTGCATGCCCGACGGCCCACAAGTTACCGATATCTCCCTCAGCCCCCGCGGCTCATGGAGCATGCCCAGCGACATCGCTGCCACACAATGGCTCAAGGAATGTGACGCATTGTAAACCGTAATCCAGAAAAACGTCAAAAATCCAAATAACACCATGATTATCATCGGCATTGCAGGCGGAACCGGTTCAGGAAAAACCACCGTGGTCCGCAAACTCCAAGAGTACTTCTACCCCGGCGAAGTGGTTATCATCCCACAGGACTCCTACTACAAGGACAGCAGCCACATCCCCGTCGAAGAACGTCAGAACATCAATTTCGACCATCCGAATGCTTTCGACTGGCCCCTGCTTTCCAAGCACATCGAGATGCTGAAGAATCATCAGCCTGTCGAACAACCCACCTACTCCTACCTGACGTGTACCCGTCAGCCGGAAACCATTCACGTCGAGCCACGCGAAGTTATCATCATCGAAGGCATCCTGGCACTCTGCGACCCGACGATGCGCGACCTCATGGACCTGAAAATCTTCGTCGATGCAGACCCTGACGACCGCCTCATCCGCGTCATCCGGCGCGATGTCATTGAACGAGGGCGTACTGCCGAAGCTGTCATGGACCGCTATGAGCGAGTGCTGAAGCCCATGCACATGGAATTCATCGAACCTACCAAGCGCTATGCCGATATCATCATTCCGCAGGGAGGACACAACCATCGTGCCATTTCCATGCTGCGCTCCTTCATCCGGCAGATTCTCGACCAGAAAAACGTGAATCAGTAATACATTCTCATGAGCGACAGGAGAGCCACTGAATGGGCATTGGTGCTGGGCGTTGCAGCCTTCATTCTCTGTGCCGTCTGGACAAAACGGCATACGGAAAGCGAAGTGTGCATCCCAGAAATCGTTGAGGAAGAGCAGACTATCACAGAAGATGCCATCCTCTACGACACCATCATCACCTATCGCAAGGCTCCTCCCTTCACCATCAGCCCCTACGATGCCATCTTCCGCTACTATGCCGACTCCATCCACTGGGACTGGAAATGGCTGGCCGCCGTGGCTTACATGGAGTCGCGCTTCCATACCGATGCCGTCAACCCCTCCGGTGCAACGGGACTGATGCAGCTGATGCCCCGCACCGCAGCAGCCATGGGTGTTGACTCGCTCAACCTCTCCAACCCTCACGAGAACATCAAGGCCGCCACACGGCTCTTCAAACGACTGGACAAGATGTTCAACAGCTCTGCCATGCCCGACAGAGCCTGTATGGTGCTCGCGGCCTACAATGCCGGAGCGGGACACGTCATGGACGCTGCGCAACTCACAGCGAAATACGGCGGAAACCGGAAACAATGGTATGGCAACGTCGAATACTTCATCCGCATGCTGAGCGACCCCAAATACTACAACGACGAAGTCTGTGCCAACGGAAAATTCAACGCTGGCGAGACTACGCACTTCGTCCGCAATGTGTTTGACAAATACATGGAGTACAGCCGACTTGAGCACCTCTATAATGCCGTCAATCACGCCGACACTCTCATAATACCTAAAAAACAACAAGATGATGGACTTTAACCTTGCCCATGCCCATGAGCGCGATGCCCATGTGCACTTCTTCCCCGATACCCACACCTACACCTTCGACGACACTCCCGCCGAACCAGTCAGCACCATCATAGCCTCGTGGTTTCCCACATTCGATGCTGCTCGCAGCGCTGAGCGAAAGGGCACGCCCGAACACCCCAAGGAGAAATACCTCGAAGAATGGGCCGCACGGGGCAACGAGGCGCGAGCAATCGGAACCTTCATGCACGCTCAGATTGAGCAGTCGCTCTTGGGAAAGCCGTGCAGCGACATCTGCCCGTTCTCCTATCACGGCGTCTTTGTCAACACCGAAAAGGAAATCCACATCAATCGCGAGCTGGATGCCTTCCGACGTTTCATGGAAGATAAAAAACCCATTCCATATCGTACCGAGTGGAGCATCTGCGACGAAGTACGCCACATTGCCGGCACCATCGACTTCCTTACCCAGAACGAGGCAGGCGAGTACATCATGTACGACTGGAAACGAAGCAACAAAATAGGCCTTGTGGGGAAAGAGGGTTTTCAGGTTTGCAGCAAGAACAACTACCATCGTCACGCACACGGCCTGCTTGCCCACTTGGATGACATGCCCTATAATCACTATTGTCTTCAGCAGAACCTCTACCGCCACATCCTGCGGCAGCACTACGGCATCGATCTGGCAGGTATGTACCTCGTGGTGCTACACCCCGACTACGATACCTACCACTGCGTACCTGTCCCCGTCATGGAGGCTGAAGTGCGGATTATATGTTCGCGATGCTCATGATGTCGGCAAATACGCCAGCTGCCGTAACAGCAGCCCCCGCGCCATAGCCCTGAATCATCATCGGATACTCCTTGTAACGCTCGGTCGTCAACAGAATGATGTTGTTCGACCCTTCCAGATTGTAGAAAGGATGCCAGTAGTCCACCTCGCATAGCTGCACGCTGGCTTTGCCCTCGTCCAATCGAGCGACGAAGCGCCAGCGTTTGCGCAGTTTCTCCAGTTCCTTGCGGCGCTCCTCGAAGGCATCATCGAGTGTTTCCACCTGCTCCCAGAAATCATCCAGCGTTCCCTCAAACATCTCCTGTGGAATGAACAGATGTTTCTCCACATCTTCCTGTTCAATGGCATAGCCCGCTTCGCGAGCCAGGATTACCAGCTTGCGTATGACGTCCTTGCCGCTGAGGTCGATGCGCGGGTCGGGCTCGCTGTAGCCCTTCTCCTTTGCCAGACGAATAGTTTCTGACAAACGACAGTCAGCACTAATGGTATTAAAGATGAAGTTCAGCGTGCCGCTCACGATAGCCTCGATGCGCAGGATTCGGTCTCCGCTGCCTGTAAGGTCGTTTATGGTGTTGATGACGGGCAGTCCCGCACCCACATTGGTTTCAAACAGGAACTTGACGCCCTTCCGTCGCGCCGTATCCTTCAAATTGCGATAAACGGCATAGTCCGACGAAGCAGCAATCTTGTTGGCTGCCACGACGCTGATATTGTGTTCCAGAAATTCCTTGTAAAGCCCAGCGACTTCGGCACTAGCGGTGCAATCGACAAAGACGCTGTTGAAAATATTCATGCCTACGACTTCGCTGCGCAGACGCGTAATGTTCGACGGCCCGCCCTCCTGCATAGCCTCACGATAATGGGCGAGGTCTATACCTTCGCGGCTGAATACACCAAAGTGTCCGCTGGCAATACCTACTACGTTGAGCTGTAGGCCACGCTCTGCCATCAGCTTCTCACGCTGCGTGCGGATTTGCTCTATCAGGCTGCTTCCTACCGTACCCACACCGCAAATGAAAAGGTTGAGCACTTTGTATTCCGAAAGGAAGAACGAATCATGAATGACATTGAGCGTCTTGCGCAGATAGTCCTTGCGGACGACAAGGGAGATATTCGTCTCACTGGCACCCTGTGCTGCGGCAATCACGTTGATACCGTTTCGTCCCAACACACCAAAAAGCTGTCCCGCAAGCCCCGGATTTCCCTTCATGTTCTCGCCCACAATAGCTACTGTAGCCAGATCATCGATAATACTCATGGGATTCATCTCTCCCATGGCTATCTCCTTGGCAAATTCACCGTCAAGAACTGCTGCTGCCAAGCGTGCATCCTCGTTGCGAACACCAATGGAGGTACTGCTTTCCGATGAAGCTTGAGCCACCAGGAATACGCTGATGCCGTTCTTAGCCAAAGCGCTAAAGATGCGTTGGTTGATACCGATGATACCCACCATACCCAAACCTGTGACATTGATAAGCGACGTTCCAGTAATACTGGAGATACCCTTAATCATGCGGCTCGTGTCCCGCAACTTGTCGCGAATGATAGTGCCAGGTGCCGAGGCATTGAAGGTATTCTTAATTAATATAGGTATATTTTTGTGGAATGCCGGATAGATGGTAGGGGGATAGACGACCTTTGCTCCGAAGTTGCAAAGCTCCATGGCCTCGACATACGAGAGTTCGTCGATGGCATAGGCATTGGAGATAACCTTCGGGTCGGCAGTCATGAAACCATCCACGTCAGTCCAAATCTCCAGCGAATCAGCTCCCAGTACAGCTGCCAACACGGCAGCAGTATAATCAGAGCCGCCACGCCCCAAGTTCGTCACGTGCCCCGTTGCCACATCCGATGCAATAAATCCCGGCACTACGGCAATGGTATCCTTTTTTCCTTCAAACGTCTTTCTTATCAGCTTTTCCGTCTCAGTCTTAGCCAGCATGTGCTTACCGCCCTTATGCTCCGTCTTCATGAAAAGGCGCGAGTCGTAGAACACGGCATCCTGAATGAGCGTGCTGACAATGAGCGACGAAAGTCTTTCGCCATAGCTCACTACGGTATCCTCCATATTGGCAGACATCTCCTTAAGCAAATATAGTCCCTGGCAGATATCCTTCAACTCATCCAGCAGCGCATGCACCTTGCGATAAAGGGTGCGTTTACGGCTGGTTCCCGTAGGAATAACGGTACGAATCAATGTATCGTGACGCTTACGGATGGCCTCGAACTCGGTCTCGTAGCCCATATCGCCTGCTGCAGCCTGATGAGCCATCAAGATAAGACGGTCTGTGATGCCGCCAAGAGCCGACACAACCACAATCACGGGCTCCGTTTCTGCCTCAACAATCTGTTTTACCAAGCTGATGCTCTCAGCCGTACCCACCGAAGTGCCACCGAATTTCAGTACTTTCATTGATAATTTTGAAAATTTGAGTGCAAAGTTACGGATATTTTGAAAAATATCGCTACTTTTGTGCATAAAATCATAAGCGAAATGGCAAAAACAGGCAAAACAGTCTATGTGTGCAATAGTTGCGGTGAGGATCAGCCCAAATGGTTTGGCCGTTGCCCCGTATGCGGAGAGTGGAACACATGTGTGGAGCAGGTAGTGTATAAGCCAACAAGCGGGCAAGTCAACAGGTCAGCAGGCATCTCCTACACCTCTCCTCTCACCTCTATCCCCCTCACCCTTGCAGAGATTGAGACTACCAGCGAAATACGCCTCAACACCCACGACGAAGAGCTGAACCGTGTGCTTGGTGGAGGGCTTGTGCAAGGCTCGCTCATTCTGCTGGGTGGTGAACCTGGCATCGGCAAATCGACACTCGTTCTCCAAACTGTTCTTCACATGCCCGAACGTCGTGTGCTCTATGTGAGTGGCGAAGAGAGCGCCTCGCAAATCAAGATGAGGGCAGAAAGACTATTAACAAGTCAACAAGAGGAGGTGGGACGTTCAAAGCCTATTCTTAAAACTGCTGACTCCCTGAAAATCTTTTGCGAAACGAATCTTGAGAAGGTATTGGAACAAGTCAAGGTTGTTCAGCCTGAACTTATTATTGTTGACTCCATCCAAACGATTTGGACGGAAGCAGCAGAATCCTCGCCTGGCAGCATCACCCAAATCCGCGAATGCGCCGCTACCATCCTGAAAGTAGTAAAGGAAACGGGAATTCCCGCTATCCTCATCGGACATATCACCAAGGAAGGCAGTCTTGCAGGCCCGAAAGTATTGGAGCATATCGTCGATGCCGTCTTGCAGTTCGAGGGAGACCAACACTACATGTACCGCATCCTCCGCGCTCAGAAAAACCGCTTCGGCAGCACAGCCGAACTGGGCATCTACGAAATGCGACAAGACGGTCTTCGTCAAGTCAACAACCCCAGCGAACTCCTTCTCACAGACCGTCATGAGGGCATGAGTGGTGTCTGTATTGCTGCTGCTGTCGAAGGCGTTCGTCCTTTCCTTATCGAGGTGCAAGCCCTTGTGAGTACGGCAGCCTACGGCACTCCCCAACGTAGCGCTACGGGCTTCGATTTGCGACGCATGAACATGCTGCTGGCTGTACTGGAAAAACGTGTGGGATTCAAACTTGCCCAGAAGGACGTCTATCTCAATATTGCCGGAGGCCTGCGTGTAAGCGACCCTGCCATCGACCTCAGCGTCATCACAGCTGTTCTCAGCAGCAATCTCGATGTTCCCGTCGACCCTACTTTCTGCATGACAGGCGAGGTAGGACTTTCTGGCGAAATCCGCCCTGTAAGCCGCATCGAACAACGCATTCGCGAAGCTGCCAAGCTGGGTTTCCACGACATGCTTATTCCTGCATCGAATGCCGAGCAACTGAAACAACTCCAGACCTCCCTTCCCAAAGGCATCACGCTACATCCTGTCCGCAAAGTTGAAGAAGCCTTCAGAACGCTTTTTGGATAGCCTTCCGTACAATAGGAACCTTAATGGAGGTTTTTTCTGCGTTTATTGTTAAAAAACATTAACGCGATTGGCGTTTTTGGGAAGCAAGGGAACAAGACAAAGAAAAAAGAGTAATTTTGCGCTCAGAAGCTATCGTGAGATCGTGAGCTAATAGTTATTTAAGTCTAGTTTAGTTTTTGTGTTGGTTTGAAGGGCGTCCCTTTTTAGGGTAACGCCCTTCAAATTTTTTGTGCTATTGCAGAAGTATGAATCAGCAGCTTCTACAGCTCGAAGAACTTTGTGAAAGCACGGCAGACGTACTCCTGATCAAGCACGGAAGCCGTCTCGCGTACGGAATGCATCCCCCACATGGGGTTACCCATATCCACGCCGCGCATGGGCAATTGTGCCGTAAGGATGTTGCCCAACGTGCTGCCTCCGGCGCTATCGGAGTGATTGACAAAATACTGGAAGGGCACTTCTGCCAAACGGCACACCTCGGCAAAAACAGCTGCCGATTCGGCGTCGGTAATATACTTCTGGTTGGCATTGATTTTGATGACGGGGCCTCCACCCATGACAGGATGGTTCGTCGGATCGTGTTTCTCGGGATAGTTCGGATGCACGGCGTGAGCCATATCGGCACTAATCATAAACGACTGCTCTACTGCCCTGTACAACGCTTCGCCTCCTCCAGCCACGCGCTCCAGCAGATTCCTCAGCACAGGCGAAGCTGCGCCCTGCTTGGTGCCGCTTCCCGTCTCCTCGTTGTCGAATACCGCCAGCACCTGCGTCATAGCCGTAGTACTGCTATTCAACATAGCGTGCAAACCGGCATGCACCATCGCCAAGTCATCCAATCTGCCTGAGGAAACAAACTCCTCGTTCAAACCCGTCAGCATAGCCTTCTGCACATCGTAAAGGCTGAGGTCGAAGTCGAGAATATCTGTCGTCGGGACGCCCAGTTCCTCGGCTAACACATTCAGCAGCAGGCTGCCCGCCTCCAACTTGTCGTTAATGATGCCCAGCACGGGCAACATGTCCTTCTGCTTGCTGAGGGGGTTGCCTTCGTTCACCTGACGATTGAAGTGGATAGCCAGATGGGGGATAACGAGCAGAGGACGCTCCACGCGGATGCGCTTCACAATGGGACGGAGAGGGTCGTCTGAACGCAGCAGCACGCGCCCAGCCACACTCAGGGGACGGTCGAACCATGTATAGAGGATGGCGCCGCCATAGACCTCTGTGTTCAGCTTCACTACCCCACCCTCGCAACGCATCTCAGCACGCGGCTTGATGCGGAAGCCTGGGCTGTCGCTATGCGCGCAGATAAGCTTGAAGCCCGCTTCAGATGGAGCCTTCGTTCCCACACGGAAGGCGAAGACAGCCGTACCGTTCTTCGTGATAAAATACTGGTCGCCAGCCTTCAGCGCGGGCAGAGGCTGGGCAGCATCCAACCTGCGGAAGCCATGCGCCTCCAGCTGTTCCTCCACATAAGCTGCTGCCAAGAAGTTCACAGGCGATGCATTCAGCAACGTCAACAGACCTGATGTTGTCTCTTTCATAGTAGCTCTTTCCTTATTTTAAATAGTGAATTTTCATCGTCTGCAAAGATAGTGACAAAAATCCACATTTCCAAATGCCGCATCAAAAATACGAAGCCTCCTGCGAAATATCCCCCACAGCCCTTGCGACAGAGCAGGCAAATAAATTTTTAACGCAGGCGAATAAAAAATTAGAATAGGCGAATAAAAAATTAACGCAGGCAAATAAATCGGCAGAGCAAGCCTTAGCTTCCTCGCCTCAAAGCCCGAGAAGGGCAAAATGTGATTTTTTTGAAAATTTTTGCCGATTTTGTTTGTAGGTTCACAAATTTGCCTTACCTTTGCATCCGCTTTCGAAAGAGAGCAACGTTCTTTGAATGGCTTAAAGTTTTGTTGTGCGGCAATAGCTCAGTTGGTAGAGCACGACCTTGCCAAGGTCGGGGTCGCGAGTTCGAGTCTCGTTTGCCGCTCGTCAGCTGCCCAGGTGGCGGAATGGTAGACGCGCTCGTTTCAGGTGCGAGTGTTGAACAGACGTGCAGGTTCGAGTCCTGTTCT
>DBYJ01000045.1:351-83742 GCA_002309805.1 Bacteroidales bacterium UBA1189 | reverse complement strand
GAGTTCGAGTCTCATTCTCTTCACAACAAAGCCTTACGGAGATAGCTCAGTAGAGCTTTTCTCCCTTGCCGCGGCAATAGCTCAGTTGGTAGAGCACGACCTTGCCAAGGTCGGGGTCGCGAGTTCGAGTCTCGTTTGCCGCTCTGGAGATTTCTTCTAAAATGCGCATCGACATTAAGGACCTTCAATACCTTAACGTCGGTTTTTTTATACTATTAAAACGAGTGACTATGAAAAAGACTTCCTTTGTTTTGCTGACGACAGTCTTGTCGTTTCTTGTCACGGGCTGCTCGCTGATGCCGAAGCCCGACCTCCGTCTTTGGTACGAACAGCCTGCCGCCCTCTGGGAAGAGGCCCTGCCGCTGGGCAACGGACATCTGGGCGTGATGTGGTACGCCAATCCCCTGCACGACGAGCTGCAGCTCAACGATGAGAACGTCTGGGGCGGATCGCCCCACAACAATGTCAATCCGCTTGCTGCCGAGCACCTTGACGAAATACGCGACCTGCTCTTCAAGGGACAGAACGAGGAAGCACAACGCCTCTGCGGGCAATACGTCTCGGCACAACGCGCCAACGGCATGCCCTACCAGACCGTCGGCTCATTCCGCCTCGACTTCGGATTCCCCTCCGATGCCCTGCAAGGCGACTCGCTCTCCTATAAGAAATACACGCGCGAGCTGAACATTAGCAAGGCAACCAGCCAATGCTCGTTCACGGCAGGCGGCGTGCGCTATACACGCGAGGTCTTCACTTCGTTTACCGACGATGTCGCCCTCGTCCGCCTCAGCGCCGACAAGAAGCACAGCATCTCCTTTACCTCTACCTTCACCAGCCCCATGCGCGACGTCACCCTTACTACCGACGCCAAGGAAGCCACCCTCACCCTGCGCGGCAGGGCCTTCGACCACGAGGGCATCGAAGGCAAAATCCGCTTTACCACTACCGCACGCATAGCCGCCCGAGGGGGCACGCTGACAGGCGACGACAGCCACCTTACCGTCAGCGACGCCGACGAAGTCTATATCCTCATCTCGTCGGGCACCAACTTTGTGAACTACAGCGACGTCTCAGGTGATGCCGACAAAGAAGCGCAGGCTCCGCTCAACGGCATGAAAGCGTTTGCATCTCATCCGACGAAGGGCAGCTACAACCGCCTCAAGAAGAGCCATTGCAACTACTACGCCTCGCTCTTCAACCGCGTCAACCTCTTCCTGGGTATCAACCGCCGCGTATTCCTCCCTACCGACCAACGTATCCGCGAATTCAGCGAAAACGACGACCCGCAGCTCGTCGAACTCTACTTCCAGTTCGGGCGCTACCTGCTCATCAGTTGCTCGCAACCCGGCGGGCAAGCTGCCAACCTGCAGGGCATCTGGAACCACCACACCTTTGCCCCTTGGGACGGCAAGTACACCTCCAACATCAACCTGGAGATGAACTACTGGCCTGCCGAGGTGACAGCCCTCCCCGAGATGCACGAGCCGATGCTCCGTCTCATCCGCGAGGTAGCCGAGACAGGACGTGAAAGTGCTGCCATGTATGGCTGTCGCGGCTGGACGCTCCACCACAACACCGACATCTGGCGCTCCACAGGAGCCGTCGACGGCCCCAACTACGGCATCTGGCCCACATGCAACGCCTGGCTTTGCCAGCATCTCTACGAGCACTTCCTCTTTAGTGGCGACGAGCAGTTCCTTGCCGAGGCGTGGCCCATCATGCGCAGCGCCTGCGAATTCTACATCGACTTCCTTACCCCTGAGCCCGAGCACGGATGGCTGGTTGTCAGCCCCAGTTTCTCACCTGAGAACAATCCGTTCATCCCAGGCCGCAACTTCGCCGTCGTCTATGGCACCACGATGGACAACCAGCTTGTCCACGACCTCTTTGCCAACAGCATCCGCACGGCAGAGAAGCTGGGCGACGATGCGCTCTTCATCGACACCCTGAAGACCATCTACAACCAGCTCGCCCCCATGCAGATTGGGCGCTGGGGCCAGCTGCAGGAGTGGATGGAGGATTGGGACAATCCCAACGACCATCACCGCCACGTCTCGCACCTCTGGGGGCTCTACCCTGGCAATCAGATTACGTCCGACGGCACGCCCGACCTCTTCAGCGCTGCCCGCACCAGCCTCGTAGCCCGCGGCGACGCCTCCACAGGCTGGTCGATGGGCTGGAAAGTCTGTCTCTGGGCACGTCTTCTTGACGGCGACCATGCGATGACGCTCATCCGTGAGCAGATTAAGCCCGCCATCCAGCCGCGAGGCCGTCAGCAGGGCGGCACCTACCCCAACATGTTCGACTCCCATCCCCCCTTCCAGATCGACGGCAACTTCGGCTGCACAGCGGGTATCGCCGAGATGCTCGTCCAGAGCCACGAGGGCTTCATCCGTCTGCTCCCTGCCCTGCCCTCTGCATGGCCAAGCGGACGTGTCCGCGGCCTCCGTTGCCGTGGCGGCTTCGAGATTCAGGATCTTACGTGGAAGGACGGCGAGGTCTCACGCTGCACCATCATCTCCCATCTGGGCGGCCCGCTCCGTGTGATGACCGAGAGCGGCATCCTCGACATCCAAACCCACAAAGGCGAGAAAGTGATGGTGAAATAACCGGAGAAGGGACACCACAGGAAAGGGAGGAACGCCGACTGGCATTCCTCCCTTTTTCTGTTTAATGAACTCGCGCAGCTTACTCGGCAGCGGGAGCCTCTTCGCCTTCAGCGACAACCTCGAAGGGAACTTCGACGGAAACCTCACGATGGAGGTTGACGGTTGCCACATAGTGGCCAAGTTCCTTGGCGGGTTCCTTGACGGTCACCTGCTTGGCATCCACTTCATAGCCCTGGCGGTTGATTTCAGCAGCAACCTGAGCTGCACCGACGGCGGCGTAGAGTGTACCAGCCTCGCTGACCTTGGCGGCGATGGTGAGTGACAGGGGCTCGATGCGGGCAGCAAGCTCCTCGGCGGCCTTCTTGATGGCAGCCAGCTTGTGAGCGCGCTGACGCAGGTTCTCGGCAAGCACCTTCTTGGCGCTCTCCGTAGCGACGATACCCTTGTGCTGGGGGATGAGATAGTTGCGGCCGTAGCCGTCCTTCACTGTTACGATGTCGTTCTTGTAGCCGAGGCCCTGAACGTCTTCAATCAAAATGATCTGCATATCTAGTCCTCCTTACTTTAATTACTTCATCATATCGGTTACGAATGGCAGCAAAGCCAGATGACGTGCACGCTTGACAGCCTGGGCGACGCGGCGCTGGTACTTCAGCGAGGTGCCGGTGATGCGGCGGGGCAGAATCTTACCCTGCTCGTTGAGGAACTTCTTCAAGAACTCGGGGTCCTTGTAGTCGATGTACTTAATGCCACTCTTCTTGAAACGGCAGTATTTCTTACGCTTCTTATCTACTACGGGGGGAGTGAGATAACGGATTTCACCTTGTTCCTGTGCCATGATTAAGCCTCCTCTGATTTAGTTTGTTTAAGACTGCGACGCTTCTCGGCGTACTGGGCTGCATACTTCTCCATCTTGACGGTGAGGTAGCGGATGACGCGCTCGTCACGACGGAAATTCACTTCAAGTTTCTCGATGACCGTGGGCTCAGCCTTGAACTCGATGAGTTCGTAGAAGCCGGTCGTCTTCTTCTCAATGGGGTAAGCGAGTTTCTTCATACCCCAGTGCTCTTCATTGATAATCTCGGCGCCCTCGGCGGTGAGAATACCTCTGAACTTGTCTACCGCTTCCTTCATCTGAGCATCAGACAAAACGGGAGTCAAAATGAAAACGGTTTCGTACTGGTTCATTACACTGTTTTTAAGGGTTAATACTATTGCTTTTTCGCCTTTTCCGAAAAAAGCGCGGCAAAATTACTGCTTTTTTCCATAACCTCCAAACATTCCCGCCAGTTTTTTCTGCGGAAAGCACTTTTTCAGCTCCTTCACACATTTTTATGCCAAAAGATTTGAGAGTTTCGATAATTATGCGTTATTTTGCACCACGAAACTTAAAAAAGCTATAGCAAGATTATGAAAGGTTTTCTCCAAAGTCTCGGCATCATCCTGATGATTCTCGGCTCCATTGCTCTCATCCTCAGCTATTTCATGGGTTGGAACAATATCAACGGAGTCCAGTTTGGCGGCGTTGCGCTTATCATTTTAGGCATCATTGTCTATATTATCCTGAACAAGAAGCACCAGTAGTTCCGTCAGGTTGTTGTCCCTCTACCGTCTGAGTAAGCGGCTGCTGCCGGCGCTGATGCTGGCAGCCGTTGTGTTCGCCTCCTGTGTCGAGGAGGTGGGCGGACGAGTCATCCCCATCGGCGACAAGGAGAGCTATGCCGTCAGCGACACCGCCATCCTCTACGTGATGGCAGGCGACACGGCGCGGGTCCAGGTGCAGTTTAACCTCGATGCCGACACCGTCACAAGCGTCGACATCCAGCTCATCTTCGAGAAAGCCGCGCAGGCCGAGGACTTCTTCGCCTCCTACTCCACCGACTCCGAAATCGACAACATCAACTACGACGGCTCATTCATCAGCTACACCACCTCCAACTACAACGGCCTCCACCGCTCCGAAATCATCAATATACTAAAAGGCAAATACGTCATCAGCGAAAAGCAGACCGACGCCGTTTCCGACACACCCCACGACTTCACCCCCCGAGCCTTCGCTGCGCCGGCCGACGGCATGTACGTCATCCTCTCCCGCCCATTGGACGACAACTCCACCCTCTTCTGGTGCGGCAGCACCACCAAGTCGCAAACGGCAAAGGGCACCGTTCGCAGCGAAGTCAACCCCTGGCGCCTTTTCCGGGCCAAGTCGTCGGAGCGCAATGCTGCAGGGCGCTGGCTCATCCAGCTGAGCAACGGACGCTACCTGCGTCGCAGCGGCAACCGGCTCGCCCCCCTGGCACTCACCACATGCGCCATGCCCCATCAGGCCACCGCATGGAATCTCCAGCAGGTCATCAACAACTTCAATCTCTGGACCCTTCACACCGACATTACCAGCACGAGCGACTTCTATGGCATCATTTGCAGCAATGCGGGCGCCATCGACGTCGGCATCAGTGCCCTCGACACCTATTCCTTCCTCGCCTCCCCCGTCACCCTTCAGTTCCAGTCCAAGGGCGAGGTGGTGAACACCATTGAAACCCTTTGGGGCAGCTACACAAGCCTCCCCGTGCTCGATGCCAACACCCATAAGTCCAACGACGAGGGCGAAGGCATCACCTTCATCGGCTGGAACACCATCCCCGACCAGATAGACGGCTACCTCGCCCCCGGCACCATTGTCGAAGCCGACAACACCACCTACTACGCCATCTTCGTCAAGTCCGAATAAACCCGGCTCCACATTATTCCACAAATCGCCCCCCCGTTACGCCTCCCGCACAGCTATACAAAAGGTGTGCGCAACAATCGCTGCGCACACGGTATTCAAAACTGAAAGATAAAGCCCAATCTCTTTCCCTATTCCTCAAACGGATTGCCAAAGCCCGCACCAAAACCTCCTCCAAAGGTGGGCATTGCAAACGGATTGCGCAAACCAGGAACGAAGTTCGTACCATCGCCCTTGTATTTATTATCGTTGTCCAAACCAATGCTGGCAGCAACCATCTGCTGGAACTGGATTATCTGAATTTCAATGGAAGGCTGAATATATTTCTTCATTGCTGTATCTGAATTAAAAATTATTATACAATTTTACTTTTATGAGGGGTTCAACAATGCTGAACCCCACCTAGTTTTATTTACTTCACAATCACTTTTCTGCCGTTCACGATATAGATGCCCTTCGTAGCCATCTCCACGCGGCGACCCGTCAAATCGTAGATAACTTTCTGCCCTGCGATTGCCTCAGGGGCACCTACCATCGTAGCATCGCCAAAGCGCAAACCGATAGAATTGCTGCTACCGGCAGGCAATTCCAGGTATGCAGTATTGGCAGCATAACTTCCGCCTTCAACAAGACAGAACTTTGCCTCGTTCTCAACAGCTGCAAGAGCGTAATAACTCTTTTCAACATCGTAGCCTTCAACTTTCTTATATGCAGTCTTACCTGTTACACCCTTCAAACTATTATTGCGGAAATCTGTTGTAGAAGCCTGATCTGTCTCCGAGAAAGTAAATGTTTTCTCACCAACAACGTTGGCATAGAGAACCACACCCGTATTGGCAGGAATAATACCATCTTCTACCTTGGTAAGTATAGCAACATCATCACTTTCTTCTGCCTCGGCTGTGTAAACCTCTACGTTCTCTGGGGCCTTGGCATTGAAAGGCAAGCATAATGTGGCGAACTTATAAGAAGTAACAACCTTAACAAATGTCATTGGATCTGCCGACACGACAATATTGCCCAGTCCGACGTTACCGGAAACCTTTTCCGTATATGTCCATTTAATATACCTTACAGTTGAACCGAGTCTATAATATTTCGCCTCAACGCCTTCACTAAGATCAGTGTACGAATCTAATCTTTCAAACTTTTCACCATCAACAGAAGTTTCTACAGTGAATGTTCCACTCCAAGGATCGTTTCCCGGGTTGGCCTTGATATCAAAGACAAGCGCGTGCGGTGCCTCATTTATTTTCAAGACAAGATTATCGCCCGTGGTGTCAAACTTCAGATACGGCGCACTTGAATAGTCCTTCGTGGCCAATCCACTCTGAGTCAGTCCAATCGTTTCCTCTATATCAGCAAATTTACCATTAAACTCAAACGGCAGAGTGGCATAATCAATAAACACCACATACTTTTTCTGTGAAATGGTAATGAGATTGGAATAGACATCACCAGCATAGACCTTCAGATATGCCGTGCGGGCATCACCTTCGTTGGCATCCACCGTCAGCGTCACTCCGCCGTCCTTATATTCGGTCCTAATCCATGCGCACTGAGCCTCAGTCGAACCTTCAGCATCAAAGTATTTCACACCAACAACAGCAGTTTCTTCAATGTTCTTTAAGACCACATCCAATTCCACCGTACCACCTTCAGCATCGACCATTGCTTCTGCGGGAGTAACGGCAATAGAAGGTGTTTCGTCAACAAGTGTCGGATTGGCAATCTGAGGGACATCGAAGCAGCCTATATTACCTACAATGGTAATCACATCATTGACAGCCACACCCGTGATGCCGCGGACAACAACCGTATTCGCGTCCTGTGCGATCGAGGTATTCTGGCCTTCAATTGCCGTCACCGTAGCATCAACGATTTTCACAAGCATACCCTGCAAGGCATTGCTTCCACTAAAATCAGCGTTGATTTCTGCTATGGTCTTCTCTACGGGAGCAACGTTGTTTCCTGAAGAAATGACTGTAATCGTTGGACTACCGATTTCCATCAGTCCTCTATAAGTTGTCAACGTACCTTCCACCGAGATTTCGTCACCAACGGCACACGTCAGATTACTTGAGCCGTAAACGGCAATGGCGGCAGTCCTATCTTGAATGTAGGCAGTTTTCCCACTAACGCTTGTGACAATACCCTTCGTCATGACGCTGCCCGTTCCTTGAGCGCGAACTTGGGCAATAGTCTTTTCGGAAAGGAAGGTATAGGTTGCCTCTGCGACAGCACTTGCATCAGTTCCTTTATAGGCAATGGCCTTTACGGTTGTGGTCTCTGTAAGAACAATCGGAGTAGTATACTTTGTACTTCCCTGCGTAGGCTCCGTCCCGTCAAGGGTATAGTAAATATCCACGCCCTGAGTCACACAAGAAATAGAAACCTCCACTTCCTCCTCGTAAGTTCCACTATCAGGATTGAATGTCGGCTTTTCGACAGCAACAGCAGCGCGAGTAAAAGAAACACGCTGGTTATCTTGTGCAAATTCATAGATATCATTATATTTCTTCAGGTTGCCATATATAACCACAACGTCGCCCACCTGAACATCGTCCGGTGAAGTGAACGCCACCCCATCCTTATCCTTGCCACGGTATGCCTGCAGCTGGTCGGCAGTTTTCGTTCCGTCAGCAGAGATATTATAGGAAATGTTTCCGTACTGCGCATTAAAAGCCGTAACAATCTCTGAAACGATACCTGTAGCATACACTCCCGTCACACCGGTACCTGCTTCAATGGCTGCACGAGCCTCAGCCACAGTATAAGGTTTGTCGAGCGTGCCGGGGACGTTTGATTCAGAATTGGTGACGGTAAGAGTATAAGAAGCAGAAGAGGGTTTGAACTGCCCTTCCACGCCCGCGTAGCTAGCCTTGATAGCGGAAGTACCAACAGCTACAAGAGTGATAACACCAGCATCGCTAATCGTGGCGACAGACTCGTCGCTTGACGTCCAAACGACAGTTGCTCCGCTGACAGCCCCATTAGTCGTTGAAACAATGGCTTTCAGCTTGCCAGCAGTCGCACCATTTTTAAGATCTTTGTTTGTCAGTTCCGAGTCATCGATAGTGACAGTTGTTGCCACCGACTGATCACCAGCATCATTTGTCAGTTTATAAAACGAGAATGTCTGGCCTTTGATGTTATTATGAAGGGTTGTGTACGAACGCCAATCCTTTTTTTCATAAACTCCAAGATAACGTCCAAGATCTCGTTGCATAAAATAGCCTTTGGCATCGCCGTCTGCTGTAATTAGCTCAAAAATGTAGTTGTCACTTCCTCCTACTCGAATACCATTGTTGCTGGATGTACTATACAGATGGCGACTTAGATCGCCATTGGGATGGAAGATGTAATACTTCTTGTCATAGAGCTCAACGCTCCATTTTAATTCGTCAGTAATGCTGCTGGTGATAATATCACCATCTAGAGTCACCGAAACAGCAGTAGGAGCAGCACTCTGGCCATTGGCACTCGTCAAAGCGAAATTACTACCGTCGCTTGTTGTAGCAACGAAAACGAAGAGGTCATTTTTAGTCAATTCGTCTATTGACGCCTTCTTCCAACTATCAGCCCACACATTTCCACTCATTAGCACTAGGGCAAATGCTAACAAGGTTTTTAAAAACACAGTTCTTCTCATACTAGAATTATAAAAGTTAAATAAACACGATTTCATTTTTGTTGCAAATATAGGAAGGCAAAAGGAACGGAGCAAACCTTTTCGGAAAAAAACATCAAAAAGGGGGGGATAGCTTCTTCAGGGTTGTCAGAATGGGGGGGTCAGCGCTGGAGGCCGCCGACAATGTCGAGTATCTCGGCCGTGATCTTCTGCTGACGGCTCTTGTTGTACTGGAGGGTAAGCTCGTCGAGGAGTTTCTGGGCGTTGTCGGAGGCTATCTGCATGGCTACCGTGCGGGCGGCGTGCTCGGCGGCATTGGTATCAAGCAGGACAGAATAGATCTTCAGCAGTAACACTTTGGGCAGCAGCGCTTGCAGCACTTCTGCACCAGATGGCTCAAGGATGCAGAATGAATCGGTATCGGGGACCGAGGATTGAGGATTGGGGTCACCGGCATCCCCGCGTGTTGTCCCTCCAGAGGGAGTCCCAGCCTTCGGACGGGGGAGGACAAGGGGCAGGTAGTTCTCAAAGACTGAGGGCTGGGAGGCGGTGGAGGCGTAGTGGTTATAAACAAGGATGACCTGATCGACACGGTCGTCGGCAAATGACTGTATGAGCTCCTGGGCAAGCGAGGCCGCATCTTCATAATTCGGGTGTTCAGCCAAGTCGGGATAGGTGCCGACGATGGTAAGCCCCATGCGACGTGCGGCATCGGAGACCTTACGCCCCACGGTATAGACGTCAAGGTCGGCCGTCTGGAAGCCATGCTGGCGAAGATTCTGCACGATGACGGTCAACTGACGGATGGCGTTGGAGTTGAAGCCTCCGCAGAGCGAGCTGTTTGACGAGAAGGCGACAATGGCCACACGCTTCGCATCGCCCTTGACGGGCAGGGTCTGCGCCGTAAAACCCTCCTTATCGGCCACAAGGGCGCTGTCGAAGGTCTCCATCACCTGCTGCGAGGCAAGCAGGTGGTTAAGAATGGCGTGAAGCTGTTCCTCGTAGGGCTGCATGCCGACGGTGATTTGCTGGGCGTGATGGAGCTTGGCTGCAGCCACCATCTTCATGGCGGAAGTAATCTTCAGCGTGTTCCGCACCGAAGCAATACGGGTCTTTATTTCCTTCAGACTTGCCATTCTACTCCACCTCTTCTTTTACTTTGATGCGCTGGATGACCTCGGCTGCAACGGCCTCGATGATGCGCTGGATGTCGGCATCAATACGTCCTGCAGCAAGGGGCTCAAGGGCATCGGCACGGTGCATGAGGCGCATACGGCTGAGGAACTCGGTCTGGAACTCCTGCACACGGCTGACGGGGATGTCCTTCATCAGGCCTCGCGTGCCGCAATAGAGGATGGCTACCTGCTCGCCCACGGGCATGGGGCTGTACTGAGGCTGTATGAGAAGCTGGTTGTTCTTGCGCCCCTTATCGATGGTGAGGCTGGTGACGGTGTCCATATCGCTGGAGAACTTGGTGAACGACTCCAGCTCGCGATACTGCGCCTGGTCTATCTTCAGCGTGCCGGCCACCTTCTTCATGCTCTTTACCTGAGCACTTCCACCAACACGGCTGACGCTGATACCCACATTGATGGCGGGGCGGAAGCCCTGATTGAAGAGGTCGGTCTCAAGGAATATCTGTCCGTCAGTGATGGAGATGACGTTGGTAGGGATGTAGGCTGCGACGTCGCCTGCCTGAGTCTCGATGATAGGCAGGGCCGTGAGGGAACCACCGGGACGCACCCTTCCGCGCAGGCTCTCAGGCAGGTCGTTCATCTTTTCGGCCACCTCCTGCTGGTTGATAATCTTTGCCGCACGCTCCAGCAAGCGGCTGTGGAGGTAGAAGATGTCGCCAGGATAGGCTTCGCGGCCGGAGGGACGGCGCAACACCAGCGAGACCTCGCGATAGGCTACGGCCTGCTTGGAGAGGTCGTCATAAACCACAAGAGCATGACGCCCTGTGTCACGGAAATACTCACCAATAGCAGCCCCGGCAAAAGGAGCATAATACTGGAGGGCGGCAGGGTCGGCAGCCGTGGCACTGACGACAATCGTGTAGTCCATCGCTCCACGTTTGCGCAACGTCTCAACGATACCAGCCACCGTGGAGCCCTTCTGGCCTATGGCCACATAGATGCAATAGACGGGATGCCCTGCCTCGAAGTTGGCACGCTGGTTGATGATGGTGTCGATGGCAATGGCGGTCTTGCCGGTCTGACGGTCGCCAATGATGAGCTCGCGCTGCCCGCGTCCGATGGGAATCATGGCATCGATGGCCTTCAGTCCCGTCTGGAGTGGCTCGCTGACAGGCTGTCGGTAGATGACACCCGGAGCCTTGCGTTCAAGAGGCATCTCGAACTTCTCGCCAAGTATTTCTCCCTTCCCGTCAAGAGGATGACCGAGAGGATCGACGACACGACCCACCATCTTCTCGCCTACGTCGATGGAGGCAATACGACGAGTACGATGGGCAGTCATTCCCTCCTCAATGCGGTCGGTGGGGCCAAGCAGCACGGCGCCGACGTTGTCTTCCTCAAGGTTCATGACAACGGCCATGAGGCCATTGTCAAACTCCAACAACTCGCCAGCCTCGGCATGGGTGAGGCCGCTGAGGCGGACGACGCCGTCGCTCACCTGCAGCACCTGGCCTACTTCCTCGTAGCCAACACTAAGGTCAACGCCCTGCAACTGCCGCAGCAGCACTTCTGATATCTCGCTTGGTTTTATCTGTTCCATTCTTTTAAGTCATTAGGGACTTTATGATCATAAAGGTCATTAGATTATCCTGCGGTTGCGGTCTTCCAATTCTTTCTTTATCCGTTTCAATTGCGAAGCCAAAGAAGCATCGAGACGCAGATCCTCTATCTGGAGGATGAAGCCGCCGATGAGGGAGGGGTCGATGCTGGTGGTGAAGTCCACATCGGTGTAGCCTTTGTCGTGAAGCAGCGCCAGCAACTTCTTTTCGAGCGAAGGCAAAGGGGCTGCAGAAACCAGCGAAGCCGTCGCTATCCCCTTTTCCTGATTATAGTGAATCAGGAATTGCCGCAACATAGCCGGAAGATTATCGGCACGTCCGTTCATCGCCACCACACGCAGGAACTGCTGCACCTCGGGGCCGAGCTGGGGAATGCAGGTAGCAAGGATGCCATCGTCACCCTGATGGGCGAGCTCTGCCTGAAGTGCTTTCTGGAGCCGCAGCACATCAGCATGGACACGCTCAAGCGCATTCTGCTGATGCGCAAACACCAGCAGGGCACGGGCATAACGGTTGGCTACCAATCCACTGTTCATCGCGCAGCTTCGTCAATGAGTTTCCCTATCAGTTCTTCGGCCTTCTCGTCGTCGGAGAGCGAGCCCCTGACGAGCTTTTCGGCAACCTCCACAGAGAGTTCTGCCACCTGACGGCGCACGTCACGAAGGGCCGTCTCGCGCTGAGCCTCAATATCCTCACGGGCTTGTGTGAGGATAGCCTCAGCCTCAGTATGAGCCTGCTGGCGAGCCTCCTTGAGGATATCGTCACGCGTCTGAGCCGCTTCGTTGAGGATACGGCTCTGCTCCTGCTTCGTCTCGTCAATGAGCCGCTTCTGCTCATCAGCAAGAGCATCCACCTTGCGCTGAGCCTCACGGGCCGACTCAAGGGACTTCCCGATGTAGTCGCTCCGCTTGTTCACCATGCCGGTGATAATGGGGAAGCCGAACTTCGCCAGAATGAAGAACAGAATGGCGAAGATGACGGTCATCCACACGAGCAGACCGAAATCAGGGGTTACGAGCGACATGGCTTACTTGTTGAGTGCCAGAAGACAAACGAGGATAGCGAACAACGAGGCTCCCTCGACGAGAGCAGCAACAATGATGGCTGTCAGACGATAGCCGTTGGCCGACTCAGGCTGACGAGCCGAAGCCTCCATCGTAGCCTTACCGATTTTACCTATGCCAAAGGCACCTGCAAATGCTGCGAGAGCTGCACCTATGGCAATTCCTGCTGTTCCGAGGGCAGCTCCACCGGCTGCCTGAAGTACGATTGCTGATAACATAACTTTTTAGTTTTACTATTTAACTTATATTGTTTTATTACTTTAACCCTTAACCTTTAACCTTTAACCCTTAACCTTTAACCCTTAACCTTTAATCCTTAACCTTTAATCCTTAACCTTTAACCCATCAACCCTCCTCCACCTCCTGACGGCTCATGCCGATAAACACGGCACTTAACATGGTAAACACGTATGCCTGCAGGAAAGCGACAAGACATTCCAACACATCCATAAACACACCGAACAGCACGGCTATCAAGCTGAGCGAACCGTTGATGACAGGCCCCATCTTGGCCGTGATGAAGATGACGGCAACAACACCCAACAGCATACAATGTCCCGCCATGATATTGGCAAAGAGACGTATCATCAGACTGAAGGGCTTGGTGAACATGCCGATAATCTCAATCAACGGCATCAGCGGCAGCGGTGCCTTGAGGAATAAAGGCACATCGGGCCAAAGGATATCCTTCCAGTAGTGTTTATTTCCGAACAAATTAACAGCAAGGAAGGTACAAACGGCCAACACCAGTGTAATGGCGATGTTTCCCGTCAAGTTTGCACCACCCGGGAAGAAGGGCACAATGCCCATCAGGTTGTTGATGAAGATAAAGAAAAATGCCGTCAGCAGGTAAGGCGAATAGCGTTTATAATCCTTCCCCACCCCTTCCTTAATGACATCGTCCTCCACCATCACGATAAGCATCTCCATGATACCGACAAGGCCTCTGGGCGTTTCCTTGAGCACGTCGTGACGGCGGTACCAGCGCGCGGTACCAAGCACAAGCAGCAAAATTAAGGTGCTGTTTATTATCAGGCTAAACACGTTCTTGGTGATGCTGATGTCGAAGGGACGCACAAGAGAGCCATCTTCAGCACGCTCCACCACTTTGCCGTTGTACTTCTCCTCCTGCGAGATAAACAACCCTTCGTACTCCTTTCCATCTTCTATATGATGCGAGGAGAAGATATGCCAGCCCGTGGTCTTTGAACGAACAATGACAGGCAGAGGAATACTGACAGGCTTTCCATTCACCGTAGTGATGTGCCATTCATATGCATCGCCGATATGGCCGAAGAGGTACTCCTGCATGTCGAGGTCGGCAGCGGCTGCAGTTTCAGCTTCACTGGAAAAAACTCCCAGCGGCAACATCATCAGCACCATCAACAGCAAAAATCCAATCCTCTTCATCAGCACATCAACTCTAACCTAATCTCAATCCACACAAACCGTTATCACGTCATTTCTCACTTCAACGAAGCCGCCTTCTATCTCAAGCATCTCCTTAGGGTCGTCCGCAACCGACGTCATCGGCAAATACAGAATGGTACCCTCCGTAAGCGTCGAAATCAGATTGTCGTGTCCACGGAGCACCGTAAACCGCCCCATGGCACCCGGCAAATCCACCACGCTCACTTCTTCATCAAGCAACGTCCTCTCAGGCGAAAGCACTAATAGTCTCATCGTAGCATTTTATTTCCTTTCTCGATGGCTTCTTCGATGGTGCCGACGTTGAGGAACGCTTGCTCGGGGATATGATCCACCTCACCATCGATAATCATATTGAAACCGCGGATGGTGTCGTCGATATCCACCATCACACCCGGCACGCCCGTGAACTGCTCAGCCACAGCAAAGGGCTGTGAAAGGAAGCGCTGCACCTTGCGGGCACGGTTCACCGTCAGTTTGTCCTCATCGGAAAGTTCCTCCATACCGAGGATATTGATGATGTCCTGCAACTCCTTATAGCGCTGGAGAATCTGCTTGACGCGTTGCGCCGTGTCGTAGTGTTCCTGCCCCACGATGTTGGGGTCGAGGATGCGGCTGGTGCTGTCCAACGGATCGACGGCAGGATAGATGCCCAACTCGGCAATCTTACGGCTCAACACCGTCGTGGCGTCCAAGTGGCTGAATGTCGTAGCAGGCGCAGGGTCTGTCAAGTCATCGGCTGGCACATATACCGCCTGCACGGAGGTGATGGAGCCGTTCTTTGTCGAAGTAATACGCTCCTGCATGCGGCCCATCTCGGTAGCCAGCGTCGGTTGGTAGCCCACGGCACTCGGCATACGTCCCAGCAGGGCGCTCACCTCCGAGCCCGCCTGCGTGAAACGGAAGATATTGTCTATAAAGAACAAGATGTCGCGCGGCCCATCTGTACCCTCGTCGCGGAAACTCTCAGCCATCGTCAGACCACTCAGCGCCACACTCTGGCGGGCACCTGGGGGCTCGTTCATCTGCCCGAACACCATCGACACCTGACTCTTCTCCACCTCCTTCGGGTCCACTTTTGAAAGGTCCCAATGCCCTTCCTCCATGCTCCGCTTGAACTCCTCGCCATAGCGGATGACATCGCTCTCAATCATCTCGCGCAGCAGGTCGTTGCCTTCACGCGTACGCTCCCCCACTCCGGCAAACACGCTGAAGCCGTTGTGGCGCTTGGCAATGTTGTTGATGAGCTCCTTGATAAGTACCGTCTTTCCCACGCCGGCACCACCGAAGAGGCCAATCTTACCGCCTTTCAGATAGGGTTCCAGCAAGTCAATGACCTTGATGCCGGTAAAGAGCACCTCCTGCGTGGTGGTGAGGTCCTCAAAACGAGGCGGCTCGCGATGGATGGGTAGTGCGCCGCTCATAGAAGGCTGCGACATGCCGTCGATGGCATCGCCCGTCACATTCATCACACGTCCGCGAATCTGCGCACCCACAGGCATGGTGATAGGGCTGTCTGTAGGAATCACCTCGGCTCCTCGTGCCAAGCCGTCCGTGCTGTCCATCGCCACGCAGCGCAGCATGTCGTCGCCCAAGTGCTGCTGCACCTCGAGCACCACACGCCGTCCGTCCTGCGCACGATGCACCTCAAGTGCATCGTGGATATGTGGCAGAGCCTCTTCCCCACGCTGGAACTGTACGTCCACAACCGGGCCTATGATTTGGCTGATTTTTCCTTTCATGATAATCTTTTTTATGTCTTTGGCCTAAAGTTTATAGTCTATTGCTCTTTACGTCTGAGCGCGTGTGGCATGGCCGCAAAATGCAATTGACTTTTTTACGATTGACCATTGATTCTTCTTTCTTTTCCGCCGCGAAGATAATACATCTTTTCGACACTTGCAAGTTTTAATTTCCGTTTTCTTCATGGACGGCTACTACGACAAGGCTGTCGGCATCCGTACGTGCTCGCAGCCATTGGCGCAGGCGGTCTGCATCCTCGGGCAGCAGGGGGTCGTCGGCTGCCGTATGGACAAGGGCAACGACGTATGGCCGCACAGAGGTAGTGTCGCGGACGGTAGCCTCAGCCGTACGCGAGAGGCTGAGCGACGTCACCTGCGGGAAGAGGGCTTTCAGTTCTCCACGCAACGCGACGGAGAGACGCTCATGGCGCGTATAGCTGTCCAGCTGACGGGTGAGGGAATTGGCTTCAGCCGAGAGTTCGAGCAGGCGCTGATGCTCAGCCTCGCGCGAACTGGCGATGCGGTTTATCTCGCCCTGCAGCTGCATCAGGCTGTCGGTTTGCTCCCCCTGAATGATGCTGAGGTCGTATTTGCCCAAACTATAGTGTTCCAGACGGCGCCGCGCCTCAGCGGTGAGATTCTCGTCAATAGGACGCCCCACAGCCACCACCGAAAGCTTCATCGTCTCCTTATCCACATGGCTCTGGATGACCTGCGTGCCCGTCTGCGTCAGCTCGCCCTTGATGAAACGGCTAACGTTACGGTCGAAGACGCTCTCGCGTACGGTTCGGACAGTTGTCAGCGCAGCAGGAATAAGGATGATGACGATAATGGCTGGCACTATGCGTCGCGCCAAGCGGGCACGCTCGGGCGAGAGGTGTTCGTGCTGTTGGAAGCGCAGCACGCGCACGCCGCACCACGTGGCGAGAGCGATGAAGATTGTATTAATTAGGAATAGGTAAAAGGCGCCGAAGAAGAAATGCAGATTGCCCGTTGCCAGACCGAAGCCTGCCGTACAAAGGGGTGGCATGAGGGCTGTGGCAATAGCCACACCTGGGATGACGTTTCCCTTGCCGCCCGTGCAGAGGGCGATGACGCCTGCGGCACCACCACAGAAGGCAATGAGCACATCATACAGCGTGGGCGACGTTCGCGCAAGCAACTCGCTCTGCACCACCGAAAAGGGCGAGAGCGCAAAATAAATCGTAGCCGTGAGGATGCTGATAAGCGTGGCAATACCGAAATTCTTGGCAGCACGCCCCAGCAGGGCAAGATCGTAGGTACCCAGCGCGAGCCCCATGCCGATGATAGGCCCCATGAGGGGCGAGATAAGCATGGCGCCGATGATGACTGCCGTGGAGTTGACATTCAGCCCCAGCGAGGCAATAAGAATGGCACAGATGAGCACCCACAGATTAGCGCCGCGGAACGACACCTCGCTGCTTATCTGACGGACGATGGTCTCCTCGTCCCCCTTGTCGGGCATCATGTCGAAATAAACCCTCGCCCGTTCCACTAATTCTTTTATAGTCATACCTGTCTGCAATTATTTCGGCAGCGAAGATAACACACCTCGCTCAAAAAAGCAAGCAAACCTCCTGTTTTTTCCTCCGCGGAAAGAAGAAAAAAGCTTACATTTAATATGCGTTTCCATCCCAAATTATGGAAAAGAGGTGGAAAAAAGAGAATAAAACGACTGAAAATGAATACGCCTGCTATGGAAATGCTTTTTCCATCATTTTTTTGATGCAAGGGATTTTTTTTGCTTTACCTTTGCAGCCGAAAAACAGTTAGAACAATGAAGAAAAGTCATTCTCTTACAATGTGTGCCACTTTACTGATGGTCTTTTTCGTTTCATGTGGCGGACGGCAGTCAAGGCTACTCTCCTCAGCCGAAGCTTTAGCTTTGGAACATCCCGACAGCGCGGCGACGCTGTTAGCACAGGTCGATACTACCCATCTCACAACAGGCCGTCGGGCACTCTATGACCTCACGCGGGCACTCATTCATGAAGAGCAATGGCAGCGCCGACACGCCGACACGGCCACGTGCCTTCATGTCTATGAGACAACGTGGGAGTTCAAGCGCAAGGTGGCATACGAAACTTCCCGACCCTTCGCCATTGACGCAGCACTCCACCGCGCGTACCTTTACTATGAACACGCCAGCTTTGGCGGAACAATTGGAGAAAACAGGAAATCGCTAAGCCAGAAAGACAAGACCTCCCTACGACGCTTCGGACGCCTCTGCTATGCTCTGAGCCGCCATTTCTCCGACAGCGACACTCTATTACAGGCCGACCAGCTGTTTCACCTCGCCATCCATTGCGCCGAGCGTTCCGATGACCACGCCACCGCCCTCCGCGCCTACGATATGCTGGGACGGCACTTTGTGTTTGCGCACAACGACTATAGCTTGAAAATGTGGGCGATGCAACAGGCCTTGGCACACTATCGCCTCCAACCTGAAGACAGCAGCCCCTGGCTGCTCACTTTGGTGAACGATTATGGTGAGACAATTCTCATCAAGAACCGCATCGACTTGCACTATTTCACCCTTCTCGTTCGGGCGGCAGAAGCAGCGAAGGCCAGAGATACCCGCACGGCATTTGAGGACTTGGACAGTATCTCAGTCGTTCCGTTTGGGTGCTACACCTCTTATCCGATTGTTTCTTCCTCTGGAAGTATAGGAATGAGCGGTGAAAACGCCGATATAGAGGAACATCTCCGCGAGGTCGCCGTTCCCATCGACATGTACGAAGAGGCCATGGCGAAGGTCGAAGGGGACGACTCGAAGAAGCAGCATTGCAAGCTGAACTACGAATATGACATGAACGTGGCTATGCGTAAGTTCTTCATTCAACGCCGCACCTACCTCGCCCCAGGCTATGTCCTCCAGACTACAGCCCTGCAACGTCGCCTATTGGTGGCAGTCATCGTCATCCTTGTTCTCATCGTCATGCTGTCTGTGCTTTTTCTTCAACAGATGCGCCGTAAGCACAGGGAAGAACGTAGGCAGGAAGCAGAACGCCGGGCGGAGGAAAAGCGGCTGGCTGAGGATGAAAAGCAACGGGCTGAATCCATGCTACGACAAAAGGACACGATGATTGCCACCCTGCGCGGACACCTTATCGACAAAAGCGAGATCATGGAGATGCTTGAGCCTAAAGCGGGAAAGCGCACCCTCGTCAATGCCCAGAACTGGCGTGAGATTGAGTTGACGCTCGATGCTGCAGACAACTTTGTCAGTCGTCTGCGCAGCGAACACCCTTCGTTCTCTGAAGACGATATCCGCCTCTGCATGCTCACACGACTCCGCCTCAGCAACACAGCCCTCTCAGCCATTTACGTCATCTCCGTCTCAGCCGTCCAGCACCGCAAGCAAAAGCTGAAGAAGGAGGGCTTCGGCGTTACCGACCCCAACATAACCCTCGACCAAATAATAGCCAACTACTAACAAGAAAGCGACAGGGAAAACTTCTTCATGGGTTTTTTGAGTTATACAGTTTAATGAAGAGCCAAATCCCTGCCGCTTTCACAAAAGATAGACATAATAGTTAATCGATAATTCATGTAATTTGTAGTTATTAAAAAGTAGCTCTTTATTTATGAAAATGATTCTTTCCCGGCGCGGGACCACCCGTGTCCTGCTCTTCCTGTGCCTTTTCATGAGCACAAATCCTGCTAAGGCCGACATCGTCCGCGGCCGCGTCATTGACGCCGACAGCAAAGAGATCGTCCCGCTGGCAACGCTGAAGTTCGAACAGCGTTACGACAATGGTACCGCCACATACTTTCTAGCTGCCGACTCCATCGGAAACTTCCTCTTCTTCGCCGACGGCAAGGGGACGCTGCAAGCCTCCATGCTGGGCTACTACCCGAAATCGAAAATGGTGTTTGCTTACAGCGACAGCCGAAAGGACACCATCGATGTCGGCGCCATCGAACTGAAGATGTCGCCCTACATGCTGGAGATGGTGGAGGTCAACGCCCGCGCCCGCCGCTTCTCGGTCAAAGGCGACACCATAGTCTTCCATCCTGAGGCCTTCCGCCTGCAAGAAGGTGCACGTCTCGACGAACTCATCCGCCAGCTACCAGGCGTAGAGATCGAAGAGGACGGCAGCCTGACGTGGAACGGCAAACCCATCCGCATCATTATGGACGGCGAGAGCCTCTTCGGCGGAAACGACCTCGTCAGTCAGCTGCCCGCCGAAGCCGTCAAGGACATCAAGGCCTACAACAAAGCCTCGAAATTCAGCGAAAGGACGGGGCGAGACGATGGCACCGAGGACATGGTGCTCGACCTCACCATCAAGCCCGGCTTTCTCGACCGCTGGTATGGCGACGTCACCGTTGGGGGTCAGACGCCAGATGACCAAAAGCCTGTCGTCAGCAGCCAGCCCCATTCCAAAGGTCACTACGAAGCCGACCTTCAGACGAACCGCCTCTCAAAGACTGACCCTGCGATGATCTTTATCGATGCTAACAACATCGACCACCATGCTCGCCGTTATATGAATAGCGTCAGCATCCGGCAGAACAACGGCTATGGCCAGGAGCAAGGTGCCGCCGCAGGCTATCAGCATAGATGGAAGCGCACGTCAGGCAGCCATGAACTGAACAGCAACTACAGCTTCAGCGGTGGCTTAGCCCACGACGGCGAGTGGCGAGCCTCACGTTCCGAAACCCTGAACTACCTACCTGGTACTGCTGCCCAGCGCACCACCATGGAGGACATCCAACAATCGCACCAGCTAAATCCCTATTTCGGCGCCAATCTCAGTTGGGACATTGACTCATTGAACAGCCTCTGGCTCCGCTGCCGCGCCGAACATGTCACCACCACCAACAACAGGTCTCAACAGACTGAACAGATCGACATACTCACGCAGCAGGCCCGCATGCTGGAACACATTCGCCGTACAAGCCTTTCGACCGAAGTTTCCTGGAGCCATTTCGTGAAGGAAGGCGCCCTCGATGCCAACGCCGCATTTTCCTACTCTGACAACCAAGAAGAGCTATCGACGGAAAGAGAAATCCAGCATGTTGACTCGCTGAGCTATGGACTTGTTGACCTTTTTAATCAGCACTCCTTCTCCCCGTCCTCACACCTCACAGCACGCGCAGGCGGCCATTGGAAACGTTGGCTGACAGAGCGCTGGCTTGTGGACCTTTCTTATAAGATAGAGCACCAGCGAAACCAACGCCATCAGGATTTCGAGACGAACGGCACCCCCGATGCCGCCAACAGCTACGACGACCGTTACCGCACCACCACCCAAAGCCTCAGCCTCAACTCAACACTTAATCTCGGCACCCTCCAACTACTCCCCAGCTTCTCCGCCCGCTGGCAACGCGAGGCAGAGGATTATTTGCGCGGTCGGCTCGACACCGCCGCTCAGCGCCATCGTCTACTCCTCGACCCCCAAACGCGGGCGGTCTGGAAAATCACCAAGACCACAAGGCTTGAAGGCTCCTACGGCTACGCCACCACGCAGCCACGCCTCATGGAGACGCTCGCCTATCGCGACCTCACCGACCCACTCTACATCGTCGAGGGCAATCCAAATCTGAAAGACACACATACCCACAAGGCAGGCATCATGTTCTCCACAATGTGGGCGCCTCATCAGCTGTCGTTATCGCTCTCTGCCGACTTTGCAGCCAGCGACCACGAAACGCGTACCTCCCTGCGCTACAACCCCACGACGGCTGTCTATTCCAGCCGCCCGGAGAACGTCCGCGGCAGCCGGACGTGGAATTTTCGAATCAACTACGACCAAGGACTCGGCGATTACATCCGCCTTCAGAACGACCTTCGTCTGGGGTTTGGCCAATCTTATGGCTTTCTCTTGCAGCTACCCACCGATGCTCAGCCCACTCTGAACCTCCAGAATAGCCTACATCCCTACGACCGCCTGTCGGCCTCGTTGGAGTGGCAATGGCTCTCAGTCTCCCTCTTTGCCACGCTCGATGCCAACAGCCTGCACTTCTCTGCCTCACCCGCACAGAACACCACGCTCTGGCAGAACCAGTATGGCCTGAACACCCGTGTCACACGCGGCAATTTGGAGTTCAGTACCCGCCTCACTCAGAACGACAACAGCGGCTATGCCGTCGCTGCCATGAACCGCCACTATCTCGTCTGGGATGGCTCCGTCACCTGGAAAATCCTAAAGGGCAAAGGCCGCATGCGCCTCGACCTCGACGACATCCTTGGGCATAACGACCGCATCTACGCCACACAGAGCGCCTATCAGCAGACCACCACCATCTACGCTTACCGCCACCACTATGCCGCCCTCACTTTCACCTACCACCTCGACGCTAAGGTAAAGGAATAAGGAAAAACAGATTCGTTTTTTTTATACGGGCTTGTAGTAGCGGGTATGAGCTGAGCCTTCCGCAGAAAGACGTCCTTCACCCACGAGACGCTTGAGGATATTAAGGGCATAGCGGCGTGAACAGCCGAACAGCCATTCCACTTCCTTGCGCGTGATGGAGGGATGAGTGCCGAACCACTCCGTAAACTTAGCTTCAATCGCCTCGTCCGTAGGTCCTTGATAAGGTTTCATGCCCGAACTGACGCACACAGCCTTGCGAACCTCCTTCAGCAATTCGGCATCAGGCGTAAAGACGATGTTCTTCACCCTCACCTTGTTTCCGCTGGTGATGTTGTCGTCCAACGTGTGCTCGTGCACTTTGCCTTCGTCGTCCGTCCAGCTGCAAGTAAGCGAGACGTTGAACGTTCCCACATGATCCACCTTCAGTCGTTTGCCGTTTTTCAGCGTACGGGCGATGTAGTCGCCAAGCGACGTAAGTACAGCCGCAATATCGGTGGGCGTCAACGTAGTACCAAATGCAGCTTCTTCAGACATCGTTGAAGTACTGACTGTCTCCTGGTGCACAGGCGCTACGCGAATGACGGGGTTCGACTCAGTTGCCTGTCCCGTAAGGTCCTTCTTCGTAATAATCTGATACGCAATGCTGCCGCTTTGCTTTTCCTTCTTTGTTTTTCTCATTGTTATATTGTTTAGAAGATTACTATTAAGGTGTACCAACGCGTTGGTACACGTGTATCAACGTGTTTTCCTAACATACAACTGACTTTGCAAAGATACATCTTTCCTATAAAAACTACAAGGGAAAAGCAAAAAAACTGCACTTGACAAACTTTATCTTTTGGAATGAAATGGAAAAAACCTCAAACGCAGCGGGACGTCCTCCAACCGAACGTCCCGCTCTCATTTTATCCTTGTTTAGTCTATCGTATTATTAATATAGACTGTTCAGATTTGTTTGCGGCGGTAGCGCTGTTTGGAGGTGAAGAGATAGCGGAGGCGAAGGCCGAACTCCCAGAAGGGATGGAGGAATTCAAGCAAGGGGATAGCAGGGCCGTAGGGGGTGTCGCCAATAGCGCGAGCGGAGCGGTTCCAGACAATCCAGCTGAGGGCGTAGCGAATGGCCCATAGTGCGAAGGTGCCGACGGGAATAAGCCATTTGGGATTGGGAATCCTCGCCCTCCAAGTAGGGGAATTCAAACCATAAATAATAAGGAAGATGATGAAGAAAGTCAAGACAATATAGAAGATGCGCGAGAGGGTATCGAAGCCAAGCACAAACCGCTGGATGCCATGCAAGTGACGGCGGGTGGCTATACGGCCCATGCGCTCCAAGCGCCAATGGCGACGGGTGGTGTCGGTACAGAAAACAGCAGCATCGGGGCTAATGGCAGCACGAATGCTGCGGGACGGAATGTTTTCGTTCACAAAGATATCGTCGTCGCCCCGCTCGAGATTCAAATGGGAGGAGTAGCCCTTGGCATCGAAGAAGATGCTACGCCGATAAAGCAGGTTGGTACCATAGGCCATGTGAGCCTTGCCGTGAGCAGCGAGGCCAAGGAGACGAAGGCCACGAAATTGGGTATCGAAACGGCGCAGCAGGGCAGCAAGACCACGACTATGCTCATAGCCGGTATAGCCGATGACGGCTTCAGCAGCGTTTTTATTCGTTGATGATGAAGGATTGACGATTTCTGCTGTCAAGCTGCGCAACCATTGGTTGGTGGCAGGATGGCAGTCGGCATCGGTAAAGGCAAGCCAGTCGCCCGTAGCAGCCTTGATGCCCAACGTGAGAGCAAGCTTTCGATGGCTGATACGCCGCGAGGTAGGTGGCACGAAGGTAGTGCGCAGATGGGGATAGCGGTTCTGCAACTGCTGGAGGATGTCGGCTGTCTCATCCGTGGAATTGTCATCAACCACCACAACCTCGAAGTCGGGATAGTCTTGCTCCAACACAGCAGGAAGGTTCTTCTGCAACAGGTAATCCTGATTGGAAGTAGTGATGATGACGGATAGACGGGGAAGCCCCTCAGCCTCCTGAAGGAGGGGTGATTCGTCTCCCTTCTCTCTATGGGAGGGCCGGGATAAGGCTACATTGTAGAGCAGGAACAAATAGAGAAGCTGAATGACAAACAGCAAGCCGACAGCGGCAAGGAGATAGTACAACATCATAACTCAGAGAAACGATGGTTTTCGCAACGGCAGGCGCGAGCGGGATAGGCATCAAGCAGGGCAAGGTTGTGTGTAGTCATGACGACAGTACTGCCCATGTCGCGGATGCTACGGAGCAACTCCACGATGTTGGCTGCCGTCTCTGTATCGAGGTTACCCGTGGGTTCATCGGCAAGAATAATGTCGGGGGTGTTAAGGATGGAGCGAGCGATGACGATGCGCTGCTGCTCGCCGCCAGAGAGTTCGTGGGGCATCTTGTAGCCCTTGGTGTCCATGCCCACTTGGAGGAGCACCTCGCCGATGCGCTGCTCGCGGGCAGCACGTTCACGCCACCCTGTAGCGCGGAGCACAAAGTCGAGGTTATCGTGTACGTTACGGTCAATAAGCAACTGGAAGTCCTGAAATACAATGCCGATACGCTTGCGGAGAGCAGGAATCTGACTGCGGCGGATATGGAGCATGTCGTAACCCAGCACCTCGGCCTGACCGCTGTGGATGTCGAGCTCGGCATACATGGTTTTCAACAGGCTGGATTTGCCCGAGCCTACCGGACCAATGAGGTAGACGAACTCGCCGCTCCCGATTTCGAGGTTGACATCCTCAAGTACAATCGCTTCCTGTTGATGGATATCGACGGAATGATAGTTGATAAGGGACATGTAATTTTATAATTTTCTGCAAAAATAAGCATTCCATGTGTAAAGTGAAAGAAAAATCACGTATATTTGCAATCGGAATCCCGAAAAAAAGCAAAATGTCAGCATTCGACCTTATCACCATCGTTGGGCCTACTGCCTGCGGCAAGACTGCTTTGGCTGTCCGTCTGGCAGACAAGCTGGGCACAGGCGTCATCAGCGCCGACAGCCGACAGGTTTATCGCCGTATGGACTTGGGCACGGGAAAGGACAAGGCGGACTATGTGCTGGCAGACGGACGTGAGGTGCCATCGTACCTGATTGACATCTGCGAACCAGGATATAAGTACAACGTCTATGAGTTTCAGCGCGACTTCCTTGCTGTCTATGAACAGCTACGGGCTAAAGGGCAAACACCTGTGCTCTGCGGCGGTACCGGAATGTATGTGGAAGCTGTGCTGAGGGGATTCCGGCTGGTGAAAGTACCCGTGAACGAGCCGCTGCGCCGCGAGCTGGAAGGAAAGTCGCTGGATGAGCTGACGGCTATTTTAAAAAGGTATAAGAAACTCCACAACACTTCAGACGTCGATACCGTAAAGCGTGCCATTCGCGGGATAGAGATTGAAGCATACTACGCCTCCCACCCTGCCGAGGATGACGAGTTCCCTCAGATTCGCAGCCTTGTCGTGGGTATTGACATTCCCCGCGAGGTGCGACGCGAACGCATCTCGCAACGACTACGCCAAAGATTGGACGAGGGTATGGTGGACGAGGTTCAACGGTTATTAAATGAAGGCATCAGCCCTGAAGACCTTATCTACTACGGATTGGAATACAAGTATCTGACGCAGTACATCCTGGGACAACTGACGTATGACGAGATGGTTTCTCAATTGGAAACAGCCATCCACCAGTTTGCCAAACGCCAGATGACGTGGTTCCGGGGTATGGAGCGCCGCGGCATCTCCATTACGTGGATTGACTATGCCCTCCCCACGGAAGAAAAGGTTGAGAGAATAATGGAATTAGGAATCAGGAATTAAGAAAGACGATATGGACGATAATACGAATGGAATGACAGAACGCTGGGGCATCATCTATGTGCCTATGGCCGGGGTGAAGAAGCAATCCCGACGATGGTATCAGATAAAGAACGTGCTCGACCAGCGCGGGGTGCAATACGACTACGTGCAGTCGGAGGACTACGGCTCGGTGGAACGGCTGGCGCGGATGCTCGTTGACAACGGCTATAAGATCATCGTCATCGTGGGTGGCGACCGTGCTGTCAACGAGGCGCTCAACGGCATCATGACATCGTCTGTTGAGAATCTCGACGACATCTCCCTCGCCATTATTGCCAACGGTGTGGGCAACGACTTTGCCAGCTTTTGGGGACTGGGCGTCGATGAATACAAGAAGGCCATCGACTGCATCATCAAGGGTAACCGACGCCGCATCGACATTGGCTACTGCTCGTTCATGAATGGTGAGGAACTGGTGAAGCGCTACTTCCTGATGGCCGTCAACATTGGTCTTGGAGCGCGTGCCATCGAAATCAGCGATTTCTGCAAGGAGTTCTGGGGGAAGAGCAACCCCACCTATATCATCAGCATGATTCGGCTTTTCGTTGAACGAAAGCTCTACAAGATGCACTTCAAGGTAAACGAGGAAGTCGTGAACGAAACCATCATGACCCTTTGCGTGGGCAACTCACGCGGCTACGGCATGACGCCCAGCGCCGTACCCTACAACGGCTGGCTGGACGTCTCCGTCATTTACCGCCCAAAGTTCTGGCAGATGGTACAGGGATTGCGTATGCTGCTCAAGGGGCGTCTGCTCAACCACCAGCAGGTGCGTCCGTTCCGCACGAAGAAGGTGGTTATCTTCGATGCTCAGAACGCCAGCATCTGCGTCGATGGCAAGAAACTAAATTATAGCTGTCCGCTGGAAATAACGCTCATGCCAGAGTTCCTGAACTTCATCGTGCCATAAAAAATCAGCGGGCGCTTCCAAAGGAGCGCCCGCCGTTTATTCAGGATCAAGAGGATTATCCCAGCATATTCAGCAGAATGCCTGCGGCAACAGCTGAACCAATGACACCCGCCACATTCGGGCCCATGGCGTGCATGAGCAGGAAGTTGGTGGGGTCGGCCTTCTGGCCTTCCGACTGGCTGACACGAGCAGCCATAGGCACGGCGCTCACACCTGCGGAGCCGATAAGCGGGTTAACCTTCTCTTTCGAGAACACGTTCATCAACTTAGCAAGCAGCACACCACCAGCGGTGCCCACAGCAAAGGCTGTGACACCCATGACAATGATGCCGAGGGTCTTCAACGAGATAAACGTTTCTGCGGTAGCCGTAGCACCAACGGAAAGGCCAAGGAAGATAACTACGATGTTGTTCAGTTCGTTCTGTGCAGCCTTGCTCAGACGCTCTACCACACCGCATTCCTTCATCAAGTTGCCCAGCATAAGGCAGCCGATAAGCGTTGAAGCGGAAGGCAGAATAAGGCTGACGACGACAGCAACAACAATGGGGAAGATAATCTTCTCGGTCTTGCTGACAGGACGAAGCTGTTTCATCTTAATCTTGCGTTCCTCCTTTGTGGTAAGCAGCTTCATGATGGGCGGCTGGATAACCGGCACAAGAGCCATGTAGCTGTAGGCAGCCAAGGCAATAGGGCCGAGGAGATGCGGAGCCAACTTCGAGGTGAGGAAGATGGACGTAGGACCATCGGCACCACCAATGATACCGATGGAGCCAGCTTCAGCAGGAGTGAAACCGAGGCCATAAGCACCAAGGAAAGCGATGAAAATACCCAGCTGGGCAGCAGCACCAAGCAGCAGGCTCTTCGGGTTGGCAATGAGGGGACCGAAGTCGGTCATAGCACCCACGCCGATAAAGATAAGGCAGGGATAGACGCCGAGCTTAACACCGATGTAGAGTACATCGAGCAAACCTCCCTCAGCCACCACATGGCGGTAGCTATGGAAGAAGGGGCTGTCGGGATTCAGGAACTCATCGTTCCACATGGAGGTGTGGAACATGCCTGCGCCAGGGATATTGCTGAGCAGCATACCGAAGGCAATGGGCAACAGGAGCAGAGGTTCGTACTTCTTTACGATGGCAAGATAGAGGAAAAAGCAGGCGATGACAATCATCACGGCATTTCCCCAACCCATACCGCTGAAGAACTGCAGGAAACCCATTTCGCGGACGAACTTGCCCAGCGTCTCTCCAGCATTGAAGTCCTGGGCAAAGGTCGGCACAGCGACAAGCATCATCAGAACGAATGACGTCAGTAGTTTAATTGCACGTTTCATGTTTCTGTAATGTCTTTCTATCGGAATGGGTTATGCGATTTCAACGAGGGCATCGCCGCTCTGTACAGTTTGTCCGACCTGTACGAGGATGCGGCTGACGGAACCTTCGGATTCTGCCACGATGTTGTTCTCCATCTTCATGGCTTCCATGACGACGAGGACGTCGCCGGGCTTGACAGCCTGTCCGACAGTTGCCGTCACCTTCACGATATTGCCAGGCAGCGGGGCGTTGACGGTCTTGGCACCTGCGGTAGGAGCCTGCGGAGCAGCGGGTGCTGCGGCAGGAGCAGCAGCAGCCTTCGGAGCGGCGGGAGCCTGCACCTTGACGGGCTTTGCCTTCGGAGCTTCACGCTCCACTTCTACAGTATAAGCCTTTCCGTTGACGGTTACTTCCACTTTGCCATCCTCTTTTTCCACGACGCTGGCTTCGTACTTCTTATCGCCAATCTTGAATTTGATATCTTTCATTGTTCTTTTTGCTAATAACGGTGAATAATGTTCGGAGAATTAATAGCCTTCAGGATGCCAGGCCGTATGCTCGTGGTGATGGATGGTGAGGACGTAAGCCTCCTCGTCATGCACCTCCTGAAAGTACAGACAGAGCGCCGTAGCCACGGCGGCAAGGTCGTCATCAGCCTCAGTCGTTCCTTCAGGAAGAAGAGGAGTCTTCTTTCCCTCAAGGGCTGGCTTTACAGAGGCCGCAGGTGCTGGGGACTTCTTCTTTGCAACCACATTGAAGATGCCCAGAATCAGCACCAGCAATAGCAGGATAACGAAGACGGTACCAAAACCGATTCCCGTCATGGCCCACATGTCGGACCAATTTGTTGCTAAAACCATAGTGCGTTTCTCTGTTTGCGGGTGTTACAAAGGAATGTTGCCATGCTTCTTGTCGGGCAATGAAAGCCTCTTGTCACGCAGCTGATCGAGGGCGCGGATGATGCGGAAGCGCGTGTTGCGCGGCTCGATGACATCATCGATATAGCCATACTGGGCAGCGTTGTAAGGATTGGCAAAGAGATCGGTATATTCCTTCTCCTTCTCAGCGATGAATGCCTTTGCCTCATCAACTTTACCTTCGTCCTTGAGGGCCTTGGCCTCCTTAGCGTAGAGGACGCTTGCGGCACCGCTGGCACCCATGACGGCAATCTCAGCTGACGGCCAAGCGTAGTTCATGTCGCCACGCAGCTGCTTGCAGCTCATCACGATGTGACTACCGCCGTACGACTTGCGCAGGGTGACCGTCACCTTGGGCACCGTGCACTCGCCGAAGGCGTAGAGCAGCTTGGCACCGTGAAGGATGACGGCATTGTACTCCTGACCCGTACCAGGGAGGAAGCCGGGGACGTCAACCAGCGTAACGATGGGGATATTGAAGGCATCGCAGAAGCGGACGAAGCGGGCGCCCTTGCGGCTGGCGTTGCAGTCGAGCACACCAGCAAGCTGCTTCGGCTGGTTGGCAACAACGCCTACGCTCTCGCCATTGAAGCGGGCGAAACCGACAATAATGTTCTTGGCATAGTTGGGCTGCACCTCGAAGAATTCGCCGTTATCGACAATGGCGCTGATGACCTCGTACATATCGTAGGGGGCATTGGGATTGTCGGGAATAATCTCATTGAGGTAGTCGTCGCAACGATCGATGGGGTCGTCGCAGGGGATGATGGGAGTCTTCTCCTTGTAGTTCTGCGGGATGTAAGAGAGCAGTTTGCGAATCATCGCGAGGGCCTCCTCCTCAGTGCTCGCAGTAAAGTGGGTGACACCACTCTTAGTGCTATGTACGCTGGCGCCGCCCAACTGCTCCTGAGTAACCACTTCGCCCAGCACCGTCTTCACAACAGCAGGGCCGGTAAGGAACATATAGGACGTGTTCTCCATCATCAGCGTGAAGTCCGTCAGCGCAGGACTATAGACAGCACCGCCAGCACAAGGGCCGAAGATGCCGCTAATCTGCGGGATTACACCGCTGGCGAGGATGTTGCGCTCGAAAATCTCGGCATAGCCAGCAAGGGCGTTGACGCCCTCCTGAATACGTGCGCCGCCCGAGTCGTTGATGCCGATGACAGGAGCTCCCATCTTCATAGCCAAGTCCATCACCTTGCAGATCTTCTGTGCCAGAGTCTCGGAGAGCGAGCCAGCATTCACCGTGAAGTCCTGTGCGAAGACATAGACAAGTCGTCCGTCAATGGTACCGTAACCTGTCACCACGCCGTCGCCGTCGTACTGCTTCTTTTCCATGCCGAAGTTGTGGCAGCGATGGCGCATGAACATGTCGAACTCCTCGAACGAACCCTCGTCGAGCAGCATGGCAATGCGCTCGCGGGCCGTGTACTTACCTCTCTCGTGCTGTTTCTCGATGGCCTTCTCGCCACCGCCGAGGCGAGCTTTCTCGCGTTTCTCGACCAGCTGTCTGATTTTGTCTAATTGATTGCTCATCTTGTAGATTTACTATTTTTTTCGATTTACGATTTTGAGAAGCGCTTACTGAGCTTTTTCGCACAATTCCGTCAGCACACCCTGAGTGGATTTCGGGTGGAGGAAGGCAATCTGCATGCCGTCAGCACCTGGACGGGGAGCCTTGTCGATAACGCGAACTTCCTTCTCGGTGCATTCAGCCAGCGCATTAGCCACACCATCCTCGATGGCAAACGCCATGTGGTGCAAGCCGCCCTTACCGCCGCGATCAGCCATGAACTTGGCGATGGTGCTCTCTTCACTTGTCGGCTCAAGAAGCTCCAGCTTCGTCTGACCTACCATCAAGAAGGCCGTCTTCACCTTCTGATCTTCCACAACCTCAGTCTTGTAGCACTTCAGGCCCAGCACGTTCTCGTAGTACGGAAGAGCCTCTTCGATGCTCTTCACAGCAATTCCCAGATGTTCAATGTGAGAAATTTTCATGATGCAATTTATTAAGTTAAAACAATGGTTTTTGAAAAGTTCGACAAAGATAGTGCAAGACGAGGGAAATACAAAATAATTTTGTATTTATTTTCATTTCCAAGCCTCAGCTTCTCCCAAACAAACGACAGGAAAAAGCGTTCATTCCTTAGCGCAGGCAAATAATTTCGCAACGCAGGCGAATAAATCCGCAGAGCAGGCGAATAAATTCACAGAGTAGGCGAATACGAAGGCGTAAGACTACAAATCTGCCATAAGATGCTGGAGCGTCTCCTTAGCATCACCAAGTTCCAGATAGACACCCTTTGCACGAGTGTAGAGAGGATTTTCGACACCAGCGTAGCCAGGCTTGAGGTCACGATTGCAAATGATGACTTCGGGAGCGGCATCAACATTGAGCACAGGCATGCCATAAATGGGCGTACCCTCGGCATCGCGGGCAGCAGGATTCAACACGTCGTTGGCTCCAACAACCACAACAGCATCGCAACGGGCAAAATCATCATTGATAGCATCCATCTCAAAAAGTTGGTCATAATCGACGTCAGCCTCTGCAAGCAAAACGTTCATGTGACCAGGCATACGACCTGCCACAGGATGAATGGCATAGCGCACTCGCGCGCCGCGACTTTGCAACTTGTCAGCCAGCTGGCGTACCTGATATTGCGCTTGAGCCAAAGCCATACCATAACCAGGAACGATGATGACATCTTTTGCCGCTGCAAGAACACCTGCAGCAGTAGTTTCTTCAGATGAGCCCGTTTTTTCTGCTTCGTCCACTTGCTGAGTAAGCACGGCAACACGATCTTCGAGGTTCTTGACGAGGGCCTCAAGCTCTTGTATTTTTTTCTCTAAATCCATAACGCGTTTGATTAGTTGTTCGTTTTCTAAGGTTAGCTGGAGATTCCGGGTATTTCGGGATGGCCGTCCTCCAAGAAGAATGCTGGCGAGACTTCGGTTCATGGCACGGCACATAATCTGCGTGAGCAACAAGCCCGAAGCACCTACTATGGCGCCAACAGCCACAAGGAACACATCGCTGATGGCCATACCGGCAATAGCTCCCGCTACGCCGGAAAGAGAGTTCAGCAGCGAGATAGTGATAGGCATATCTGCCCCTCCTACCCTCACGGCAAACCATAAACCAAAGAGGGAGGCGAAGATGAATGTGCCTGCAATCAGCAGAGAGGAATAAAAGAAAACCCCAGCTACAATACAGCCAATAGTAAGCAACAAGAACAGTAATGTACACAATGAGTGTCCCCTCCAAACCATCGGCTGTTGAGGCAACACTCGATGAAGCTTACCCGCAGCAACAAGACTGCCCACAAGGGTTATCATTCCAACACCGACTGCCAGCAGAGAGGTAAAGCGCACGAAGCCTTCGAAACCGCCCTCACCGATAGCTGCAAGCTGCAAGCTATTAAAGCCAACGCCCTGTGCCGAAAGCAAACCGACAAGCGCCGAAGCACCACCACCCAAGCCATTGAAAAGGGCAACGGTTTGCGGCATTTGTATCATCTTCACTCGCTGCGCCACGACACTACCTATCAGCGCCCCGACGATAATGGCTGGCCAAATTGTCCAAACCGACAGAATTTCGTTAAAAACAAGCGTGACAGCAATACCTGTCAGCACAGCCACAGCCGAAAGGAAATTGCCCGCAACAGCTGTCTTTACCCGAGACATCATGGAGATGCCTTGCAACACAACCAAAGCAAGTACACTACTGATGATTATTTGATAGACATCCATAGGAGTCAATGTCGTTTCTTCTTGAACATCATCAGCATGCGGTGGGTAACCCCGAAACCGCCAAACACGTTGACTGCTGCCAAAACAATGGCCAGACATCCAGCCACCTGCGACAGCCATCCACAATGAGAGAGCAAAGCAATGCCCGTAGCACTAAGAGCACCCACAATCGTCACCCCCGACAAGGCGTTCATGCCTGACATCAAGGGTGTGTGCAGCAGGCTCGGCACATTCCGAATAATGAAATAGCCGAGCACCGCGCATACGACAAAAACAGCGACAAGAATCAGGGGATGAATCATATACCCATTGCTTCTCTTGCGCCAGCATGGACGAGTTGTCCGTCAATACAGACAAGCGACTTCTGAACAATCTCGTCTGAGCGGTCAAGTTGAAAGCGACCGTCCTTTACAAGGTATTTCACCAGATTATAGACGTTGTTTGCAAACATCCAAGTTGAGCTGGTAGGCAGTAAGCCAGGGATATTCTTAACACCCATCAGGGTAACACCGTACTTTTTCTCAATGCCTCCCTTCGGGGTAAGCGCGCAGTTGCCACCTTGGTCAATTGAGATATCAACAATGACCGAGCCTTTCTTCATACCCTTCACCATATCCTCGGTAATAATAATAGGAGCAATTTTACTGGGTATGAGAGCTGAGCAGAACACAATGTCCATGTCCTGGATGGTTTCCCGCAATGCTTCCTGCTCATGAACGAGTACATCGTCAGGCAAACGTTTCGCATAACCACCCTCGCCCGTAGCCAATTCTGCAGGGACAGTTGTGTCTACCACCTTAGCTCCAAGTGAACTAGCATTCTCAGCAGCCATCGGACGGATGTCAGCAGCGTATGTGATAGCACCCAAACGCTTTGCCGTAGCCAATGCCTGCAAACCAGCCACGCCGACACCAATAACCATCACCTTGGCGGGCTTTATTTGTCCGACAGCGGTAAACATCTGAGGTACGAAGGTTGTCATCAGATTAGCAGCCATCAGGATACCCTTATATCCGGCGCACGTACTCATAGAGGTTAATGCGTCCATGTTCTGCGCACGGGAAATGCGAGGAATACCATCCAACGTAATAGCTGTCACACCCTTTGCTGTCAGCTTCTTCACCATTTCGTGATTTACTGGCGATGCAGGATGGATAAACGTAATGAGATACTGACCCTTGTGCATCATCTCTACTTCGTGCTTGCCTTTCTGCTCATTGAACAGCGGCTCCTTTACCTTTAGAATTATTTCTGCACGGTCGTAGATTTCCTGAGGGTCATCGACTATCAAAGCCCCCGCTTTGATGTAATCCTCGTCATGATAGAGAGCGCCGTCGCCAGCACTTCGCTCCACAAGAACTTCAAAACCATCGTTTACAAACTTGCCCACTGTTTCGGGCGTAGCAGCCACACGCGCTTCGTCGTGCATAATCTCTTTGGGAATACCAATAATCATGTTTTTCTGTCAGTTAAAAACGTAGTATAGATTTTTCCTGCAAATATACCGCATTTTTCCGTTCGTGGTACGGGTACGGTTATTTTTAACATTAGAAATCGGGAAGGGTGACGGGGAAGAGGGGGTTATCGGTGTGGTCTTCGTGGATTTTCGACACCAAAAGGCGGACGATGTCAGGACGGCTGGAAGCGAGGTCATTGTCCTCGTGGGGGTCGATGCCTAAATGGTATAGCGAGGGATGTCCGGAGCGGACAACAAGTTTCCATTCCCCACGACGAACAGCCAGCATGTCAGTTTCGTGGAACTCCCAATAGAGGTGGTCGTGAAGGTGCTGATACCCTACGCCCGTCAATGTAGGTAGGATGGAAATGCCATCAAACTCCCCGTTTCCGTCAGAGGGTTCACAGAGGTCTTCCCTACCCGCAATATCGCAGAATGTGGGAAGCAAGTCGTAGAAAGCAAAGGGGAAATCACATTCGCTGCCTGCAGCAACATGATTTGGCCATCGGATGATAAAGGGGATACGGATGCCGCCCTCGTGGGTGCTGCGCTTAAGGCCGCGGAACTTGCCGTCGTGATTGAAATAGCCGGGATCTGCCCCTCCTTCCTCGTGCGGCCCGTTGTCACTAGTGAAGATGAGGACGGTATTGTCAGCCAGCCCTCGTTCATCTAAAAGCTGCATGATTTCGCCCACCTGCGCATCGAGCCTTGTTATCATCGCCGCAAACTGGGCATGAGCCTCGGGTGTAGGATTGTAGCGCGATCCTTTGTCGCCTCGGTATTCCCGTTCGGGAAGCAGCTGCCCGCGAAAACGCTGTAGCAGCGAATCGTCTGGCTGACGAAGTTCAGCATGAGGAAGCGTATAGGTGAAGATGCCGAAAAAGGGTTTCCCTTCCTCCTGCTTAGCCAGCCATTCGAGGGCGCGGCGATGAATGAGGTCGGCGGAGTATTCGCGACGATTGTTGTAGTCGTCGCCGTACATGTCGTGGAGAATGTTCTGTTCCAGCACCTCGCGCACGACGGCGGTATCCCCTGCTGCGCGACTGTAGCGATTGAGGAAATTAGGAAAGTAGAGGTGCGCCTGAAACTGGCAGATGTAACCATAGAATTCATCGATGCCCCGTTTGTCGGGCGTGGAGATGCTGCCCTCGTAGCCGCCTGCCCATTTGCCGAAGAGTGCTGTAGTATAACCCGCCGCTTTCATCAGCTCAGGCAGGATGACGTGTGCCGTATCGTAAGGTTCCTGCCCCACAACGGCATAATCCACATTCTGCCCATATTCCACACGCCCCGTCCAATGCTCGCGGTTGCCGCGCACATAAGTATGCCCCGAGTGCTGCCCCGTCATAAAACAGGCACGCGAAGGAGCCGAAACGGGGCTTCCCGCGTAAGCCGACGTCATGCGCATACCCTGTGAGGCGAGACGGTCGATATTCGGCGTCTGGAAATGCTGCTGCCCATAGCACGAAAGGTCGCCATAACCCATATCGTCGCACATGATGTAAAGGATGTTAGGCGCCTGCGCACCAGCAACGTTTCCCACCTGAGCCACAGCCGGCAAAGCCGGTACAGCCAGCAGTATTGCCCATCTGTTCTTCGTTTGCTTTTTCACCATACAATCTGTTTCTACGGCAAAGATAACTCATTCCGCATAAACGGCAAAAGAAAAAGCAGAAAAAAGAGACGCCTCCCGTTTTGGGGAGGCGTTTCCTGTTGCAAGTTTTGTTGTCTTAGGCCTGCTTAGCTTTCTCGACGATGGCCTTGAAGGCTTCAGGGCTGTTCATAGCGAGGTCGGCGAGCACCTTGCGGTTGATCTCGATGCCGGCCTTGTGAAGCATACCCATCAGCTGAGAGTACGACAAACCCTCCATGCGGGCGGCAGCGTTGATACGCTGAATCCACAAGGCACGGAAGTTGCGCTTCTTGTTCTTACGATCGCGGTAAGCGTAGGTAAGACCCTTCTCCCAAGTGTTCTTGGCGACGGTCCACACGTTGCGGCGGGCGCCAAAGTAACCTCTGGTCAGACCTAAAATTTTCTTTCTCTTTGCTCTTGAAGCAACATGATTAACTGATCTTGGCATAGTTTTGTAACTTTTTGTGAATGTCAGCGCCGGTTAAGGTCTCTTATGGATGAGCTGACAGTTCGATGAATAACTTTGTTTGGTAAAATCTCTCGTTTTTTGGGTTTACTACGTTGATTACTTCATGGCCAGAAGTTCGCGCACCTGACTGCGGTTAGCCTTCTCAATGATGGCAAACTTGTCAAGGTTGCGTTTTTGTTTCTTCGTCTTCTTGGTCAGAATGTGACTGTGGTAAGCGTGTTTACGCTTGATTTTACCCGTTCCGGTAAGAGCGAATCTTTTTTTAGAACCGGAGTTCGTCTTTACTTTTGGCATGTTTTAAATTATTAATTGGTTATTATTAATGGCTCCAACGCACTATACCAGAGGCGCAGGCGCCGTTTCTTACTAATTGATGATTCTACTGCTGCTTATCTTCTTCTTTTTCACTTTTTGCCGGTTTGGGAGCGGGAGCGGTTTTCTTGCCTGCGCCTTTCTTAGGGCTGATGAACATTGTCATGCGCTTGCCTTCAAGGATAGGCATCTGGCTGACGGAGCCGAATTCGTCAAGATCCTGAGCAAAACGCATGAGAAGGGTTTCGCCCTGTTCCTTATATAATATAGAGCGCCCGCGGAAAAACACATAGGCCTTCACCTTGTCGCCGTCCTGCAGGAAGCCTTTGGCATGCTTGAGCTTGAAGTTGTAGTCGTGATCGTCTGTCTGAGGGCCAAAGCGGATTTCCTTCACATCGATGCGCGCCTGCTTAGCTTTCTGCTCCTTAGCTTTCTTCTTCTGCTGATAGAGGAACTTCGAATAGTCGATAATGCGACAAACAGGGGGATTGGCCGTAGGGCTGATTTCGACGACATCCTCGTCACGACCTTCGGCGATGCGCAAAGCTATCTCCAAAGGAACGACACGCGATTCGATGCCTTCGCCCACGATTCTCACTTCCCTCGAACGTATCTGCTCGTTGATACGGTACTGATCTTTTTGGTTGTCACCTTTCATTCAGTATGAACTGTTTTTCTGTTTATTGTTACTGTTTTTTTATCGACTAATTGGGTTCTTTTTCAAAAGCGGGCGCAAAGTTAGTGCAAAATCAGCGACCCACAAACTTTTTTCTGAAAAATTTTCTCTAAATGATAACCTTTTACCTCTATCTCGATATTACCACTTGCTGATTTGTTCGCTGACTTCGTCAGCAATGATTTTTCCAAAAGCGCCGATAGTCATGTTGCCCATATCGCCGTTACCGCCCTGACGACGGACGGAGACGAGACCTTCGGCAGCCTCCTTCTCGCCAACGATGAGCATGTAGGGGATGTGCTTGACTTCGGTGTCGCGAATCTTACGGCCGATCTTCTCGCTGCGGTCGTCAATGATGGCGCGCACGTCCATCTTCTCCAACTCTGCCTGCACCTGCTCAGCGTAGGGGATAAACTTGTCGCTGATGGGGAGGATGGCCACCTGGTCGGGTGTGAGCCAGAGGGGGAACTTGCCGCCCGTATGCTCAATGAGCACAGCCACAAAGCGTTCCATCGAGCCGAAGGGGGCACGGTGAATCATCACGGGACGGTGGCGCTCGCCGTCGCTGCCGACGTATTCGAGTTGGAAACGCTCGGGCAGGTTGTAATCGACCTGAATAGTGCCCAGCTGCCAGCGGCGTCCCAGCGCGTCCTTCACCATGAAGTCGAGCTTGGGGCCGTAGAAAGCTGCCTCGCCATACTCAATCTTGGCTTTCATGCCCTTCTCGTTGCAGGCATCGATGATGTTCTGCTCAGCTGTCTGCCAGAGTTCATCGCTGCCCACGTACTTCTCGTGGTCGTTGGGGTCGCGAAGGCTGATCTGGGCTTCGAAATTATCGAAGTTCAGCGCCTTGAAGATGATTTCAATAATGTCCATCACGCGGCAGAACTCTTCTTTCACCTGATCGGGGCGGCAGAAGATGTGGGCGTCGTCCTGCGTGAACGAGCGGACGCGGGTCAATCCGTGCAGCTCGCCGCTCTGCTCGTAACGATAGACGGTGCCGAACTCGGCCAGACGCAGCGGCAACTCTTTGTATGAGCGCGGCTGGTTCTTGAAGATCATGCAGTGGTGGGGGCAGTTCATCGGCTTCAACAGATAGACCTCGCCCTCCTCGGGGGTAGTGATGGGTTGGAATGAATCCTTGCCGTAGTGATCCCAATGTCCACTGGTGACGTAGAGGTTTTTACCGCCGATGTGCGGAGTGATGACCTGCTGGTAGCCGAAACGCTTCTGAATGCGCGAGAGGGCGTCCTGAAGACGCAGGCGCAGAGCAGTACCCTTCGGCAGCCAGATGGGAAGCCCCTTGCCCACCATATCGGAGAACATGAAGAGCTCCATCTCCTTACCAATCTTGCGATGGTCGCGTTTCTTGGCTTCCTCAAGCAGCACGAGGTATTCATCGAGCATCTTCTTCTTGGGGAAGGTGATGCCGTAGATGCGGGTCATCATCTTACGATGCTCATCGCCACGCCAGTAGGCACCAGCCACACTGAGCAGCTTAATGGCCTTAATGGGAGCCGTAGTGGTAAGGTGAGGGCCACGGCAGAGATCGGAGAAGGCACCCTGCGTATAGGTAGTGATAGTACCGTCCTCGAGGTCGCTGATGAGCTCGCACTTGTACGTCTCGCCCCTGTCGCCGAACGCCTTCAGGGCGTCCGCCTTACTGATTTCGCGACGGATGAGGGGTTCGCCCTTATGAGCCAGTTCCTCCATCTTCTTCTCGATGGCGGGCAGGTCGCTCTCCTTGATGGTGACGCCCTCGCCGGGGTCGACATCGTAATAGAAGCCGTTCTCGATGGCAGGGCCAATGCCGAACTGGATGTTCGGATAGAGCTCCTGCAATGCCTCGGCCAGCAAGTGAGCCGATGTGTGCCAATACGAGTGTTTTGCCTCGTCGTCCTCCCACTTGTGGAGCTTAATGGTGGCGTCGGTAGTTATGGGGCGGTTGAGCTCGATGATTTCTCCATTAACACTGCATGCCAGCACTTCCTGTGCCAGACGCTGACTAAGGCTCTCGGCTATTTCAAGCCCTGTGATACCCTCGCGATACTCCCTCACGGAGCCGTCGGGAAACGTGATTTTGACCATAATCTTCTTTCGTTTTGTAAAATTGGCTGCAAAAGTACAACAAGCTGAGCGAAAAAGCAAATAAATTCGCCATTAAATATGGTTCAATGGCAAAATCAGGGAAAATGGTAAGAAGACGGGGTGCTTACTGGATGCTGAAGAGCCAGACGACGTAGGCGGTGTAGCAGAGGAGGTAGATGACGGCATCGGCACGGTCGATGACACGCTTGCGGAAGCAAAGGGCAGCCGTCAGCAGCAACAGTGCCGAGAGCAGGAAAATACCCAGATCAACGCGCGTCAGCGATGAGACGCTGAGCGGCGTGACGGTAGCACTCACGCCGATAATAAGCAGGATGTTGAAGATGCACGAGCCGATGATGTTACCCAGCGCAAGGTCGTTCTTCTTCTTCAGCGCCGCCACGATGCAGGTAGCCAACTCGGGTACCGACGTTCCAAAGGCCATCATCGTCACCGCAATGAAGGCATCGGACACATGCAGCGCATGAGCCACATCGACAGTGTTATCGACAAACAGTTTCCCGCCAACGACAAGCCCCGCTATACCGGCCAGCACCAGCAGCACGGCTTTCGCCATCGAAGTTCCTTTTTTCTCCGAAATATCCGGAGAGTCCGAAACGGCTTCACGCTTGCCCGTCCAGAACGAATATACCATAAACAGCACGAAACACACCAGCAGGATGACACCGTCCCAACGACTCACACCCACGGGAGTGCCCAGCGGATTCCACCGCAGAACCATCAGCGATAGTAACACGGTGACGGCAATGCAGATGGGGATGTCGCGACGGATGTTTTCCTTCGAATAAAACAGGGGAGAAATCAACCCCGTGACGCCCAAAATAAGCAGCACGTTGCAGATGTTCGAACCCGTGACGTTTCCGATGGCCATGTCGCCATGTCCCTCGAGAGCCGAAAAGAGGCTCGATACCAACTCGGGCATCGAGGTGCCGAAGCCCACCACCGTCATGCCAATCACAAACTCCGTCACACCTGCACGACGCGCAATGCCCGACGCGCCATCGACCAACCAATCCGACCCCAGCGTCACTAGGAGCAGCCCCAGCAGAAGCAACAAAACATCCGTCAACATATCGAACTAAAAACGTTTCCTTATTAATTTCATTTCGCATTTGTAAAATCTACCAAAGAGAGGAAGAATGTCCTCTGCCCTTCTGATTTTGTCGCGCAAAGGTACACGTTTTTCGGCGGAAAGGCAGCGTTTTTTTGCATTTTTTGGCCTTTTTGCTCTTGAAAAGCCCTTTTTTTTGCGTTTTCATTTCAGACTTGTGTTTTTTTCCTTACCTTTGCAGCCACAAAAATGGTTCCGTAGCTCAGCTGGATAGAGCAGCTGCCTTCTAAGCAGCAGGCCTTGGGTTCGAATCCCAACGGAATCACAAGAAGGGAAAGGAAAGAAAATCAAGAGTTTTTTCGCCCCTGAAAGTACGGGAAAAAGGGTCTTTACAAAGAGATCCTTTTTCTTTTTTTTGAACGATTCTAGAGGTTTTTTAGCGAAAAAAGATGGTAAAAAGCAACTAATAGGCGAGCAAAACCAACATAACCGAGCCGAAAAGCGCTTCCCTCTTCCCACAAAAAAGCGCCAAGTTTCAGAAAAAAAGAGTGATTTCTGAAAGAGAGCTACTATTCTTTTTCGAAAAAGGCTCCTAAAGCACCAGGAATACAGCCCACCATACCAAACACTTAGACACCGACAAATCAACAAATTAAGCAGAGTATCATTTACCCTGGCTGGAAAAAGTGTGACATTGTGACTTTGTGGAGCCGGTGGTCGCTTATACCACGTGCCCGATTGCTTACGCTGCATGCTCAGTTGCCTGCATTGGAAAAGCAGTTGCCTGCAATGATAGAGTACTTACGTGGAAGATGGCGCCCCCAGCCTTCGCCCCCTAACTGCTCTAAGAGCTTTAAGAACATTAAGCCCCACCTATCGCTGGGAAAGCGAATGGCTGCCGATTTTCGCCAAAAAATTTGCATATTAAAAGAAAAAGCATTAACTTTGTACCCGATATTGGAAAAGAATAAACTTAATAATTACAACAAAATGAAAGCCAACAAATTCTATCTCATTATTTGCACCGCCCTGCTGATGCTTGGCAATGGAGCCGCTTCTGCTGAAGAATATATCTTCGACCGTTTGGCTGTCGGCGTCGAGGTGGGAACCGCCGGTGCAGGCCTTGAACTGGCTTCGCACGTCACACGCTTCGTCACGCTGCGCGCCGGTGTGTCGGCACTACCCGAGCTTATCGGCAAGTCGTTCACCATTCCATACTCCGTCAAGAACATCCAGTACTCCGCCATCGTGAAGGGCAGTCTTCACAAGATCGACGGCAAGGTGCTGGCCGACATCTACCCCTTCCCCGAGAGTTCGTTCCACCTCACCACGGGCCTCTACATGGGTACTGCAGACTTCATCCGCGCACAGAACACTACCGAGCTGAAAGGCATCGGCAAAGGTGAAGGCATCATGGTGGGCGGCAAGGCCGTCACGCTGGACGAGAACGGCAAGGTCCGCCTCAGCGTGCAGGCAGCTTCCATGAAGCCCTATGTGGGTGTTGGCTTCGGCCGTCCCGTGTCGGATCATCACCTGAACCTAGCACTCGACCTCGGTGTGCAGTACTGGGGAGCCATTACCCTCAATGCCTGGTCGCCTGACGAAGAGGAGTGGGCATCCATCACGCCGGATGACATCAACAACGCTGAGTTCAAAAAGTACTACGACATCATTTCGGGAATCCCCGTTTATCCCGTCCTCAACCTGCGACTATACTATTGTTTCTAAAGTGAATAACCCCTTCGGCTATGCCGAACTAACAAACCTATCATCGTATGAAAAAGATTTTATTCTGCCTATCATTAGCATGCATTCTTCCCCTTATCTGCGCCTGCAACAAGGGCGGCGGCGAAGACAACGACATCCAAACGCCTGAAATGAAGACACCGGAACTGAAGGAAAAAGCCGTCAGCCTCTCCATCAAGGGTGACGCCCCATTCACCGACATCATCCTCACTGAAACCGGCAAGGCCATCATGGCCAAGGCTCTCCCGGAACAATCGGCTCCCTCCACACGCGCCAACACCGTCATCCCCGAGTACATCTACGGACGCTACGAGGTCACGGGCGACGTCTACACCATTTACGACGACAGCAACAAGTTCATCTGCCACCTGCAGCTGCTCAAGAACGCCGAAGGCGCCATCACCTCCGCCAAGTTATTCCTGAACAGCAATGTCGACGAGGGTGTCACTTACGCCGTTGAAGTCGTTGAAAAAGTCTCTGACAGCAACCTCACGCAGGATCTCTGCCGTAACTGGAAAATTTGCTACACGCACATCACCCTTGACGGCGCCGTGAAGGCCACCAAGATTTTCGAGGCTCCCGATGCCGCCAGTTTCAACGCCATCTTCGCCTACGCCAAGGAGAAGGCACCCCAGCTAGATGCCAATATCCCTGAGAAGATGAATATTACGGACATCATGTTCACCCAGACGGGCTCGTTCATCGTCCTCTTCGAGAACGGCAAGATCTTCGTCGGCATGTGGAACTGGAAAAACGAGAAGACAGGCGAGCTGAACTATGCCTGGGACGGCGACGAGAAAATGTTCGAATACGAGAGCGGCAAGGCCACCTTCACCGTCGAGACCTACAAGAAGGTGAGCTACTATACCCTCACCCTCTCGGGCAGTGTGACGGATGCCGGCAAGACTTACAATGCCACCATCGCCTTCAATCTCGAAGAGAAGTAAGCAACTGACGGAAAGCAGGAAAGGGGAAACTTTTCTGAAGTTTCCCCTTTTCTTTTGGGATGACAAGACGCCGTCAGACGTTGTCGCAGACAGAGCGGAAGTAACCCACACTCTCGGCAATGCCAAGGAAGGGATCCTTCATGTCCTTCTCGTACTCAAGGCTGCACGATCCTGCATAACCTACCTTGCGGAGCATCTTCACGAAGCGGGGGAAGTCAATCTTCCCACGTCCCAACTCAATGGCGCGTCCTTCGCGCGTGTTGCCTGTAACGTCCTTCAGATGGATGTCGAACACACGGCTGGCATAGCGTTTAAGGTCGCGGATGGGATCGGCACCGAAACGCATGTCATGCCCGATGTCAAGGCACATGCCGATGCGCGGGTCGAGGTTCTTCACGTTGTTCCAGATGTCCGTAGCGTCGGGATAAAGTTTCATGTCAGGGCCGTGCAAATGGATGGCCGTGCGGAAGTCGTACTCCTGCACCTTCTTCTCCACATAGGGCAGCAGTTCGTAGTTGGGCACGCTGACAACCAGCTTCACGCCTACGCGCTGGGCATAGGCAAACGCGCGATCTACCTCCGCCTCGCTCTTCATGTAGATTGGTCCTACGGCATAACCCGTGACGTCTTTCTCGGCCAGTTTCGCATGAAATGCGCGAATCTGCTCGTCAGTACTGTCAAGAGGAAGGTGGAAGTCCTTGATGCAGAGCCAATGCACATCGAGGCGCTGCATGATGCGGAGCGTCGTATCAAGGTCGAAGTTGACAAACGTATAACCTGCCATACCTAGATGGAACTTGTCCGCATTCGTGCGCACCTTCTTCATACCGTTGTCTGACGGAGCCGCCTCCGCCATACGCCCTAGTGCCACTTCGGGCACAGCCAACAGGGCAGCACCCGCTGCGCCTGCTTTCAGAAAACCTCGTCTGTCCACTTTGTTAAGATTGAAGATTGAAAAATGGAAATTGATAATTGATAATTAGAAATCTACTTGGCAGTTGTCGAGGGCTTGGCGCAGGGCATCTTTGTCCAGATGCTGCCCGATGAAAACAAGCTTCTGCATACGGTCGCCGTACTCCTCGTCCCAGTCGCGCTGAAGCGTAGCGTCCACCTCAAGCTGATGACGCAGCTCATCCTCAGGCATCGTGGCAAACCACTGCCCTATGTTCTTCAGGGAGAACTGACGCCCTGCCTGTTCGAAAAGGTAGCAGACATCCGGATCGTCCTGAAACCAGCACATGCCCTTTGCGCGTATCACCTGCTTCGGCCAATGCCTATTGATAAAGAAATCGAACCTATTGATGTCGAAGGGCGCACGGCTGTAGTAAACCCACGTGGAGATGCCATACTCCTCTGCCTCGCCCTCATCGTCGTGATGATGGTGGTGGTGATGGTGGTGATGTTCCTCCTCCTCATCATCGTCGTCATCATCATCGTGATGGTGATGATCTTCTTCATCGTCGTGATGATGGTGGTGATGATGGTGTTCTTCTTCCTCATCCTCTTCGTCGTCCTCGGGTGCAGGAGCGCCCTCCTCAACCTTCTGAATCCATGTGGCTGAGGTAGCCACATTCTCATAATCGAAGGAGCCGGTGTGGATAATCTTGTCCAAATCCACGTTGGCGTAGTCGCAGCGTATGATTTCAGCCTTCGGCTGCAGGGCGCGGATGATGCTCTCCATGCGCCCCAACTCCTCTAGAGTGACTTCGGAGGCTTTGTTGAGCAGGATTTTGTCGCAGAACTCAATTTGCTGAATGAGCAGATTCTCGATGTCGTCCTCCTCCAAGTCGGTCTTCTGGAGGTTGTCGCCACAGCCGAACTCGCTCTGCATACGCATAGCGTCCACAACGGTAACGATGCAGTCGAGGCGCGGAATGCCCTTCACCACATACTCGTAACCCATCGAGGGAATGGAACAAATGGTGCGGGCAATGGGTTCCGGCTCGCAGATGCCGCTGGCTTCGATGACGATATAGTCGAAGCGTTGCATCTTCATGATGTCGCCCAGTTGCTCGATGAGATCCATCTTCAACGTGCAGCAGATGCAGCCGTTCTGAAGGGCAACGAGGCTCTCTTCCTTCTGCCCCACGATGCCCCCCTTCTGGATGAGGTCAGCATCGATGTTCACTTCACCGATATCGTTGACGATGACCGCGAAGCGAATGCCCCGTTTATTGGAGAGGATTCGGTTGACTAAAGTTGTCTTTCCGCTGCCTAAATAACCCGTAAGCAGCAGGACGGGCGTTTCTTTCATCATATATTATATCTTGTTTTACTATTCTGATAAATTAGTTTTCAAACGGATGGCGCGAATGCCCGGACACGACTTGCGGGTGCTGAGCATGGCAGGCAACGAGCGCGACTCCACGACCACCTTCCCTGCGACAGAGGAGGCGTGAAGCAGACGAAGTACTCCTTTCTCCTTGACGACGATGCCCAGATGCGAGACATCCAACCCCTTCACCGTCGTGAGCAACGCCACCACGTCACCCTCCTGAAGCAGCGCGAAGAGGGGCGTCTTCTCCTTGGGTATGTAACGAACGGGATAATCGACGAAGCGCTGCTCTACCTCGCGGATGAGGCGGATGGCATCGGGGTTTCCCTTCAACGCCGGATAGCTGTCGGGATGCGCGCTCATGAACGAGAGCGTCACCCTCTGCACGGGATAGCGGCCATCATCCCCAGAGGGTAGACATTCAAACCACTCGGAGTTATCTTGGACGAAGTCGGCAAAGTAATGCAGGCGCGAAACATAGCCGTCAAGCGTCCCTCCCCGATAACGCAGCTGTGTCAGCCAACGGCAGAAAGAGGCGTAATCCGTCCCTCCGTGCAACACCGTCAGCGTAAGTGCGAGCACCTGATCAACAAACGTAGTACAATCTACTTCGCGCGTATTGACAACAAGTTTCTCATCTGGAGCATTCACCTCAAGGGTGCCGCCTACATACGGTTTCCCCAGGAACTCCTTCCCAATGGAAACTACCAGCGCCCCAGCATCCTTGTCCGTGTGCGCATACTTCCGCAAAACTTGCTCTACGAACAAGCTGTCCGTCGGCTCTGCAAACACAACCGACGTCCACAGCAGGAGCATAAGGGGAATGACGCGCTTCATCAACAAGGAAGACTATGAGGGTTTTGTGGTGGAATAGAACGACTTTGGCGCAGGCAGCTCGAACGTGAGCAACTCGTGCGTCACAGGATGCACCAAAGAGAGGCGATAGTTATGCAGCATCAGGCGCGAAGCAGGGCTCGTCGTAGCGCCATACTTGCGGTCACCCGCCACAGGGCATCCGATTTCTGCCAGCTGGGCGCGAATCTGATTCTTCCTTCCGGTGAACAGATGAACGTTGAGCAGCGAGTGATGCCCGTTCGTCTGCATCAGCGCATAGCGTGTCACCGCCAGTTTCGCTTCAGGGGGAATCTTCTCCCCGTGAACCACATGAACGCGGTACGAGCTGTCCTCCAACAGATAGTGGCGCAGTTCGTCGTGTTCACTGGACGGAACGCCCTCCACAACGGCGTAGTACCCGCGCTCGCGCACAAAGGTGTCCCACTGATAGCGCAATATGCGCTGCGCATTGCCGTCTTTGGCAAACACCAGAATGCCCGATGTGTACTGATCCAACCTGTGACAGACATACGCGGTACTGCGCGGATCCTTCTGCTTCATATAGTCCGTCAGCAGGCTCCACAAGGTGCGCTCTTCCCCACCCTCACGACCGACGGAGAGCATCCCCGAAGGTTTCTCGACGGCTATCAGATAGTCGTCCTCATAGAGAATGTGGACGCGGTTATCCCTTACGACAGCGAAGGGACGCGTGAAATTGATGGAGATTCTGTCAGAGGGAGTGAGCGGCATATCGAACTGCGTGACCGTCGTCCCATTCACTTGCACGTGATAGTGGGCAAGCATGGATTTCACGTCGCTGCGGCTCTTCGGAGCCAGCACCTCCAGCAGGAAGGGAAGCAGCGTCATCTCCTCCGTGGGTTGATAGTCGAAAATGACGGGTTGGCCTTTCTTTCCGTATCGTTTCTGGTTCATAGGCTTCTTAGGGGGCTATTGGAGCTTCTGAGTAATCTGAATCATCAGAAGACTCAGAAAATGTCTCAGTAATTATGGTAGTTTCATTAGGCGCTGGTGCCACAAGCGTATCCGATGGAGCAACCGGAGGCGGCGACTGACGTTGGGGACGGGAGAATCCATCAAAATCGCGATTGAACATCAAACCGACACCCTGCGTTGTGAGCGAGGTCTTCGAAAAGTAACGGTCATTGGTTCTATTGTAACCCTTCAGCCATAAATTCGACCTTGGGAACAGCAGATAGCGGATATCGAAATCACCGATGAAGTTGCTGGCATACATGGGGTTATCGCGATAGCCGAAGTTACCGTTCACCAGCAGGCGATTATTGAGCAGACGTCCCTCCAATACGCCCTGTACCTCCATATTACCCATCGACATCTCCTCGTCTGCATAGTTGCCCAACAGATTGTCCGACTTGATGCTGCTCGACAGGCTCCAGTTCTCGCTTGGGAGCAAATTGGAAATAAGCGAATTGATTTGGCTGGACACGGTAGAGCTCAGCAGCGACTGCATGGCTGCGACACCGCCCTGCGTTCCTTGCGTGGATGCCTGCGAGAAGTCGTAGGTATAGAACTTGCCTAAGCCGAGCAGGTAGATGAATTGCAAGTTCATCTGTTCGTCAGTAGCGGTATAGGTGCGCAGCAGGGTCTTCTGTTCCTCGGTACCCTGTGGGAGTTCGATATTGAAGGTCAGCCGCGGAGCATTCGGGGTACCGCTGATACCCAACAGACAATTCACGCGCACGTTGCCCATCGAGGAGGCATCGGCACTTAGGTCAGCCAGTGAGACGCTGTTCACCGTGTGCGATGCTGTGATGTTAAGCCGCGCATCCAGTGGATCGCCGTCAAACTCCACAGTAGAACCCTCCACCACATCAAATCGTTTAGTGACAAGGTCCTGCAGACTCAGGTTATATTCGCCCTTCATCAGCGTATACGTACCGTAGAGGCCGATATTCTCGTTCCTCATACGTATGGTGAGGTCGCCCGAGCCCCTTGCGTTAATGGCATCGTCGGTTGCGGCGTCAGTCACCAGACGAATCTCGGCATCGGGAGTGATGGAGGCATTCACGTCAATCGAAATGTTAGGTTGTTGAGTTCCACGTCGCCCGCCAGGAGGCTGTGTTGAACGTCGGCGCAGCAACTCGCTGCCTGTCTGCGCCCTTATCTGTTCTATTCGCTGGCGGATTTCGTCGTCAGAGGGTATGGTATCACGGTCACGGAAGCGGATGAAGTCGGCTTCGGATGTGGTGCTGCTGCCGAGGTTCAGGGCAAAGAAGGAGTTGGGCCGTGACTCAGCCTTCACGTCCACGTTGAGGGTGTTGCTGCTTTCCGAGCCCCATACCTTTACCAAACCATCGGCATAAATGGTTGTCCAGAAGGGGTCAACGCCCGTATTGGAGAGATTCAGCGCCAGCACGTTGTTCGTTCTCACCGTAAGGTCATAACCCCAGTTCTGGAGATGCGAGTGGGTGATGTCGCCGTTCAGGATAGCCGAATGAGGTTTGGCGCCGGGAGCGTAGGACGAATTATGACTGTAATGGGGGTTGAAAGCGGTGTCGAAAACCTCAAGATTCTCGAAGCGGATGGCACCTGGGACGAAGTTTATATCACCGACAAACTCATATTTCACATTCGTGGGCACGAGGGTAAAAGAGGCATTTTGCGCCGTCAGCTTCCCTTCCACATCTAACCCCGTGAAAGGCCCGTGAACGTGCAGCGTACCAAATCCCCTGCCCTCCACGTCGGACATGATGCCCGTGAGCATCGCATTCAGAAAGCCGACGTCCGTGCTGTCGGCCTTGATGGTCAAATCCAGATTCTTCTCGGCGACGGATGCCGTACCTCCGAGATCTATCGTAGGAGAACTGACGTCGAAAACAATGCCCTTATCATCGTAACCCACCTGCGCAAGTGCATCGCCCAGCGGAGCATCGCAGAACGTCAGACTATCCACTTCCAGACGAGCTCCCACCCGAGGAGCCTTCGTCATCAACCCTGCCACGTCGGCATGTCCGGAGATGACGCCGCCAAACGAGATTCCCTTCAGCTTAGCCAGCGACAAGAAGGGGGCCATATTGATGTTGTTCAGACGTACGGAGAGGCTGTCGGCATGGGAGGAGGCTGTCCGTTGTGGATGAGCGACAACCGAGCCGTCGAGGGCCAAGTATTGTGTTCCACTCGTCAGTCGGAAGCCATCCACGCCATAGACATCGTCTGAAAGAACCGCCGTGAAGGGCGAGAAATGCCACGCCTCGTTGTTGATGACAGCCGTTGAGGGCATTCCCGTCAGCGTAGTCTCAATCCGTCCCGCAGCATTCTTGGCAAAATCAGCCTTCGCATGGATGTTACCCTCGAAGAAGCCTTTGACAGAATTGCGCCATTCAGCGTCGAGCATGATGTCGTCGTTGACCAACTGCGCCATCACGTCAGCCATCAGGGCCTTGCCGTCCTTCTCCACCTTCTCTCCTCCCGCCTGCAGGCGCAGGGCCGAGCTGCCCTCATTATTAACATTCAGCGTCACGTTACGAAATTGCAGTTCATCGTAGCGCAGCTGGGGAACATTCATGTTCAGGCTCAAAGTGCCGCGTTCCTCGTTCAGAGCGCCGCTGATTCGCATGGGATTGACGGCTTTCACGGGGATGTAGAAGAGTTCGTTGAGCAGCGACAAGTCGCTCACAGTAGCATTAAAAGTAAGCACATTGGCATTACCCGCACGGGCAGCCTTGTCGGCTTTACGGGCAGCCTTTGCACTCTCGGGCATCAGTACCGAAAGTAGCGTCGGCTCGTAATCCATCAGCAGGTTATACACGCTGCCTGGCAGATTCTCGGGTGTGAAGTAGCCCGATGCACGCATCTGCATGAAGTCGCTGTCGATGGTATAGACCTGCTGCGCCCCGTTCGGAAAGGAGCCCAGGGCGAAGTGTTTCATCGTCCACGTGTGGGCGGGGTCTTCCAACTGCAGGCTGTCAAGCGCAATCTGTCCGCGCAGGGCATCGAGGTTGTTGCCCGTCAGGTTGCCGTTCACCTTGAAGGCAAAGCGCGATGTCTCGTGCTTGTCCGTCAGATGGAGGTTGTAGAGGTTCAGCTGCGCCACGTCGGCATGGAGCGTGTAGGCATTGTTCCCGCCCCTCGTGTCGTAGCTCGCAGCCACCTGCGAGCGCACGTTCGGGTCGTCGACCTTCAGCGTGGCTTTCAGGCGATTTTCGGCCCACGTACCATTGACGAGGATAGGGCTATAGGTATAATTTTTGAAGTCTATTGATTGGATTTCGCCGTCTATGGAAGCCTCGCGCAGCGCCTGCTTCAGCTGGAGCTGAGTGCTGCCCTTCTCCGAGGCGAAGGGATTTCCTGCGAGTGTTCCCTTCAGGTTCAGCGAGGCCGTCAGCTTACCGAGGTCGCTGCTCTCCAACGCCTTTCCGAGCGCCAGCGAGCGGGTATCGACTGTAGCGGCAAAGCGTCCGCCCTTCAGCGCAGCCTCCACGTCAGCCTCGCCCAAGTCAGCTCGCAGGGCGAGCTTTGCCTTTGCCTGCTGGGGCGTTCTGTCGGCATTCATTTGGAGGACGGCATCGCCCGTCAACGACGTAGCGCCCATCCGCGCCTCCCAATCCTCGAGAAGGGGACGTAGCTCCGTACCGCTCTTGGCATCCACAGCCCCCAAAAGCCCCTCCAAGGCATTCCACCCCGAGGGCGTCACGGACAGGCGTATCAGCTTACCATCGACGTATGTCGGCGTACCCTGCCCTTGCAGCATCAAGTCCACATCCTTACGGTTCAGCCTCACGATAAGGTGCGGCACGTCAAAGCGCCCGTCGGTGCCCCCCTTGAACGAGGTGCTCAGCGTCAGCTTCGACGTGTTGCCGCGCAAGCCGGGCAGAAAGGCGCTCAGATCCGAGGCTGCCAACGTCGACGTAGGCACATCGCCCTTCAGGCGCACAGCCTCCCTGTCGCGATAGTCGGCAAACAGCGAGTCAACCCGCAACTCCGACTGAGGCATCTTCAGATTGAAGCCCACGAGCGTCGCCCCCTGCCGATTAGCCACCAGACGGAACGTCATGTCGTCCAGCTGGAAGCCGCTCTTCTCCTTAAGCGAAAGCTGGCGCATCATCATGCTCAGCGAGTCGTTCGTCAGCATCTTCAGCGAGAGGTGCGCGTTCAGGTCGCTCACGTCCAAATGGGCGGGGTTCAGTTCCGCCGGCGTTTCCGGCTCGGCAGCGATGTCGTACGTTAAGTGTGCTCCGCGGATAATCAGCGAGTTGATTTGCATCTCGGGCAGCACAGCCTTCTTTCCCGTGCTGAAGGCATCGATGAGAAACTGGTAGTTCGGCTCAGCGCCTGCTGAGTCGGCACGCACGGCAATCGTGGGATTGTAGAAGCGGATGTTGCGGATGGCGATGCGCCCTTCGCGGATGAGCGGGCGCCAGTTCATCTTCACCGCCAGACGGTCGGCAGCAAGCAGCGGAAGGCCTTCAAGGTCGTCCAGACGCAGGCTGTCCAATATGATGTCAGCAGGCAGGCGCCAGCGCAGCCCGTCCAATACCACGCGCGTCCCCAGTTTGTCCTCGAGCTTGCTCGCAAGGGCTACCCCCGCGCGATGCTGCACCCAAGGCAGGTGCGCCACTACCACCAACAGCAGCAGCACGACACACAGCACGCGGAACACCCCACGAAGTCGACGACTCACCTTGCTCACTTCAGGTACGGTTTTATGAAATATCCTGCAAAAATAGGAAATAAAATCGTACGATGCAACGGAAATGCCGTTTTTTTAGATGTTTTTTATAGAAAGAATCCGCGTTACCCTACCACATCGCTCCAAAACTCAATTCTCCTGAACGGATGCTCATCAGAGAACAACGATTCGTAGGAACGGAAGTCAAACTCATGCTCCAGATAAGATGCCAAATCGTAGCCGTAATAGATGATGTCCATCTGATAGACGGAGAAAACCGGATTTCCCGCGCTGGTTGGTGATGAAGGCATATAACGATGCGAATAAATCGGTATCAGCTTGGGATACGTTCTATAATGTTCCTCTGCCACACGCAGCTGATCCTCAAGGGACGCCGGCTTTTCTCCCCATCCCTCATACCAAAATGAATTCACCCGAATATCAAAAGCGATACCCTCCCAGACGTCATCCATTCGCTTCCTGACATCCTCCACCGAGCGCCAATTCACAAATGCGCCACCTTCAGGTACAGCCGTCTGAAGGAATTGCCGCAAATCTTCAGGGAGAGTAAATCCCAGTTCACTTTCTATGGCTGACACTTCGCCATCTGACAACCCTTCGACAAACTCAACCCTTTTGGTTTTCAGTTTTTGGATAATTTCATCAAAGTTTTCCATTACTTTTAGTGGTTAATTCCTGATTAATGATACCTCTCTCTATTGATTCGACACCGCAAAGATAAGACTTTTTTAAAAAAACAAACATTACTTGATAAAAAACGCAAAACTAGCCCGAAAAAAGAGAGAAGAAGCCAGCGTATAACCTGCTCATTACAAGCCGTTGTTTCTCTTTGGCATTTTTTCATTGCAATGAAAACATTTAATCATTGCAGTGAAAAGATTTAATCATTGCAGTGAAAAGATTTAATCATTGCAGTGAAAAGATTTAATCATTGCAGTGAAAAGTTTTAACCATTGCAATGAAAGGTTTTTTTCATCGCAGTGAAAAGTTTCTTTCATCGCAATGAAAACATTAAATCATTGCGATGAAAAAAAACTATTATCAAACTTCCGAACAATATCATCAGACAAAAAAGGGCCTTTCCCTTTCAAAAAGCTACTTGCCCAAGCCGCTGGAGGAGATGTAACGAGGGCATTTCGCGCGTTCCTTATAGAAATAAATTGGGGAAAAAGTTTTCGAGGTCGGATTTTTTTTGTAATTTTGCCGCGAAATACGAAGAAATTTTTTCCATAAATACTAAAATCAATTATGCCAGAAGTAATTAAATTACGAAAAGGCCTTGACATCAAGCTGAAGGGCGCTGCCCCTTCGGAGGAATGCGTCGTGCTGAAGACAGGGAGCGTTGCGCTCGTGCCTGACGACTTCACGGGCATCACGCCGAAGGTGGTGGTGACAGCCGGACAGACGGTCAAGGCGGGCGATGCGCTGTTTGTGGACAAGTGGCATCCCCAACTGAGATTCGTGAGCCCTGTCTCGGGCACGGTGGCTGCGGTGAACCGCGGCGCCCGGCGTAAGGTGATGAGCATCGTCGTCAAGCCCGACGGCGAGAACGCCTCTGTCTCCACCTCGCCGAAGAGCGTCCATAGCTTGACGCCCGAGCAAGTGAAGACGGCGTTGCTGGAGAGCGGACTCTTCGCCTTTATCCGCCAGCGCCCCTACGACATCGTGGCTAACCCCGACCAGACGCCGAAGGCGGTATTCGTCAGCGCATTCGACTCTGCCCCCCTGGCGCCTGACTTTGAGCAGGTGCTGAAGGGCCACGAGGCAGAATGGCAGGCAGGCCTAAGCGCCCTGGCCAAGCTGGCGCCCACGTTCCTGGGCATCAGCACGCGCCAGACGGCAAAGTCGCTCACCGAGGCGCAGAACGTGAACTTGACGCTGTTCCGCGGCCCGCACCCCGCCGGCAACGTGGGCGTGCAGATTAACCACACGCGACCCATCAACAAGGGCGAAGTGGTGTGGACAGTAGCTGCGCAGGACGTCATCATGATAGGCTCGCTGTTCCAGCGCGGAGCCGTAGACTTCACCCGTACCATCGCCCTGGCAGGCACGGGCCTCACGAAGCCGACCTACGCCCGCGTAACCCTTGGCGCACAGATGGCCGACGTACTGGGCAACAACATCAAGATTGACCGCCACTACCGCATCGTGGGCGGCAACGTGCTGACAGGCCGTCCCGTCAAGAAGACGGAGTGGCTGCCGGCATTCGCCAACATGGTGACGGTCATCCCCGAGGGCGACGACACCAACGAGCTGCTGGGATGGATAGCCCCGCGCTTCAACCACTTCAGCGTGAGCCGCTCGTTCTTCAGCTTCCTGACGCCGAAGCGTGCCTACGACATCGACGCCCGCGTGAAGGGCGGCGAGAGGCACATGATAGCCTCAGGCGAGTACGACAAGGTCTTCCCCATGGACATCTACCCCGAATACCTCATCAAGGCCATCATCACGGGCGACGTGGACAAGATGGAGGCGATGGGCATCTACGAGGTGGCTCCCGAGGACTTTGCCCTGTGTGAGTTTGTTGATTCATCGAAACTGGAGCTCCAGCGCATCGTCCGCGAAGGACTGGACAAGCTGCGGGCCGAAATGGAATAAAGCACTATGGGACTGAAACAATTCAACTATAACCTGCGGCGCTTTGTCAACCAGATAAAGCCCAACGTCGAGAAAGGCGGTAAATTCCATGCCTTCCGCTCGCTGTTCGAAGGCTTTGAGACCTTCCTCTTCGTGCCCAACGACACGAGCAAGGCCGGAGGCGTGAACATCCACGACTCGTTCGACTCGAAGCGACTGATGATTCTCGTCGTCATCGCCCTCATCCCCGCCATGCTGTTCGGCATGTACAACATCGGCTACCAGAACATGGCCCTGGGCGCCCAGCTGGGCGTGGCTGCCAAGTACACCGGCTTCTGGGCCACGTTTGCCTACGGTCTGCTGGCCTACCTGCCCAACTTCATCCTGGCCTACGTCACGGGCCTTGCCATCGAGTTCACCGTAGCCCAATGGAAGGGTGAGGAAATCCACGAGGGCTTCCTCGTCACGGGATTCATCATCCCCCTCATCATCCCCATCACCACGCCGTGGTGGATAGTGGTGCTGGCTACCGCCTTCGCCGTCATCTTCGCCAAGGAGGTCTTCGGCGGCACGGGCATGAACATCTTCAACGTGGCCCTCATCACACGCGCCTTCATCTTCTTCGCCTACCCCAGCGTCATCTCCGGCGATACCGTATGGGTGCTTGACCACACCATCTTCGGTCTGGGCTGCAACCTGCCTGACGGCGCCACCTGTGCTACGCCTCTGGGTGCCGCAGCCGTTTCGGGAGCCTCAGCCTTCGACTGGAATATGGTATGGGGCCTCATCCCGGGCTCCGTGGGCGAGACCAGCGTTATCGCCATCGCCCTGGGCGCTCTGCTGCTCATCGGCATGGGCATCTCGTCGTGGAAGACCACGCTCAGCGTCTTCGCAGGCGGCGCCCTGATGGCCTTTATCTTCAACAAGACCGGCAACCCCGACAACGCCGTCGCCATGATGCCTTGGTGGCAGCACCTCGTGCTGGGCGGCTTCGCCTTCGGCGCCGTCTTCATGGCTACCGACCCCGTCACTTCCGCCCGTACCGAAACCGGCAAGTGGATCTACGGCTTCCTCATCGGCGTCGTCGCCATCCTTATTCGCGTAGCCAACCCCGGCTACCCCGAAGGAATGATGCTCGCCATACTGCTCATGAACCTCTTCGCACCCCTCATCGACTACTGCGTCTATCAGGCCAACATCAGCCGGAGGGCACGCCGAGTGGCAAAGAAATAATCACACAACCTCTTATCGAACCACACTATGAATACGAATAAAAATTCATATACTTTCATCTATGCTTCGATAGTGGTGATTATCGTAGCATTCCTGCTGGCCTTCGTGTCGAGCGCGCTCCACAACCGCCAGCAGCGCAACATCGACCTCGACAAGATGAAACAGGTGCTCGCCTCGCTGAACGTCCGCGACGTCAAGGACGCTGAGGCCGCCTACCGCCAGTACATCGTCAGCGAGCAGCTGCTTGCCGACAACGGCAGCGTCAGCCAGACCACCGAGCCCTACAAAATGGGTGCCGACGACACCGGCTGCGCCTTCCAATGCAGCACGGCCGACATTCTCACCAAGCGCCCTGTCTACGTTGCCAAGGTTAACGGACAGACCAAGTACGTCTTCCCCCTCTACGGCAACGGCCTCTGGGGCCCCGTCTGGGGATATATCGCCCTTAACGACGACCGCCAGACCGTCTATGGTGTCTACTTCTCACACGAAGGCGAGACGCCAGGTCTCGGCGCAGAGATTACGAATTACGAAAAGTTCCAGGCACCTTTCGGCGGCAAGCACGTCATGAAGGACGGACGCATCGCCCTTACAGTCGTCAAAAACGGCAACGTCAAGGACACCGAATTTGAGGTCAACGGCCTCAGCGGAGCCACCTTCACCTCGAAGGGCGTCAGCGACATGCTGCAGAAAGACCTTCAGGCCTACGCCGCATTCCTGAATGCTGAAACAGAGTCTAACCAATAAAAAGAAGGAGGAAACAGCACTATGTCACTTTTTTCAAAAAAGAATAAAGAGGTCTTCACTGCTCCTCTGGGCAAGAACAACCCCGTCACCGTCCAGGTGCTCGGCATCTGCTCGGCCCTTGCCGTTACCGCACAGCTGAAACCTGCCATCGTCATGGGCCTTTCGGTTACCATCATCGTCGCCCTGTCGAACCTAGTCATCTCGCTGCTGCGCAATACCATCCCCAACCGCGTCCGCATCATCATCCAGCTGGTGGTCGTCGCCGCGCTCGTCACCATCGTCAGCGAAGTACTGAAAGCCTTCGCCTACGACGTCAGCGTGCAGCTCAGCGTCTATATCGGACTTATCATCACCAACTGCATCCTGATGGGACGTCTCGAGGCCTTCGCCATGTCGAACAAGCCCTGGGAAAGCCTCCTCGACGGACTTGGCAACGGACTTGGCTACGCCAAGATACTTGTCATCGTCGCTTTCATCCGCGAACTCTTCGGCTCAGGATGCCTCTTCGGCTACCAAGTCATCCCTCAATGGTGCTACGACCATGGTTACCTCAACAACGGCCTCATGCTCATGCCCCCCATGGCACTCATCATCGTAGGCTGCATCATCTGGTGGCAACGCGCACACAACAAGGACCTGCAAGAACAATAATTCACACCGTTTAAGAAACAGAAAAACAAAAAAAAGCACTATGGAACATTTCTTTAGTCTCTTCGTCCGCTCGATTTTCGTGGACAATATGATTTTCGCGTTCTTCCTCGGTATGTGTTCCTACCTTGCCGTGTCGAAGAACGTCAAGACCGCCCTCGGCCTCGGCGTCGCCGTTACCTTCGTGGAGCTTATCACGCTCCCCGTTAACTACCTGTTGCAGACCAAGGTCCTCGGCCCCGACTGCCTCGTGCCCGGCGTTGACCTTTCGTTCCTTTCGTTCATCCTGTTCATTGCTGTCATTGCCGGCATCGTACAGCTTGTCGAAATGATCGTCGAGAAGTTCAGCCCCTCGCTCTACAACTCGTTGGGCATCTTCCTACCCCTTATCGCCGTCAACTGCGCCATCATGGGAGCCTCGCTCTTCATGCAACAGCGCATCGGCCTCGACCCCACCAATACCCAGGCCATCACAAACTTCGGCGACTCCATCGCCTACGCTCTCGGTAGCGGAATCGGATGGGGACTCGCCATTGTCTGCCTCGCAGCCATACGCGAGAAAATGGCCTACAGCGATGTGCCCAAACCGCTGAAGGGACTCGGTATTACATTTATCACCGTCGGACTCATGGCCATGGCTTTCATGTGCTTCTCCGGCCTCACCATTTAAAGTAAGGAGGAACATACCACTATGATGAAATTGATTCTTACGAGCGTAATCGTATTCCTCGTTATTATTCTGCTCCTCGTCGCCATCCTGCTTGTCGCCAAGCGCTATCTCGTAGCCTCAGGCCCTGTCAAGCTCGTCATCAATGGCGACAATGAAATGGAAGTTGAAAGCGGCGGCACGCTGCTCAACACCCTCGCCGTCAACGGCGTTCACCTTCCCTCCGCCTGCGGTGGAAAGGGCTCGTGCGGACAATGCAAGTGCCAGGTTGTCGAAGGCGGAGGCGAAATCCTCCCCTCCGAAGTCAGCCACTTCACCCGAAAGCAACAGCAAGACCATTGGCGCCTTGGCTGCCAGGTCAAGGTCAAGGGTGACCTCGGCATCAAGGTTCCCGAGAGCGTCATGGGCGTCAAGGAATGGGAGTGCGAAGTCATCAGCAACAAGAACGTAGCAACCTTCATCAAGGAGTTCATCGTCCAGCTCCCGCCGGGCGAACACATGGACTTCCTCCCTGGTTCCTACGCGCAGATTCGCATCCCCAAGTACTCCATGGACTACGACAAGGACATCGACAAGAGCCTCATCGGCGACGAATATCTGCCCGCATGGGAAAAGTTCGGTCTCTTCACCCTCAAGTGCAAGAACGACGAGGAGACCATCCGCGCCTACTCCATGGCCAACTATCCCGCTGAAGGAGACCGCATCATGCTCACCGTCCGCATCGCCACACCGCCTTTCAAGCCCAAACCACAGGTTGGCTTCATGGACGTGATGCCCGGTATAGCATCCTCGTACATCTTCTCTCTCAAGCCCGGCGACAAGGTCGTCATGAGCGGCCCTTACGGAGAGTTCCACCCCAACTTCACCTCCGGACGCGAGATGATATGGGTGGGCGGTGGTGCCGGTATGGCTCCGCTGCGCGCACAGATCATGCACATGACGCGCACGCTCCATACTACGGATCGCGAGATGCATTACTTCTATGGCGCACGCGCGTTGAACGAAGTCTTCTATCTCGACGACTTCCTCGCCATCGAGAAGGAGTTCCCCAACTTCCACTTCCACCTTGCCCTCGACCGTCCCGATCCCGCAGCCGACGCTGCTGGCATCAAGTACACCCCGGGCTTCGTGGCACCCGTCATGGGCGACACCTACCTCAAGGCCCACGAGGCACCCGAGGATATCGAGTACTACCTCTGCGGACCTCCCATGATGGCCAAGACCGTCCTTGACCTCCTCGACAGCCTTGGCGTTGATCCCGCCATGATCAGCTTCGACAACTTCGGAGGCTAACGAGAGCAAAGCCAAACTCGTTTGTAAAAAAGGGACACCCATCGTGGATGTCCCTTTTTTTAATTTTAGCAACTTTTTTGTGTCGAAAATAGTAAAAATGCTCACACTCGGAAAACTTCAAGAAGAATTTTGACTTTTTCTCTCGCTAAATCGCATTTTTTCACTATCTTTGTCAGCGAAAAGGGAATTGTGAATAAAGCAACAAAATTATAATGATAATGTCAACCGCTATGAGAAAATTTTTCAGAACTATGGTGTGCTGTGCGATGATGTCGTGCAGCTTGACAGCGTGGGCCGAGGTGGTCTATCAGGATGGCAACGTACGCTTCACGCTCATTGACGAGGGGACTCTTCGCCTCGAATATGCCCCCGACGGCAAGTTTGTTGACAACAAGAGCTTCATGGCTGTCATCCGCGAATATCCCGAGGTACCCTGCAAGGTTAAGGATGGTTCACGCCAAGTGACCATCAGCACCAGCAAGCTGAAGCTGGTCTATAAGAAGGGTACGGCGCCGCTGAGCAGCGACAACCTCACCATCAGCAGCACGAAAGCCATCTCGACACCCTTTGTGTGGAAGCCCGGCATGCAGCAGAAGGGCAACCTGAAGGGCACTTACCGCACCCTCGACGGCTACGACGGAGCCGAATACCAGTACAGCAACCCTAAACACGAGATGCCCATTGAGGACGGACTGCTGGCCACCGACGGTTGGAGCCTCATCGACGACAGTAAGAGCCTGCTTTTCGACGGCTCTACCGACTGGGACTGGGTCACCGAGCGCAAGAGCGCCGAGGGGGCGCAGGACTGGTACTTCATGGCCTACGGCCACGACTACAAGAGTGCCCTGCTCTCCTACACCCGCTTCGCCGGACGAGTGCCCCTGCCGCCCCGCTACACCTTCGGCTACTGGTGGAGCCGCTACTGGAGCTACTCCGACCAGGACCTCCGCAACCTCATTGGCAACTTCCAGCGGCTCGACCTTCCGCTTGACGTGTTGGTCATCGACATGGACTGGCACCCCATCAGCGAACAAGCCGGAGGAGGATGGACGGGCTGGGACTGGAACGAGATTCTCTTCCCCGACTACAAAGCGTTTCTGAAATACCTCGACGACCAGGGCGTCAAGACCACCATGAACCTCCATCCTGCCCAAGGTGTGCGTCCCTTCGAAAAGAAGTACGACGAATTCATGCAACGTCTGGGCAAGAACGACGGCAAGACCTACGAATGGCTCGGCTCGGACAAGCGCTACGTGAAGGCTCTCTTCGACACCTATCTCCACCCCTACATGAACGAAGGCGTTGACTTCTGGTGGCTCGACTGGCAGCAATGGGAGAAGGACCGTGTCATCAAGAACCTCGACAATGTGTTCTGGTGCAACTACATCTGGTTCTCCGATATGGAGCGGAACGGCACCAAGCGCCCTATGCTCTATCACCGCTGGGGTGGATTGGGCAACCACCGCTATCAGATTGGTTTCTCGGGCGACTCATACATCACCTGGAAAAGCCTCAAGTTCCTGCCCTATTTCAATTCGACGGCCTCTAACGTTCTCTACGGCTACTGGAGCCACGACATTGGCGGCCACCAGAGCCATCGCTACGGAACCCCCGTCGAACCACAGCTCTATACCCGTGCCATGCAGATGGGACAGTATCTGCCCATCATCCGCAGCCACAGCACCAAGGATCCTAGCCTAAACAAGGAACCCTGGGCATTCGACCAGACCACCCAGCAACGGCTGGCAAACGTCATTAACGGCCGCTATGCTCTCGTGCCTTACATCTACACCATGGCGCGCAAGACCCATGAGACTGGCATCTCGCTTTGCCGTCCTCTGTACTACGACTATCCTGAGGCCAAGGAGGCCTATGAGTATAAAGAGGAGTACATGTTCGGCGACAACATGCTCATCGCCCCTGTCACCGAGGAAGTTGACAAGGCCGACGGCTATGCCACCGTCAACCTCTGGCTCCCCGACGGCCAATGGCTCGAGTACGAGACTGGCCAGATGCTCCAAGGCGGGAAGGCCTACCAGCGCCGTTTCACCATGGACGAATATCCCATCTATGTCAAGGCCGGAAGCATACTCCCCTACTACGGCAAACTGAAAAACCTCTCCGGCACCACGCAGTCCGTCACCGTTCGCATCTTCCCGGGTGCCGACGAAGGCGAGTTCCAGCTCTACGAGGATAATGGCGAGGACCGTAACTACGTTACCGAATATGCCTTCACGCCACTCTCCTACTCCCGTCAGGGCGACGTGCTTTCCGTCACCATCGGTGTCCGCAAGGGCAGCTATAAGGACATGCCCGCCCGTCGCCACTACTTTATTGCCCTGCCCTGCCAGAAGGCACCCGTGAGCGTCAAGTGCGGAGGCAAGACCATGCCTTTCACCTATGACGGCATGAACCTAGAGGCTACTATCGACCTTGGCGAAATTGACTGCTCATCTGCTACTACCCTCGAGGTCGTCATGCCCACACAACCTGACCTTGTGGCTGGCACGAAAGGCGAGTTCCGTCATCTGCAGACCGTCGTGCGCGACTTCAAGCAGCATGATGCCGGCATGGTCTATACTGCCGACTTCGGCTTCCTTGAGGCTGCACCCTTACGCCTATCCTATCATCCCGAGAAGCAGGAAGAGACGCTTAACACCTTCTTCCAGAAAGACGCTGCCATCCATCAGGTACTGATGGAGCAGATGGGCATTGGCGACAACTACCAGCGTGCCGTCCGTCATCTGGGCATTCAGAGTCTCCTCACCGATGTTCCTGCCGAGGCTTATCAGGCGGACGGCAAAACTGGGTTCACCGCCCGTTACTTCAACAACAAGACCCTTACGGGCGATCCCGTGGCTACGGCCCATATGGAGAAGATCGACATGTTCGAGAGCCAGAGTCCCCACGACGGCGTCAAAGCCGACGGCTGGAGCATGATTCTGGAGAGTGAACTCACGTCGCCAGCTGACGGCACGATGGCCTTCTCCCTTACCGGCGACGACGGTTACCGTCTTATTGTCGATGGTCGCGAGCTCTGCTCCGACTGGGGCGACCATGCCGAGACCTCCCGCCTCGCCACCATCCCCACTACCAAGGGCCAGCGCCACACCATCCGCATAGAGTACTACGACAACGAGTACAACGGAATCCTCCGCCTGAAGACAATGGTGGTACAATAGTCCGCCTCTTCTTCGAAGAGTCCCCATAATCTTTCCGTCCAAACCGTACATTCATTGTGCGATTTGGACAGAAGATCTTATTCCTTCCCAATAAGAAAGATCATGCTACCCTTCATATTCCACTAAAAGTCCAACTACGACAAGGTTTTCTTAGCATGAAATAACGCAGTGGAATAAAATCTCAATGCACTGGAATAATTTTTTAGCGCACTGGAATAAAAACACAACGCACTATACAATTGAGCCACTTTTCAGCATTAGTTCCGCAAAGAAGCAACTATTACTATGGCATCATCTTTATGTGGCTTAAAACGCCAACGAGCGAAGGTTCAGAAGCGGCGGTCGTACGCCTCCTTCAGCTGATGCATGGCTTGCTTTATGACGGAGCGGGGCGAAGCAACGTTGAGCCGCATGAACCCCTCACCAGGTTTACCGAACATGGCTCCTTCGTTAAGCGCCAGATGAGCCTCCTCGACAAAGAAACGGTTGAGCGCCTCGGGTGTGAGCCCCAACGCACGGCAGTCGAGGAATATCAGGTACGATGCCTGGGGACGAATCATACAAATGCGCGGCATCTCGTGTGCCAGAGTCCGCTCCACAAAGTCGATGTTGCCTTGGATGTAATCCAAACATTGGTCGAGCCACTCCGTGCCGTGACTATATGCCGCAGCTACGCTGATGAACGAGAAGAGATGACCGAGGTTCAACTCGCTATTCTCGAGGAACGTGGCAAACTGCGCGCGGATGTCAGGATTGGGGATGATGGCATAACTGCTCGTGAGACCTGCCATGTTGAACGACTTGGACGGACTGGCGAAGGTAATGCTATTCTGCGTCGCAGCCTCGCACGACGAGGCAAACGGAATGTGGGTGTAGTCGTGCAACGTGAGGTCGGCATGAATCTCATCGCTCACAACCAGCACGCCCTTGCGCTGGCAGATTTCAGCCATACGCACAAGTTCCTCATGCTTCCAGACACGTCCGCCCGGATTGTGCGGATGGCAAAGCAGGAACAACTTGCACTCCCCAGCCTTACGCTCGAAGTCCTCCCAGTCAATCGTCATTTCAGCAGCGGAATAAGACCTTGGATATTCCTTATTCCTGATTCCTGATTCCTCATTCCTGATTCCTGATTCCTCATTCTTAATTCTCAACGGGCTTTCTACCACTACCCTGCCATTGTTCTTCGGCACGAGAATGTAGGGGTGATAGACGGGCGTCTGGATGAGCACCTTATCGCCCGGGCGGGTGAAACAATGAAGGCTGAAGGCAATACCGGGCACAATGCCGGGCACGAAGTTCAGCCACTCCTCGCTGATGGTCCACCCATAGCGCATCTGCTGCCAACGCACAATAGCCTCGTACCACGCGCGGGCGCGGCATGTGTAACCCAGCACAGGATGTTCGCAGCGCTGCTTCAGGGCATTCAGAATAAAGGGAGGCGTAGCAAAATCCATATCAGCTACCCACAGGGGCATCAGGTCATCTCTGCCCCACAACTCAGGCACATAGTCAATCTTCAAGGCATCGGTGTGCCTGCGGTCTATGACCTTATCAAAATCATATTTCATTTTACCCAATCATTCAATATCGATAGAATCTCCTCCCGCATCTCATCAGGCATGTTGTTGATGCGCGAACGATGCGAACCCTCTGGCTGGATGAAGACGTGCATATTCTTTTTCGGCGAGGGCAGCACGACACGCGTGGCGCTCCAAGGATCCCACTCGCCATAGATGAACATGGCAGGGATATCCTGTTCGCGGAGGAATGTGCAGCATTGCTCATAGAGGTCTCCCTTGAACTCGAGATAGCTTAGTTCCTCAGGAATCATCACACGACGCATATAGCCCTCGTAGGTCGGACGGCTGAGGAGACCCTTGAAATGCTCTACGTCGTAGCCGTAGTAGCCGATTTCGCGCATAGCCTGCACATTGAAGGGCACGTAGGGTGTCTGGCGCGCGAAATAGTTGGGCTCGCACTTCTCCAGCAGACTGCGGAAAAGCTCATCGGCGTCCACTTCAGGAACGATCATCTCCACGTCGGGCTTGCCGCGATGCTTTTTCCCTTTAGGCACTAACCGCGTGCGCGTCTCGGGCACCGTTGCGAGGTCGTCGCCCCACTGCCAAAAGGCGAAGGGATACTCAAGCACCATCAAGTCGAACACTTCCTCCAAGGGGACACGGAACGTGTAACCCTTCGACGTCACGTACTCCTCGAGCTTGGGGAGCAGCTCGGCCTTATGGGTGAGCACCGTGAGCTGAAAGTAACGAATCTTCTCGCGGGCTTCTGGCGTGCCGACGGTATCGAAAAATACCTCGTGTCGTCCGTCCTCAAGCGCCTTATTAAGCGGAGCCACATAACTGACGTTAGCTACCACGTCGTCGGGGAAGAATGTACGGTAGAACAATGCCGTCTGTCCGCCCTTGCTGATGCCGGTGGAGAACCATTTGCCCTTATAGAGCTTGCCGAACACGGTACGTATGTGGTGATAATCGTAAGCGGAATTCTTCACCGTCAGATACCTCCACAGCTCGCTTTCGTAGGCAGCATTGCCTGTCAGCCCTTGCTGAGTGACAGGGCTGCTGGCACCATTGAAGCGGTGCTCAGTCATAATCACGTTGGCCTCAAGCAGCTCGGAAAGCTCCTCTGTATAGCGTGGGTGCAGGGCATACTCGTTGTTATATCCTTCGGTGACGATAACAGTGGGACGGTCGAACCCACGATGACGAATCACCAATCGCTGCTCGAACATGCCTTCGCACGAATCCGGCGGAGAGATAGGCTGCTCGAACATCATCAGACGCTTCGCCACGCCGTCGGCAGACTCAAGAGTTTCCACACGGATTACACCAGGCAATGCCCTCAACGCATCGTCAAGGGCATCTGCCACAGCACTCAGCGCCACAAACAGCAGCGCTAGAAAGAGGACTGGCTTCTTCATATTAATTATACTTCTACCGAATACCCATCACGGTACTTGTAGTGCATCAGTTTGGTTGCCTCGGGGTCATTCATGAACTTCTGCACAATGGGGTTCCACATGACGGGGCGTCCCAACTCAATGGCAATGTTACCGAGGTTGCAGACGGTACACGAAGTATGTCCCGTTTCGACAGGGCAGTTCGGATCGACGTGTGCCTTTACGGCGTCAATCCAGATGCGGCGATGTGCCGACTGGGCTTCGTAGGCGCCACTCTCCACACCGAGGTCCATCTTCTCGAACTTGGGGTCGGAAGCCCTCAACGAGCCGCGGCAGACCTTAATCCAGCCATTCTCACCATAGATTTGCAGGCCCTGCTCACCTCCGTTATAGGGTTCTTCGGTGACGATGGTGCCGTTGTCGTACTCAAAGGTGAGCACATCGTATTTTCCGTAACCAGCAGGGCTAATTTTCATGGGACCTCCGTTGCCGTCCTTGCCGAGAGCCCACTGGGCGATATCGAACATGTGTGCGCCCCAGTCTGTCATCAGGCCTCCGCCCATTACCTTATACCAGCGCCAGGCACCCCAAAGCTGTTCATCATGCGACTCATCGACAATGGGGTCAAGGTCAGAGTGATACCAGATTGATGTAGGCAACGGACCGAGCCACTTGTCCCAGTTCAGGCCTGCAGGCACCTCCATCTTTGGGAGGGTGCAAGGCATGGGGGCTGCGCTCTTCGGATTCACGCTGTTTCGTCCGCAGTGTACCTTGATTTTCTCTATCTTACCCATGATGCCCTCGCGGCAGAGTGTAGCTGCGTGGATGAATTCACCGCTACTGCGCTGCTGGCTGCCAACTTGCAGGATGCGCCCATACTTGCGCACAGCCTTGCAGAGCTGCTTTCCCTCGTGGATGGTGAGCGTCAAAGGTTTCTCCAAATAGATATCCTTACCCGCTTTGCAGGCTGCAATGGCGATAATAGCGTGCTGATGGTCAGGCGTTGCAATGACGACAGCATCGATGTCCTTGCGAGCCAGGAGGTCCTGATAATCCTCATAGACATCTACCTTCACCTTCTTCTCACCCTTGCCTTGATAGTATTCCTTCACCCGGCGCACGAAGCGGTCCCGCTTAATGTCGTACACATCGCAGCCTGCCAGCACGCGCACGTCGTCAAACGCCATAAACGTACTCAACAAATACATGGCCTGCTGCCCCAAACCGATGAATCCGAGGTTCACTTTGCCATTGGCTGATTTCTTCGCCGCAGAAGGAGCTTCTGACGGGACAGAAGGAGCTTCTGGCAAATTAGAAGGGGCTTCTGCCGCATGAATAAGACCGACGGGAGCAGCCACAGCTGCAGCACCCAATGCACTCACTTTCAAAAATTCTCTTCTTTCCATGGTGTACAATTATAAGATTAGTTTTTTGCTAAAGCCGAGCAAATTTACAGCTATTTTTGGTAATTTCAAAAAAAAGCACTACTTTCGTCGCAAAATAATAAAAACTCTACGCCGTATGAAAGCTTTTATGGACGAAAACTTCCTCCTCACTACCGAGACAGCCCAACACCTTTATCACAACCACGCCAAGAAGATGCCCATCATCGACTATCACTGCCACCTCGTTCCGCAGATGGTAGCCGAAGACCATCAGTTCCGCAGCATCACCGAGCTTTGGCTGGGTGGAGACCACTACAAATGGCGTGCCATGCGCACCAACGGCGTGCCAGAGCGCTATTGCACAGGCTCCGACACTACCGACTGGGAAAAATTCGAGAAATGGGCCGAGACTGTCCCCTACACCCTTCGCAACCCGCTCTACCATTGGACGCACCTTGAACTGAAAACGGCCTTTGGTATCAACAAGATACTCAACCTCACGACAGCTCGTGAAATCTTTGATGAGTGTAACGAAAAGCTCTGTCAACCCGGTTATACTGCCCGAGGATTCATGCGCCGCTATGGCGTGGAAGTGGTTTGCACCACCGATGACCCTGTGGATGACCTTCGTTGGCATCGTATAACACGCGAAAGCGGATTTGAAGTCCGTATGCTCCCCACCTGGCGTCCCGACAAAGCAATGGCTGTAGAGAATCCGACAACCTTCCGAGCCTATATCGAAAAACTCGCCGAAGTCAGCGGCGTAACTATCAGCAAATTTAACGACGTCATAGACGCCCTCCGCATCCGTCATGATTTCTTTGCCGAAAACGGATGCCGCCTTAGCGATCATGGAATAGAGGAATTCTACGCAGAGGACTATACCGATGCCGAGGTGAGCAACATATTTAATAAGGTATATGGAGGCACCCCACTCACGCCAGACGAAATCCGCATTTTCAAAAGCGCCATGTTAGTTGAATTTGGTGTTATGGATGCCGAAAGTGGCTGGACGCAACAGTTCCACTACGGAGCCATCCGCGACAACAACAGTAAAATGTTCCGCCTCCTTGGCCCCGACACGGGCTTCGACAGCATCGGTGAATTCAATACCGCCAAAGCCATGAGCCGTTTCTTCAACCGCATTAACAACAGGGACAGCCTTGCAAAAACCATCATCTACAACCTCAACCCCAGCGCCAACGAAGTCGTTGCGACAATGCTCGGGAACTTTCAGGACGGCTCTGTCCCAGGCAAAATGCAGATGGGTAGCGGTTGGTGGTTCCTTGATCAAAAGGACGGAATGGAAAAGCAGCTCAACGCCCTCAGCCTGCTTGGCCTACTAAGCCGCTTCGTCGGCATGCTCACCGACAGCCGCTCCTTCCTCTCCTATCCCCGTCACGAGTACTTCCGCCGCACGCTCTGCAACCTCCTCGGACGCGACATCGAGAATGGTGAAATCCCTGCCTCCGAATTAACGCGCGTAGAGCAGATGGTTGAAGACATCTCCTACTACAACGCCAAGAACTTCTTTAAGTTCTAAATTATCAAGAGACGCTTATGAATACAACGAGGGGACTCTCATTTGAGTCCCCTCGTTATTCATCTTCTTATTTACTGTTTATGAAAGGCTTTTCTGAATTCTACCTATTAATCCCGTGAGCACCGCACCTGGGCCACATTCTGCAAACTCCGTCATACCATCCTGAATCATATTCATAACAGTCTGCGTCCACCTCACAGGCGAAGTCAGCTGCTTCAGCAAATTTGCTTTAATATCCTCTGCCTCCGTATAGGGTCGTGCATCCACATTCTGATAAATAGGGCAAACAGGCTTGTTAAACGTCGTTGCCTCAATGGCCTCAGCCAACTCCACACGGGCGGGCTCCATTAGTGGAGAGTGGAACGCCCCACCTACAGCCAAAGGAAGAGCACGCTTTGCTCCTGCCTCCTTCAGCTTCGCGCAGGCTTCATGCACAGCTTCCACTTCACCAGAGATAACAACCTGCCCAGGGCTATTGTAGTTAGCTGGCACTACGATTCCATCTATTTCTGAACAAACACGTTCAATTGTTTCATCATCCATTCCGATGATAGCTGCCATTGTTGAGGGCTTGGCCTCGCATGCCTTTTGCATAGCCATTGCACGAGCATAAACCAACTTCAATCCATCCTCGAAGCTCAACGCTCCAGCAGCAGTCAGAGCAGAAAATTCGCCCAACGAATGCCCTGCCACCATATCCGGCTGAAATTCTTTACCCAGACACAATGCCGAGATTACAGAATGAAGAAACACCGCAGGCTGTGTTACCTTCGTCTGCTTCAGTTCTTCATCTGTACCCTCAAACATTATATCCGTAATCCGATACCCAAGGATTTCATTTGCTTTATCAAACATCTCCTTTGCTAAAACGTGGTTCTCGTACAGGTCCTTGCCCATACCCACGAACTGTGCCCCTTGTCCGGGAAATACAAATGCTTTCATATACATTACAATTTCTTCTAAATAATTATTACAGACAAAAAGAGGGCGAACATGAATGCTCACCCCCTCTTCATTCATTTTTAAGCTTTCTTTTTCTCTTCCTCTTCAGGGAGCACCGCAGTCTCTTCTTCCAAACTCCACCATTCAGGCCACTTCGAGCCCTGTTTCTTCAAAAAGTCGAAACCAATGACTGAGCCCACAGCCAACACACCTCCAAGGAAAGTGAAAATAATAAGAGTTTTTGCTCGACTATTCGATTGCTTATTGGCCACGACAATTGATTTAACTATTGATAATACAGGTTGGTCTTCCTTCACCTGCATTTCTGCCTGCATACACTTCTTCGAAATATCAGCAAACATTGAATAGGCCAAGTTATATTCAGCCGTCAATTGATCCCGACGTGTCTGAGCCGTTGCTGATAATGTGCCTCGGTTAGCATCATTAAACTCAGCCAATTCCATCTGCTTTTTCTGATATTCAAGGTGCACCTCTTCATAACGTCCTTGAATATACTCTAATGTCTGAGACGCTTTTTCTATCTTAAAGGCGGTAATGTACTTTTCCATTAAACTAAACACCACTTCACATAACTCAGCTGCAGCGACTTTTTCATCCATCCGACATTTAAGTTCCAGATAGCCGTCATTTTTGTCTATATCAACGGAAATTTTATCAACGATAATACCCAAACAATCATATTCATCTTCCGTAAAATAACCTATGCGAGACACAGACGCCGATTCATTAGATTCGGGCCCAACCACTTCGTCTTGCTCTTCGTCTTGTTTATCCATCAAGCTGCTTAACAACGAAAGCGGCCAGCCATAGGTATAGAACATGATGCTACCTATTATAGACGGTTTCTGGTAATCCGGATTCATATAATAATCAAAGAGAGACACCGGTTCATCCCATTCTTCGAAATCCAACTTTGTATAAAGGAGTTCCCTCAACAAATCCGCATTCTCCAGTAATTGGGGATAAATGAGCGGTGAAAGCGTACTACCACCCTCCATATCAAACGTGCTCATTCCTGCCAACGCAGCTAATGCAGAGGCTGATGTTGAACGGCCAGAAGACATCTGTGGGACAAACGTACAAGATGATGTATACACAGGACGGCTAAATATGGCCATTAGTAAACCCAACGCCATAAAACAAGAGGTAACAACAATTATATATTTTCTCTTGTTCCACAGGCGCTTTACAATCGCCATGATATCAATGGAAGAACCTTCTTCTTCAAGTTCCCGATATTCTTCGTTATAATATTCTTTCATAAAACGCTAAAATACATCATTTCTTTAACATGTTTGTAATTGCCACAATCATATAGGCAAGTGAGCTGGTAGAGGTCGCAATTGAAGCAATCTGAGCCACATTCATTTCTGATTGTTCCTTTTCCGTTTTTTCTGGGACAATAATTTCGACTCCCGGCTCCATCTTAATACGTCCGTAGCGACGAGTAGCCACCTTACCATTCATATAAATTGCATACGTCTTGCTTGGACGCGCATTATGAGAAAAGCCACCTGCCTGACGGATATAATCACGCCAAGAATATGTCTTGTCGAAATTCACTGTATTGGGATAAAACACAGCCCCTGCCACTTTTACGGTATTATTCATTTGAGGTACATGAATAATATCACCAGCACGAAGTACAACATCAGCTTTAGAACCTGGTTTATCAAGGGCTTTCTTTAAATCAATACCAATATAATAACGGTCAGTCAAAGCATTCAAATCAATCGTGTCCCGGCCTTCAAGATTCTGATTGGCTATCTGAACGGCTAAACGTTGACGAGCCACTTCCTCTGATGTGAGAACACGCGTCAAACGAGCTCCTTGAATCCAAGCTTCCTCTGTAAAGCCCCCACAATCGGCAAAAACATCAGAAAGGCGAACCTCAGGCTTATCGATTACATAGGTACCTGGTGACATCACTTCCCCATCGATGGTCACATGGGTTTGCGGACGGAAATAGGTCAAACGACGTACTGATATAATATCATAAGGTTTTAAAGCCATGTGGATAATCTCCGGATTCTCCTCCAAATTGTACTTTTCTACAGTTCCTCGTTCACGACCACCTCGACTTGAAATCTGAACATTCGTTTTGTCTGCTCCATTTGAAAAGCCGCGGGCCATCAGAATGACGTCTTCAAGAGTCATACCTTCTCGATAGGTAAAAGTGCCAGGATCCTGCACCATGCCATGAATGGTGATAATAGCATCGTCCTGCAATTCACGAAGGCTATAGATGCGAATATGGTCGTTACGCATTAACGCAATATTGTCCTTTCCTTCCAAAGCATCATTTACATTGAAGGGAATGATTACAGGAACGCCACTATGATCTGTACGGCTAATCTGGCCACGATCCGTAAGCACATCCTCACGAAGGCCACGAGCCAAAAGAATAACGTCGGCAACAGTCATTCCCTCTGAGAACTTGAATGTTCCAGGTTCCATAACATGACCATCGATTGACACGCTGAAATCCTGTATAAACTCTTCTTCAGCAAACAGCTTTACCTGGTCTTCACGCACCAAATCTATTTTTTCAGCACCACTAAGCACTTTCTGCAAATCGAAAGAAACAAACACGGGCATACGTTTTTCGTCCAAACGCGTAATCTGGCCACGCAGTTCATACGCTCCCTCCCGAAGTCCACCAGCGGCACGGATAAGAGCAGCCACATCCTTCAGATTGCTACTAATAGCATAGGAGCCAGGATACATGACAGGACCACTGATGCTGACACGATTATCATACAAATCAGGATTGCTACGAACAGTAACGACGTCACCATCCTCCAGCTTGAAGCTACCGAACTGGCCTGAAGGAACATCGTAGGCCTGACCCGTAGTAGAGACATTGCGACGAACAACGTGTACGCTTCCTCGGTCAGCATGAGTGGAGAAACCGCGAGCATAATCTAGAAGATCCTGCACCGTCTGCCCCTTCTTCATTTCATACCGCATAGGACGGATGACGGCTCCGTCAATAGACACAATGTTATTATAGGCATCGACCGTCAGAAGGTCATTGTCCTGCAGACGAAGGTTCTCATCATACTTGCCCTTGAAGATGAAGTCATAAAGGTCGAATGTGGAAACCTTTTTTCCATTACGATATAGATTGATGTTACGGACAGAACCCGTCGTGCGCACACCACCAGCCATGAAGATAGCCGACGTAATGGACGAGAGTGAGGGAATGGTGTACATACCTGGTGTCACGACTTCACCAAGGATATTGATGCCGACTCCCTTGATTTTTCCTACAGAAAGACGCAGGAAAGTATCGCCCGTACCATCCTCGCGCAAACCGGAGAAGATACGGCCGAGCTCAGACTTCAGCAACTTTTCAGCGTTCTTCACATTCAGTCCGTTCAAATAAACGGGACCCAGGTTGTCGACATTGATAGCTCCGTCGTTGCCGATAGTGGCAATGATATGAGAAACTGTGTTTCCCCAAAGGTCAATGATAATCTCATCGCCCGGCCCAAGCACGTAGCTTGCAGGAGCAGGAGCATTGTATGAAGGGATGATACTCAAGCCCTTGGAAGTGAAATAGTCGTGTCCATAAATATTGGAACTCGCATCTTCTTGAACAACAGGAATAATTTCCTCCACCACCTCGTCTTCTGTTATTGTAGCAGGAAGCACAGTAGAAACAGGGGCTGATGTTGAAGTAATAACGGGAGCTGCCAATGCTTTTCCTCCAGAAGGAGAAGTTTGCTTAATGTTGTGATTAAGCACAGCATTGATTTCAGAATCCGTGTAACCATAGGAACGAGCCATTGACTTGGCTGCAGAGATTTCAGCAGCACTCTGAGCTGAAGCAACGGCAGACGCCATCAAACCGAGTGCTGTGAAGAGCAATAAACGTACTTTCATTTGAAACAAAGAACTATTCGTTTAAGTATTAATAATTAGTCAATCCAAAATTTGGGCAAAGGTAGGGGTTTTTCTTAAAAAGAAAAAGCAAAAAATGAAAAAAGATGTTATTACATGTTTTTTTGAAGAAATCCGGAATAAAAAGGCGTTTTTTCTTGGATATTTGGGCAGAAGTGTGTACCTTCGCCACAGAAATAATGTTTCGAGGCCGTGTCGGTGTGACTGGGAAACTCATCAAATCATATTAAACACCGAGGTAGCTTCACCCATCCAATGGCGGGCCACGCCTGCGCAAGTCTGCGGATACTACGCATGGTAACCTTGAGTCGGTGGATTACAAAGGAGGGAGAGCACTCAAATCCTGTACTTCGGAGTTTCATCGCATCAACCAGACACGGCCTCTTCTTTTTCTCATTGAACCGTTCCAGAGATGGCTATTGGAACGAATACGAAACCACTTTTTTTGTATAGGGATAGCAGAATAGCGTAGTGCGCTGGCGCGACAGAATAGTGCGTTGAAATGACAGAGTAGTGCGTTAAAATGACAACGCAAGGGGCTGAGAAAATTCCATCAAGTGGAACAAAAATTCCATTTGATGGAAATATATTTCCACCTGATGGAATTTTAGCAAAAGACTTAGCTCTCTAGCTTGCGATAGCGGATACGCTTCGGCTCCTCGTATCCGAGGCGACGGAGCTTGTTCTCTTCGTATTCGCTGTAGGTTCCCTCAAAGAAGAACACTCGGCTATCACCCTCAAAAGCCAGAATATGAGTACATATGCGGTCCAAGAACCATCTGTCGTGGCTGATGACCACGGCACAACCGGCAAAGTTCTCCAAGCCCTCCTCAAGGGCACGAAGGGTGTTGACGTCGATATCGTTGGTAGGTTCGTCAAGCAACAAGACATTTCCTTCCTGCTTGAGTGCCAAAGCCAATTGCAGACGGTTACGTTCGCCTCCAGAGAGGACGGCACAACGTTTTTCCTGATCGGAGCCGCTGAAATTGAAGCGACTAAGCCAAGCACGGGCATTCACTTCACGTCCTCCCATACGGAAGGTTTCGTTACCTTGGCTGACTACTTGGTAAACCGTTTTCGCAGGGTCTATATCCTTATGCTGCTGATCCACATAGGCTAGCTTCACCGTCTCCCCTACTTCGAAGGAGCCGGCATCAGGCGTTTCAAGTCCCATGATAAGACGGAAAAGCGTCGTCTTTCCAGCCCCGTTAGGACCAATAACGCCGACTATGCCATTAGGAGGAAGCGTGAAGTCAAGCCCCTCATAGAGAAGCTTATCGCCGAATGCTTTACGGACGCCATGTGCCTCGATAACCTTGTGCCCAAGACGGGGGCCATTGGGAATGAAAATCTCCAGTTTTTCCTCGCGTTCCTTCTGCTCCTCGTTAATCATCTTATCGTAAGAATTCAGACGGGCCTTGCCCTTGGCCTGACGTGCTTTTGGCGCCATGTGAACCCACTCCAATTCGCGTTCCAACGTCTTGCGACGCTTGGATGCCTGCTTCTCCTCCATCGCCAGGCGTTGCGTCTTCTGTTCCAGCCACGAAGAGTAATTGCCTTTCCAGGGAATGCCCTCGCCACGATCGAGTTCCAGAATCCAACCAGCCACATGATCAAGGAAATAACGGTCGTGAGTCACAGCAATAACCGTTCCCTCATACTGCTGAAGATGCTGCTCAAGCCAGTCAATACTTTCCGCATCAAGGTGGTTTGTGGGCTCATCGAGGAGCAAGACATCGGGTTTCTGAAGCAGCAGACGGCACAGGGCTACGCGACGCCGCTCGCCTCCTGAGAGCGTAGTAACAGGCTGGTCGTCAGGCGGACAACGAAGCGCATCCATAGCCCGTTCCAGCCGGCTGTCGAGATTCCATGCGTCAGTCGCATCAATAACGTCCTGCAACTCTGCCTGACGGGCAAAGAGCTGCTCCATTTTTTCGCTGTCCTCGTAGTATTCTGGTAGGCCGAATTTCTGATTAATCTCCTCATATTCAGTCAGCGCATCCACCACAGGCTTCACGCCCTCCATGACTACCTCCTTTACCGTCTTCAACGGGTCGAGCTGAGGATCCTGGGGCAGATAGCCCACGCTATAGCCAGGCGAGAATACCACCTGACCTTGATAGCTCTTTTCCAACCCAGCAATTATCTTCATCAACGTGGACTTGCCAGCACCGTTGAGGCCGATGATGCCGATTTTCGCCCCGTAGAAGAAACTGAGATAGATGTCCTTGAGGATAGTTTTGTTGCTACCTGGGTAGGTTTTGGAAACACCTACCATGCTGAAGATGATTTTCTTGTCGTCGGTTGGAGCGGGCATGAGGAAATAATATAATTGGGAATGAGGAATTAGAGATTACCAGGAATAGTTGAAGCCGAGCGTCAGGTATTCCTTGAACATGAAGTACTTGAGTTTCTCGTCGGGCGTGCGGCTGTCGTCGAAACGAGCATGGAAGAAGAGCGTCGCAGACAGGTACTTGCTGACTTGGAAATTGAACGTATTTTCCCACTCAGTCTGCACATAGTGATGACCTGAATTTCCTGCATTAAACGGCGTATAGTAGAAGAAGCGCGTCTTGTAGGAAATGCTCTTCGTGAAGGGATAGTTGAAATCAATCGTGACCTTTGTACCGTAGTCGCGATAGAAATGGTGGAAGGTGGCTTCGGTTTCCCCTTTGCGTTGTTCTTTGGGAATATAGCCGCTTTTCAGCAACACCGTGTCGTTCATCACATAGCGGAAGTTGTAGGTAATGGCACCGATGTTGATAGCCAAACTACCTTTCTTAAAAGTCTTGGCCCAGTCCATACCAAGTGAGAACTGTCCATAGGAAGGAGAAAGGAAGGTTGATTTCAACGTCTCGTCGTTATTGTACATGTTCATCATTTGCGTGTAGGCCAAGAACTGCGCCGAATAGTTCCAGTTTCGGATGGCCTTCAGCTTGAGCGTAGAGGTAAAACGGAGCAGGTCGGTATTGGACTGAATCTTCGTGCGCCCCTCTTCCTCGGATTTGTAGAAGTTGTTCATATAAAAGCCGACCTTGGCCTCCAGACGGTTGTTCCACGTCACCTTCTGCTTGTCGTTGTAGTTGGCATCAAGTGTCAGGAGCGACAAGATAGTGAGGTTGGACGTTCCGCCCTGATACCAGTTCGACGAGAAATAGTTCTCGGCCCATTGGTTGGAAAGTGTACCGCCTGTATTCCAGAAGTTAGGTTTCTTGACAACCATATCGGTATTGGCTGCTGTGACAGGTGCTAATGCGGCTTCGCCCGTGGGGACGTTCAGGGCAGCATTGTCAGCCGATTTCTTCATCGCCTCTTCAGAGACGCTGGCGTTCTCCATCAGGCGCGCTTCGGTCTGCTTCACTTTTTCAGGATTCTTCAGATAGGTAAGCAGCAACAGATGATCGAGTTCGTCCAGAAGCTCCAAGTCCTTGGTTCCAGGCAGATTGCTCTCGGCAGGCAAGGTGTTGTCCGTAGCCGTCGAGTCGCCTTCCAATGCCAAGGCCCGCTTCATCGGCGATGTGTAGAGCGTGGGGGGAGCAATAAGGCGGAAGAGGATGGGATTGATGTCTTCCACGTCAGGAATGGAGTCGGATGGCGGAAGACGATGAGTTTCAATCAGACGGGAGACTATCAGGTTGTACTTCGCCACAAGAAAAGAATCCTGCGTCAGCTTCTTGCCGACATCTGCGCGCAAGGCGGAAATGGCATCTATCAACGCAGAGTCCGTAGCCAATGAGCCTCCGACACGAGTGTCATCATCTGTGGGAAACGCTGAAGCCGAAAGTGGCAACAACGTCACCAATCCGAACATCAGGGAGAGAAGAATTTGCTTTTTCATATACCTTATTATTTTATTGTGGGCAATAAAGGGGTTTATGGGTTTTGAAGAATGAAATGATATTTCTGTGCGCAAAAGTAGTAAAAAAATTCTTTCACCCTGCAAAAATTGGCGAAAAAAGTACTACCTTTGCGGCTTGTAATCAAAAAAGGTCCCTATGAAGCTCGGATTTGACAACGAAAAGTACCTCCGCATCCAGTCTGAACATATCAAGGAGCGAATCTCCCAGTTCGGCAACAAACTCTACATGGAGTTTGGCGGAAAGTTGTTTGACGACTATCATGCCAGCCGCGTCCTGCCCGGTTTCCAGCCCGACAGTAAGCTGCGCATGCTGATGCAACTGCGCGACGACGCCGAAATCATCATCGTCATCAGCGCCGTTGACATCGAGGAGAACAAGGTGCGCAACGACCTCGGCATCACCTACGATGTCGACGTGCTCCGACTGCGCGACGAATTCATCAGCCGTGGACTGCTGGTGAGCGCCGTTGTCATCACCCATTACAACGGGCAAGGCAGCGCAGCCTCTTTCCGTGCCCGGCTTGAGAGGATCGGCATCAAGGTATATTACCATTATATTATTGAGGGCTATCCAACCAACATCGACCTTATCGACTCCGACGAAGGTTTCGGCAAGAACGATTATGTGGAAACCACCCGCCCGCTGGTAGTTGTTACAGCTCCTGGCCCAGGCAGCGGCAAGATGGCTGTCTGCCTCAGTCAGCTCTATCAGGAGCACAAGCGCGGCGTCAAGGCTGGCTACGCTAAGTTCGAGACCTTCCCCGTATGGAATATGCCTCTCAAGCACCCCGTCAACATCGCCTACGAGGCTGCCACAGCCGACCTGAACGATGTGAACATGATTGACCCGTTCCATCTGGAAGCCTATGGCGAGACTACCGTCAACTACAACCGCGATATTGAGATTTTCCCTGTGCTGAATGCCATTTTCGAGGCTATCTACGGCGAGAGTCCCTATAAATCGCCTACGGACATGGGCGTCAACATGGTGGGCAACTGCATCTCTGATGATGCCGTATGCAGCGAGGCCTCCTATGCTGAAATTATCCGACGCTACTATACCGCTCTCTGCCGTCTGGCTGACGGCAACGGCACGGAGAGTGAAGTCAACAAGATTGTCCTGCTGATGAAGCAAGCCAAGATCAGCATCGATGATCGCAAGCCTGTCGTGGCTGCCCGCGAGCGGAAGGAGCGTTCAGGCGTTCCCTCTGCTGCCATTGAGCTGGAAGACGGAACCCTCATTACAGCCGAGACCAGCGCCCTGCTGGGCCCCTGCGCCGCCCTCATCCTTAATGCCACCAAGCATCTGGCAGGCATCGACCACGACGTGAAACTCATTCCGCAGGAGATGATAGAGCCCATTCAGGACACCAAGGTGAACTATCTGCACGGGCGCAATCCCCGTCTGCACACCGACGAGGTGCTCGTGGCGCTCTCCATCCTCAGCCTCCACGACGACAACTGCCGCCGCGCCTTAGGATGCTTGCCTTTGCTCAACGGATGCCAAGTGCATGTCACCGTCATGGTCAGCGAGGTAGACCGTAAGATATTCAAGAAACTCGGCATTGGCCTGACTACAGAACCGGTGAAGAAGAATTAAACGGGTCAACAGGTCAACGGGTCAATAAGCCAACAAGTCAACAAGTATAAAATGGATACAAGAAAAAGTTCAATCATCGGATGGATCCTCATCTTCGCCGTGATGGTGGGATTCTTCTTTCTCAACAAACCGTCAGCAGAGAAACTCACTGAGCAGCAGCGTCTTGCTGCCGTTCAGGATAGCCTGCGCAAAATCGAGAATGAAAAAGCCGCAGCCGAAGCTATAGCCGAGCAGGCTCGTTTTGTCGAACAAATGAACGACACCACCAGCGCCCTTTATGGCACCGCTGTAGGCGAGGAGCAGATTCTCACGCTCCGCAACAGCCAGCTCAGCGTCGACATCAGCACCAAGGGCGCAGCTGTCGTCAGCGCCACATTGGCCGACTACAACGACCAGCAGGGCAACCCCATTGTCCTCTTCGACAAGAACGACCGCAAGACGGCCTTCCTGCTTGACGGCAAAGTGGAGAACATCAACACAGCCGACCGCTATTTCCAGCCCGTCAGCCAAACGGACAGCACACTGGTCCTCCGCCTCAACACCAACGGGGCTGGATATCTGGACTTCACCTATCGTCTGCTGCCCGACAAATACACCCTCTACCTCACCGTGCAGGCTACGGGCATGCAGAACTTCTTCCCCTCGCAGATGAACCAGATGGGCATCCGCCTCAGCCAGCGCATGCGCCATCAGGAGAAGGGCTACAACTTCGAGCAGCGCTACACCTACCTCTCCTACCGTGAGACAGGGCGCAACCCAGGTCACATCACTGAGCCGAGCAGATCGAAATCGCTGTCCAAGACCGTCGAGTTTCCCTCCGTCGATTGGATTGCCTACAAGAACCAGTTCTTCAGCACCGTCCTCGCGGCTGAGCAAACTTTCACAAACGCCCGCCTTACAAGCGCCCTCTATCGCGAAAACACCCCCACCAGCACACGCTACACCGATACGGACACCATACCCAACTTCTACATAAAGTACATGGAGTCACAGATGAGCACGGCCTTCGACCCCACGGGTGCCCAGCCCTCACGCTTCCAGTTCTACATCGGACCCAACCACTTTAAGACGCTGAAGGCTGCCGGTAAGCTCTCCACCAATGGTCAGAACCTGCAGCTCGACAAGCTCGTCTATATGGGCTGGCCGGTAGTCCGCCTCGTTAACCGCTACATCATCGTACCCCTCTTCGACTTCCTCACACGCTGGGGCATGAACATGGGCATCGTGCTGCTGTTGCTCACCTTCATTGTGAAAATGGTTGTCCTGCCTTTCACCCGTAAGCAGTTCATGTCGTCGGCCAAGATGCGCGCCCTCAAGCCTCATCTCGACGAAATAAAGGAGAAGTACCCCGACCCTGCAGACTCCATGCAGATGCAGCAGGAGCAGATGCAGATCTATTCGAAGTACGGCGTCAGCCCTATGGGCGGCTGCTTGCCCATGATTATCCAGATGCCCGTTTGGATGGCCCTGTTCTTCTTCATCCCCAATGCCATCGAGCTGCGTCAGGAACGTTTCCTCTGGGCCAGCGACCTCAGCGCCTATGACGACATCCTCTCGTGGCCTGGACGCATACCTCTCTTCGGCGACCATATCTCCATCTTCTGCCTCCTCTTCTGCGTGGTGAACATCCTCAATACCATCATTAGCATGAAGATGCAACCCACCGCCGGACAGGACCAGAGTTCGCAGAAGATGTTGAAGTGGACGATGTACCTCATGCCCGTGCTCTTCCTCTTCACCCTCAACGGTTACTCCAGCGGTCTGAACTACTACTACCTAATCTCGTCGCTAATGAGCATCATCATCATGTTCATCATGAAGCGCACCACTGACGACAAGAAACTCCTGGCCCAGTTGGAAGCCAACTACAAGAAGAACCAGCAGAACCCGCCCAAGAAGTCGGGCATGATGGCACGCCTCGAGGCCATGCAGCAGGAGCAGCAGCGCCTCCAGCAACAGCAGAAGAGATAAACCCCTAAAACTATAGTTCACTATGAGAAGACACCTCACCCTTACCCTCGTGCTGCTCGGCCTTGTCGTTTTTGCAAGCCGCGCTGAAGCACAGATGCTGACGGCCGACTATCGCGTCATTCCCCTGCCGATGAGCGTACAGACCGACACGCTGCATTTCTTCAACCTCCAGAGCGGCATGGGCATTGCCTACGACGCCTCGGACGACGAGGTGAGCCGCACCGCCCGCTTCCTCCAGCAATGGATAGAGGAGGCAACGGGAATCCGCCTGATGCTGACGCCTAAGGACAAGCGCGCCGCCATCCGCCTCCAGATCGGCCTCGATGCTGACAAGAAGAAAAAGGGGAAGAAAGCCTACACCAATGCCCCCTCCCTCACCGAACAGCAGCAGGAGGCCTATGTGCTGAAGGTTGAGAACAAGGGCGTCACCCTCCAGGCCCGGCAGCCCGTCGGACTGTTCCGTGGTGCGCAGACACTCCGCAAGAGCCTGCCGCTGGTGAAGACCAATGTGGTGCTTCTGCCCTACACGAAGATTGAGGACGAGCCCCGCTTCGGCTATCGCGGCCTGTTGCTGGACTGTGCCCGGCACTTCTTCTCCGTCGAGACCATCAAGCAGATGCTCGACGTCATGGCCCTGCACGGATGCAACCAGTTCCATTGGCATTTGACCGAAGACCAGGGCTGGCGCTTCGAGGTGAAAGCCCTCCCCCGCCTTGCCCTCGAGGGCAGCATTCGTGAGCAGACCGTCATCGGCCCCAATGCCGGCATCTACGACGGCACACCCTACGGAGGCTACTACACGCAGGACGAGTGCCGCGAGATTGTCCGCTACGCTGCCGAGCGCTACATCAACGTCATCCCCGAAATCGACCTCCCCGGCCACATGCAGGGCGCCCTGCACGTCTATCCCAACCTTGGCTGCACAGGTGGCCCCTACCCCGTCAGGACCGAATGGGGCGTCAGCCGCGAGGTACTCTGCGCCGGCAATCCCGAGACGATGGAATTCATCAAGACCGTCCTCGGCGAAATCTGCGACGTCTTCCCCTCGAAGTTCATCCACATCGGAGGCGACGAATGCCCGAAGAACCGCTGGAAGGATTGTCCGAAATGCCAGGCCAAGGCCCGCGAACTTGGGCTGACCTATGATGGCAAGCATAGTGTGGAGAACCAGCTGCAGACCTACATCAACCACGAGGTGGAGAAATTCCTCAACGCCCGCGGACGCGACCTCATCGGCTGGGACGAGACACTCGAAGGCGGCCTCACCTCCGGCGCCGTCGTCATGAGCTGGCGCGGCGTCAAGGGCGGCATCGAGGCTGCCCGTCAGGGGCATCGCGTCATCATGAGCCCCAATGTCTTTGCCTACATCGACCATCCGCAGCTGAAGGACGTGGCCAAGCAGCCGCGCACCATCGGTGGATACATCGTCTCCGCCAGCAAGGTCTATTCCTTCGAGCCCGTCCTACCCGACAGCCTCACCGTCGAGCAGCAGCAGTGCATCCTCGGTCAGCAGGTCAACCTCTGGACGGAATACATCGCCTATCCTGAGTTTGCCTTCTACCAGCTGCTGCCCCGCCTCGGTGCTGCCAGCGAGGTGCAGTGGTGCCGTCCCGAGCAAAAAGACTGGGACAGCTTCACCGCCCGTCTGCCACGCCTGCTCCGCCTCTACGACCGCCTCGGCGTCAAGTACTGTCACGGCCTGGAATAAAAACCTTCAGCTCAGCGTAATCTGCGGTCTCACAAAAAACCGCAGATTTTTTTATTTTTTAACACTCGGCGATGCAGTATTTCCGCATTCGGTACGTTTTGCCAGCGTAATCAATCCCCAAACTGCACCAAGATGAAAAACGGAAAAAAACTCATTCTCCTCGTAGCGGTAGCACTCACCGCATGTGGTTGCCAGAAGGCAATCTTCGAAAGCCAGCTGAAGGCCTACGTCGTACGAAGCGGCACAGACGAGGTGGAACTGAACACATTGGTGTTTACCGACGACGACATCGTTTCATACAACACCGAAACGAAAGTTCTTGTTTTCAAGGACAAGATGCCCACGCTAAAAGCACTATGTAGTGCCGGTTTAGCAGCCTCCGAGCTGGAGATTTTTTTGGGAGCGAAAAGCGTCTGCAACGTCCTGCTTACCTCCGGATATGACAGCCGCGGATATCCGCAGCCCACTATAGACTATGCGGAATATTTTGAGCCCAAGGAAGAATGCTTCCACTTCAGTGCCGGCTACCCCACCTCAGAATTTAGTGAACCCCAGTACCTCAAGGACTTCGAGCGCATCGTCAACCATTGGCGCCGTATCGGGAAGTGCAAGTAGCAGGAGCACCCACCCCTCCCCCTATGGGAGGGGTTTGGGGCTTGAGGCTCTTTTACGCGAGCAGCTCGCTGGGCACGCGCTTGAGCTGGCGGTTGGTGGCGTAGTCGACATCCTGCGCACCCATCGGGTTGGTGCAACCCACAATCTGATAAGTAATAGGCATAGGAAAAAGCGTTTTTAATGGATAATGGATAATTGATAATTTGGAATTCCGCTGCAAAGATACAACATTTCATGCGGCTCGAGGGACGATGGCATCGTAGGACACCTCTCGAGCCATTTCTTGCCAAACTATGAACTATGAATTGTGAACTA
>DBYJ01000045.1:0-319 GCA_002309805.1 Bacteroidales bacterium UBA1189 | reverse complement strand
TATGAATTATGAACTATGAACTAACCCACTCCCCAGCGTTTTCCGTAAGAGTTTGTAGTTGTGATAGTTCAATCATTTCAGGCTTTTGGTTTAAGTTCAAAGTTTTAGTTTTTCATCTATGCAAAGTTACTGATTTTCTGCGACAATACCAAACAAAAACGCGGAAAAAATCGCAGTGGAATAAAAAACTATCGCGATGCGCTGCGGCGCCAGCCCACTGCGCTAATCTGCCAGCCCATTGGGGATGATTCCGCAGTGAGGCAGCACCCAGCCCTCATCATTTAGCAATTTCAGAAAGTGCTGTATATAAGCCTAATGT
>DBYJ01000060.1:428-73325 GCA_002309805.1 Bacteroidales bacterium UBA1189 | reverse complement strand
GTATGGAAAACTAACTCAAAGATCGTAGGCTTTTTCGAAGAGCGCAGAAAAAAACACCCTCGTTTATGAGGGGGTTCCTCTGCTCTTCCTCCGAAAAGCGGGTACAAAGGTACGGCAAGTTTTTATACCCACCAAACTTTTTAGCAACTTTTTTCAAAAAAAGAGGAAAAAAGTGGGATTTTGGGGCAAAAAGCCCCTCCCCGGGACTGGGAAAGGGGCTTTCAGGTGTCAAAAAGACGTTCTACAGTCGTGGGCTATCTGACCAAGATTTTGCGTCCATCCATGATGACGATGCCACCATGAAGTTCAGACAACTGATGTCCTTCCAAATCATAGCAAGAAGAAGCCTGAGGCGCAGCATTTGCGGATTCCAAGGGGCGAGCGGCTGTAGCATCGCCAAACCAGATAGCACGAAAGGCCACCTTTCCCGACCTCTGCACAACCCAATATACGGTATGCGTGCCCATCGTGGGCGGGATGGGCAGCGTAGTCGTATTCCATCCTTCAGGCAACACATCGCTTTCCGCCACTTTACACTCAGGAGCAAGGCCGTCCAAATAGACCGTCACACGAGATGTGGCGTTTGCCGCGTTAGCCCGGAAAGCCACGAGCGTAGCCTCGCGCTCGGCAAACTGCACATTCTTGAAGCAGACGTAGGCATCCTCCTTCGTGGCAAACGTCGTCACGAGGTCGTCGGTCTCCGTAGCGTCGGCTGTCAGCTGCATATAGCGGATGTCGTTGAAATCCCTCACGCTGATAGGGCTGAAGGCATCTTTATAATATAAGGTACCCACGTGCGCGTTAGCCGCTGCCGATACCGCTGTGGAAGCGCCAAAAGCATCGTTGGTGATGTTCTTGTCGCCATCACGGAGATTCTCGGCCGTCTTTGTCAGCCATTTCGACCAAATCACCCCTTTTGAATTACGGTTCTGATAGGCGAAGAAGGCATTCTTGGCAATCCATTCGAGCACATCGGGACGGTCATCCTCCTCTGCAAAAAGCCGGGCATAGCGCATGAAGATGCCCTTGAAGCCGCAGAGGTCGCCGTTAACCGTCTGGCAGACATTGATGACGCGCGTCGATTTGTCCGTCAGGTTTTGGAAACTCCATTGGTAGACGTTGCGGGCATCCTTCAGATACTGTTCATCGCCCGTCAAACGCCACAGTTTTATTGCCGCACCAAGCATCGTGCCCTGATTGTAGGTAGAACTCCACTCGTTACCGACACGGAAGGTATTGCCCGACCACACCCCGCTATCATAGACACGCCCCGAAGAGGGAACAAAAAGGTACTTGCGCTGCCCGGCATAGGTAGCCTTGGCCTTTTCGAGATACGAGGAATCGCCCAGCGCCTCGAAGAGGTAGCAGGCAGCCACGATGGCAGGGCCGTTGATGCAGGAGTTCGTGCCGTCCTTGCCCTCGCACCAACGGAGCATTCCTGCCGGATAGCATTGGGCGCGCTTGTACATCTTGTCGAAATTCGCCTTCGCATAGGCACGATAGTTGCCGGTTCCGAAGAAGCGGTAAGCCCTGATGCAGGCCAAGACCATCCAGGTGATATCGTCGTTGTAGGAATTGCCGCTCCAATCCGTGCCGTTGCGCGAGACGAAGTTCTTGTAGAGTTCGTCAAAATAGGTCTTGTACTTGGTGTCTCCGGTAGTCTCGAAGGCATCGAGGAGCGTCTCGAACATCTCGGCATCGCCCCACCATCCGCCGCCCCCAAGGACATGTCCCGTGCTGGCGTTGTGGTAATACTGTTTCATAAAGCTGTCCACGATGTCATCTCTCATCTGCTCGCTGAATGCCGTCTCGACGTCATTCATCTCCTCCACTTTCCAATGCGTGAGCGAAGGATCGGCATCAGCCTCATCCACCAGTTCCAGTCTCGCGCCTTGCTCCGTGCCGGTAGCGCTCATCAGCACCATGCCGTATGCGGTAGTGAACATGCCAATTGTGTAGGTGTCCTCCTCCCCTTCTACGGGCGTGAGCGACCATTGCCTTTGCGAAGACGAGGCGCTACGTTGCGAGACGCGCGTGCCCGCCTTGCGGACGCCATAGGGAGCGAGGTACTTGGCGGAATGGACGTTGAGGAGGGAGTATCCTTCGTCGGAAACCTCCAGCATCCAACGTTGTGCAGCCACCTTCGTGTCGGGCCAAAGCAGCACGTTCGAGCCGTCTGCCAGGCTGCCGTTCTCGACGAACAAGGCTCTGCTGCCAAGCGAAATCCGATATTGGCTGCCCTCGTTCAAGGCATACAGGCCACGTACAGCCATCAGGAGAATGAGTATAGCAGAAACACGTTTCAACATAGCCTTCAATCTTATAGGTTTGACGGTGCGAAGATAGACATTTTTTTCTATACGGCAAAATATTCTATATTTTTCTCATTCAAAGTAATGGTGAAATCATGCTTTATTGAACATAGTATAAAATGATTTTGATAATTCAAGTGGGATTGTTTATTATTCAGCGTTTTGAGCTACGTCTGCAATAAAGGAATAGGAGTTTACGATATTTTCATCGCAATGAAAAGAAGTTTTCATTGCAGTGAAAGAAAGTTTTCATCGCAGTGAAAGAAAGTTTTCATTGCAGTGAAAGAAAGTTTTCATTGCAGTGAAAAACTTTTATTCCCTTACTCTGCACGAATGACGCACTATTTCTGAGCTTTTTTTATAACTCGTTTTCTCCGCAAGAAAAAAGTAGTGATTGGAGATTTGGTAATACCTTCAGATATCAGAATCTCAAAGATAACAGCGGATATCGGCAAGCGAGCGGATTTCGTAGGTGGGGGCGAAAGGGAGGCCGGTGAGGGCGCGGGGATTGTAGTACATCTGGTCCCACCCGGCAGCATGGGCGCCGACGATATCGACGGCAAAGTCGTCGCCTATCATCAGGGCCTCGGCGACGGGGATGCCGGCAACGCGCAGGGCATGGTCGAAGAGGCGGCGGTCGGGCTTATTGATGCCCACGTCCTCCGAGAGCACCACGCCATCGAAGAACTCCGCGATGCCTGCCGACTGCATCTTGCGCGTCTGCAACTCGGTAAAGCCGTTGCTGAGGATGTAGAGGCGATAGCGGGGACGGAGGTAGCGGAGGGCATCGAGGGCGTGGGGGACAAGGATGCCCTTCGTGGGGAGTACCTCCATAGCGCGGCGGAAGAACTCCTGCGAAATCTGCCCAGCATCCTCCACGCCCGCCATGCGCAGGGGATGGAGGTAACGCTCGGCATTCAGCTGCTCCTTGGTGATGCGGCCTGCGTTGTAGAGCGTCCAGAGCTCGGCGTTGCGCGGTTCGTAGAGGGCGAAGTAAGCGTCGAAAGAGGGGAAGAAGCGGTCGTAGTCCATTGCCCGATAGACCTCGCTGTAGGCCTCGCGGCTGCTGGCCGAGAAGTCATAGACCGTATTGTCGAGGTCAAGGAAGAGGCATGTGTATTTCATTCTCTTCCTCCCACAACGATAACGATTTCTCCCTTTGGTTCGGTAGCGGTAAAATGGGCAAGCACTTCGGCAAGGGTGCCGCGGACGGACTCCTCGTGAAGTTTGGAGATTTCGCGGCAGACGCAGACGGGGCGCTCGGAGCCGAAGAACTCGACAAACTGCGTGAGGGTGCGGACGACACGATAGGGGCTTTCGTAGAAGATGAGGGTGCGCGGCTCGTCGGCAAGGGCGGCAAGGCGCGTCTGACGCCCTTTCTTCTGCGGCAGGAAGCCCTCGAAGCAGAAACGGTCGCAGGGCAGCCCCGAGGCAACCAGCGCAGGCACGAAGGCGGTAGCACCAGGGAGACATTGCACGTCGATACCCGCCCGTGCACACTCGCGGACAAGCAGAAAGCCCGGGTCGCTGATGCCAGGCGTGCCGGCATCGGTAATGAGGGCGACGGTCTCGCCACCACGCAGACGCTCGATGAGGGGAGCGACGGTCTGATGCTCGTTGAACTTATGGTGGCTCATCAGCCGGCCCTGAATGTCGAAGTGCTTGAGCAGGATGCCGCTCGTGCGGGTGTCCTCGCAGAGTATCAGGTCAGCCTCCTTCAGGATGCGGATAGCACGGAGAGTCATATCCTCCAGATTGCCGACGGGGGTGGGTACAAGGTATAACATGCGGCGAAGGTAATATAAAAAATGAAGAATGAAGAATGAAAAATGAAAAATAAATTGCGAACTGCGAAAATAGTGCATTAGGAATTGCGAATTGGGATTTATTTAGTATTTTTGCGGAAAATAAAAGACATCATGATCAGCTTTTCAGAAGACAGAATGGACGAGACACGCCGCAGGGGGCGAATAGAAGTGATTTGCGGTTCGATGTTCTCAGGCAAGACGGAGGAGCTCATCCGCCGCATGAAGCGCGCACAGTTTGCCAGGCAGAAGGTGGAAATCTTCAAGCCAGCCATCGACACGCGCTATTCGGAGGAGGATGTCGTGAGCCACGAGGGAAACGCCATCGCCTCTACCCCACTCGACAACGCCGCCAGCATACTGTTGCTCTCGTCGGACATCGAGGTGGTGGGCATCGACGAGGCGCAATTCTTCGACATGGGGCTGGTGGATGTCTGCAACGAATTGGCCAGCCGCGGCATCCGCGTCATCGTGGCCGGGCTTGACATGGACTTCCGCGGCGTGCCCTTCGGTCCCATGCCCGACCTCTGCGCCATTGCCGACGAAGTGACAAAGGTTCACGCCATCTGCGTACGCTGCGGCAACCTGGCCTACCTCTCCCATCGTCTGGTAGCGGGCGAAAAGCGCGTCCTGCTGGGCGAGAAAATGGAGTATGAGCCCCTATGCCGAGTCTGCTATCAGCAGGCCATAGAGGAGGCTGCAAGGGAATGAATACTGAAAAAATTAAAAAATCGGGAGAAAAGTTTTGAAGGTAACGAAAAATGGCGTAATTTTGCACCCGCTTTTCGTAAGGAACGCTCAGAAGAGTTTTTTTACATAAGGTTGACTCGTTAGCTCAGTAGGTAGAGCACATCCCTTTTAAGGATGGGGTCTTGGGTTCGAGCCCCAAACGGGTCACCTAATAGAGTAAAGGAAAAGGTCGCCGAAATGGCGACCTTTTCCTTTACTCTTTCTCTTCTGCATTACGGCACTATCACCTTTTGAAGAGCCTGAATGAGAACATTGGCCATACGCTGATAGCCTACGTCGTTGGGATGGAGGGCGACGTCGATGGACTGCATGGAAAGGTCGTTCTGACCGCCGCACTCAGCAAACCAGTCAGCAACGGGGAAGCCCTCATATTCGGCAATCTGACGAATGAGGTCGGCGTATTCCCTCAGGTAAATCTTCGTACCGTCGGATGCAACCATAGGGTCGTACCAATGGGCAGGCAGGTAGTCGCCGAAGCCATAGGCCTTGCGCGGCGTGCAAAGCACCACCTTGGCACCTTTGTTGACCTTGAAGATACGGTCGATGATGCGGCGATACTGGTAGGCAAATGTGGTATTGTCCTTCTGTCCGATGTAATCGTCTTCGAAGCTACCCACTTTGACGCAATGCCCCCAGTCGTTGATGCCATGCTCGATGGTGTAGTAATCGGCGCGTACTATGGCATCGTAGGCCGAGCTGAGCGTGCCGGCGTTGACACCGCGATTGAAGAGCTTTTGGAAGTGGAGTTTGTCCATTACGCGATCCTGATAGCCGCGCGTAAAGGCGCCTCCAGCAAAAGAGACATTATCGTTATACCATGTGATGGAAGTGCCAAGACTGCACCAGCGGCCATTCACCTCTACCGTAGTAGAGCTGACGTTGCCTTCGGGAAGGAGAGAGGTGTCGCTGAACGTGACGCTATCTACCGCAGAGACGTTATAGACCGTCGTCTCGTTGGTGCTTTCATGGACTATCATGCTCTGTGCGAACGAGCATAGGACAAAACCGACTGCGGCAGTCAATAACAGGAAAAGGCGTTTCATGGAATTCTTGCATATTTTGAAGTGCAGGAGTTCACACTCCTGCACTTCCCAATAAACACTTTCTATGAATTGGCAGCCTGCTCCCATTGGGCACGAAGGAGCTCTACGGCAGCGGGAACGGTTTCCTCGCGTTTGCCAGCAGTACCGCACTCGAAGCTGACATACTTGTCGTAGTCCAACTGCTGGAGAGCACGGAAGCCATCGACGTAGTTGTCCTTGTCGCCGTCCTCGCCAGGCATGATGCGGCGTCCACGTGAAGCCATGTGGACATGCTGCAAGTACTTTGTACCCGCCGACATGAAGGCTCCGTAGTCGGATGTCTCCTCCATCATATGCCAGAAGTCGCCCATGCATTTCACGCCGTCGCTTTTGGAGTCGCGGCAGATAGCAGCAGCATCGGCAACAAGACGGAGATAGAAGCATTCGCCACGATTGAGGGGCTCAAGGATAACGGTCGTGCCACACTTGAGAGCGTACTCACCCAGCTCGTGAAGTTGTTCGCAAAGGTAGTCGCGCGTCTCGCGGTTGTGGGGCAGACAGGGCTTTTGGCCATTGAAGGCAGGCACCATAATGACACCCGTAGAGCCGAGTTGACCAGCCGCGGCGACGATGTCGCGCATAGTGGAGTCAAACTGCGCTTTGACAGCGGGGTCTTCAGCAAGAATGAAACCCGAGAAACCTGCGCAGATGGCCGACACTTTGATGTTGCGGCCATTCAATGCCTGGCTGATTTCGTTCACACGTTTGGCCAGATTACCTCCGCCAGGCTCAAAGCCGACGATGCCGAGGTTTTCCATGTAGTCGAGCTTTTCAGCAAGCGACTTGCCGGGAGCTATACCCTCCTGGAAGGAAAGCTTGAGAGGAACGCTTGGGGTCTTAACCTTGGGTGCTGAAGTGCACGAGGTTAGCGCAGCAAGGGGCGACGTCATGCTGGCAACTGCGGCACCAGCAAGGGATGTCTTGAAGAATTTGCGACGATTCATCGAAAAGAATTATAAAATTAGAAATTAGGAATTTGGCATCAAGATTTAACGGCCTTTGCCAGGAACCTGAACGGTGTACTGCGACATATCCATCGGACCAATCTCGAGCTTGGCGGGCATGTAGTCCAGCGGAGAGGCGGACATCTGTTCCCACGTCACCGTCTGGCCGGTGTAGGCAGACTCGCGGCCCATCGCGCCGGCAAGCGATGATTCGGCCGTCTCGGTAGCCTCCTCGTGACCTTCGTTCTTGCGGATGTGGTTCACCCAATCCACATGCTCGAGGACGTAGGGATTGTGCTGCTTGTACTGGGCATTGGCAGCGGCGTCATCGTACTTCCAGAGGAGGTTGCCCTGCAAGTCGCGGATTTCATTCGTCTCGCTGTTCCACGAACCCTTGGCGCCCTGGACGAACTCGCTGACGCGGTTGGAGCAGCCGTCAATCTGGCGGCACATACTGTGCAGGTGAATTCCGTTGGGGAAGGTGAAATCGACGCTGAAGTTGTCATACTGGTCGCCTGTGATACGGCGCTGACGGCTGCCGAAACCCGTGGCGCTGACGGGTTTCATGCCGGTCATCCACATAAAGACATCGATGTTGTGGACGTGCTGCTCGACGATGTGGTCGCCCGAGAGCCACTTCCAGTTCACCCAGTCGCGGATCATCCACTCCATGTCGCTCCAGCCCTGTTCGCGTTCGCGATACCAAAGCATGCCGCCGTTCCAATAGACGTTACCGCCGGTGATTTCGCCGATGATGCCCTGCTGAATCAGCTTGAAAGCCTCCACATAGCAGCGTTGATGGTGACGCTGCGTACCGGTAACGACGCAGAGGTTCTTGGCCTTAGCCTGACGGGCTGCTGCGATGACGGTGCGGTAGCCCTTGGGATCAACAGCAATGGGCTTCTCAAGGAACGAGTGGACACCCTTCTCCGTAGCGTAGCGGAAATGCTCGGGACGGAAGACGGGAGGCGTGGTGAGGATAACCATATCGACGCCCGAGTCGATGACCTTCTTGTAGGCGTCGAAGCCAATGAAAACTCCCTCATCGGGGACGTTCTGGCCACGCTTGGCAAGCTGGGCACGGACGCCATTGAGACGGTCAATGAACACATCGCCCAATGCCGTTACCTTGATGCCGTCGGCAGCATCGAGGACATCGCCGATAGCACCCGAACCACGTCCGCCGCAGCCCACGAGGCCGACCTTCAGTTCGCGGCCGGCGATGGCCTTGTCGGGGAGTTCAGGAACATAGTACTCGCCCTCGGCACGCAGGGGAACCATCTTAGGCTCCTTGGAGGTACAGGAGGTGAGGAACGCGGGAGTGACTGCACTCGCCAGACCAAGCTTAGCAGTGGTGGCGAGGAATTTTCTTCTGTTGATATTTTCCATTGTTATTGAGTTTTGGGGGTTATGGACGATGAAGTTATTGAGTGATGAGGAAGGAAGGGACTTCGCAGACGATGCGGAAGCCTATGCCCTTGATGTCAGAGTACCACCAGATGCTCTTAGGGTTCTGGGGGTCTGTACGCAGCCAGGCGTCGTGGTCGGTATGGCCGCGAGCAGCACTACGCAGCTCAACGGCATCGTCGGCATAGTTACCGCCACGGACGACGTGCTCCGTGCCCGATGCCGGGCCTTTCGGGTCAACGGCACCATCAGGAGTCTGGGCATAGGCGTCGGCGCTGTACCAGTCGGAGCAGTATTCGAGAACGTTACCCGACATATTCTTCAGTCCGAAGGGGTTGGCCTGGACGCGTGTAGGTTCCTGCGTGCGGTTGTGGCTGTTGACTGTATAGATGGCATAGCGGTTGATGTTTGTCGTGTCAGCACCTAGGATGCGGTTGCGGAGGCTTTTTCCCGTGAAGCGGGCGGGCTTACCCTCGAAGAAGTAGGGCGTCGCCGTACCGCCACGGGCAGCGTATTCCCATTCGGCCTCGGTGGGCAGACGGTAGTGGCGGCCAGTCTTTAGTGAAAGCCACTGGCAGAAGGTCTCGGCAGCATAGTGCGTCATGGTAATGGCTGGACGGTCGCCCATGCCCCAGCCCTGGTCAGGATTGCCGAAGGGCGGCGTGGGACCGCTGACGGCGTCTACGTCCTCGCGGCTGTTATTGGCGTAGATGACCTCGGGCGGCGTGCGGCCTTCGGACATCGTCTCGGCATAGAAAGTCCAGTACTGGTCCCACGTGATTTCGGTCTCGCTCATGAAGAACGACGAGACGTTCACCGTGTGCTGTGGCCATTCGTCGGGCTGGCTGTAGGCGTCCTTCTTGCTGCTACCCATCGGGAACGTGCCGCCCGGTATGGCTATCATAGGGATGTCAATGTCCGTAGCGGGAATCTGCTCCTTGAAATTCTCGAAGGCGGTGACGTTGGCAGGCTCCGTATAGATGTCGCCGCGCACCTTGGGACGCGGCACACCCACCATCTTGGCGTGGCTGTAGTTGGGGTTGTAGTGGCCCACGTCCAGATGGCAGCTGATGCATTGGAGGCCCAATTTTTTCTCGTTCTCCTCGTAATAGAGATGTGCCGAGATACCATCGTCGCTCACGCCGGCGGGGAACAGGTTGACGTGGCACGTCTTGCACGAGTTGTTATAGACTATCCTAACGGCGTGCTCCAGCTCGCCCTTGCTCTCCCAGTCGATGTTCTCGCTCTTCTTGGTGAGATAGCCCCAGATGTCCTTCACGCCCATGCGCGTCTTGGCCGCAAAGTGAGCCAAAGTGTTCTTCGGAGGCAGGTGGCAGGCAGCGCAGTCGGTCTTCGTGCCGCTGGGGTTGTTGTAGTGCGACGAGAGTTTCCAATCCTCCTCAGCCTTGGGGTGCACATGGCACAGGGCACAGCTCTCGTTCGTCGAGCTACGTTCCCAGTAGTGAACGGCTATCAGCGTCAGCGCCACTCCGCACACGGCTCCCAGCAGCCCCATGCGCCAGCCTTTCCTTACCTTCTTCGGACGATTCTTTATGCCAGCCATGCCTTTTCGCACAAATTTGGCCAAAATTACAAAGAATCCTTCGCGCGCGCAAACAAAAAAGGAAAAAAATAAGATTATTTAAGCAAAAACATGGTTTCCGCCGCAGGCTGTGCTCCCGTCCTCGTCGTAGCCCGATTTCCCGGTTTTGAAGAAAAGGGGAAAGGAGAAAAGGGAAAAGAAAGAGTTTTTTCACTTTTTACCGTTTTACATTTTTAAGCCCCCGGCTTTTTTTCAATATGGGATTGCAAAATTAACATTTTTTCCCTCTTTCAAACCGCGCAGCGCACCCGATAAATCGGACAGCCCGCCCGATAAATCCAGCAGCCCTGCGGATAAAACGGTTAAAAAGTAAAAAAGCAAAAAGGGCTTCCTGCGCGAGCAGTATAGATATGGGAAGAGTATTAGATAATTTATATACTATATGTATATATAGCTTTTAATCCAGCTGCCAGACGGCGAGGTGGAGGGTGGATTCGACGCTGTCCTCCACATCGTCAGGGAGGGCATGGAAGAAGTCGATACCGGTGAGGTTTTCCACGTCGTCGATGGCGCGGCAGTCGTCCATGTACTGTCCGTTGCCGGCGCTATTTGGCATGACGAAGGCTATGCCCTCGTACGTCTTCCCCTTGGGCACCAGCACAACCTTGAAGAAGGCATCGGGCACCACGACGTGACGGTCGCCGATGGTCTTAGGCTCGGACGAAGTGACGATGGGGCCCGTGACAATCCACGCCCGCCCGTAGCGGCGTGCCCAGCGTCGGCAGGCATTCTCGAGGTCGTTCCAGTCACCCTTGTTGAGGTTGTGGTTCTGCGGGCAAATGTTGGTGAGGTAGAAGCAGGCGTCCATCGCCTCCTTGCTCCACTTCATGTCGCCCGCGGGAGCCATGTGGCCGCGGTCGTAGCCGGTGTGGCTGTAGTCGGCAAAGCGTGCCTGACGCCCCCGCAGCGTGGGGTCGACATCGAAGTAGTCCGTGCGCTCCACAGAGCCGCGCGTCTCCTCCTTGGTAAGCTCGTAGGCCACCCAGTTGGGGATAAGCCAGCTCTGGTTGTAGGAAATGCGGAAGCCTTCGTGCACAAGCATACGCTCGCCGCTACGCGGCACCTCTAAGCGGGGCAGCTCCAGAAGAACCTCCCCCGAAGCCTCTCCCTGGCTCTCCCCTGAAGGGGAGGGGGCGCTATTTGCTTTTTTCGATACAGGCTGATAGAAATCAGCCTCCTGCTTGCCTTCCGATGAAGGTGTACTGCCGCACGCCACAAGCACAAGGCAGATAAGCGGGAATAACTTTGTCTTCATGCAGGGCATCAGAACAGATAGTTAAAGCCGATATTCGTCCAAAGCCCTGTACCATCGTTGGCGCTGAAGGCTTTAGCTGCCTCGAAGGAAACGACCATGTTGTGGTTCATGACCAGCTTCAGACCGCAGCCTGCCGTGCAATGGAGATGCTCGGCCTCGCCGCTATAAAAGACAGGAGAGAGGGACTGTTTTTGGACATCAAGCTTATGCGGTTTAATGACCTGTCCGCAGTCGAAGAAGGGATTGACAGCGAAACCCCAGTTCTGGTTGATGAAACGGAACTCGACGATGCGCCAGCGCAGCTCGGCATTCAGCAAGGCGAAGCCGTCGCCAATGACGCCATTGCGATGGATGCCGCGCACAGAGGCGTTGCCGCCCAGGCCCTCAGTGTACATCTTACGGAAGAACATGGTGTTCATATTGTTGCAGAAGTAGAAGGGCACATTGCCAAACAACGTGTATTGCGCCCCAAGACGGTAGGCCAGGGTGAGCTTGTCGCCCACGACGGGGACGTAATGACTGCCCATGAAAAGGATACCGCCATTGGTGTGGTTGTAGGTATCGGTACGGTCGAGGATGTCGGGAGCGTAGTAGAAGGTGGCTTCGATGTTGACGCCTCGCGTGGGGTCACTGTCGTGGTCGCGGGTGTCGTAGGTAAGGCCCGCCTTCAGCTGGGTGACATTGCCTCCCTCGGCTTCTTCGGGGGCTATCATCCCAAACTGGTTGTAGAAATTATAGAGAGTCAGCTGATTGGCATACCATTCCTTTTTTTCAGCATCGTCACCGGCAAGTTTGTCGCGATTGATATCGCCCGTCCTGATGTTATAGTAGGCTAATCCAGCTGCCCAGTTCAGCCCGCCGGAAATTTTCTTCTGCATGCTGACTACGGCACGGAACTGATTGCGCGATATCCAATTGAAAGCGCTCTTCCTGCCTTCGGGAACGGGAAGCTCGTCGTACATCCGCGAAGAAACAGGGTTGTTGATCTTGGTGAAAGCAGTTTCGGGGACATAGAGCGACGAAAAGCCGTTGAAGCCGTAGAACTCGAACTTCGGGGCGTTGAAATAGGTGACGTCGAAGAAAAGCTTGCCGTCGGGGATGAGCGTTTTGAAATCGCCGTAGCAGCGCAGCACGCTGGAGCCCTTGGTGTAGGTGCTTGCCTCGAGGTTTACTTTATAGTCGTAGGAGGGATAGCGAGTGCCATCGCCATAGTTGAAGATGTCGCTGCAAATGCCGTACTGGAAACCGAGGTCACTGTCGTAGCCAATCACAGGCAGGATGCCGATGTTCCAACCCGTCTTGATAATTTCCTTATCGCTGATGGAGCGCGTGCTTTCCTGCGCCGCCAAAGGCATCGCCATCAGGATGGCAAATGCCCAAAAGGTCGTTGACGTTATCTTTCTCATATCGTTTATGTGTTTTGCTTTCCTTATTTTATTATATGCATCAAGGACGGGTCTCGCCTTCGAGATAGCGCTGAAGGACAAGTTGTTCACCGTCGAAAGTGGCAAAGGTGAACTTGTCCACCCAATCGCCGAGTATCAGCATCCGACATTCGTCGCCAAGGGGAAGGTCAAGCTCGATATGGCGATGGCCATAGAGGAAATAGTTGATTTCCGGATGGCTTTTCAGGTAATTCTTCGAATAGACCACCAGCGGCTCGTTCTCCTCGCCCTTGTACTCGGGTTGCCCTTCTCGCTCGTGCTTGCGGCGGCTGTTGGCGGCCCACTTCAGGCCGAGACGCACGCTCCAGTCGGGGTGCAGCAGGTAAAATGCCCGTTGGCACAGACGGCTGTGGAAGAGACGACGCAGGAAGCGGAATTTCTTGTCGCCTTCATCGCCCAGCCCGTCGCCGTGAGCCATGTAGAACACTTTGCCCTCAATCTCCACGGTGTAGGGTTTGTAGTGCATGATGACGCCGCACTCGCGCTTCAAGTAGTTGTGGCACCAGATGTCGTGATTGCCAATGAAGAAATGTACTTCAACGCCACGGTCGGTCAGTTCGGCTATCTTACCAAGGAAACGGACATGCCCCTTGGGCACCACGTAGCGGTACTCAAACCAATAGTCGAACATATCGCCCAGCAGATAGACGGCCGAGGCCTTCGTCTTGATGCTGTCGAGGAAGCGTACCAGGCGACGTTCTCTCGTGCGGTTCCAGCGGAGGGCGCGGCAGCCGAGATGTGCATCGGAAAGAAAGTATATCATAAGCTTACATTTTTTCAATCTACATCAAAGCCCAAATCCAGTTTGGCTTCATCGCTCATCATGTCCTTATCCCACTCGGGCTCAAAGACGAGGTTTACAGTAGCTGACGTAACGCCGCTGACGCCCTCTACACGCAGGCGGACGTCCTCCATGATAAAGTCGGCTGCCGGACAATTGGGTGCCGTGAGGGTCATGTCAATCTCCACACTGGCGTCTTCCATAACCTCAATGCGGTAGATGAGCCCTAAGTCGTAGATATTGACGGGGATTTCAGGGTCATAGACGGTCTTCAGCACCTCAACGATGCGTTCCTCCAAGAGGTATTTCTCTTCTTCTGACATAGTTCTATATTCTTCCTTCGTCGGCGTAGCTGTAGTAGCCCGATGTGGTAAAAATGACATGGTCGACCAGCCGGATGTTCATCAGGCTTGCTGCTTCCCTGACTTTTTGGGTAAGCTGGTCGTCCTGACGACTGGGACGGAGGCTGCCGCCAGGATGATTGTGACAGAGGATAAAGCTGGAGGCCTTGTTGATGAGCGCCTCCCGAAGGACAATCCGCACATCGACAAGCGTCTCGGAAAGCCCGCCCTTGCCGATGAGCGAGTTCTTGATGACGCGTGACGCCTGATTGAGCAGTAGGGCATAGCTGTACTCGGCAGCTTCGTCGCAGAGAATTGGGTAGTAATACTCATACACCTGCTGTGCCGATTTGATGACTGGCTGCTCCGTGCGGTCCATGACACGACGGTTGCCCAGTTCGCACGCAGCAAGTATGCTGATGGCCTTTGCCGGACCAATGCCGGGATACTCCACCAGTTCCTCCATGGACATCCGCCCCAAACGAACCAGACTGTCGTCGCAGGCCTTCATCACCCGTTTCATAAGCTCCACAGCATTCTCTTCCGTGTTGCCCGAGCCAATGAGAATGGCCAGCAACTCGGCATTGGAGAGCGCAGCAGCGCCGTGGCGCATCATCTTTTCGCGCGGACGGTCATCTTCAGCCCACTGGTTAATGTTCAACTTCTCGCTCATCCTCTCAAGGGACAAATCAAGCCTTGTTTCCGAAAAAACAAGGCTCGTTTTCTTACATGACGCTATTCGGTTATGCCTTTACGCGGCCGACGTAGGAGCCGTCACGAGTGTCAATCTCAACAAACTCGCCCTCGTTAATGAACAGAGGAACGCGCACCTCGGTACCGGTTTCCAATTTAGCAGGCTTCAGCGTGTTAGTAGCAGTGTCGCCCTTCAGGCCAGGCTCGGTATAAGTCACCTGGAGCACCACCTTGATGGGAAGTTCGCCGAAAAGCACGTCGCCCGTTGTCGCATTGGTGACAACCTCAATTTCCATTCCTTCTTTCAGGTACTCCACGCCGGTGATGACATCGCCGTTCAGGGTAATCTGTTCGAAGGTTTCCTGATTCATCAGCACGTAGCCCATATCATCCTTGTAGAGATACTGATAAGGACGGCGCTCAACGCGGACATCATTCAGTTTGAAACCAATCTGGAACGTACGCTCCAGCACACGGCCATTGACAACGTTTTTCAGCTTCGTGCGAACAAAAGTGTTACCCTTTCCGGGCTTCACATGCAGGAAGTCGATGCAGAAATAAAGCTGGCCCTCCAAGTCGATGCAGGTGCCGATTTTAATGTCTTGACAAAGAATCATAATTTATCGTTTTTTTATGTGAATGATAGATTCGTTTCTGAAAACGGCTACAAAAATAGGCCATTTGAAGGAAAAAACCAAAAAAAACGCGAAAAAATCGCATTGATTCTTGGCTATTCCAAAAAAAGGCTCTAATTTTGCAGCCCAAATTAAGGAATCGAGAGAAAAATCATCAAAATATAAGAATATGAAAAGGACATTTCAGCCCTCTCTGAGAAAGAGAAAGAACAAACACGGATTCCGTGAGAGAATGGCCACCGCCAATGGTCGCCGAGTACTGGCCGCACGTCGTGCCAAAGGCCGCAAGAAACTGACTATTTCCGACGAATTCAACGGAGTACGTAACAAGAAGTAAGCCGCAAGGCGCCCTCCCGCAGGGTATTGGAAAGAGGAAGTAATGGTTTTTTTCGGGCCATTACTTCTTTTTTTATAAAAAAACGTGTACCTTTGCTCCCCCATTTACACATAACGACATGAAGGAAAAGGAAAAAGAAAAGGACAAGAAGCCCATGACGCGCAGCATGTTCTGGATTAACATCGCAGCTATGCTGTTGGTCGTCGTGCTGGCCATTTTTCTAACACTCCGTTGGATAGACAGCTACACGCAACACGGCAAAGCCATTTTGGTGCCTGACGTCACCGGCATCGACGAATCTGATGCCATTGCCGCCTTGCAGGCAAAAAAGCTGAAAGGTATCTCCTACGACAAAACGTATGTCAAGGACGTCCCGGCAGGCGTAGTCGTAGCCCAACGCCCTGAGGCTGACGCCAAGGTAAAACGTGGACGCGCCATCTATCTGACACTCAGCTCTGGCAACGAGCCGATGGTGGCTCTGCCCGACATTGCCGACAACAGTTCGCTGCGCCAGGCTTCATCGCAACTCCGTGCTGCCGGATTCACCCTCACGCCCAACGACACCATCCGAGGGGAAATCGACTGGGTCTATAAAGTGCGCTACAACGGACGGGAAGTACACGGCGGTGACCTTATACCCGAGGGCGCAGCCATCACCCTTGTCGTCGGCAATGGCGAGAAGGAACAGGAGAAGAAACCCGAGCCAGTAGTCGACGATGACTGGTTTTGACGATACTGATGATGAGCTATTGGCAGCGGGGTTGCTGCCTGAAAGCCCTGAAGAACTCGTCGATGACGACAGCGACGCCCTCGACGAGGATACCGGGCTATTTGAGCATTACCGCCTGACCGTCGACAAAGGACAGGAACAAGTACGTATCGACAAATACCTCTTCACCCACATCCCCGGCACTTCGCGCAATCGTATTCAAAAGGCAGCTGAGGCAGGGCTTATCCGTGTCGACAGCAAGCCAGTCAAAAGCAACTACCGCATAAAGCCCTGCGACGTCATCACCATCATGATGGACCGTCCGCGCTACGCAGGCGACATCGAACCGGAGGACATTCCGCTGGACATCATCTATGAGGACGATGACCTCATGGTCATCAACAAGCCTGCGGGTATGTGCGTCCATCCTGGTGTCGGAAACTGGGAAGGTACGCTCGTGAACGCCATTGCCTGGCACCTGAAGGATAACCCCGACTATGACCCCAACAGCCCTGAAGTAGGTCTTGTCCACCGCATCGACAAGGACACCAGCGGTTTGCTCGTCGTGGCGAAAACAGCCGATGCCAAGACATCACTCGGCATTCAGTTCTTCAATAAGACGACCCACCGCCAATACAATGCCCTCGTCTGGGGATTGATAGACGAAGATACAGGCACCGTCACAACTCAGATTGCCCGCGACATCCACGACCGCCAACGCTTTGCTGCTTACAGCGACCCCTCCATTGGCAAGCACGCCATCACCCACTACACAGTGCTTGAGCGCCTAGGCTACGTTACCCTCGTGCAATGCCAATTGGAGACGGGCCGGACCCATCAGATTCGTGTCCACATGAAGCACATCGGCCATCCGCTCTTCAACGACGAACGCTACGGAGGTAACGAGATTTTGAAGGGCACTCCCTCCGGCAGCTACCGTCAGTTTGTACAGGGATGCTTCGATGTCTGTCCCCGTCAGGCACTCCATGCCCGCACACTCGGTTTCGTCCACCCCCGTACTGGTGAGGAGTTGTTTTTCAATTCCGAACTCCCCTCCGACATGACAGACCTCCTCGACCGCTGGCGCAACTACATCTCCCATAGAACGATATAACCAATCCGAACATTTCAGAACAACGATAATACCCTTACCTTCATGAAACGAACCATTGCCATTGTAGCTGGAGGCGACTCCTCCGAATATCAGGTTTCCCTCCGCTCTGCCGAAGGGCTCACCTCATTTATGGACCACGAGCGTTACGACCTCTGGACGGTTGTACTTCACGGCACCGACTGGCACGTCAATCTCCCCGACGGAGGCACAGCCCCCATAGACCGTAACGATTTCGGCTTTGACTTCGACGGTCGTCACATCTGCTTTGACTATGCCTATATCACCATTCACGGTACACCAGGCGAGAACGGCTTGCTTGAGAGTTACTTCGAACTCATTCGTCTCCCCTACTCCACTTGCTCGCCCCTCATCTCGGCTATGACGTTCAACAAATTTGTCCTCAACCAATATTTGCGTGGCTTTGGCGTCCGCGTGGCTGAGTCGCTCACACTTCGTAAAGGCAGTACCATCACTGATGATGACATCATTGAGCGCATCGGCCTTCCCTGCTTCATCAAGCCCACGTGTGGCGGCAGCAGCTTCGGCACCACTAAGGTCAAGACGCGCGAGCAGATACAGCCTGCTATTGCTGAGGCGCTTAAAGAAGCCGACGAAGTGATGGTAGAGGCCTTTATGGAGGGTACAGAAATCACCTGTGGCTGCTACAAAACCCGCAAGAACAGCGTTGTTTTCCCCATCACCGAGGTGGTGAGCGAGGATGAATTCTTCGACTACGATGCCAAATACAACGGCCGTGTTGCAGAAATCACCCCCGCACGCATTCCTGAGGAAACTGCAGAACGTGTGCGCGAGCTCACCTCTGCCATCTACGACATCCTCCCCTGCCGCGGCATCATTCGCATCGACTACATCATCACTGAGGGTGGCAAACTCAATCTCCTCGAAATCAACACTACGCCCGGCATGACTGCTACAAGCTTCATTCCCCAACAGGTGCGCGCAGCCGGACTCGACATCAAGGACGTCCTCACAGACATCATCGAAGATTCGTTTTTTAGTTAAGAATTAAGAAAAATAGTTTTGTCTACACTCCTGTAGTACTCCTAAACCTCTCCCCCTATGGACTTCACCGACATGCGGCCCTTTGAGCCGGAAGAACTACCTGCAGCCTACGAGGAGTTGCTCTCCGACGCCACCTTCCGACGCGTCGTTGCCTCCGTTTTTCCCGACATCCCCTTCGAGCATATTGCGCATACCATGCGCGGGTGCCACACCTGCATGGAGTTCCAAGCGGCTTTCTGTAAGCCCTTCCTCAAAGGGCTCGTAGCCCGCTGTTCCAATGGCCTCAGCTGCGATTTCTCTGCCGTTAGCCCTACTCCTGAACAGCAAAACTACACGTACATCAGCAATCACCGCGACATTGTCCTCGACTCCGGTCTGTTAGACTTGCTGCTCATTGAAAAAGAACTTTCCACTGTTGAAATTGCCATCGGCGACAATCTCCTTATCTACCCTTGGATAAAGACGCTGGTACGCATCAACCGCAGTTTCATCGTCACCCGTTCTGGCGGCATTCACGACATCCTCCAAGCCAGCCAACGACTCTCGGCCTACATGCACTATGCCTCTGGTGTCAAACAGGTTCCCATCTGGATTGCCCAGCGCGAAGGGCGCTCGAAGGATTCCTCCGACGAGACGCAGGAGAGCCTGCTCAAGATGTTCGTCATATCAGGCACAGGCACCAATAAGCAGCGACTGAAAGACATCAACCTCACGCCTCTTTCCATCAGCTATGAATACGATCCTTGCGACTACCTGAAGGCACAGGAGTTTCAATTGAAGCGAGACGTTCCAGGTTTTCGCAAGTCGCAAACCGACGACCTCATCAACATGCGTACTGGCATCTTCGGCTGGAAAGGACACATCCATTACCAAGTTGCCCCTTGTATCAACGATTTCCTTGACACGTTGCCCGACGATATGCCAAAGCCCGACTTCTTTACCGCCGTAGCACAACATATCGATGAAGCCATCTATCGTGGCTATCGCCTATACCCTGCCAACTATATTGCCCTTGACCTACTTCAGGAAGAAGGTCCACAAGTCAAAAAGTCAAAAAGTCAACAAGACTATTATACGCCCGCAGAGCGCGAGGCTTTTGAGACCTACATTGAAGGTCAGATTGCCAAGGTACAGATTGAGCACTCCGACGTACCCTTCCTCCGTCATAAGCTGTTGGAAATGTACGCTAATCCCGCCATTCACCAACTCAATCTCAAAGGACTGGAATAAACGTCCGCCCTATTTTCTCAAGTGCTTTTGGTTTCCCTGGATGACGACTCCACGTGTATCGTCCGTAGCAGGAGTGCCATCAAGACGATAGGTCTGTTCGGTTAATTGCGTGGGCAATACAATGGGAGGCGCCCCAACGGCACCCTTTTTCGCGATGAACTCAGCACGAGCCTTCCTCATCTGTTCCAAAAATGCCTCGCTGGTATGCAGCTTAGCGTAGGCTACTGAAGCGACCAGACGGCCGGCATCAATGTCGCTTTGCCAATGGGCACCCACGATGACACGACTCTCGCCATACATGTAACCACGTGCCATGATAGTGTCGGCACGGTCAGGATTGATTTCTGAGAGCAACAATGCCGCGCTCCAACCCAAGATTGTGTGTCCTGAGGGGTAGGAACCGTTCTTTGACAAATTCTCCTCTTCATCGGGAGTCAACGTATGCTCGTTGAAGCGCATAAAGGGACGTTTGCGCATGTAGTATTTTTTGGGGAACGTGCAGATGCTATCGCAGGTAGCGGTGCCATCACGTAGCACACGATAAATCTCAGGAGTATCCTCCAAAGATATCTGCATACCAAAAGGCTCGCTGAACTCGCGGATGATACACTCCAGCCCATATTCAGCGTCGCGAATAGCAATAGCGCTACGCTCAGGGTCAAGACGCATGGTCTTGCCCCACATGTACTGCATGATGTCGTGGGTGAACAAAGCACCGATGGTGTCGGGAGGCGCAGGCAGGAACCGCAGCATGTCGGGCATGTCAGCAGTAGTGAAATAGGCCTGGACAGGCTCGCTTTCCTGTGCCGTAACGGTCATAGCGCCGCAGAAGGTAAGGATGGCAGCGAACATCCGTAATCTGAACTGATTTGATCTTTTCATCTTGTTATCGATTTTTTCAATAGAACTCTATATCGCCGTAGGCCATGCGCTCGCCGCTGGATAGGCGGTCGGCATCCAGTTTGAGGATGCGAACCTTGGTAGCAGGGAAATTGATGGTCTGCCAAATGGGGTTGTTGACAATGTTTGAAAACTCGCCCGATGCAAGTTTCGCCCAATGGTTCCAGTCAGTGGAACCCCAAAGTGTGTAGTGAGTGACGATGCCCTCGTTAGATTCTTGAGGAGGAAGGTAACGGAATGTAGTAAAAGTCTGATCTGAATCCCAGTCGATGAGCATCTGACGAGGTCCGCTGAAAAAGATGTGAAGGGACGATGATTTCTTTTCTCCGCTGTCAGGGATGTCAGCAGTAAGGCCTGGGGCGAGATAGACGCCAAGCTTCTTGATGACAGGCTGTGCCTTCGAATCGGTAATGGTAAAGCGGAGTTTCGATGCTATGACAGCAGGGAAACAAATGATGCGCCGATGTCCGATAGTCGTCAGCCCATCGCCATGTTCCACCAGTTCATCTTTGAGGGGCTGCCACTCTCCATTGACGTATGCCTCCAGAGAAAACTTCTTCACACGCTGCCCCAGAGCGATGTCCTCTTCAGCGAGGAAACGGTTGAAGGTTGTGGGATGTCTGAAGGTGATGGTTGTTACACTCCCAATCCCCGACGTCCTTCCTTTGGAGGAAGGCAATTGCTTCGTACGGATTTTAGCTTTATCGATAAGATTCTCCTTGAACACCTCGTCTATCATCTTCTTGAAGGCGATGCCACGAAGGCTATCGTTAGGATGGATGCGCCCGTTGGGGGCAATGGGGAAGTTGAGGAGCAGCGTGGAGTTGCGTCCCACAGATTTATAATAGGTGTCCATCAGTTTCGATAAGCTTTTCACATGCTCATTTTCTGCCTCATGATAGAACCAGCCCGGACGAATGCTGGTATTTGTTTCGCCAGGACACCACACATCACCATCCTCCACACCGTAGTGCAGCATGTTCCACGAAGTGTCGCCTTCACGATACATCAGGCTCCAGTTGGTTTCACCCACGTTGCCAGCCTCAGTACCCACCCAGCGCAGGTCTCCTCGGTCTCCGCCGTCGTTCCATATCACGGCATTAGGTTGTAGTTCGCGAATCATGCGGAATGTCTCTGCCCATCCGTAGTAGGTCTTTCCATCGATACGGCGCGTCTCATTAGCCCCACCATACCAACCGTCGCCTCCATTTGCTCCGTCGAACCACACCTCAAAGATATCGCCATACTGCGTCAGCAGTTCACGCAACTGATTGCGGAAGTACTCGACATACGCCTGACGGCCATACTCAGGATGATTTCTGTCCCAGGGCGAAAGATAAACGGCAAACTTCAGCCCCTCCTCGCGACAAGCATCAGCCAATTCGCGCACGACATCGCCCTTCCCGTTCTTCCACGGCGCGTTCTTCACGCTATACTCCGTGTAGGCCGAGGGCCACATGCAGAAGCCACAATGATGCTTGGCGGTAAAGATGATGCCCTTCATGCCTGCCTGTTTGCAGACACGTGCCCACTGCCGGCAGTCGAGGTCTGAGGGGTTGAACAGCTGCGGGTCTTCATTGCCAAAGCCCCACTCCTGATCCGTGAAAGTATTCAGCGAGTAATGAATGAAGGCATACATCTCCATCTCCTGCCAGCGCAGCTGGTTCTCGTTAGGCAGCGGGCCATAGGGAGCAGGTTTCGCCACTTGCGCTATCATCGTAAGTACAGCGCTCAACATCACTACGATTACTATCAGCCGTTTCATCTCCATTCGTTTGGTTTTAAGGATGCAAAAACAATCTTTATTGAAGACAAAAAACCCTCACTTGTTTGCGGTGAGGGTTTTGGGGAAAGCTATTTCGCTACAGCGACGGAGCGGACTTCGCGAATGACGGTAATTTTCACCTGTCCGGGATAGGTCATCTCGTCCTGAATCTTCTTGGCGATTTCGCCGGAGAGGGCTTCGGTAGTAGCGTCGTCAATCTTGTCGGCACCGACGATGACGCGGAGCTCGCGTCCAGCCTGAATAGCGTAGGTCTTCGTGACGCCGGGGTAAGACATAGCGATGTCCTCAAGGTCGTTGAGTCGCTTGATGTAGGCCTCGGCAATCTCGCGACGAGCACCAGGACGAGCGCCACTGATGGCATCACACGCCTGTACGATGGGAGCGAGCAGGGACGTCATCTCCACTTCGTCGTGGTGGGCGCCGATAGCGTTGCAGATGTCGGGCTTCTCCTTGTACTTCTCGGCAATCTTCATGCCGTAGAGGGCGTGTGGCAAATCGGTATCCTCATCAGGCACCTTACCGATGTCGTGAAGCAGACCGGCGCGCTTAGCTTTCTTAGGATTGAGTCCCAGCTCGGCAGCCATAACGCCGCAGAGGTTAGCCGTTTCGCGTGCGTGCTGCAAGAGGTTCTGCCCGTAGCTGGAGCGATATTTCATTTTGCCTACCAAGCGGATAAGGTCGGGATGCAGACCATGTACGCCGAGGTCGATGGTCGTACGCTTGCCTGTCTCGACGATCTCTTCCTCAAGCTGCTTCTGCACCTTGGCGACAACCTCCTCGATACGTGCGGGATGGATGCGTCCATCGGCTACCAGCTGATGGAGAGCCAGACGAGCCGTCTCACGACGCAGGGGGTCGAAGCCGCTGATAACGATAGCCTCAGGGGTGTCGTCGACGACGATTTCAACGCCACAGGCAGCTTCGAGGGCGCGGATGTTTCGTCCCTCACGCCCGATGATGCGCCCCTTCATCTCATCGTTCTCGATATGGAAGACGGTGACGCTGTTCTCAATAGCCGTTTCCGTAGCGATGCGCTGGATGGTCTGTATGACGATGCGCTTGGCTTCCTTGTTGGCTGAAAGTTTGGCCTCCTCGATGATCTCGTTGACGTAAGAGGCGGCGTCGGACTTGGCTTCTTCCTTGAGAGACTCCACGAGGCGCTCCTTGGCCTGATCAGCAGAGAGCCCGCTGATGGACTCGAGCTTCACGCGCTCTTGCTGCTGCAGGTGTTCCAGTTCCTCCTTGCGGTGTTCAACTACCTGTAATTGGTTGTCAAGGGTTTCGCGGATGGCATCGGCCTCCTTGCTACGGCGCTGGAGTTCCTCCTGACGCTGGTTGAGCTGCTGCTCGCGCTGCTTGATGCGGTTCTCGGCCTGCTGGATTTTCTGGTTACGGATGCCCACTTCCTTCTCCAACTCGGCTTTCTTGTTGAGAAATTTCTCCTTCACTTCGAGGAGTTTGTTCTTCTTGATGACTTCGGCCTCGGCTTCCGCCTCCTTGATGACGGCCTTGTACTTCGATTTCGAGCCGGCAAGGAAGATGAAGTACACGATGAGTGCACCCACCACCAGGCCGACTACGGCTGCAATTATTACTGTTGCTGTCATGTTACTTTTCTGTTTGTCTCTGCCTGTGGCAGAGGTTTGTTGATATTTTGTTTAAGGGGTTTTACGGGTTTATGGGTTTCTGATTTTCCTGCGGTTCGTCCGCGAGGTAGTCTGTCAGCAGGCTGATGGACTGCTGGAGGCGTTCGGCGAAGGGGGCAGTGTCGTTGTCGTGCTGGTGCTCCATGTTCATATAGCTGAAGTGGAGGGCTACCATAGCCAGATACTGCTCCTTGCTGAGTCCAGGAAAGGTCTCGCGATAGCGGTTCAGCATATCGTTGATATGCCGCGCAGCATCGCGGTAAAGTTGCTCGTCAGCACGATTGATGCGCAGCGGGTAGTTCGCATCGCCTATCAGCAGTTTTATTCTCAGTTTGTCGTCCATCGTCTGCGGGGTGAGGATCTTTATACCTTATTATATATAGGGCTTTCCGCTACGCATTGAGCAGGGCGATGCAGTGGTCCACTTCACGCACCAGCCGCGCAATCCTGTCGCGGGTGTCGCTAACGTCTTCCATATCGATGCCTTCGAGCACACGGCTTGTCTTCAGGTTGAGGTACGACTGCTCCAGTGCGGCATAATCCTCGCGCGCCTTCGTCAGGTCGGCACTGACGGTATCGAGACGGGCACGCAGCTCAAGGTTCTCGGCCTTGAGGGCATCGTGCCGTCCGATGAGCTGGTGCAGCTTCTCTTCGAAGGCGTCAAACAGGATTTCGTCGTCGTGCGTCATACCTTTTTTTATTTACGATTTGACAATTTACGATTGACGATTTATTTTACTATTTTGATAATTGATTATTTATGATGCGCCTGACGGAAATTACCAAATAATCCAATTGAAAAATAAATTGTAAATAGTAAATCGTCAAATTGTAAATCCCTTTCATTTTTTCTTCTCGTCGGGCTGCTGGGCTGGGCGTTTCTCCTTCTTGGCAAGGCGGACGACGTTATAGACGAATTCCGTCATCCAGTCAGCCGAATAGCCCAGCTGCTGCTGCAACTGGCGCACGATGCCCACGGTCTTGTACGTCGCCTCGTCCTTCCACTTGTTCTTCGTCAGGATGTCGCTGATGGTCTGTTCCGTGAGGGCATGGAGGGCTTTCTTCATGAAGCCGGGCGTGCGGAACTTCCACTTCATCAGGTTGCCCACAAGCATCATCAGGTTCTCGTTGAACTGCTGGAAGCGGAAGAAGTAGCCGTTGACATCGTTGATGTTGCGGCAGTTCTTCTTGATGGACGTGTCGATTTCCTTGAAGAAGCCGTCACTGATGCCGTAGAGTTGCATTAGCATCTTGCGGCAGTGCGACTTTTCTGCCAGGCCGAGCTTGTTATTCTGTGTAGGAATCTTCAGCGAGCGCTTGAACATGGCGAGGTCGGGCAGCATGTTGATGTTGGTGATGCCGATGTTCGACGCCATGACGGCCTGATAGTACACTCGGATGAGCACCATGAAATCCTCCATGGTGCCCACCTTGATTTTCTCTTCGGCATTCTTCTTGCCGAACAGTCTGGTGAACAGGTTCATTTCTTATTTTCCTTCTTCTTTCGTTTTACTCCCACTCGATGGTTCCAGTGGGTTTGGGCGTCAGGTCAAAGAGGACACGGTTGACGCCTTTCACCTCGGAGACGATGCGGGCGGTGATGTGCTGGAGTAAATCAAAGGGAACAGGTTCAACGGTTGCAGTCATAGCATCGCGGGTGTTCACCGCACGGATGACGACGGGCCACTCCCACGAGCGCTTGTCGTTCTTCACACCCGTAGAGCGATAGTCAGGGACAATGGTGAAGTACTGCCAAACCTTGCCCTCGAGGCCGTTCTTGGCGAACTCCTCACGCAGGATGGCATCCGACTCACGCACAGCCTCCAGTCTGTCGCGGGTGATGGCACCCGTGCAGCGCACGCCCAGTCCAGGGCCGGGGAAGGGCTGACGATAGACCATATTGTCAGGCAGTCCGAGAGCCTTGCCTACGACGCGCACCTCATCCTTGAAGAGCAGCTTGATGGGTTCGACGAGCTCGAACTTCAGGTCGTCGGGCAGTCCGCCCACGTTATGATGGCTCTTGACGGGTCCGCTCTCCACGATGTCGGGGTAGATGGTGCCCTGGGCAAGGAACTCGATGCCTTCGAGCTTGCGGGCTTCCTCCTCGAAGACGCGGATGAACTCCGAGCCGATGATCTTGCGCTTTTGCTCAGGGTCGGCGACGCCTGCAAGCTTGTCGAGGAAGCGGTCCACGGCATCCACATAGATGAGGTTGGCATTCATTTCGCCGCGGAACACGCTGACGACCTGCTCAGGTTCGCCCTTGCGCAGCAGGCCGTGGTTGACATGTACGCAGACGAGCTGCTGTCCGACAGCCTTGATAAGCAGGGCTGCCACAACGGACGAATCAACGCCTCCGCTCAGCGCCAGCAACACTTTCTTGTCACCTATCTGGGCACGCAGGGCGGCCAGTTGTTCCTCTATGAATTTCTCTGCCAGAGCCGGCGTGGTGATGCGCACCATGTCAGCCGGACGAACATTACCTGATGTTGTCATGTTTCCTTTTTAATTCTCGTTTAATGTTTAAGGTTTAATGTTTAACGCACACGTCCTTTGGCTTTCGTTAAACGTTAAACGTTCTACGTTAAACCAAGGAAAAACGTTAAACATTAAACCCTTTCAATCTTCTTTACTTCTCTGCCTGTTTTTTCAGCAGGTCGCGGATTTCGCCGAGCAGCACTTCCTCCTTCGTGGGTTCGGGAGCAGGTGCAGCGGCAGCAGCAGCGGCGGCAGCGGCCTCCTCGGCAGCCTTCTTCTTGGCGTTCATCTTGGCGATGGCGCGGATGACGAGGAAGATGGAGAAGGCGATGATGAGGAAGTCAACCACTGTCTGGATGAAGTTGCCATAATTGAGGGCAGCCTCAGCGATTTCCTTGCCGGCCTCGGTAGTGTAAGCCGGCTTGATGACCCAGCGCAGGGTTGTGAAGTCCAGTCCGCCCATCAGTGCACCGATGGCGGGCATGATGACATCGCTAACCAACGATGAGACGATTTTGCCAAACGCGCCGCCAATGACCACACCGACAGCCATATCTACCACATTTCCTTTCATTGCGAAGTCCTTGAACTCCTGTAAGAATTTACTTTTTGCCATGATTTTTACTCTTTTTAAATGAAATTTCGTGCAAATATAAAAAGAAATTCTTAATTTTGCGCCGTTTTTCAGAAATAAATTTCGAAAAAGTGATTTTTTTAGTTTTATAACCTCAAATTTTAAGTACAATGATTAAACTTGGTATTAATGGTTTCGGCCGCATCGGACGTATGGTTTTCCGTGCAGCAGTTGAGAATTTTGGTAAGGACATTGAGGTCGTCGGTATCAACGACCTGCTCGATCCCGACTATCTGGCCTACATGCTGAAGTACGATTCCGTACACGGCCAGTTCAACCACGACATTAAGGTCGAGGGCAACTACATGATCGTCGATGGCCATAAGATTCAGGTCTTCGCCGAGAAGGATCCCATCAACATCACTTGGGGTGCCCTGGGCGCTGACGTCGTCGTCGAGTCTACTGGTTTCTTCCTCACCGCCGAACTCGCTGAGGCACACATAAAGGCTGGTGCCAAGAAGGTCATCATGTCCGCTCCCTCGAAGGATGCCACCCCGATGTTCGTCTATGGTGTCAACCACGAGACCTATGCTGGCCAGACCATCATCAGCAACGCCAGCTGCACCACCAACTGCCTTGCCCCCATCAGCAAGGTCCTGAACGACAAGTTCGGCATCGTCCGTGGCCTTATGACCACCGTTCACGCTGCTACTGCTACGCAGAAGACCGTTGACGGCCCCTCCAAGAAGGATTGGCGCGGCGGCCGTGGCATCCTGGAGAACATCATCCCCAGCTCCACCGGCGCAGCCAAGGCTGTCGGCAAGGTGCTCCCCGTCCTGAACGGCAAGCTCACCGGCATGTCCCTCCGCGTCCCCACCTCGGATGTCAGCTTCGTTGACCTCACCTGCGAGCTCGCAAAGCCCGCCACCTACGACGAGATTTGCGCTGCCATGAAGGAAGCTTCTGAAGGCGAGCTGAAGGGTGTCCTCGGCTACACCGACGAAGCCGTTGTCAGCACCGACTTCCGCAACGACCCGCGTACCTCCATCTTCGACGTCAAGGCCGGCATCCAGCTCGACCCGACATTCGTCAAGGTCTGCGCTTGGTACGACAACGAATGGGGCTACAGCAACAAGGTCCTCGAGATGGCTCGCGTCATCATGAAGTAATCCTTCCCCACTCACATTGTCATCCGTAAGGCGATGCCCACTCTGGGCGTCGCCTTACTCTTTTTAGTTCCGGCTGTCACAGCTCCTACTGCTTGTCAGCGAAGGCGCGGAAAAGAGCAGAATCGCTGCATCGTAAGCTATTCAATCCTCCTGAACAGCCCCCACTACTCATCACGAGCAGCGGGGAAATCAGCAGAAGCACCCCCACTAAACAAGCAGAGGCGCGGCAAATGCCGCGCCTCAAAGAAAAAGTAAGCAAATGAAAAAAGAGGGGAGTTATTTGTTGATAATCGGCACACCGTCGGGAGTGAGGCCTTGGGCGGAGATGGTGAGGGCACGGCTAAAGCCGTTGTTGTAGAAGGAGACGGAAGCATAGCCGTTCTCGTCGGTAATGACTTCGGGATTCCAGTAAATGGTGCGGCGATAGTCCTTGTCGCCTGGAATAGGACCATTTGGATAGGTGGGGGCGTAGAACTCCACGACGGGGCTATAGCCTGTAAAAGTTGTATGGCGGGAGTTCTTGGTGGTAATTTTGCGGGTAGTCTTCTCATGTAGCCGTATCTCCACTACGTAGGCACCGCCATCTTTTTGTAGGACTTCCATTATAGTTTCTATCGGTATAAACTGTTGCACTACGGGAATGCCAAAGAAATCGCTACGTTTGTTGTAGAAGATAACACTCTTCACCCTTTCCATGTCAATGTCCCAGGCTCTTTTATATCTAACTAAATGTTTGCCTCTAATGGGAATATAAAAGGTTCGTAGTGCTCGGTATTTTCCATCCTCGTAGTCAATTTCGTATCCTTTTTCCTTGAGGTAGTCCCACACTTTGTAGGTGTATTGTCCTTCGTCCAAAAGGAGTTCCGTATCTTTGTCGGCATCGTAGGCCTTGAAGGTGGCAAAGTCGATGTATCTGCGTCGACCCTGCACTTCCACTTCCTGCAGGGCGTGGGCATCGGTGGGCAAGGCGAACGTGTCCTCTTCTTCTTCAAGTATTTCGATGTCGGAAGCGTTCCATACATAGTCGGGGATATACGTCTCAATGGGCTGATAGGCATGAAGGGCGGGAACAGAGGAACGTTCGAGCCTCATGCGGGTGGTGTTACTCTCCTTACCCTTCTCCTGCTGCTTGGTCTGAATGAAAAGCGCCCACTCACCTTCGAAATCATCGACGCCAATGCTCCAGTAACCAAGGCTGTCCGTAGTGACGATGGCGTGCTGCTTTTTGTCGCGGTCGGGGGAGTAAAGGTTGATGCCCACCTTAACGTTTGCCAAAGGGACTTCTTTGTAGCGACTGAACGCCCAGCCGTCAATCACGAGCTGGCTCTCCGTATAATGTCGGATTTCGAACGGCTCCACCCCTGCCATCTGCCGCCAGTTATACCGTGTCCAGCCCTGCACGAGCATGAGAAGGTCGAGAGCCTGAAGCCTCCCCCCTAAAGGAGTAGCCTCCCCCTCCCCTCCTGAAGGAGGGGTGACTTGATTACCTCCGCTCGCCGCTCCCTTCCCTTCAGGGGAGGGTTGGGGTGAGGCTCCAAAGTACCACCCCGGTTCTTCTATCAATCCTTTCAGTTCGGAGGAGAGGAGCATATAGGTGCGGATGTCGTCGCGATAGGCGGTGCCATAGTCAGCCGCATCGCGCACAGCAAGCGAAAATGTCGCCGGCTTGTTGACTCGTCGACTCGTTGACTTGTTGACATTTAAATTCAGCCTTATTTCGTCGAAGGGGTGGATGTCGGCTTTCTCGGCAGTAACGGAAACGGTTTCGGTGGGGATGCCGTTGTCGATAAAGAGCAGGCGCTGGGCATAGATGGCGCCGTCAGCATCGAAGAGGGTGAGCTGATGGACACCCGTGGGAAGGGATGCGGTAGCGATAGAGCGGGTGCAGCCTCGCGTGCCGATGGTAAGCGTATCCACAACGTGGCACTTCCCCTGCGAGGTGAGGGTATAGCCCAGCAGTTTAGTCGATGGACTTCCCGCAGCAGCAAAGTTGACGATTAGACTGTCCCCACCCGTTGAGCTTCGCTCGTTGACCCGTTGACTCGTTGACCCCATTATTTGAAGCGTGCATCCTTCCGGCTCAGGCTTGGGCAAGGTGAAGGTATGACTCTTCCCTCCATAGATGGCTCTCAACCGTTGCGTCTTTTCCCCTGGCGTGAAAGTGAAACTGCCCATGCCGTTGTGCTGGAGGGGGATGGAGAGGTTGTTCCCGTCGGCATCCGTCAGGGCTTCGATGCTGACGCCATGCCCATGCTTATCAGTAGCCTTGAAGGCGATGCGACAGGGAAGACCGCTGATGAGGTGACCGCCCTCGGGATAGAAACCGATGTTGAGTTTGTCCAACTTTTCCGAGCGCTTCGGGTCTGGACGGTTCACTTCGTGGTAAGTGTACCGCTCCATGACGGGGTCATCGTATTCGCCCTCCTTCTCGGGAGCCTTATAGACGGGGATGACGCGCGAGAAGACGCCGACATCGTCGAAGTTAAGCATGGCGCGAGTGTAGGCGCGGATCTGGTAGTAACCGCTGGGGTAGCCGATGGCACCGCGCATCTCTACGGCCTCCTTTACGCCATTGTCAATGAGAGTGAACGAGCCGTGACAACGCCCGTCAACCACCTTCAGTTTTTGCTGCTTCAACACCACACCCGTCGGCGAGAGCAACTCCACATAGAGCACCTTGCTGGCAGCCTCGCCGCCTGTAGTGGTATCCACCACGTTGGCAGCATACCAGATGGTTTCACCCTGGAAGTACGCCGTGTTGTCGAAATGAAGATAGACCTTCTCCTGCGGACAGAGGCGGTTGAAGTAGTTAATGCGGGCAGCATACGTCACTAGCTGAGCCACGTCGCCCTCCGTCTGCGCCATAAGCGTAGCGCAAACAGAGAACAAAATGGAGAAGAAAGAAAAAAACTTCATCAGCTATTTTTTATTACATCAATGATTAACGGATTAAATGCTCTCTTTTTTTGAAGGAAGCCGAAAAACTAACACTTTAATCGTTTACATTGGAACTTTTTTTTGATTATTGGAAACCATCAGAATTGTAGAAATCTCTATTATTATCGCCTAATTCAAATACTAACACGTTATTGTCAATATATTGGGATGTCGGAAAAATCTTCACATTAAATGTGGTATATGAAGACCTTTCTGTTTTTTCTCGTCCTATGATTCTTGTTTTTCTTAAGTTAACATCCGGTGGAAGTGGCAATCGGCCATTTTCGTCTGCTACTATTGTTTTTCCTTTTATTTTAACTATAGCATTTCGGAGAGGGTAATAAATCCTCACAAATGAACCATCTTTTGCGACGAAAACATTTCCCATATTATCTAATGAATCACTATATTCTGTACTAACATTTTTTACAACTTCTTGCTCATCTGCGGAAAATGTTATAGTTGTAAAACCAATCAACTGGTAGTCCAATTCATCAGGATTTGATCTTGTTGAAGGATAATACGAGGAAGCAATCTTTTTCTCAAATAAGACTAAGTCTTCTGTGTTTTCATGCGAGCAAAAAGAAATATTGCTATCTGTGCAAGAAACAAAAGATAAGACACTTGCTAAAACAAGCAACAAAAATAATCTTTTCATCTTTACATGTCTAGTGATTAACAATAATAATGATTAATAAAAAGAAGAACTATCGAAGAAACGAAGACGAGCAAGGCCAGAATGACGCCAATGACATTAACGGGCTTATTTGCTGTCTGAAGGTAGAACCTTGCTTTGACTCCTGTGGTAATGAGAAGGATTCCCCACAGGAAGGCAAAAGCGAAGTCAAGGATCAAGGTATTCGGCAAAAAGCCGAGACGCTCTACGATGGTTAACACCATGTAGAGAAACGAAGTGACGAGAAACGTGAAATCTGCGTTGTCCATTGAATCGTTCATTTTGAATTCGCCGGCAAAGGTCGGGAATGGGGTGATAACACGCAAGTTTTTTGCGTTGCAAAAACGTGGCATTTGCTGCCGAAAAGAATAAATGGCTGGTTATGAAAAGAAAAGGAGACACAGGTTTTCGGGCATTTTTTCCTTCAAACGGGCTTTCCGAGAGCGCAAGGTGCCATCGGCGTTATTCAAAAGCTCCGCCATTTGGGCGGTTGAGCATTGGAGGGAGGAGAGGACGCAGTACATCAACTCCTGATCGTTGACGGCATTCGAGGCGTTCTTCACGTCGAGCATGATATCGACAAACGAGCGGGTGAGGTCGTCCATGAGCGTCTGCCTCTGCGCGGCCGTCAGCGATGCGGGCGGCACCAACAGCAGACGGGCCGAAGGCGTCCGGCGGAAAAGGTCCTGACAGGCGGCGAGCTTTTTCCGATAGAGTGTGTCCAAGTCGGCGGGCTGTTCGTTTACCTGCGCCCGCAATACTTCCACATTGGCCTGCCGCAGCTCCTCCTGCGCCTGTAAGTAACGCTTCTTGCGCTTACGGTCAATGAGCAACAAGATGATAAAAAATGCCGATAGCAACAAGACAATAAAAATGCCCACCCCAAGTCGCAATCGCAAATTGCGGGCTCTCATCTGCTGGTCATGAATCTCCACGATATGCTTGTCCTTGATTTCGGTGATTTCCCGCTGCTTGTTCATCGTATAGATGGAATCCAAAAGACTCTTATATTGATCGATGAAATAACGCGTAGAATCAGGTTTGTTCAGAAGCGGGGCCATGCTGGCCAGTCCTTCATACGACGTACATTGGACATAAATATCGGAACTGTTTCGTAGGGCTTTCTTGTATAATTCGTAAGCCGTTGCAGGTTGTTGCTGTTGGGCGAGGATGTCGGCTCTCAATGTCAGTAAGGCACTATTGTCTTCTCCAAAACGATTACCTATTTTTTCTAAATAGGCTAAGGCTCCCTCGATGTCGTGCTGATGATAAAACCGAAGTTTAGCTAACTGGAAATAAGTTGTGAAACGATTATAATTTGTAGTTTTCGTATTATTCAAGACACATTGGAATAAGCTGTCCGTCAACTCGTCATCATCATGATATAAGGCAATAGTCCCCATGTAAAAGTCGGCATAGCCGATGTTCGCTGAATCGGAATTGCAGGATTCTGTCCAGCGGTAGCGTCCGAAAGCCACCCAGGCGCTATCCACCATATAGTGCTTGTAATATAGGAGTCCTAATTCAAACAGGCTGTTGGCAAAGTATTTGTTTGTGGTGTCGGGAAAGAGTGTAGTGGCGCGAAGCTGAGCCTCGATGGCATCCAAATCGCGATGCATCTCAATATAGGTGCAGCCAAGGTAGTGCTGGGCGAGGGCGGCACGCTGGCTCTTGCGCTTAGTGCCGTAGTAGTCCGTAGCAAGAAGGATGAGGGAATCGGACGTAAGCGCAACATCGCACTTGTAGTCGGCCTGCGTCTTCAACAAAGCAAAAAGGGCAGCCTCCCCCTTACCCCTCCTGAAGGAGGGGAGACCAGAGGAATCAGAAGCCCTTCCCTTTAGGGGTTTCTGCCCCCCGATAACGGGGGGATTGAGGGGGGTAAAGAGACGATTGAGGTTGGGTGAGGCTATGCTCTCCAAGATTGCGCGTGCTTCCTGGGGGTCGGACTCCATGAGGGCTTCGGCACGGAGCAGGGCGTCGTGGACGCCGGCATGGCGGCACGACGAAAGACCAACTGCCGCCATCAGCAACAGGGCCATTTTCAGAAGGAAACTGCGCTTACATCTTTTCATATCCTGACATTTTCCGTGCGAAGATACGACGTACTGCGGAAAAATGCAAGCATACAGCCGTTTTTTTCATTGCCTCACGGAGGGAGAGGATGGAACAGTTTCTTTTTCGGAGCCCCCGTTCGGACGGATTTGCACGAAGACGGGGATAGCGCTGACTAGTTGACGCACCAGCTCACGCAGCGACGAACACGAGGGAGCAACCTGCTCCAGACGGGGGAAGGGAATGACTGTCATGGGATTTGCATTTGATTTTACGGATGCAAAATAAGTGCGATTTTTGCAGGACAGCGTTCCATGGTGGAACTCTGCCGAGAAAAACAACTGTTATCTTTGTCGGAGAAAATCAGAGGATATGAGAGAGAAAAACGCAGTCTGTTTGCGGTCAGAACGCAGTGCATTCGCTCGCGAACGCAGTGCGTCCGCGCATAAACGCACTACGTCCACGCGCAGACGTAGTGCGCGCACAGGAAAACGCAGTGCGAACCGGTTTGAAAAGGTCGTCCGACGGGCACGTACCGTGCACTTACCCTGCACTTGGTGTGCACCTGGCGTGCACCTGGATGACACCGTATTTTTGTTTAACCCATTGATATATGCCAAACTATGAAAAAAAACGTTGACATTTTACAGGAACTGGGGCGTGACCTTCCGCGCAGGGGCGCTCGCGCGAGAGGCAGCCGAGGGAAGCCCCACGTGAAGGCTTACTATGGCATGGGCCTCAAGACCTACACGGATGCACTTGGCAACGAGGTACCGCTGCCGCTGAGCTATGGCATCATCCAGCGGGCACCAAAGCTGCTGCGCGACGTGGCGGAGCTGTGGCGCGCACAGGGGATGAACATCGTGGTACAGCAGTTCACCGCCGCCCACGCCGTCATCGGCGCCGTGCTGGACAGCTGCTTCGTGCGCCAGCAGAAGAACCTCTACATGCTGAACCTGCAGGTGATGATTGTGGGCGGTGCGGGCTCGGGCAAGAGTCGCGTGGCGCTGCTGGACCGGCTGGTGGAGCCCATAGACCGTGAGCTGCGGCTCGGTTACCGCCAGCGTGTGGATGACTACCACCGCAACCTGCAGCCCGACGTATTCAACCGCAACGATGCCAACACCGCCGGAAAGCTGTGCGGTGCTCAGAGCCGTTCCACGGGACGGCGGATTGTCAAGTGGATGGGACAGGGATTCACCCGCGAGACGACCGACGGCGAGTACGAGAAGACGGCGAAGGGTCGCGCGTGCGGGCGAAAGAAAAGTTGACAACGCGCAGAAAACAACCATTCTAAACAGATGAAAAGACTATGTATCAGCGAAAAGAGGCCGAAAAAGGTATCCATGAAGTGCACACCAAGTGCACGCTGAGTGCAGGGGAAGTGTCGTATCTGTCACATGGAGCGGCGGATGCTGCGGCTTGTGGACGAGCCGGATGTGCTTTCGCGTTGGATGGAGGGGCTCTTCCCGCCCGCGCAGGTGGGATTCACGCGTGCGCTGTATGGCGTGGGGGCGATGGCGATGGCGATGGCCCTCGGGCTTTTGGCGTTGACACTTGTCGCCTGAGCCAGCATGAAATCAGGGCGGAACCGATAGCTCCGCCCTGACTGCCAACTGAGGGGTAGATGCTGCAATTACTTCACCAGCACCTTGAGCTTCGCTCGAGCTCGTTCACGCTGATTTTGTCTTCGTTTTTCACGACTCGGCCAACCATGCGAGCATGATGGCTTTCGCTGCTTAAAACGTTCGGAAGTGCAAACGAGCTTTCACCTCTCTCACTTAATTACGACCTTCTTGCCACCGATGATGTTGATGCCGTGCTGGGGAGCGGTGAGTCGCTGGCCCTGCAGGTTGTAGATGGGAGTCTCACCTGCCTCCACCTGACGGAAGCACGAACGGAAGTCAATGCCCGTGGCATCGCCCAGATAGTAGAGGTGCCAGGCGCCGACCACCTCGTAGTCGTTGGGCAGGATCTCGGTCTTCTCCAAGCCGATGGTGACGCTGCCGCCCTCCTCATCGATACGGAAGGGAAGCGTGTTGAGGTAGCGGCCGTCGGCAAACCAGGCTGCGGTAGGCGTGGTGCCGTCAGGAGCATACCAGCCGTTGATGTCGCCGTCTGCGTACTGGTAGCAGTTCTCGTCGGCCACCTTCGTGGGGCTGGCGCCCTCGAAGAGGTTCATCACCTTCGTCGCGTAGGTCTGACTGGCGGTACGGGCGTAGAGCGTGGTGAGGTGGGTGGCCTCAGCACCGGCGGACTGGAAGAGAGCGTACTCCTCGTCGTAGTAGCCGGCGCGGTAGTAGGTGTGGACGGTGACCTCGTAGTCGCCCTTCGGCAGGCCGTTGATGGTCTGATGGAGTTCGATGCCGGCACGGTTGTAGCTGACGGTGTATTGCTTGTAGCCGTTCATGGCGCTGGTGGTCCAGCCCTCGATGGTGCCGCTGTCCTTGCTGCCGCGCTCGGGGTCGAACGTCGGGTTGACGATGAGGTCGGTGACGTCGGTGCGGACGGGCTCGTCATCGGCACCATAGTAGTAGAGGTTCCAGGCTCCGACCACCTCGTAGTCGTTGGGCAGGATCTCGGTCTTCTCCAAACCGATGGTGACGCTGCCGCCCTCCTCGTCGATGACGAACTCAAGCTCGTTGAGGTAGCGTCCGTCAGCAAACCAAGCTGCGGTGGGCGTGGTGCCGTCAGGAGCATACCAGCCGTTGATGTCGCCGCCTGCGTACTGGTAGCAGTTCTCGTCGGCCACCTTCGTGGGGCTGGCGCCCTCGAAGAGGTTCATCACCTTCGTCGCGTAGGTCTGACTGGCGGTACGGGCGTAGAGCGTGGTGAGGTGGGTGGCTTCAGCACCGGCGGACTGGTAGAGAGCGTACTCCTCGTCGTAGTAGCCGGCACGGTAGTAGGTGTGGACGGTGACCTTGTACTTGCCCTTCTTCAGACCATTGATGGTTTGGTGGAGCTCGATGCCGGCACGGTTGTAGCTGACGGTGTATTGCTTGTAGCCGTTCATGGCGCTGGTGGTCCAGCCCTCGATGGTGCCGCTGTCCTTGCTGCCGCGCTCGGGGTCGAACGTCGGGTTGACGATGAGGTCGGTGACGTCCTGCTCACCCCCTCCGCCGCCGAACTTAATGGCAACCACCATCGAGCTGACTTCGACGGTCTTGTCGGCAGCTGCCTGGGCATTGTAGGAACCGGCTTCGTAGCCGTCGTGTGCCTCGCTGTAAAGGGCATTGGCCTTGGCGATATCGGCGTAGTCGGGCTTGGCGTCGATGGCCTCCTTCAGCTGGTCGAGAGCCAGGCGGAGGTCAGCATAGGCCTGCGTGGAGGCCTCGACAGCCTCCATGGCACGCTTCATCTCCACGAAGGCATCGTAGAGGGCATGTCCGTCGGTCTCGTTCTCAGCCAGGGTGATAGCATCGGAAAGAGCCTCTATTTCAGCCACGCCACACTTATTTGCCAAGAGGGCCTTTGCCTCGGGCAGCATCAGCTCGAGCGCACCGGCAAGGGCTGTGGCGTTCTTGGCACGGAAGGTGAGGCGCATGTCGGACCACACAGCCCAGCAGCCCTCGTAGCGCAGGTCGTTGCGGACACCCAGCTTAAGCGTGCCGTCGGTGACAAGGGCATAGAGCGTCTGGGCATAGCGGCCATCCTGGAAGGCCTGGGCAGCCGACTCCTCGTCGTTGGGTACGAAGCCCACGTCGGGGATGCTGGTCTCGCCGGGATATTTTAGCTCGGCTCCCGCACCACTCTCAATCGTGTTGAGGTTCTTCTGGAACTTGTTCATATAGACATACGCACGTGGGGTCTTGTCGTAGTCGGCGCTACCATAGTCGGCAGGGCGGAAGAGGTCGTAGAGGTTCAACTCATACAGACCGTTCTGAAGACCCGTTATCTCCTGATAGACATCGAACAGGACGGTGTAGGAGCTGGCCACGCGATAGTTCTCAGGGCCGACGGGGAAGTCGGCAAAGCCTACCTTCGTCCAGCCGTCGCCGGAGGTGAAGTGGGGATTGACGATGAGGCCGGTGCAGTCGTCGCCATCGCCCATGCTGCTGGCCATGGCATCGGCAAGCATCTTGTTCAGGTAGGCTGTCTCGGCCTTGATCTGCTCGGTGTCGAGCGTGCCGGCCTCGAGGATGTAGGGTGCCGTTCCGTTGCCGTTGAAGCCCTCGCCCTCTTCGATGAAGAGGTAGTCGCTGAGCTCGAGCACGGCATCGCTCTCCGACGTCGTCCCACCCATCCAGTTCTCGGCCTCCTCGTAGAGAGCGAAGTAGGCGGCATAGGCCTTCATACTCTTGTCGATAGCATCGTAGGCGGCGCTGTAGGTATCGAGGACAGCCTTGACGGCATCAGCCGTAGTGGCGTTCTTCAGCTCGGCGCGAACAGCCTCGTAGGCCTCGTAGGCGCTGAACTGGTAGTACTCGTAGCCGTCGGTGCCCTTGAGCACGGTATAGTCGGCGTCGGTGTCGAGGATGTTCTTAGCGAGCCAAGTGAACGACTCGTCGTTGGCACCCATAAAGTAGAGGTTGACGTTGTCGATACCAATCCAGTTGGTGGTCTTGTCCTCCAGACGGAGGCCGATTTCCATGTCGCCGTCCTCAGTAAGGTAGCTGAGCACCTCGGTGGGCAGCTCAATGTCGATTTGCGTAGCGGTGACAGCCGCGCTGCGGCTGCCGGCATAGAGGTAAAGATCGTTGCCTGACACCGTGTAAGCCAGCGCATTCAGCACATAGACGCCTGCAGGCAGGTTCTTTGCCGTAGCATAGACCTTGCCAGGCGTGAAGTTCGAGCCGCTCCAGTTCTCGTAGTGATTGCCTGTGAGGCTGAAGTCCTTGGCGTTGTTGCCGTTGCTGGCCTGCTTGTTTTGGGCACCTGTGGTGGAGGTCCAGCCCGTAGCCGTACCGTCGGTGAAGGTCTGCTCGATGTTCTGGTACTTCAGCATCTCCAGCGAATTGATGACGGTAGCGTTGCGTACGCGGGCGTCATAGATAGCTTGTTCCAGCTCCTCGCGGGCGCGATTCAACTCATCTTCCGTGCTGGAAGTGTTCTCGTAGACCTGCACAGCCTCCTCGTAGGCACGTTCATCCGTTCCGTTCACGGTGGTAGCCTCCTCGATGGCAGCAGCCAAGGCGACGGAGGCGTTGTACTGCATCAGCTTGCCGATGTAGTCCGCATACGTCGCAGGAGCCACGAAGTACCAGCTCGTCATAAACTTGCCGGCATCGTCAGGGAAGAGGACGTCCGAGCAGAGGTAGAGCTTCGTGTCGCCCTTTGAGGGGACGACGCCAAGCTTGCCGTAGAGGTCCGACATGGAATCCTCGCGTCCGTCGGCGTTCTCAATCTCGTAAGTGCCGTCGGCCTGCTTCGTCAAGGCCCACACCATGCTGCGTTCGCCATTCTCGTCAACAGGCTTGTCGTAGTCAACCCAGATGCTCTCGTAGCCGTCGTTCACGTAGGCGTAGGTGTACATCTGCTGGTTGTTCTTGTTTTCCACCAGGTCCGTCAGGTAGTAGGTGTCGGCACGGTCTTCGACGGGCTGCACGTTCACCACGTAGCCGTGCGTGGGGCTGACGCTGGCGCGAGTGCCCCAGTCGTTGGCTCCGAGGAAGAAGGCCTTCGAGCCCACGTTGTACAGGTACAGTTCTTCGCCTGTCTTCAGGTCAGTCTGTTCAGGAGCGGCAGGAGCCGTCCAAGTCTGTGCCGAAGCGCCTAACGCCATCAGCAGGCAGACGATTGAAAGTAAAGTCTTTCTCATTGATTGTTTTTTAAATGGTTAGTACTGATTTTTCTTCATCTTTCCCAAAAGGACTGCAAAGGTACGAATAAGTGAGTAATTATGCAAACTAATTTGGATTATTCCACAAAAACGCGTATCTTTGCCGAGCAAAACAATGCAATTGTCCCATGAAAAAAAGACTGGAATCACTTGATGCCCTGCGCGGATTCGACCTGTTCTGCCTCGTTGTCCTCGAAGGATTTGTCCATAAGCTGGGCGATGCCATCGACGCCCCTTGGTATCAGCCCGCAGTAGAGGTATTCTCGCACAAGTCGTGGGAGGGCTTCTCGCCCTGGGACCTGGTGATGCCGCTCTTCATGTTCATGGCGGGCGTCACAATCCCCTTCTCGATGGAGAAATACCGTCAGCACGCAGCTGCCGACGCCCCCTCCCCTGCTCTCCAACAACGGAAGGCACTCTGGGGACGTCTGATGAAGCGTTTCATCGTGCTCTGGGTGCTGGGTATGGCCTGCCAAGGGAATCTGCTGGGACTTGACCCGCATCGCATCTACTTGTTCACCAACACCCTGCAGGCCATTGCCGTAGGCTATCTGTTCAGCGCCATCCTCTTCCTCCACACCCGCTGGAAGGCACAGATTGGCATTGCCGTAGCCCTGCTGCTCGCCTTCTGGGCAGCGATGGAGTTTATCACCATCGGAGGCTTCGGCGGAGGCAACTACACCCCACAGGGCAACCTCGCTGAAGGCATCGACCGACTGGTGCTGGGGCGTTTCCGCGACGCCGCATACGTGGAGGACGGACAAGTCGTCTTTGCCGAATGGTACACCTACACCTGGATTCTCAGCAGCCTAAACTTCGTCGTTACCGTGCTGACGGGTGTGCTGACAGGTGAATTGCTGAAGAGCTCCCTGAAAGGGCGCAGGAAAGTTCTTCTGCTGCTGGGCACAGGAGCTGCCTTAGTGGCTCTCGGCTGGACATGGGGATTGGTGCATCCCGTCATCAAGCATATCTGGACAGGCTCGATGGTGCTTGTCAGCAGCGGCTACAGCATGCTGCTGATGGCGCTGTTCTACTGGTGGATAGACGTCCGCGGGCATCGTCGCCACCTCACCCTGTTGAAGGTCTATGGCATGAACAGCATCACCGCCTACGCCGTGTCGCACATCATCAGTTTCTCCAGCATAAGCCGCTCCCTCTTCCATGGCCTCGAGCAATACATCGGCGACTACTACCCCGTCCTCATACACCTCTCCAATGCCGCCATCCTCTTCCTCATCCTCCTTATTATGTACAAGAGGAAAATCTTCCTGCGCGCATAAGAACAAACGACAAGTCTGCGCTCGTAACGTAGTGCGCTGTGCGCTCAGAATCAAACGCTGGCAAATTAAAATCAAACTCTAAATAGCTCAAGCGGAGCAGAGAAAAACTTCCCCAGTATTTGGAGGATTCAAGAAAACACTTTACCTTTAATTTAGTAAGCTGCGCCTCGGAAATACAAAAAAATGGAATTTTATTTTGTATTTCTCTCGGCTTGCACTACCTTTAACTTTGTTTTAGGTAGGCTGCGCCTCGGAAAAAAAATAAATCGGATTTTATTTTGTAATTCTCTCGGCTTGCACTACCTTTGCAGGGAAATAACAAACAACATCTCCTGTTTTTTAAGGTAACAAAATGACATTAAGCGCCAAAAGAAGATCATGCAGCCCGCGACAAGGGATTCCTCTACGAAGTTAGCACTTCGCAGAACAAGGAATAACTGAACGTGGATGCAGCATCGATTCTTTTGATGTGCGCTCTTTGACATTTTGTACCCTTTCCCTAGGAGACACGAATCCTTTTCGCGACTCGGCAAAAGCGAACAAGTACCCTTTGCGTTCGTTGCTTCCAAATATTATCTCTTGAAGCTCAAAAAGGCAATCCGAATAGGATTACGCCTGTTCTTTCATGCACCCTTTTCAACAAGTGGTGTACCATTTATATTATTTAGGACTATATAAAAGACTGAAAATGACAACTAACAATAGATTGATAGACGATTTTAAGAAGAAAACCAACAGAAACATCTGGAAATTCCTTGACAGAATGGCGGGAAATTACAACGTTTATTCTGAACACGTTTCAGGCATCACCCCCCATCTGGAAAACAACGATATATACTTTTACACCTATACTACCGCCTTCGAGACTAGTTTGGTAGTGGTATGTATAGACAATTCCATCCCGAAGGACGAAATTGCCGATGAGGAGATGCTGCCCAACGAGAATCCGCGCTGGTACAGCGAGAACAGCTATCGGACAAGCCCAGTCTGGAGCCTTTTCGAAACGATGAAACAAATCGAACAAAAAGTTGCGGTATATGGCGAAGACTGGACATATTGGGGTGTGCTTCTTTCAGGAAGCAACATCAAGAACGCCAATGACATGCACGACGTATGGGAAGGCATGTGCATCACCGTCATCGACAATTTGCCCAACCTTTCCAAAAAGACAATCAAAGTGAACAACGATCAGGAAATCTACCCTGGAGACCTGCTGATAGGAGCCTTGCAAGACCTCTTTAAGCAGCCTGCTCCCGTAGTCACGACCAACAGATCTTACTATACCGAAGAAGAATTTGAAGCGGAACAAAAGGAAGAAGAAAAGAAGGAGATTTCATTCTTTGACTGGCTGAATGCATTAGATTCAGAAAATGATGATAGCAATGGAGAAGCTGAAGAAGAGAAATCAGAAGAGGCTCCAGAACTTGACCTCCCCAGCGGAATCATTGAACAAAACAACATCACGAGTGTTACCGTAAAAATTCTGCCCCCGCTCGACAACCCACGAGCTGAACTGGACAAACTGGTGGGATGCCATGACATCAAGGAACGCATCGATGAACTATTGGCCCTGACACGCTACAACAAGCTACTGCGTGAGGCATTCCCTGATGCAAAACAGCATGAGGTATCGCTGCACAGCATCTTTATAGGACATCCGGGAACCGGAAAAACAACGGTCTGCAAAATCTTCGGCTCCCTTCTCCATGAGGCTGGCGCACTCTCAAAAGGCCATGTGGTTGTAGCCGATCGCGGCACCTTCATCGGCTCTCTTTGGGGTGACGAAGAACGCTCATTACGTCAGGTGCTGGAAATAGCACAAGGCGGCGTACTGATGATTGATGAGGCTTACCTACTGAACAGCAGTCAATCCAACGATCCTGGTAAACTCGTGCTACAGCTACTCATGAATCTTCTGGCAGATGAAAGCCAACGCGACATAGCCGTTGTGCTCTGTGGCTACGAAGAGCCAATGAAAAGACTTCTCGACTTAAATCCAGGACTGCCATCGCGATTTCCCAACCAATTTGTGTTCAGCGATTTTTCTGTAGATGAATTGCTCGAAATCACTCGGCGAAGAGTAGATGAATACAACTATCATTTCACCCAACCGGCTTGGCAGAAGTTCAAGGACATACTAACCTCGGCCTATCAAGGATGCGACCAGCAGACGTGGGGCAACGCACGATTCGTTACAAACCAACTGGAACGAATATACATCCAACACGCCCAACGGTGCGTGAAGGAGCCTCCTCAGGAAAAATGGCAGATACGGGAACTGTTACCCGAAGACATCAAGCCTATTGAAGTCGTACGCAGTAAACCTCGCATCGGCTTCTGATGATGCAGATTGCAATTGTTCCGAAAAACAATTGGATATAATAAACCTCATTTTTCTCTCGGCTTGCACCTTGCACTAATTTTAATTCTCTTTTGGAGTCTTTTAATTAGGCTGCGCCTCGGAAAAAACACAAAATAATCTTCATTTTTCTTGTTTTTTCTCTCGGCTTGCACTAATTTTGCGGCGCCAATACGGGAGATTGGCATGTTCAAATCATTATTAACTTAAAAAACAACAAAGTAAATGGCAACAAGAATCAGATTACAGAGAAGAGGAAAGAAGGGTTATGCTTTCTATTCCATCGTAATTGCTGACTCGAGAGCTCCACGAGATGGACGATTTATTGAAAAGATCGGTACGTACAACCCCAACACCGATCCCGCCACAGTAGATTTGAATTTCGACAGAGCATTGTATTGGGTGAACGTTGGCGCTCAGCCGACCGACACAGTGCGTAACCTCCTTTCCCGCGAAGGTGTCTATCTGATGAAGCACCTGCAGGGTGGCATCAAGAAGGGTGCCTTCGACGAGGCTGCAGCAAAGGCTAAGTTCGATGCTTGGAAGCAGAGCAAAGAAAGCGCTCTGAAAGCTATCGTCGTGAAGGGCGAGCAGGCTAAGCGCGATGCTTACAAGGCTGCTATCGAGGCAGAGAAGAAGGTCAACGAGACCATCGCTGCCAAGGTGGCAGAGAAGAAGGCTGCAGCTGCCCTGAAGGCTGCTGAGGAAGCAGCTGCCAAGGCTGCCGAAGAGGCTGCTGCTAATGCAGAAGCTGCTCCCGCCGAAGCCCCCGCTGAGGCATAAGGAAATCAAAAAGCTCAAAAGGTCTAAGAGTCAACAAGCTGTTTTGCGGCATGTTGACTCTTTTTCATGAAAAAGAAGAATTAAAATGAAAGACAAAGCGTTTCGTAAGCAGAACACCGAAATAAAGGGGGCTTATTCCTCATTCTTCATTTTTCATTCTTTATTTATTATTGTCCTCTACCTGCTAGCTGTCGCGTGGTTTTTCTTTCCCTTCGGAGCGCCAGAAGAAAAGAGTCTGTTGTTCTCCTTGCGCTTGGCGCTGCCTGCGGCTTTGCTGGCATTGGGCGGCATCGGTTTGCTCCCTTGGCTGATGACAGCAGCTTTCTTTTTCTGCGCCATAGGCGATGCCCTGGGCGTGCATGGTAGCTTCGAGGGTCAGATAGGCGGCTTTGCCGTAGCCCACATCTGCTTCATCATCTGGTTGACAAAACAAATAAAGACGGACAGACTTCAGACTAACAGTCAAAAAGGATTCTCTTCTCCTTATATATATATTACCCCGCTTTGCTTTGTGCCGCTCTTCATCGCAGCCGTACGAATTATACCCGAAATCCACAACACGCCCATTCGCGTAGGCTGCATTATTTATTCCCTGCTCCTCACAAGCACATTGTGGACAGCCTGGCTTCGTATGGCGACATCTCCACGCCCGTGGAAATGGCAACTGCTGACGGCACTTGGCGCCACGTTGTTCCTCGTCTCCGACTTTGTGCTTTCGTGGAACAGATTCGTGGAGTCTGTTCCCAATAGCCGAAAACTTATCATGACTACTTACTACGCCGCTTTACTACTACTTTTCATGGGCGAAGCATACAAAAACAAGAAAAAATCACATTTTTGAACAAAAAAGTTACAAAATATTTTGTCAGTTCAAAAAACGCCCTTATCTTTGCAGCGAAATTCAAACAGAAACCAATGAAGTCCTATCTGAATAACAAGTTCTGGTGGTGGTGCCCGATGACGAATTGAGCACGGAACTTCTTATTCTAATAGATTACGTAAAAAAGAAAACAAGATAACGTCCGTTGCTCATGCAGCGGACTTCTTTTTTAACATGACGGGAGTGGTTATGCGTGAGACGGAAAAAACATCAAAAACCCAATAAATAACAACAACAATGAAACAGAAGAGATTCATCCTTCAGGAATCCGAGATTCCAAAGCAGTGGTACAACATCCAGGCCGAAATGCCCAACAAGCCGATGCCCATGCTGGCACCGAACGGCCAACCGGTAACAGTCGACGACCTCTGCCACGTCTTCTCACGTGGCGCATCGGAGCAGGAGCTCAACACCACCGATGCTTGGATTGACATCCCCGAGGAGGTACGCCAGTTCTACGCCTACTATCGTTGCACACCGCTCGTCCGTGCCTACGGTCTTGAGGAAGCGCTGGGCACGCCCGCTCACATCTATTTCAAGAACGAGAGCGTCAACCCGCTGGGCTCGCACAAAATCAACTCGGCTCTGCCACAGATGTACTTCTTCAAGAAAGAGGGCATCACCAATGTCACCACCGAAACGGGTGCCGGACAATGGGGTGCAGCCCTGAGCTACGCGGCCAAACTATTCGGCATCGAAGCTGCCGTCTATCAGGTGAAAATCAGCTACGAACAGAAGCCCTACCGCCGCAGCATCATGCAGACCTTCGGCGCACTCGTAACTCCTAGCCCCTCTATGTCCACCCGTGCCGGCAAGGACATCCTCACCAAGGATCCCAACCATCAGGGCTCTCTCGGCACCGCCATCAGCGAAGCCGTTGAACTGGCTGTCACCACGCCTAACTGCCGCTACTCGCTGGGCTCTGTGCTGAACCATGTCTCCCTGCACCAGACTGTCATCGGCCTCGAGGCCGAGAAGCAGATGGAGATGGCAGGTGAATACCCCGACGTCGTTATCGCCTGCTTCGGCGGCGGCAGTAACTTCAGCGGCATCGCCTACCCCTTCATGCGCCATAACTTCAGCGGCGAGCGCCACACGCGCTTCATTGCTGCTGAGCCCGCCAACTGTCCCAAGCTGACGCGCGGTGAGTTCCACTACGACTTCGGCGACGAGAGCGGCATGACGCCCCTCATCCCCATGTTCACGCTGGGACACAACTTCCGTCCCGCCAACATCCATGCAGGCGGTCTGCGCTACCACGGTGCCGGCACTATCGTCAGCCAGCTGCTGAAGGACAAGCAGCTCGAGGCTGTCGATATCGACCAGATTGAGAGTTTCGATGCCGGCACGCTGTTTGCCCGCGCCGAAGGCATCATCCCCGCCCCCGAGAGCAACCACGCCATCGCCGCTACCATCCGCGAGGCCCTGAAATGCAAAGAAACAGGCGAGAAGAAGACCATCCTCTTCAACCTCTCCGGACACGGCCTCATCGACATGTCGGCCTATGACCAGTATCTGGCTGGCAACCTCGTCGATGCCGCCATTGACGACGACGTCATCGCTCGCAACCTCAAGGAGATTCACGAACAGATTAAGTTCTGATAATACGAATAGTAAATTGTTAAACAATAAGTAATAATGACTGGCAACACCATCCTTGATACCATTGGCAACACCCCTATGGTGCGTATCAACAGACTATGCCCCAACCCCAATGTAAACATCTATGCCAAGCTCGAAGGTTTCAACCCGACGGGCAGTATCAAGGACCGAATTGCCTTTGCCATGGTGGAGCAGGCCGAACGAAACGGTCTGCTCACCCCAGGCAAAACCATCATCGAACCCACATCGGGCAACACCGGTATCGGCCTCGCCATTGTGGGCATCGTCAAAGGTTATCCTGTGGAGATAGTGATGAGTGAAGCCGTCTCTGTAGAGCGACGCAAAATCATCCGTTCATACGGCGCTAAAGTCATCCTCACCCCTGCTGAACAGGGTACGGACGGTGCTATCCGCCTTGCCCGCAAGCTTGTCAGCGAGAACCCCGACAAGTACTACATGCCTGACCAGTTCAGCAATGCCGGCAACTACATGGCCCACTACAAAAACACCGCCATCGAAATCTGGCAACAGACGGAAGGCCATATTGACTACCTCGTAGGCGCTGTGGGCACCAGCGGCACACTCATGGGGCTCACCCGCTTCCTGCGCAACATGAACCCCGACATCCGCATCGTTTGCGCTCATCCCGTCCGCGGGCATTATATTCAAGGACTTAAAAACATGCAGGAAGCTATAGTACCTGAGATTTACGAGCCGTCCCTTATTGACTCCCAAGAGATGATTGAGAGCGAGGAAGCCATTGAAATGGCACGCCGCATCATTCGCGAAGAGGGTATCTTTGCCGGCATGAGCAGCGGGGCCGCCATGCTTGCTGCCATCCGCACAGCTGAAAAGATTGAGAGTGGGAATATCGTCGTTGTCTTCCCCGATCGTGCTGAAAAATACCTCAGCACCACGATGTTCGACCCTTTCGCCGACTAAGCCTTGGTTTTTATTTTGTAGGTGCGGATGCCCAAACGAGGCATCTGCACGATTAGTTTGCCGTCCTGAAACACAGCCTTCTCCCCTTCCATCGGCCTACCGAGCAAATCGACCACTTCCACTTCCTGCACAGGCAGGTCCAAGGGGATAGCATGCGACTGTTCATCGCCGTCGGCATTGAAGATTCGCAGAAGCACACAGCCCTCAGCATCAATCGTGAAAGCACTAAGCTGATAGCCTGTACCATCGAGAGAAAGCAGATTCTGCTCTTTTGCTACTACGGCAGGAGCACAAACGAGCGGATGGTTCCAACGCTCGTTGCAGTCGCTCACACCTGCCTCATCCCAACGCCCGCTGTGAGGCATAAGGGCATAATGAATCTGCGTCTTGCCCGTAATCCTATGGTCACGCCCCCAAAGTCCAGGGCCGGAATACTGTACGGTGAGGGCCAACGGATAGTCCTTGGCAAATGAGTAAGAGGTGGTATGGTCGGCAAACAAAGCCAAACCCGACTGCCCGTCGTATGTATCAACCCACGAATGGATAATGTTGTGACGGATATCCGTCCAACGTTCAAAGAACGTGCTGTCGAGCCGACTTTCACAAACGTCAAAGGGGGCGTTCTTCCAAAGCCGTGCAGCTTTCTGCGTAGTGGGAAAGAGCACGTTAAGCATGTACTTCGTGTTATAGAACGGAGCCGCCGGGTCGTCTTTTTTCCGTCTGTAATGATTACCAATACGGGTATTTTGCTTCCAGTCAATGAGCAAATCGACATCAATCATCGGCTCATCTTTCTTCAACGTATAGGTCTGCACGAAAGGAACGTCTGCAATCTTTCCGCTGACAGCAACTCGCTGTACATAAACATTGTCTTTCAGCACATCCAGCTCTACTTTATCCTCAGTCGAAGAACAGAAACGTTTGTACTTATCGAAGTAGCCCCGCAGTTCGCCAAAGCCATACGAGTTGTGCTCATCCACCAGCTCTCGTTGCTGTTTTTTGTCGTAAAGCGAGACGATGACGCCTCCGCGCTGCAAGTCGAAAACCAAACGATAACTCTCATTCTCCAACGTGGCTTTGTCCTTTTTTTTTGTCACATGAGGCTTTGATTCGGAGGGTACAGAAGCATCTGCAAAAGCATAGCCAAATGCCGGTACGCTAATGGGGACATCTACCACGCTTCCATCGGCTTTCTTAACAGTCACTATTTCTTTCCGTGTTTTCCCCATTGTGTTGTAAAAAGCTATTCCCGCTGTATTGTTTTTTTGACCCATCGCCCCAATTTTTTCAGCACGATGGCAAGTTTCATCCGTCCACAATGCGATGTTATCGGCCCAGGTTCCATGTTTATTCAGTCGATTGTAAGGAACAATCCATGAGTCGTGGTGCTGCGCCAGCATCAACGTGCGCCAAGCCTCATCGATTTCCGTCTGATCAGGACGTACTCCTGTCAGAAGGTAATTCATCGTAGAAAGGCACTCGGCATCCAGCAATTGATTTTCCGCATGCCGCACTTGCTGCCCGATGCGCTGCATCACCTGCGAGCCCCATACAAGCGCCACCCGCACGCCCTCCTGCGTCATCCGATAATCGGTAGCTTCTGCCTTATCAGCGATATTATCAATATAATCTGTCCAAAGAACATACTGAGAGAGCGTGTCACGCCCAAGCCACGGACCGTTCTTCCATCCAGCATCCTGATAGCACATGCCGACAGGATGAGAGATGCCAGCCATACGGGTAGCCCGCAGGAACTCACGGGAGTTCTTCCACGCGATGGTCTGCCATACGGTACCCGCCTGCAACGCTTCGCAAGCATAGCGCGGCACAGAAAGCAGGGAGGTTCCGTCAGGTCCAATCCAATTAACCAGCTCTCCGCCGAAGGCTTCCGTATAGCCTCCCCAGCAGGTATCTGGACACTTCAGAACGGCATGACGGAACCCCAATTGTGATAAGATCTGCGGCAGGCAACTGGTGAAGCAAGGCTCCTCAACGCTGTAGGTGGTAAAAGTCATCGTGGGGAAGTGCTCCCACATCTTGCGCATACCGTACTGAAACTGTCGGATGATGCTTTCACCATGCACGGGATATAAATAGGATTGCGCATACGAGGGATTGGTGTATTCCACTTGCGGTCCTACGACAACCTGTTGCCAACGAGCGTAGGCCTCTGGCGTATGCACTTTCACCGAGTCCCACGTCTCAGGCTCTATTTCCAGCCCAATCCGCCACTTGGGATGCTGCTGCAACTGATCCATCATAAACTGCGTGTACCACTCCAACGGATAATGTCCATACACCCCACCGTGATAGCCATCAGCAAAAAAAGCTTTCTGACGAGGTTGTGCTTCAGATGACAACGTTCCGAAGGCCATCAGCAGCCATAGAAGAAGGTTTTTTCCGAGAATTCGTAGGAGTTGCATAGCTTTCGACTTTTAATATTACGCTGCAAAAATACTAAAATACTACATTCATCACTTTGATTTAATAAAAAAATATCATATCTTTGCAAGCAATAAAACCTAATATAACAAAAAAGACATGAAAAAAAGATTCATTTTTATGACGGCTCTGTTGGCTCTGCTTGCATCGACAATCAGCATGGCACAGGATGTGAAGGTAGAGTTCTTCACGCCCAGTATAGTACACATTGTGAAGGGACAGCCCACGAAGACGCTCGTGATTTCCGCCAAGCCTCAGGACGTGACAGTAAAACAGACGGGAAGCACATGGAAGAGCAGCGAGTTAACTGTTAAACAGGACTCAAAGGGAAATCTGACGTTCCTGACTGCTAAAGGAAAAGTACTACTGAAGGAAAAAGGCTGCGTTGTCAATGAAGCCCTTCAGTCTTTCGTTTTGGACAAAGACGAAGCCATATATGGACTGGGAACCATACAAAACGGGAAAATGAATCGTCGTGGTGAACGAAAACGTATGGAACAGTCGAACCTCGAGGATTTCCAGAACGTCCTGCAGAGTATCAAGGGATGGGGACTCTATTGGGAGAACTACTCACCCACTCTTTTTGAAGACAACGCCGACGGCATGACCTTCGACTCGGAGGTTGGCGAAGGCATCGACTACTACTTTATGTATGGAGGGTCGGCCGACGGCGTCATCGCACAAATGCGCTATCTGAGTGGCGATGTGCCCATGTTCCCGCTGTGGACATTCGGTTACTGGCAATCGAAGGAGCGCTACAAGACGGCCCGTGAAACCGAAGGCATCGTCGACCAATACCGCGCGCTGGAAGTGCCCCTCGACGGTATCATCCAGGACTGGCAATACTGGGGCTCGAACTACCTCTGGAACGCCATGGACTTCCTGGCCGAGGAATTCAACAACGGCAAGCAGATGATTGACAACGTGCACAAGAAACACGCCCACTTCATGATCAGCATCTGGGCGAGCTTCGGCCCCATGACGCAGCAGTTCCGCGAGCTCAACGAGAAAGGACTGCTGTTGCCCATCGAGACATGGCCTCAAAGCGGACTTTCGCACATCTGGCCTCCGAGGATGGACTATCCGTCGGGCGTGAAGGTTTACGACGCCTTCCACCCCGAGGCACGCGATATTTACTGGAAATACCTGAAACGGCTCTACGACTACGGTACCGATGCATGGTGGATGGACTCGACAGACCCCGACTTCTTCAACCCCAAGGAGAGCGACTACGACCACCCCGTCTATGGCGGCACGTGGCGCTCGCAGCGCAACGCCTTCCCGCTCGAGACCGTGCGCGGCATCTACCAGTCACAGCGCAAGGACGACCGGGGCAAGCGCATCTTCATCATGACGCGAAGCAGCTTTGCCGGACAGCAGCACTACGGCTCGAACATGTGGAGCGGCGACGTCAACTCATCGTGGGACATGCTGCGCAAGCAGGTGCCGGCAGGGCTGAGCTTCTCGCTGACAGGCAACCCCAACTTCAACACCGACATCGGCGGCTTCTTCTGCGGCTCGTACAACACGCGCGGAGGCGGCTCGGCACCCCGCAACCCGCAGTTCCAGGAACTCTACGTGCGCTGGATGCAGTATGCCCTCTTCTGCCCCGTCTTCCGCAGTCACGGCGCCGATGCTCCGCGCGAGATATGGCAGTTCGGCCAGAAGGGCGAGCCCGTCTATGACGCCATCGAGAAGCAGATCCGCCTGCGCTACCGCCTGATACCCTATCTGTACAGCCTCGCCTGGCAGGTCACCCGCAACAACGACAGCTATATGCGCCCGCTCTTTGCTGATTTCAAGGCCGATAAGAAGGTCTGGAACATGACTGATGAATTCATGTTTGGACACAGCATTCTGGCTGCCCCCATCGTCAATCCACAATATACTGAAGAACGCATTGTACGTACCGATGCCATGACCGGCTGGAACCGCCAGAATATGTCCGACAGCTCACCCGCCGGCGCTATTGACTTCACGACTTCGAAAACCGCTACCAAATACCTGCCCAAGGGGGCTCAATGGTACGATTTCTGGACAAACAAAGCCTACAAGGGCGGACAAAATGTCACTTTTGAAACCTCGCTGGACCGCGTCCCCATGTTTGTTCGTGCTGGCAGCATCCTGCCCCTCGGGCCTGAGATGCAGTATGTCGGCGAAAAATCCTGGGACGACCTCGAAATCCGCATCTACCCAGGCGCCAACGGCACCTTCACCCTCTACGAAGATGAAGGCGACAGCTACAATTATGAGAAGGGACAATTCACGGAAATCCTTTTTACATGGAATGATGCTGCCCGTCGTCTCACCATCGCTCCGCGTCAAGGCTCCTACAAGGGCATGCTCGAAACACGCCAGTTCCAAATTGTCCTCATCGGGAAGGACACTCCTCACAGCCAAACTGTCACCTATACAGGCAAAGAAGTAGAAGTGAAGTTTTAATTCACATCCTATTCACGATAGGCAATGACGCGGATAGAATAACTATTCGCGTCATTGCCTTAATATTAGCAGGGGCCTATTTACTGATTTCCAGATAGCTTTTCAAGGCATCGACATAGCCTTCAAACGCCTTTAGCCCAGCTGGGGTAATGCGGCAAATGGTACAAGGCCTTTTGCCTTTATACGTCTTCTCCACCGCAATATAACCCGCTTCTGAAAGTTTGTCAAGCTGTACGCTCAGATTGCCTGCCGTAGCTCCCGTCTGCTCCTTGATATAGGGGAACTCTGCTTCCTCAACACTTACGAGCAACGACATTACAGCCAAGCGCAACTCTGAGTGCAGCAAAGGATCTAATGGTTGAAACATAAGCCGTCCTCCTACTCTCGTGTTTGGATATTCAAGATGATACCAGGAATAACAAGCCCTATGACAGCCACAGCAGCCATAACCAAGAGCTGCTCACCACCCAAATAACATTGTGCGAGGAAGAAGCCTCCTATGCCGGCAATAATGCTACAAATAGGGACGAAGCGGTTTTTCAAGATAAAGCCTGTTAAGGTGCTCGCCATTCCCATGACAAAGGTAATAATACTGGTTAAAGGAATACCATAGGACGGAGCAATCCATTCCAGAGATATAACGCCGAATCCGGCGAGACAGAAAATCAGTCCAATTCCGCAAACGAAGATTGCAAACGTAAGCCATACCTTCGAAATGACGCTGCCAATAATGTTCTTGGGCACAGGTTTTTTATGTTTATCCAATAGCCGGTTCCCGATGAAGCCCACTATCGTCATCACAAACCAAAGCACATTCCACGCTGGGCCCCCGTGATGGTTCCATAGGTAGGCAATCAGCAGGCTAAACACTACCACCATCGACCCCCACCAAATCATGGGCGTACCAGCATGTTTGCTCATTGCACGGCGGCTTTGCTCAATCGATTCACGAATAATTTCCAAACTGCGCTCTGCAGTCAAGTTCTCATTTTCTTCCATTGTTTCTTTTCTTTTTTTGATTTAACTACTTTGTTTTTAATTCTCTTTGCCTCCCCTTCCCTCCTGCAGAAAGAGTCGGTTTGGCGGTTTTGTGTTCGAATCACGGCGCAAAGATAAATCAGTTTATTTTATAAACCAAATTATTTTTCAAATATTTTTCGAGATTTTTGATTTTTTCTCCATTTCGATTATTCTACAAAAAGTTTGTAAAACATCTACACAATCTACACAAACAAGATATCGGGCTGAATTATTGTTGTTTGAGGCGTGTAGATGGGAAATTTTATCTACACTATCTACACAATCTACACGGTTTTCGGCGATTTCGTGGAAAAAAGCACTATAGTTCTTTCGTTTTTTTCCGAAGTTTGATGGTATTTATAAACAGGGGGCGCGTTTATATAAACAGGGGCCGTGTTTATAAATAAATTAGGCAAATAAAAAAATAGAATAGGCGAATAAAAAATTAACGTAGTGGAATAAATAATTAGAATAGGGGAATAATTTGCCAGAGCAGGGGAATATTGCTCGCCTTGACCTTCGGTCTAAAATGCTCACACTCGGCAGAAAGAATAAAATTTCCTTCTGCTCTCGTTTAATCGCATTTTTGTCACTATCTTTAATCCCCCTTCGGGGTCTTTTAGGTAGGCTGCGGCTCGGAACGGACGGAGCAGCGAGAACAAAAGGGAAGACGCGACATGTCGCGTCTCTACAGTTGGTCGAGTCGTGACGGACGAAGACAACGTCAAAATTACAAATAAATTTGCATTATCGCTCGCCTTGCACTACCTTTAATCCCCTTACGGGGCTTTTAGATAGGCTGCGGCTCGGAAAAGCCAAAATAAATTTTGCTTTTCGCTCGCCTTGCACTACCTTTGTCGGCAGATTTGGAAAGAGACAGGGATATGAAGAAATATCTTTCGCTGATTCCCTTTGCAGCACTCATAGCGCTGATTGCGACGTGTGTATCGGTCTTCGGCACAGATGCCTTGGACGGAGCAACGCAGGTTTCGTTGCTCTTGGCCTCTGCCGTCTGCGCGCTGGTGGGGTATCTGGTGAGACGTGTAAAGTGGGAGGCGCTGGAGCGCGAGATGACGGCCAAGATTTCCAGCTGTATGCCCAGCATCATCATTCTATTGCTGATAGGTGCCATAGGCGGCACGTGGATGGTATCGGGCATCGTGCCCACGATGATTTACTATGGTGTCCAGATTCTGCGTCCTGAATGGTTCCTCGTCAGCAGCAGCCTGTTCTGCGCGCTGGTGAGCGTGATGGTAGGCTCGTCGTGGACTACGGTAGCTACTATCGGCGTGGCACTGATGGGCATCGGACGTGCCCACGGATTCGACGACGGCTGGGTGGCAGGCAGCATCATTACGGGAGCCTACTTCGGCGACAAACTCTCCCCTCTCTCAGACACTACGGTGCTGGCATCCAGCGTGTCGGGCACACCGTTGTTCACGCATATCCGTTACATGATGAAGACTACCATTCCTACGTTCTGCATTTCGCTAATCATCTTCCTGGTAGCGGGCTTGCTGATGAAGGTGGAAGGTAGCAGCGAAGTAGGATTCCTGAGTCAGCTGAACGAGACATTCACGATTTCGCCTTGGCTTCTGCTGGTGCCTGTGCTGACGGGTGTGATGATTGCCCGACGTTGGCCGGCCATGGTGGTGCTGTTCCTGGCATCGTTGATGGCAGCCATCGTGGCTATCGTCTGGCAGCCGACGCTAATCGCTCAGATTGCGGAAGGAAGCTGGTACGAAGGCATCATGAAAGTCATCTACGGCTCCACACAGATACAGACAGGAGTTCCGGCATTGGACAAGCTGGTGCATACGAGCGGTATGGCTGGCATGATGCCTACCGTGTGGCTTATCATCTGCGCGCAGGTCTTTGGTGGTGTTGTCACGGCTACAGGAGTGCTGCGCGATATGATGGAGATTCTGCTCCACTTCGTTCGCGGAACGGCATCCCTGATAGCATCTACCGTTCTGACGGGTATCTTCTGCAATATTGCTATGGCAGATCAGTTCCTGAGCATCATCCTTACCAGTTCCCTATTCAAGGATGTCTATCGCGAGCGCGGATATGAAACGCGCTTGTTGAGCCGCACCTGCGAGGACGGCGCTACCGTCACCAGCGTGCTGGTTCCTTGGAACACGTGTGGTTTGGTGCAGAGTACCGTACTCGGCGTTGCCACGCTTGCTTACCTCCCCTACTGCTTCTTCAATTACCTCTCACCCGTAACCAGCGTGATTGTTGCCGCCACAGGACGAATAAAACGAGAAGTTAAAAACTGATAAGGAGTCAAGAAAAAAGGCTACGGTTGCTATGCATATCGATAGCAGCACTATCTTTCTTAACTCTTAACTCTTAATTCTTAACTAAAAAACTATTCCGTCTTTACAGGCGTTTTGTCAGACTCCTCCTTCTCATCCTCGTCAGGCTCCTCAGGTTCAGGCTTACGAGCGAGGACGATGCCGAGTTCATAGAGAAGATAGAGAGGCGTGAAGGTAACCATCAGCGTGAAAGGGTCGCCTGAAGGGGTTATGATAGCAGCCAGCACCAACAAGATGACAATGGCGTGGCGACGGTATTTGCGAAGGAAGGAACGGTCGATGATGCCCAGCTTGGAAAGCACCCAGATGAGCAAAGGCAACTCGAATACAAGTCCTATGACGAAAATCATCATCAGGAAATTGTGCATATAAGAATTGAGGTTTATCTGATTGGTAATCTCACTACTGAGTTCATACTCCGTCAGGAAACGAAACATAAAGGGGAAAATGATACAGTAGCTGATGAGGCAACCCAGATAGAACATGCCGGTACCGAAAAGGAAGGCGAAACCGACAGGGCGCGACTCGTTTTTATAAAGCGCAGGGCTGACAAATTTCCACAATTCCCAGATAAGGATAGGAAACGAAAGGACAAGTGCCAGCCAGAAGGAGGTAGTGACGTGAGTCATAAACTGCGAGGCGACATTAATATTGATGAGCTCGCAGGAAAAATCGGGTTTGAAGATAGGCAGCAGCCGATAGAGAAAAAAGTCGCCGTGGGTGGGACCGAGGATGACGGGAGTATAGATATAAGGCATAGCGATAAAACTGATGACCATGAAGACCAACAGAACGACGACTATGCGGACCAACGACCCGCGAAAGACCTCCAAATGATCCCAAAAGGACATTGACTTCTCGTCCACGATATTAATTTATAAGGTCAACGAGTCAACAAGTCAACGAGTCAACACGCTGGGAAAGGTCTGCATCCGCTTGTTGACCTGTTGACTTGTTGACTCGTTGACCATCAAAAGATGTTTTTACTTTGCGTACGATGCTTTTACCCAAGGAGCGTTGAGCAAGTAGTCAGCACTCTCCTTAACGCTGGGATACGGATCACACTCCACCTCAACGATAAGGTGCTCCAGTCCGGCCTCGTCTGCATGGTTGAAGATGGCGTCGAAGCCCACCATGCCACTTTCGCCAAGCGTGCACTCATCCTTGATATGGAGCAGTTTGAAACGGCCCGGATAGCGCTTGAAGTAGTTCACGGGAGCAGCTCCACCCATGTTAGCCCAATAGACGTCCATCTCGAATAAGACATACTTCGGGTCGGTGTGCTCAATCATGTAGTCGTACATGACCTTGCCTTCTACTCTGCGGAACTCGTGCGAGTGATTGTGATAGCCATACTGGATGCCCTCAGCAGCACACATCTTGCCCACCTCATTGAAGTAGTCGCAATAGGTCTGCAGGTCGGCAATAGTCTCGGGCACTCCAATACCAGCGGTAACGATGTAGCTCATGCCCGCAGCCTTGTGGGCGGCAATAGCGGTCTTCCACCATTCCATAGCAGCGGTAAAGTCGTGGGCAGCCAATTCCTCACGGCTCAGGCCACGGCCTGCGTGCGAGGAGAGGAGCTTCAAGCCAGCCTTCTCAGCATTTGCCTTGAACTCTTCGGGCGTACTGCCGTAGAACTTGCCGTTGTCGTAGCCAGCTGCTTCAAGCGTGGTGTAGCCCCACGAAGCCACCTGCTCCATGATGGGCAGATAGTTACCCTTGGAGCGGAACAGCGTGTCGCGCATGGAGTAGAACTGCAGACCCAGTTCCTTCTTCTGAGGAGCCTTCTGGCTCGTGCCGCAGCTCACGAAAGTAGGAGCTGCAAGCACGAGAAGAAGAAGTATTGACAATGATTTCTTCATAACTGTCCTGGATTTAGTCCATCAGCTTGACGCGGATGTTACGAAAATAGACGTTGTCGCCATGATCCTGGAAGCCGATGAAGCCTTCGTGGTTGTCACCACCGCAGTTATTGAGGAGCTTGAAGGCGGTGGGCCAAGCCTCCTCGCTGAACTTGCTGGCCTGCAGCATCTCAGTCCATTTCGGGGTCCAGAGGTGATACTCAAGGACGTTCTGACCATTCTGGCCATGAACGACAGTGCCTTTATAGACCATGATCTTAGCTGTATTCCACTCACCATAAGGTTTAGCGTTCTGAGGCTTAGCAGGAATCATATCATACAACGAAGCCGACTTGCGGTTACCGTCAACACCCAGCTGTGCATCGGGATGGTTCTCGTTGTCGAGAATCTGATACTCAGGAGCGGAGATGTAAATAGGTTCATAGTGCTTGCCATCGGGTGTCTTAACCTCCTGTGCAAGGTAGAAGACTCCGGAGTTAGAGCCTTTCTCAACCTTCCAATCAAATTCGAGAGTGAAGTTCTTGAACTTGTGGTCGAAAATGATGTCGCCGCCCTCGTTGGTTTGGCCTTCGCCAGTACCGCTGCCCTTGAATGCAAGGCAGCCGTCAACGATACCCCAACGCGAGGGGACATGATCCTTACCGTAACCGCGCCAACCATCGAGCGACTTGCCGTCAAAGATGGTGACATAGCCGTCCTTATCAACCGTGAACTGCTTTCCAGCCACTTCAAAGGCGACCTCCTTCTTGGATTCCTTTGGTTTGTTGCCACAGGAAATAGCGAGCAGAGCAAGGCTCATGCAAGCTAATACGAAAATGGATTTTTTCATTGTCTTTTCTTTATTATTAATAAGGTATAATGTCTTATACGATTAGACCAGTCACAATACTAAAACGTAGGCATATCAGGCAGCGTCCAACCTTCACGATAGGTGTGCTTGATGAGCTCCTGTGCGTAGGCCATTGCATTGACCTTGTGGTCGATGGTTGTCATCTTCGGGTCGCCGTCGATAACCTTCATTTCGGTCTGCTTCAGGTTCAGCTCCTCGTTCTCGCCGATGTTGGTGAAGCGCATGTTGAGGCCGTCCCACTGGAGAGGACGGTTCAGGCCCTGCAGACGTACGGCAAGCACACCCATCACAACCATTTCGTTGAACGGGCCGCTGAATGCGAAGTCGCTCTTGGTGGGAACACGGTTTTCAGGGCTCTCCTTGCAGGCACGGATCCAATCCTGCTCATGGCTGGTGCCGACACGACGCTCCACCTGCGGAGCCTTAGGCACACGGCCGGAGACGAGGAACGGCTTCTGACCATAGCAGCCGCAGACGAGGGTGTCCTTCGTACCATGGAAGATGGTGACACCACCGCCTTCGCGCATGAGGCTCTTGCCAGCCTCCCAGCCCTTCGGGAACTCGGGCAGCAGACCGCCGTCATACCAATGGATTTCCACCTGAGGCATGTTGACCTTGTGGAACTTCTTGCGGGCGGGATAAGTAATCTTAACATGCTGGGCATTGGGTGCACAGTCGGGGAACAATGGAGTGGAGCAACCCTCAGCGCTGATAGGATAGAGCAGATTCAGCGACTTGAAGGCAACCTGCATGATGTGGCAGGCCATATCGCCAAGAGCGCCCGTACCATAGTCCCACCAGCCACGCCAATCCCAAGGATGGTAGGCACGATTGTAAGGACGATACTTAGCCGGGCCAAGGAAGAGATCCCAACCTTCAGGACCGCCAAGCCCCCAAGGAATAGGCATTCTCTCGGTAGGAGTATTCAGACCTTGCGGCCAGAGAGGACGGTCGGTAGCGCAGTCCACGCGGGTGACTTCGCCAATCTCGCCGTTCCAGATCCACTCGCATACCAGGTCGGAGTCTTCGGATGAAGCACCCTGGTTACCCATCTGCGTAGCCACCTGATATTTCTTTGCCAAATTGGTGAGCAGACGTGATTCATAGACGGTGTGGGTCAACGGTTTCTGCACATAGACGTGCTTGCCCATTGCGATGGCATTGGCAGCCACGATGGCATGGGTGTGGTCGGGAGTTGCGACGAGCACGGCATCGATGCTCTTGCCCATCTCGTCATACATCTTGCGGAAATCTCTGTACTTCTTAGCTTGGGGATGACGTCCAAAAGCATCCTTTGCATAATCCCAGTCAACATCGCAGAGAGCGACGATATTGTCCGTCCTCTCCATGTTGCGGAGGTTAGCATTACCCATGCCTCCGACACCGACACCTGCAATGTTCAGTTTGTCACTGGGTGCGATGTGTGCATGGCTCTTGCCCAAAATGGTGTTAGGAACTACGGTCAGGCCGATAGCTGCTGCCGTACCACGCTGAAGGAATTCCCTTCTCGAAATTTTTTCTGACATACGGAATTGGATTAATAAAGTTAATAAAAAATGGTATCAGTCTTTTTACTTGGATTTACTTTTTCGATTCGTCAGAGATATCGGTATCGATTTTCTCTATTTCGTCTTCTACCTCCTTCATTCCTTTCTTGAAACTCTTGACTCCCTTGCCAAGCCCGTTCATCAATTCAGGTATTTTCTTTGCACCGAACAGGAGCAACACAATAATGAAGATGATAATCAATTCCGGCATACCGATACTGCCGAGAAATAGTGGTTGAATCATAATTTTCTACTTTTTATAGGTTTATACTATTTGTTTTTCAATTGTCAGTAACTTTTCCGTGGGCAAAGATAAACATTTTTCATTTCAACCGCAAAGATACATCATATATTTTAGAAAAAAAAGCAAAAGTGCGAAGAAAAAATTTCCCTTATACAAAACATGGAAAAACAACAGAAAAAAGGAAATAAATTTGGTGTTTCGCGCAGATAGTAGTAACTTCGCACGCTAAAAGTACCGTTAAAGGGACTAAAGGCAGGAAAAGAGTAGTCTGATGGCAGGAAAGATACGACATTCAGGTGTTGTGGAGAGTGTGGAAGCGAGCAAGTTGATGGTACGCATTGTGCAGACATCGGCCTGCGCAGCTTGCGGTGCGCGAGGTTTGTGCCACGCTGCAGAAAGTAAAGAGAAATTGATTGAAGCAACAGCGTCTGATGTGGAACGTTTTTCTGTCGGACAAAGGGTGACAATCGAGGGAACATCAAAGTACGGTCTGAAAGCCGTTCGACTGGCATTTCTCTATCCTTTGGTGCTGCTGATAGCAGTTATAGTTCTTGCCACAAAACTGACTGATGCCAGCGAGCCTGTCAGCGCATTAGCTGGTGTAGCTGCAGTAGCCGCATGGTACATCGGACTCAGCTTTTTCAAGGACAGGCTTCGTACGGTTTTTTCTTTCCACGTTGTAGATGAATAAATTTCAGAAATAAAAACAATAGGTTATGAATGTAATTTTAGTAGCAGTAATTGCGTTGGGAGTGCTGGGCCTGATATTGGCTGCGGTACTGTTCCTGATAGCAAAGAAGTTTGCCGTTGAGGAAGACCCGCGCATTGCTCAAGTGGCCGAGGTGTTACCTCAGGCCAATTGTGGCGGCTGTGGCTTCCCAGGCTGTGGCGGCTTTGCTGAGGCCTGCGTCAAGGCTGCAAGGGAAGGCTCGCTGGAGGGTAAGCTCTGTCCGGTGGGCGGTCAGCCGGTAATGGAGAAAGTGGCTGAAATTCTTGGCATGACGGCTGAGGCAGACGAACAGCGAGTAGCCGTCGTGCGCTGCAACGGGACTTGCGCCAACCGCCCCCGTACGGTGCAGTACGACGGCGTCCGCACATGCCGCATTGCCCACAACACGGCGGGTGGCGAAACGGGCTGTTTCTTTGGCAGTCTGGGCTGTGGCGATTGCGTGACTGCTTGTCCGTTTGACGCCATCCACATGAATCCTGAAACAGGCCTGCCCGAAGTCGACGAAACCAAGTGTACCGCCTGCGGTGCCTGTACAAAGGCTTGTCCGAGAAACATCATCGAACTCCGTCCGATGGGCAAGAAAGGCCGTCGGATGGTAGTGCGCTGCGTCAACAAGGAAAAAGGTCCCGTCGCGAAAAAGGCGTGCGCCGCTGCCTGCATTGGCTGCGGCAAGTGCGTGAAGACTTGCGAGTTCGAAGCCATCACATTAGAGAACAACCTTGCCTACATCGACCCGACGAAGTGCCGTCTCTGCCGCAAGTGCGAAGAGGCTTGTCCGCAGGGCTCTATTCTGGCCATGAACTTCCCGCCACGCAAGCCAAAAGCGGAAGCTCCAGTCGCTCCGAAAGCCGATGCCGCAGCTCCTGCTGTTGAGCCCGTCCAAGTCGTTATCCCTACCGTTGAAACCGCGCCCAAGGAGGCGTCTGAAAGCCCGAGCCTATGAAAACATTCAGAATAGGAGGAGTTCATCCCGAAGAAAACAAGCTGTCTGCGGGAAAGAAGATTGAGGTCATGGATCTGCCCAAGCAGGCCATATTTCCCTTGTCGCAGCATATCGGTGCCCCTGCCGTCCCTTGCGTTGCCAAGGGAGCCCTTGTGAAAGTGGGCACGAAGATTGCCGATGCTGGAGGTTTTGTCTCAGCCCCCATCCACTCATCCGTATCTGGCAAGGTTGCCAAGATTGACACAGTCATTGACGCTAGCGGCTACCGCAAGCCCGCCATTATCATCGATGTGGAGGGCGACGAATGGGAACCGAACATCGACCGAAGCACGAATATCGTTCACGATACGCCCCTGGAGCCCAAGGAAATCGTGGCTCGCGTACAGGAGGCGGGCATCGTTGGCATGGGTGGCGCTTGCTTCCCGGCTCACGTCAAGCTCAGTCCCCGCACTCCCGTCGATGTAGTCATCATCAACGCCGTTGAATGCGAGCCTTATCTCACAGCTGACCACAGCCTGATGATGGAGAAGCCCGAAGAAATCCTCATTGGTGTCAACCTCATCATGAAAGCCGTCGGCGTGAAGAAAGCCTACATAGCCATTGAGAACAACAAACCCGATGCCATTGCCCTCATGCAGGAAAAAGCCAAAGGCTTTGTCGGCATAGAGGTTTGCCCGCTCCGTGTAAAATATCCACAGGGAGGTGAGAAGCAACTCATCGATGCTGTCGTCAGCCGTCAGGTTCCCAATCCGCCGGCTTTACCCGCTGACGTGGGCGCCATCGTGCAGAATGTCGGCACCGCCTTCGCCATCTACGAGGCCGTGATGAAAAACAAGCCCCTCTTCGAGCGCGTAGTAACCGTCACGGGTAAAAGCGTGGCTGAACCGAAGAATCTGCTCACTCGCATGGGAACTCCCATGAGCCTGCTCATTGAGAAAGCAGGCGGCATGCCCGAGGATACAGGAAAGGTCATCGGCGGCGGCCCCATGATGGGCAAGGCGCTGCTCAACACCGACGTCCCCGTTTGCAAGGGCAGTTCCGGCATCCTGCTGATGACCGAGAAGGAATCCCTACGCGGCGAGGCACAACCCTGTATCCGTTGCTCGAAGTGCGTCACCGTCTGCCCTATGGGACTGGAGCCCTATTTGCTGCAAAAACTCGCCGAGCACGCCGACTGGGAGCGTGCCGAAGCCGAACAAATCATGACGTGCATCGAGTGCGGCAGCTGCCAGTTCACCTGCCCTGCCCACCGTCCGTTGCTGGACTGGATTCGTATGGGCAAGGGCACCGTCGGCGGCATCATACGTGCTCGTGCGGCCAAATCGTAAACAGTAAACCACAAAAATAGTAAATCTCCGTTATGTCAAATAAACTGAAAGTATCCCTGTCGCCCCATGTCCACAGCGGCGACAGCATCCGGCGGAACATGGACTGGGTGATAATCGCCCTGCTGCCCGCCATGCTCTGGTCGTTCTACGTGTTCGGCCTGGGGGCTGTGATTGTGACGCTCACGTCCGTAGCCTCGTGCATGCTGTTTGAGTGGGCCATCAACAAGTATATCCTCAAGAACCCGAAGACGACGCTCAGCGACGGCTCGGCCATCGTCACCGGGCTGCTGCTGGCGTTCAACCTGCCGAGCAACCTGCCGCTATACATTATTATAATGGGTGCGCTGTTTGCCATCGGCGTAGGCAAGATGTCGTTCGGCGGGCTGGGCAACAACATCTTCAACCCCGCCCTGCTGGGACGTGTCTTCCTGCTCATCTCCTTCCCCGTGAAGATGACGACGTGGCCCGTGCCTCATCAGCACACGGCATATGCCGATGCCACAACAGGAGCCACACCATTGGCCGACCTCCAAGGCGCCAACCTCGGCGACCTGTTCTTCGGTAACATCGGCGGCTCGCTGGGCGAAGTAAGTGCCTTGCTGCTCCTCGTCGGCTTCGTCATCCTGCTTATCGCCAAGGTTATCAGCTGGCACATCCCCGTCAGCATTCTCTGCAGCGCCTTCGTGTTCAGCGTGGTCTTCTACATCATCCAGGGCAAGATGCCCTTTGCCGACATCTGCCTGCTTAGCCTCAAGCACCTCTTGGCTGGTGGAATGATGCTCGGTGCCGTCTTTATGGCTACAGACTACGTCACCTCGCCCATGACCCACAAGGGCATGCTTATTTACGGTGCTTGCATTGGCTTCCTTGTCGTCTGCATCCGTCTGTTCGGCTCCTACCCCGAGGGAATGTCATTCGCCATTCTCATCATGAACGGCTTCACTCCGCTCATCAACAATGCTTGTAAACCCAAACGTTTTGCAAAGGAGGTAAAGAAATGAAACGGCTCACATCATCCCTCAAGAACATGGTGCTCTCGCTCACCCTCATCGCGTTGGTGGCAGCTGCGTTGCTGGCTCTCATCAACAGCGTCACCCAAGAGCCCATCAAAGCGATAAAGGAAAAGAATCAGTCTGACGGCATCAAATCCGTCCTCCGCATCGATGCCGCCGAAGAGGTGTCCGTGAAGGAAACGGACGTGGACGGCTACACGCTCTTTGCCGTCACCCGTGCCGACGGCTCCTATGCCGGCACGGCTGTCCGCTCTACCGACAAGGCGGGCTTCGGCGGCGACATCGTCGTGCTCGTAGGCTTTGCCAACGACGGTGAGATTCTCGGCTATCAGGTCATGGAACATGCCGAGACTCCGGGCCTCGGTGCCCGTGCAGGCGAATGGTTCCGCACCGCCTCCGCCTCGACGGAGAAGAAGGTGGGCGGCTTCTCGAAAGCCTTCTTCGGCAACCCTGACCCTGCCGGCAACCACAACATCGTCGGCATGAACCCTGCCGCCAGCAAGCTCTCCGTCAGCAAGGACGGAGGCGACGTGGATGCCATCACCGCCTCCACCATCACCTCACGCGCCTTCCTGCGTGCCGTCCAGAATGCCTACAACGTCTTCCGCGGCCAGCAGGCCGACGCCGCCACATCAGCGACTTCACAGCCATGATTAACGAATAGGAGGTACACACTATGAATAATTTGAAAGTATTTCTCAACGGTCTCATCAAGGAGAACCCCACGTTTGTCCTCCTGTTGGGCATGTGTCCCACGCTGGGCACCACCTCGTCGGCCATCAACGGCATGTCGATGGGTCTGGCCACCACGTTTGTGCTGGTCTGCTCGAACGTCGTCATCTCGCTGTTGCGCAACCTCATCCCCGACAAGGTTCATATCCCCGCCTACATTGTTGTCATCGCCTCGTTCGTCACGGCGCTGCAGATGCTCATGCAGGCCTTCCTGCCTGACCTTTATGCCACCTTGGGCCTCTTCATCCCCCTCATCGTGGTGAACTGCATCATCCTCGGCCGTGCCGAAGCCTTTGCCGCCAAGCACGGTCCCGGCGCCTCGTTCTTCGACGGTCTGGGCATGGGCCTCGGCTTCACCATGGCGCTCACCGTGCTGGGTGCGCTGCGCGAGCTGCTCGGCACAGGCTCCATCTTCGGCCTCACCGTGCTCCCCGCCTCCACCAACATGCTGGTGTTTGTCCTTGCCCCGGGTGCTTTCATCACCCTCGGCTTCCTCATCGCCCTGTTCAACCTTGTTAAGAAATAAACGCCATGGCTTACATACTGATATTCATTTCCGCCATACTGGTCAACAACATCGTATTGTCCCAGTTCCTGGGCATCTGTCCGTTCCTCGGCGTGTCGAAGAAGATCGAGACTGCCAAGGGCATGGGCCTTGCCGTTACCTTTGTGCTGGTCATTGCCACCGTCGTGACGTATCTGCTTCAGGTTTGGCTGCTCAATCCACTCGGGCTGGGCTACTTGCAGACCATTGTGTTCATCCTTGTCATTGCCGCGCTGGTGCAGACGGTCGAGATTGTGCTGAAGAAACTCAGCCCCGCGCTCTATCAGGCGCTGGGTGTTTTCCTCCCGCTTATCACCACCAACTGCTGCATCCTCGGCGTCAGCATCCTTGTCGCTAATGGCACTTATAATGCCCAAGGCCTCGAACCCAACCTGCTGACGGGCACCCTCTACGCCCTCTTTACCGCCATTGGCTTTGCCCTCGCCCTCATCGTCTTTGCCGGCATCCGCGAGCAGCTCAGCCTCGTCCGCATCCCCAAGGGCATGCAGGGCATGGCCATCGCCCTCATCGTGGCCGGACTCCTCGCCATGGCCTTCATGGGCTTCAGCGGCATGGACAAAGGCATCGCAGACTTCTTTAGCTAAGAAATAAAGGTGTTAAACGATAACGATAACGTTAACGATAACGATGCAAACAACTCTAACCCCTAACCTCTAACCCCTAACCCCATATATCATGAAGATTCTTGTCACCGGCGGAGCCGGATTCATTGGCTCCCACACCCTGATTGAGCTGCACAAGGCTGGTCACGACGTCGTCGTCATCGACAACCTGTGCAACAGCAACCCCAAGTCGCTCGAACGCGTCAGCGCCATCTGCGGCGCCGTCATCCCCTTTGTCCAGGTCGATATCCGTGACCGCAAGGGCCTCGAGGAAGTGTTCAGCCAGTTCTCTTTCGATGCCTGCATCCACTTCGCCGGACTGAAGGCTGTCGGCGAGAGCGTTGCCAAGCCTCTTGAATACTACGAAAACAACATCGCCGGCACCCTCGTGCTGCTCGACGTCATGCGCGAGCACGGCTGCAAGAACATCATCTTCTCCTCCTCCGCCACCGTCTATGGCAACCCCGCCCAGATTCCCATCACCGAGGAGTGCCCGAAGGGCCATTGCACCAACCCCTACGGCCAGACGAAGAGCATGCTCGAGCAAATCATGATGGACATGCAGGCTGCCGACCCCGAATGGAACGTCGTGCTGCTGCGCTACTTCAATCCCATCGGCGCTCATCCCTCGGGCCGTATCGGTGAGAATCCCAACGGCATCCCCAACAACCTCATGCCCTACATCACCCAGGTTGCCGTCGGCAAACGTCCCGAGCTGGGCGTCTTCGGCAACGACTACGACACCCCCGACGGCACAGGCGTGCGCGACTACATCCACGTCGTTGACCTCGCCCGCGGCCACGTCTGCGCCCTTAAGGCCATCGAGCGCAAGTGCGGCCTCGCCATCTACAACCTCGGCACCGGCCACGGCTACAGCGTCCTTGACATCGTCCACGCCTTCGAGCGCGTCAACGGCGTCCCCGTCCCCTACTCCATCAAGCCCCGTCGTCCGGGCGACATCGCCACCTGCTACAGCGACCCCGCCAAGGCCGAGCGTGAACTGGGCTGGAAAGCCGAGTACGGCATCGACGAAATGTGCCGCGACAGCTGGAACTGGCAGAAGAACAACCCCAACGGCTACGAGCAGTGAGAGCAAAGGAAGAGCTAGCTCTTCCTTTGCCGAGTCGCGAAAGCCGATATGATTATCCGCAAGAATACCCTAACGGCCTGAAAGGCCAGAAGCACATAGCCCAGGGCAACGCCCTGGGTTCTGTAGGCAACACATTCCATCGCCCTGAAAGGGCAAAAGCCTTTAACAACAATGCTTTTGCCCTTTCAGGGCGAAAAGTTGCTCATGCCATTTGTACCCAGGGCGTTGCCCTGGGCTGTGTGCTTACTGCCCCTTCGGGGCGTTCCGATTATCATACTTACGGAATGACAGAACACTTTATTCTTCATTATTCTTTTTTCATTGCGATGAAGTCGCCTCACTCGCTTTTGACCACATCAGCGACGATTTCGCGGACGCAGTTCATGAAAATGCAATTTGCCTATTCCTTTTTGCAGAAGTAAGACCTCGTTTTTTAACAGCGCCGCCGTTAATATAAACAGCGGCCCCGTTAATATTGACAGCGCCGCCGTTAAAAAATAGAGTAGGCAAATAAATGAAGAATGAAGGGATTTTTAAATGAAACATGAAGAATGAAAAATGAAGAATAAATAGCTTTGCCGACGGGAATGCCTGCGGCAGGTGAATAGCAGATAACAGAACATTATATTTTTCATTCTTCATTCTTCATTCTTCATTTTTCATTTTCGCTGCGACGAAGTCGCTTCATTCGCTTTTGACGACGTCGGCGGGGTTTTCGCGGGCGGTACGCCAGACGCGGGCACCCACGCAGAGGGCGATGAGGAGGGCGGTGCCGACGAAGATGGCGGCGAACACCCACCACGAGAAAGGCGTGCGGCGGAGGTACTGCTCCAGCCAGCTGCGCATGATGAGCACACCCACGGCAAAGGCAACGGCCGAGCTGATGACGAGAATCATGCCGTAGTCCTTGACGAACAGCGCGAGGATGTCGCGCAGCTTCGCCCCGTGAATCTTGCGCAGGGCAATCTCCTTGCGGCGCTGGCGGCAGGCAAGGGTGATGATGCTATAGACGCCGAAGATGGCGATGACGATACAGACCGCGGTGGTGGCGGTAAGCAGGCGGGCGAGATTCTCCTCGCTCCGTATCTGGTAGCTGAAGGTGTCTGCGCCGAACTCCAGGCTCCAGGGCAGGTTGGGATAGGGTTCCATCATCTCACGGATGCGTTTGACGACGTCGGCCTTCTGTTTGGGATCGAAGGTAAAGGCAACGTAGTTCGTACGAGACTCTATCAACTCTTTTTCGCGAGGATTCAACGGGCGGAAAGCGCAGAAGATTTTAGGGTCACCCCAAATATTATGAAAGAGGATGTCGCGTATGACGGCGATGATGGTGCCGGTGAACGTATCGTCGTATGACTTATACTCTACGGTCTGGCCGACGGCGCTCGTCAGTCCCAGTTGATTGCGGATAGTTTCCGTGATGATTAGCTGGTCGGGCAGCCAGTCGGCTTCGCGGGGCAGCGTGCCCTCAAGGACGGTGAAGCCGTTGACGGGGCTTCCCGGGTCAAACAGGCCGCGCCAGAGTGTGGCGTGAGTCCACTCGTCCTCGGGATGGAGGCGCAGGCTGAGCGATTCAATTTCGTAGGAGTTGACGGCAAAATGCCTGCCATGCTCCATCACCTCCTGCACGCCCGGGATGGCGCGCAGCTGGGGGATAAGGCCCTTGTCCTCCATCGCCTTGCGGCTGGTGTTGACGAATTTGCCGTTCACGTAGTAGCTGGGCAAATCGATGCGGAAGAAGGCCACGTTGCGGAAGTTCACGCCCCAGTCGGAGGCGCGCAGGTAGTGGAACTGCTTCATCATCATGACGGCGCAGAAGACAAACGTGAGACCGATGGCGAGCTGCACGCCCGTGCTGATGGCCATGAAGCGGTGGTTCGAGCGCGGGTTGGTGCGGATGGAGCGACCCGCGGCGCGGTTCTTCACGATGACGACGGCCACCACGCAGATGGCGAGGCAGGCCGCCATCGCCAGCGCCATGAACGCCATCGACCAGGTGAGGACGTAGCCGTCCGTGCGGATGTCGGCATAGGTGGCAAAGGCGTCGCGCAGCAGCCATACGCCCACCAGGCCGAAGGCGACGGAAGCCAGCAGCACCAGCAGCGCTTCCATGCTGAAGAGCGCGACCAGCCCGCGGCCCGTCTCGCCGTGCACAAGGCGCAGGGCCATCTCGCGGCGGCGCATTCGCAGGCGGTTGACGAAGAGCGTGATGAAGTTCACCAGCGCGCACACCACCAGCATGATACTGATGAAAAGGAACGCGCGCAGATGGTCGTACGAAAGCGAGCCCTCGGAGTTGTAGCCGCGCCGGTGCGAATCTTTCAAAGGAAGGGGAACCAGCTTCATCCTGTTGAGGAGGTTGTCCTCCGTCTTACTCAGCGTCTTTATCTTCTCGCAGAAGGATTCGTAGACGTCCTGTCCGGGATGGAGCTTGGTGACATAGGGCACTAACGTACCCTCGTAATAACGAGCGTCCTGCACATCGATGATGTCCGCAGAGATGTCCGAGTGAGGGTCAAGGTCCTCGTAGATGGCAAGGATTTCGCGCCCTGAGCCGGCGCCGCCGCCATAGTTTATCATCAGGATACATTGGGTGGGGTCTTCCGTGCCGTAAAGGCGGCGGGCCAGCGACTCGGAGATGGCGACGCCCTCGTGCCAGCGCTCATAGAAATGCTGGTCGCCCTGCACGATGTTCAGCCCGAACATGGAGAAGAAGCACGAGTCGGTCACCAATACGCGAGCCTCCATTTCGTTGTGGAGAATCATCTTGTCGCCCACGGACGAGAAGGGCAGCGTGCACCACTGGGTGCTGATGCACGTTGCCCCCTCCACCTCGGGCATCTCGGCATACTTCATCAGGAGTTCGCCGGGCGTGCCCATGACAGAGCCTTTTTCGCCCATCGCCATCATGTAGAGGCGGTCGGAGTCGGGGAGGTCGGTGTTGAAGGTGTTCTCGTAGCGCAGCCAGAGGGCCGAGAGCGAGAGGCCGATGAAGCCTACGCCAAGGCCGACGATGGAGACGATGGTCTGCGACTTGTAACGTTCGAGGCTGCGCACGGCAACCCTGATGTAATGAGCTAATAAATCTTTTTTCATTGTTCTTTTTTCGATTGATTTCGTTTTTAGCTCTGCAAAGGTATAAGTAAAAAATTCTGACTTGTGCAAGAAAAGTGCACTTTTTGTGATTTTCGGCGAAAATTGTTCAGAAATTGAACACTTTTTAAAAGCCAAATGGCCAAAGTCAAGATTTTTCTTGAACTTTGGCATGGCGAAAAAGTGAAGAGCGCAGCTCAACACTTTTTAAAAGCCAAATGGCTAAAGTCAAGATTTTTCTTGAACTTTGGCATGGCGAAGAGGGGGAGAAGGAGAAAAAAGGGGGGGCTACTCACCGGCGAAACGTTACGCCGGGCGCGATGAAACGTTTCGATGCTTGACGGGAAACGTTTCGTCAGGAGCCAGACGGAGCCTTATTCCGTGAGAAGTGACCGGAGCCTGTCGTAGAGGCGGCGGAGGCGGGGATGGAAGAGCCAGCGCCAGTCGGAAAGAAGGCGGCGCAGACATTCAGCACCATCGTAAGTGGCCTTCAGGGGCAGGCATAGGAAAAAGAGAGCTGTCAGGAACAAGGCGATATACCAAGGAAGGAAAAAGAACGCTGGGATGGCCACCATCACCGTCAGCAGGGGCTTCAGGACAAAGCAGATGCCGAAGCGGCGGGTATTGCGCCAAGCGGCATCCTTGGCCTTGGCCGCCAGCAGCTCGGCAGGAAACCAGACAGGCAGACAGGCAACAGCACACGCCAGCCAAACGGGCAGCAGCACAAGGGCGAGCAGGGTTCGGAAGACGAGAGAACGCTTCGCGTCGCTACGCCCGATGCGCGCCGAATAAACGGACACGCGTGCGCGCTCGCGCTCCTTTTTAAAAAAGAGGGCATCAGCAAAGAGTTGCCGGGCGGCTTCGGGTTCGGCTTCACGTCGGGCAAGCAGTCGGGCGATGAAGGACTGGTTGTAGTCGCGCCGTCGGTCAAGCGATGAGGTCTCCTTCTGTGCTGCTGCGCTGAGCTTGGTCAGCTCGAAGATGGCGTCGTAGTCATCGTCGTCGGGAATCCACGTAAAGAGCGGCCGCATGCCCTCCGCAATCCGCTCGCGGAGTGCGTTCATGGCACGGGCAGAGGGGAGGCTTTTCTTCACGAACTCCGTCACATTGATAGGTTCGCCAATCTGCAGTTCCATGTCGGGACGGAAGCGGAAATAGTCGCTGTACTCGATGCCGGCGGGGACGATATAGACGGGCCACTTGTCGCCTATCTCGCGGACAGCCTCAAAGGCGATGTGGCAGACGCCCTTGCCGAGGGGCAGCAACGAGTGCTTGGGGCGATGGGTGCCCTCGGGGTAGAGACACAGCGGACAACGGTCGCGCAGCACGCCGACTGCCTCGGCGATGGTCTCGCTGTTTGTCTTGACGGCGCTGACGCCGTCGCGGATGCGGTAGATGGGGAGGATGCGGAGCCAGCGCAGGATGCGCGCCACAGCCGGCTTGCGGAACATGTCGGCACGCGCCATGAAGACCACCTTCCGTCCCTCGGCCCGCAGCATCACCAGCGGGTCCATGAGCGAGCATGTGTGGTTGGTGACGAAGATGACGCTGCCGTCCTTCGGCACCCGCTCCCACCCGCTGACGTGGAACCGGCGGAAGCAACGCCTTGCAGCCCGCTTCACGACGGGGAGCAGGAAGGTGTAGAGGCGGTCGTCGTCTTGTATATGCTGGCGCATGATACTGATTTAGTTAATCTTCTTTGCTCTGAAGATGGAGGCGACGGTCAGGCCAGAGATGATGTGCCAGACGCCCCACCAGGCTGTGACGAAGAGCATGCCGCCAATGCCCGTCTGCGGGAAGATGGCGGGATTGAAGAGTAGCAGCAAGCCGAGGCCGGAGTTCTGGATGCCGACTTCGATGGTGAGGGCACGGCGGTCACGGACAGGCAGCCGCCCGAGACGCGCAATGGTGTTTCCCGTCAGCAGAGCCAGCGCATTATGGAAGAAGACAATGATAAAGATGTACTTGATGAATTCAACGAATTTCTCCTTGTTGCTCAAGAACATCACCAGCACCATGGCGACGAACACCAAAAGACTGATGTAGCGCAGCGGCGTGGAGAGCGCCTTTGCCACCTTCGGCAGGAAGCGCGTCGTCAGCAGACCAAGCACAAGGGGTATGCCCAGCAGGATGAACACCGTCTCAAACACATTCCAGAAGGGAATGACGAGCCATGTGTTGGCATCGACAATCTCGTGCCGGCAAAGGAAGTTCTTGTAGAGCGAGCCCCACAGAGCGTAGTTGCCAGGGGTGATGATGGGCGCCATGCAGGTGGAGACGGCCGTCATGGAGACGGACAGCTCGGTGTTGCCCTTGGCGAACGACGTCATGAAGTTCGAGATGTTGCCGCCCGGGCACGACGCCACCAGTATCATGCCCATGGCCACCATGGGCGGGATGAACTTGTTGAAGATGACGATGACGAGGAACGTCAGGGCCGGAAGCGCTATCCACTGGCCAAGCAATCCGAGCAGGATGGACTTCGGCTGGGCAAACACCTTCTTGAACATCCGCGGCTGGATGCCAAGCGAGACGCCGTACATGATGACAGCCAGAATGATGTTGATGACACCTCCTGCGCTGTAGTTGATGCTGACGTCGTCCAGACTCGCCAGCTGCTGGAAAATGGAATTCATTTATGAATTAAAAATTTTGAATTAAAAATTAAGAATTATTGTTTGACATCAAGCGTTAAACGATAGTATTCTTAACGATTTCGAGTGTGTCAGAGGCAATCATCAGCTCCTCGTCGGTGGGGATG
>DBYJ01000060.1:245-400 GCA_002309805.1 Bacteroidales bacterium UBA1189 | reverse complement strand
GAGATGACCTCCTCGTCGCCGTGGTTGGCGGCGTTGACCTTCTCGTCGAGCTTAAGGCCGAGATACTCCAGTCCTGTGACCGTCATCTGGCGGATGTCGTCCTGATTCTCACCCACTCCACCGGTAAAGACGATGATATCGACGCCACCGAGGGC
>DBYJ01000060.1:0-208 GCA_002309805.1 Bacteroidales bacterium UBA1189 | reverse complement strand
TAGGTGTACATGTCAATAGCCAGTCGGGCACGGTCGTCACCCTCGACGAGCTTTGCGTGCTTCACTTCGCGCATGTCCGTCTTGCCGGAGATACCCAGCAGGCCACATTGCTTGTTGAGGAACGTGGAAACGCCTTCGGGTGTCAGCCCCTCCTTCTCCATGAGGAAGGTGACAGCGCCGCCGTCGATGTCGCCCGAGCGGGTGCCCA
>DBYJ01000026.1:10747-134749 GCA_002309805.1 Bacteroidales bacterium UBA1189 | reverse complement strand
CCTGCACGGCAAAGGGATTGGCGCTGGTGCGAGCGCCTATCCACAGCACGTCGATACCCGCATCGAGCGCCAACTCCACATGGTGGGGCGTAGCTACTTCCGTGCAGGTGAGCATGCCGGTTTCTTCCTTCACGCGCTTCATCCAGGGGAGGGCTGCCTCGCCTTGGCCTTCAAAGCCACCGGGCTTGGTGCGCGGTTTCCAAACCCCGGCACGGAAGATGTGTATGCCGGCAGCACGCAGCTGACGGGCGGTGGAGAGGACTTGTTCTTCGGTCTCGGCGCTGCACGGGCCCGCAATAAGTAGCGGACGTTCCGTCGGCACACCAGGAAGGTTAAGGGGTTGTAAATCGAGTTCCATATTCTTTTCTATTATCTATATTCAAATTGCTAATTCTCCAATTCTCATAAGTGCTTCGCTGAGCTTTTCCTCTTTGGCGCAGAGGGAGATGCGGACGTAGCGCTCGCCTGCGGAGCCGAAGATGAAGCCGGGTGTGATGAAGACGTGAGCTTCGTTCAGCACGCGCTCCGTCAGCTCTTCGGCTTTGGCGTAGCTGTCGGGGATGCGCCCCCAAAGAAACATGCCCACTTGTGCAGGGTCAAACGAGCAGCCGAGCTGCGCCATGATGGCCTCGGCGATGGCGCGACGACGGCGATAGATGGTGATGTTTGCCTGACGATGCCATTCGGGAGAATTGCTGTAAGCTTTTGCTGCAGCGAGTTGGATGGGGCGGAAGGTGCCGCTGTCGATGTTCGACTTCACTTTGACTATCCAACGAACGAATTCAGCATTGGTGGCGAGCATGCCCACACGCCAGCCGGGCATGTTATGGCTCTTGCTCATGGAGTTGAATTCGATGCAACACTCTTTAGCGCCAGGCACTTGCAGGATGCTCATCGGTTGGTCATTGAGGATGAAGCTGTAGGGATTGTCGTTGACGATAACGATGCCGTGTAGGCGGGCAAAAGCCACCAACCGTTCGTAGGTCTCGCGGCGGGCAGGAGCGCCTGTCGGCATGTGGGGATAGTTGGTCCACATGAGCTTGACGCGGCTTAAGTCCATCTGTTCAAGGGCGTCAAAGTCAGGCTGCCAACCGTTCTCGGGCTTGAGGTCGTAGTAAATGATGTTCTGTCCGAGCAGACGTGAGAGGGAGGTATAGGTGGGGTACCCAGGATTAGGCACCAGTACCGAGTCGCCAGGGTTGCAGAAAGCCAGCGTGACGTGCAGGATGCCCTCCTTTGAGCCGATGAGGGGCTGAATCTCCGTCTGATAGTCAAGGTCTACGTCGTACCAACGCTTGTACCAGTCGGCCATTGCCTGACGTAGCTCGGGGATGCCGACGGTGGGCTGGTAGCCGTGTACGTCATCGCGCCCAGCTTGCTCGCACAATGTCGCGATGGTCTCTTTGGATGGTGGCATGTCAGGACTGCCGATTGCAAGGCTGATGATGTTCTCGCCCTGAGCATTACGCCGGGCAATCTCCTTCAGCTTGCGGCTGAAATAGTATTCACTCACGAGTTCCAGACGCTCCGCAGGGCGGATGGTTGGGAGGGGGTTAATCTGCTTCATATTCTCCAAGTATGCTGATTTGACGTGTTAATGGACGGATGGCCTCGATGCTCTGGCGGTAACGGGCGTAGTCGGTGAAGGTCATGTCGACGTAGAAAAGGTACTCCCATTCGTGTCCGATGATGGGCAGCGACTGAATCTTCGTCATGTTGATGTCGTAGTAGGAGAGCACGCTCAGCACGTGACTTAGTTCACCCTTCTCGTGGGGAACGCTGAAGACGATGCTACTCTTGTTCGTCTGCCGGACATCGCGCAGGCTGTCAGCATTCCAGGGGTCGCAAAGGCAGAGGAAACGGGTGAAATTGTGCTTGTTGTCCTCGATGGCCTCACGTACCACCTTCATACCATAGATGGGGGCGGCTTCTTTGGAACAGATGGCTGCATGTCCATGTAACTTCATTTGGCTGATTCTTTCTGCGGCTCCGGCGGTGTCGTTGGTTTCCACTATCTTGCAGTCTGCGTATTGCTTGAGAAAACCGCGGCATTGCATCAACGCGACAGGGTGGGAGTTGATTTCGCAGATGTCTGCTTCCGTTTCCTCGGGCAGGCAGAGGAGGCTGTGCTCAATATGCAGTTTCTTCTCGCCGATGATAGTAAGTTGGCTGGCTCGCAGAAGCTCGTAGTTGTGGAGCAGGCTTCCTGCAATGGTATTCTCAATAGCCACCATGCCGAGAAGAGCAGGGTCTTTCTTCATGACATCGAAAAGGTCCTCGAACGTGTCGCAGCACACCAACTCAACCTCTTCCTCGCCGAAGAACTTCCGCGTGGCAATGTCGTGGAACGACCCTTTGATTCCTTGTATGGCAACTTTCTTCATTTCTTTTTATTCATTATTATTTATAAAAAGTCCCGCTTCACTGGGGAGTGGAGCGGGATTTAATGATTGCATTATTATTGGTTGTACACGCTGTTCCGCTTCACTCCCTTCTGAAAGTAAAGTAATAGTAATAAAAATAGAACTTCTGCGTGTTCGTTATCATTGCTTTTTCTTTCGTTTTTGTTTTTTTCGGCTGCAAAGATAATGCTTTATTTTTATATGAAGCAGAAAAATGTGATTTTTTTAATGAAATTGAGAAAAATCTTACTATTCAATAGCTTTTTTCTTCTTCAGCCTTGACTTTAATATAAGGTAGGAGATGGCGAGAATAACAAGAGCAAGGAGTCCATAGCCGACTTCGTGGGAATACTTTGTGACGGTATCGACGAGCTGGTCTTCGGGTAATACGCGCTGCAAATAGTAGCCGAGAGCGGCAAGGAAGCAGTTCCAGATACCTGCGCCGAGAGCGGTGAAGGCGATGAAACGGCCATAAGGCATTTTGGCAAGGCCCGCAGGAATGGAAATGAGATGACGGATAACGGGAATGAGTCGTCCGATGAAAGTGGAGATAGCTCCGTGGGCATTGAAATAGCGCTCGGCTTTCTGCACTTTCTCCTTATTTAATAATAACAGGTGGCCCACTTTGCTGTCGGCAAAGGCATAGACGATGGGCTTGCCCACAAGCAGCGAAACGGTGTAGTTAATGGTAGCTCCGAGGCAGGCGCCGATGGTGGCAAAGAGGATGAGCAGAAAAACGTTGAGTTCACCCGTTGCTGCGGCATGATAGGCAGCTGGAGGAACGACAATCTCGGAGGGAATAGGGAATACGGTGCTCTCAAGCGTCATCAGGAAGAGGACGGTATAATAATTGAGATGGGCAAGGCACCATTGTATGAAGGCGGACATAATACTTACTTTAATTAATTGATGATTTACTGTTTACTATTTGTGTTGTTCAATGTTACTCTAATCTTTAACCCTTACCCTTTTTCATGCGGATTACACAGATTTCGAGTTTGGATTGGATGAAGTCGGTATCGGTAGAGGGCGGGGGAGTAAGGTTTTCTTTCGCATAGTTCTCCAAAGCCGATTTGTAAAGGCGTTGGGCTTCGGCATAGTGCCCCAGGGCAAAGTGACAATCGGCCATGTTCTGCTCCGAGAGGATTTCGTCAGGACGGATGGCCTTGACATAATCGTAGGCATCGAGTGCTTGGGTGTAATCGCCGAAGTCGTGCAGGATATCGCCGAGGATTCCCCACGAACGGGCATTATAAGGGTCGCAGTCGATGAGACGATTGGCTAATTCGATGGCTTCCCGCGCACGTCCCTGTAGCGCATAGCAAAGAGCGGAGGCATCGAGAATAGCTGGATGCTCAGGATAAGACTTGAAAGCACGTTGTATCCAAAGGTTTGCTTGTTCGAAAAGTTCCTCACGGCTATGCTGGCTGATGATGGAACTGAAGAATCCTGGGTCGTTGTCACTTTGAATTAACGCGTACTCATAGGCATTTTCTGAAAGCGAGATGAGTTTGTCGCGGAACTGCGGGTCTGCGCATTGGTTGGCTCGATGAAGCAGAATGTCGCTGGCCAAAAGGTTCAACTCCGGTTCATCGTTGGACTTAAAGCCAGTCACTATTTTAGCAGCGGCATCATAGTCGCCTTGATAGATGCGTAAGCGTGCCTCGGCCATGCAAATGTCTGTATTGGCAGGGTGGAGGTGCCGAGCGAAACGAATGGCCTTGTCAGCATCGTCATCGCGCTCCTCCTCCATATACCAGTCGATGATGTCGAGCATGTCGTCGGCATCAAAATAGGCATGCTTGCCCGATGAAACAGTTTTCTCGTAACGCTGGAGGATGTCTTGGAATTCGTTGTCTGTCATCCTTTAGGCTTGAAGGAGTCTTTGAGTGATACGGTGCGATTGAAGACGAGATGATCGGACGTGGAGCTCTTGTCGGCGCAGAAGTAACCGATGCGCTGGAACTGAAAATGCTCAAGTGGCTGGGCGTTGGCAAGGAATTCCTCCACATAGCAGCAGGGGCGAACTTCGAGCGAGTTGGGATTCATCATCTGCTTCATGGCATCCACGACTTCAAGACCTGTTTCACGGAGTCGTGCCAGTTCGTCACGCGGATTCTCTACTAGCCAAAGACGGTCGTAGAGGCGCACTTCAGCTTGAATGGCATGAGCTATGCTGACCCAATGGATGGTGCCGCGCACTCGGCGATTCGATTCGCTTTCACCTGTTTTTGTGTTGGGAATATATTCGCAGTAGATTTCTTCCACGCGACCTTCGGCATCCTTCTTGCAACCTGTGCAAAGAACGATATAGGCATTCTTCAGACGTACTTCCTGACCTGGCGTGAGGCGGAAATATTTCTTCGGCGCATCTTCCATGAAATCCTCGCGTTCAATCCAAAGCTCGCGGCTGAAGGTAATCTGATGGGTGCCAGCCTCGGGGTCTTCTGGGTTGTTTATAGCATCAAGTAGTTCAGTCTTATCCTCGGGATAGTTGGTGACGATGAGCTTTACGGGGTCGATGACGGCGCTAACGCGGGTCGCCCGACGGTTGAGGTCTTCGCGGCAAGCAGATTCCATGAGCGCCATATCATTCAAGGCGTCATAAAGCGTATAACCGATTTTATCTACAAACAACTTAATGGCCTCGGGTGTGTAACCGCGACGACGGTAGCCGCAGATGGTCGGCATACGTGGGTCATCCCATCCATCTACCATCTTGTTTTGTACTAGAGCCAGCAGATTGCGCTTGGAAAGTAGGGTGTAGTTCAGGTTCAGCTTATTGAATTCGCGCTGTTTAGGACGGTTGTCGTCAAGGTCTTCACCTTTCTTCAACCAATCGATAAAGAGGTCGTAGAGTGGGCGGTGAGGCACAAACTCAAGCGTGCAAAGGCTGTGGGTAACGCCCTCGAAGAAGTCGCTTTGTCCGTGAGCGAAGTCATACATGGGGTAGGCTTTCCATTTGTCGCCTGTGCGATGATGGGGCGTCTTGACAATACGGTAGATGATGGGGTCACGGAAGAGCATGTTGTTGTGACTCATGTCAATCTTGGCGCGTAGCACCATCGAGCCCTCCTCCAGTTCGCCGCTGTTCATTTTCTCGAACAGGGCGAGGCTCTCTTCCACAGGGCGGTTGCGGTAAGGGCTGTCGATGCCGGGCTGTGTGGGGGTTCCCTTTTGGGAGAGGATGACCTCCTGCGGCTGTTCGTCAATATAGGCTTTTCCCTCCTTGATGAGTTCGACGGCAAAGTCCCAAAGCTGTTGGAAATAGTCGCTGGCATAGAAGACGTTGGCCCATTGAAAGCCCAGCCATTGGATGTCCTCCATGATGGCATCGACGTACTCCACATTCTCTTTTGTGGGATTGGTGTCGTCAAAACGCAGGTTGCAGATGCCGCCATAGCGTTCGGCTATACCGAAATCCATGCAGATGGCTTTGGCGTGGCCGATGTGGAGGTAGCCGTTAGGTTCGGGCGGGAAGCGCGTCTGGATGCGTCCGCCGTTCTTGCCCTCGGCAAGGTCTTGCTCTACAATCTGTTCTATAAAGTTGAGTGACTTTTTCTCCTGATTCTCCTGTGTGACGATTTCTGCCATAAACCTTTTATTTACTAAACCGGGTGCAAAGGTAATCATTTCCTCCTTACAAACGAAGAATTATCACCTTATTTTTCTTTCCAGATCTTTTCACGGGCCGCAGTATGGTTTTAATAGTTAAGGGCCTCTTCACAGAGACCCTTAACTATTCTAATAGGTATTAGTCTTTTAAGGTAAAAAGATTGTTTTTAGGATAACGGCAGCAAAGGTACGGCGGTTTTTCGATGTGACCAAACTTTTTTATATGTCCTACAACATATTTTTGAGGAAAAACCACTCGGCTACTTCCCAAACCAAAGGCTGGACCTGCTGTTGGCAGACGGTTGCCCAGTCGCCCAACGAGCCGCTTCCATCGTCGGAAATGACTTTCACAATGCTCAGTGAGTGAACGTTAGCATCCCTACATACAGCAAAGAGAGCTTCGCTTTCCATGTCGAAACAAGTGTCAGGGACGTGCAATTCAGGATGGGGGCTTTCAGGTGAAACAAATTCGTGTACGCAGACGATTTCACCCTTCGGATAGGGAGAATCAAGGGACGGATAGCCCGATTCGCATTGAACAGTATGAAGGACGGGCAGGGTATAGGAACCTGCCGAACCGGCCAATAACACATCGGCATCATCAAGCAGTTCCTCTCTCTTCATTCGTTCAAAAGATGCCCCTGCCTCTTGGAGCCCAATACCCACAATGGCTACCGTATTGTTTCCTTGCACATATATCGTAGGCCGTTCGTCTGATCCTGCGTTACGCTGAAAGCCATTTTCTTCAAGCCTCTTCAGTCCGATTTCATACGGATGGGCCACTATCAAAACTTTCTTCTTTGCTTCCATTCTCTTTTTTATTCGACTGCGCGAAGATAGAACAATTTTTTCAAACCAGCAAATTTTCCTTTGATAGAGTTGTGCGAAAAACAAAAAACGCGTACTTTTGCCACAAAAACCATTACCTTCTATGAAACTCCTGGGTAATATACTTTGGTTCGTTTTGGGCGGCCTGATAGTAGCCATCATGTACTGGCTCGTGGGGGTGCTCTTTTGCATCTCCATTATCGGCATTCCTTTCGGCATGCAGTTGATCAAGTTCGGCTCTTTCGCTTTATGGCCTTTCGGCCGGAAGGTTGAGGATGGGAAAAGCATGACGGGTTGTTTATATCTCCTGTTTAATATCTTGTGGATAGCTCTTGGCTGGTGGGAGATTGCGGCTATGCATGCCGTGTTCGGTCTTCTCTGCTGTATCACCATTATAGGGATTCCCTTCGGCATGCAACATTTCAAGTTGGCCTGGTTGTCGTTGATGCCGTTTGGGAAGCGGATTGAATAACGAGAGAGTCAAATGGCCTATACCTTATTATATTATAATCTTGGGTCGGGAGTGACGGCCTTTTCCACGCAGCGCGGGGCAGAAGTTCCCTTTCCTGTTGTCCAAGCCCATCAGGTACACGGCGACAGGATTGCATACGTTGATTCGCCATCGCTCACTCGCGAGGATTTGGAGGGCATCGATGCCCTGATGACCGACGTGCCTGGCATTGCCATCGGAGCGCGCACAGCCGACTGTATCCCTGTGCTCCTCTACGACCCTGTTCGCCCTGCCGTCTGCACCGTTCATGCCGGATGGCGTGGAACCGTACTTGGCATCACGGCAAAGGCTATTCGGGAAATGTCCTCCCGTTTTGGAACCATTCCTGCCGACGTTCATGCGGTTATTGGCCCGGGCATCGGCTCCGATAGTTTCCAGATAGGGGAAGAAGTCGTGGAGGCTTTCAGGGATGCAGGCTTTCCGATGGAAAAGATATACTCCTTCCGAGGCCCGCGCATTCCTGATACCATGCAGGGTGGGCATCATATTGACCTTTGGCAGGCCAATCGTTGGCTGTTGACAGAGAGCGGCTTGCAGGACGCTAACATACAGATTGTAGGCCTTTGTACTTATACGCATAACGACCGTTTCTATTCCGCCCGTCGCGAAGGTATTCGTTGCCCCCGCATCATCAACGCCATTCGCCTGGACCCTTAACCTTTAACCCTTAACCTAAAGCATGCGTATTCTCCTCGCTATCGATTCCTTCAAAGGCTGCCTTACTTCGACGGAGGCGAATGCTGCCGCAAGGGAGGGCGTATCGCGAACATTGCCTGATGCGGAGGTGATTTCCCTGCCTGTCAGTGATGGGGGCGAAGGATGGTTGGAGGCTTTTTATGCGGCAAGTGGAGGAGCTTTTGTTGAGACTACCGTCTGCGACCCTCTGATGCGCCCCATTCAAGCGAAGTATTTGGTTCAGGGCAATCGGGTCGTCATTGAGATTGCTCGTGCTAGCGGGCTGACGTTGCTTCAAGCTAACGAGCGCAATCCGCTGTTGACCAGCAGCTACGGCACAGGACAACTTATTGCAGACGCTGTTTATCGAGGGTGTCGCGATATCCTTGTAGGATTGGGAGGAAGCGCTACAAGTGATGCCGGATGTGGTATGATTCGTGCCTTGCACGATGCTTTTGGCACAGCACTCGAACCCTTTGCTGATGTTCGCATCACGCTGGGTACTGATGTCGTCAACCCGCTCTTTGGCTCCGAGGGCGCGGCTTATGTCTTTGCTCCGCAGAAAGGAGCCACGCCAGCGATGGTGGCAGAACTGGACAGCCGTGCTCGTACCTTTGCCGAAGAATCTGCCCGACGCATGGGCTACGATTGCTCCAACGAACCTGGCGCTGGAGCCGCAGGAGGTCTTGGCTATGCCTTCATGCAATATCTCCATGCTGAGCGACGCTCAGGTATTGACCTGCTATTAGATGCTGTAGGCTTCGACGCCCTCCTTGCCGATGCCTCTCTGGTGATTACGGGCGAGGGCAGGGCAGACCGTCAGACGCTGATGGGGAAGGTACCCATGGGCATTCTTCGCAGAGCCCAGCGTCAACACGTCCCTGTTATCCTCCTTGCTGGGCAAGTAGAGGATAAAGAGCGACTTCTTTCAGCTGGTTTTACCCATGTTGAGTGCATCCATCCCCTCGGCTTTCCTCCCTCTGAAGCCCTTCTTCCTGATGTCACCCGCTGCCATATCGCAAATAGCGTATCGGCATTCTTTCCCTTTAGTTGACGCAACAGTTCTTCTTGATTTGGATGATTATCATAAAATAATTAGGGAATTATTTTGTGTTTCATTCAGTTTGCATTACCTTTGCAGCGGAAATTCCGGTACGGATGAAAGTTAAAGAGGTTATTGCTGCCCTTGAACAGTTCGCGCCGCTGCCGTTGCAAGACGATTTTGATAATGCCGGCTTGCAAATCGGGTTGACAGAGGCGGATGTTACAGGGGCTTTATTGTGTCTGGACGTCACAGAGGACGTGATTGACGAGGCGGCAGAGCGGGGATTGAACCTGATTGTCGCCCATCATCCGCTTTTGTTTCATCCGCTGAAGGCTGTCGTGGGGCGCACCTATGTGGAGCGTTGCACGCTGAAGGCCATTCAGCGGGGCATCGCCATTTATGCCGCTCACACCAACCTGGACAATGCCGTAGGAGGCGTCAACTATGAGATAGCAAGCCGCATCGGGCTCAGGGACGTGGAGCTGCTGACGAAACGCGAGGTGAACGGAATCGTCTGCGGCGCAGGCGTCATCGGCACGTTGCCTCAGCCAGAAGACGAGCTGTCGTTCCTTTCCCGCCTGAAGGCAATCTTTGGCGTGCAGGCGCTCCAGCATAATCGCTTGACGGGACGTTCCGTACGACGTGTGGCACTCTGCGGAGGCGCAGGATCCTTCCTACTGAGCGCTGCCATCCGCGCAGGAGCCAATAGCTTTATCACGGGCGAAATCCACTATCACGACTTCTTCGGACACGATGGCGAAATCCTGATGGTCAGCATGGGGCACTACGAGAGCGAGCAGTTCACGCCCTGCATCTTTGAGCGTCTGCTGCGCGAGCAATTTCCCACGCTCCGTGTAGAGCATACCCGAGTGAATACAAACCCAATTCAAACCTTATAAATAAATAACATGGCAAAGAAAATCAATCCCCAAGACATGACGGTGGAGGAGAAGCTGAAAGCCCTTTATCAGCTTCAGACCATCTACACCGAGATTGACAAGATTAAGACGTTGCGTGGCGAACTGCCCCTTGAGGTACAGGACCTCGAGGACGAGATTGCTGGTTTGCAGACGCGCGTGAGCAACTTCCAAACCGACCTCAACACCATGAAGTCGGCTGACAACGAGTATCGTCGCACCATCGATAAGTCGCAGGCATTGGTGGAGAAGTACACCAAGGACCTCGACAACGTGCGCAACAACCGAGAATTCGACTCCTTGAACAAGGAAATCGAGTATCAGACCCTCGAGATTGACCTGGCTAACAAGCGCCTGCGCGAAGGAGCTGCCAAACAGCGCATCTGCCTCGACGAAATCGAGAAAATCCGCGCTATCATCGCTGACAAGGAACTGATGCTGGAGGAAAAGAAGAGCGAGCTTGACGACATCATCTCCGAGACGCGCCAAAAGGAAGAGGAGCTGCGCGATCAGGCCAAGAAAAAGGAACTGATGATTGAGCCCCGTCTGCTGATGTCGTACAAGCGCATCCGCAAGAACAGCCGCAACGGCCTGGGCATCGTTTATGTGCAGCGTGACGCCTGCGGAGGCTGCTTCAACAAGATTCCTCCCCAGCGCCAGCTTGACATCAAGATGCGCAAGAAAGTTATCGTCTGCGAGTACTGCGGACGTATCATGATTGACCCCGAACTGGCTGGTGTCAAGATTGTTGTTCCCGATGAGAAGCCCAAGAAGAAGCGCACCATTCGTCGCAAGAAGGCCGAGGACGACGCTCCGAAAGCCGTAGATTAAGGGCTTATCCTGTCAACGCGCGGAAAGTTTTTTAGACCGCAGCTGAAGTTCTATCTACTCCAGCTGCGGTTTTAATCTACTCCAATTGGAGTTTCATTCTCCGCCAGTTGGAGTTTTATTCTCCGCCAATTGGAGTTTTAAAAAAGACCCTTGCGCTGAGAGGAAAAAAACCTTCTCCCTCAGGTCTTTTCCTATAATAATTCTTCGTAGGTGGGAATGTCGGGCAGGAAGGTGTAGCCCTGCGAGGCGTAATCGATGCGGCAGCAGTAGTGAGTGAGGCCGTTGCTGACGATGAGGTAATCGACGCGCAGCACGCGATTGTAGCGGCTTATCTGGTCGAAAACCTTCTGCGTAATCTCGACGGAGGGGGCTTTGTATTCCACGATGACGCGCGGCGTGAGCGTACGGTCGTACACCACAGTATCGCATCGGCGCGACATGCCGTTCAGCTTCAGCTGCACCTCGTTTGCCATCAGCGTTAGGGGATAGCCCTTCTCAGCAGCAAGGAAGTGGACGAAGTGCTGGCGCACCCATTCCTCAGGCGTCAGCGCTACGTATCGTCGGCGGATGACGTCGAAAATGCGTTTCTTCTCGCCCTCGGAGGAGATTTTAACGTCGAAAGGAGGTAGGTTTAGTTCAAACATCACTATCTTTAACTACGTTTTAGACAGGCTTCACCTCGGAAAAATCAAAATAAATTTTGCTTTTTGCTCGACTTGCACTATCTTTGCCAAATGATTCCGCGTGCAAATTTAGGAAAAAAACAGATAAGTTATGAAAACAAAGCAGGAAATTGTGGAAAACTGGCTTCCACGCTATACGAAAAGGCGGTTGGATGAGTTCGACGACTTCATCCTCCTTACCAATTTTTCCAACTACGTTGAGCTTTTTGCTGAGAAGTACGGCGTGGAGGTTCGAGGGCGCGACGCCAATATGATATCTGCCTCTGCCGAGGGGATAACCATCATCAATTTCGGCATGGGAAGCCCTAATGCTGCCATCATCATGGATCTCCTTGGAGCCATACGTCCGAAGGCTGTGCTGTTCCTGGGCAAGTGCGGAGGAATCACCAACAAGACGGCTGTGGGCGACTACATCCTGCCCATCGCAGCCATCCGAGGCGAGGGTACGTCCAACGACTACTATCCGCCCGAGGTGCCCGCCTTGCCGGCATTCATGCTCCAACGTGCTGTCTCTTCGGCTATTCGCGACGGGGCACACGACTATTGGACGGGAACGGTCTACACCACCAACCGACGCGTTTGGGAGCACGATGAGAAGTTCAAGGAATACTTGCGTACGACGCGAGCTATGGCGGTTGATATGGAGACGGCGACGCTCTTCAGCTGCGGCTTTGCCAACCACATTCCCACGGGGGCGCTGCTGCTCATTTCTGACCAGCCGATGATACCTGAGGGCGTCAAGACGGAGCAGAGCGATTCGCACGTGACGAAGAATTTCGTGGAGGATCACCTGATGACGGGCGTCCGTTCGCTTCGCATGATTATTGATGAGAAGAAGACTGTCAAACACCTGAAGTTCGACTGGTAATCCTTTGAGTTCTTTGCGAATATGGCTGCGACAACGTACGAGAATATCCTCCAGGAGATAGCCAATAAGAACCTCCGTCCTGTCTATTACCTGATGGGCGACGAGCCGTACTATATTGACCAACTTGCTGCCCATTTTGCCACAGACGTCCTGACAGAGAGCGAGCGGGAGTTCAACCAAACCATTGTCTATGCACAAGATACGAATCTCGGCAATATCCTCTCGCTTGCCAAACGCTATCCGATGATGGCTGAGCGACAGGTTATCATCGTCAAGGAGGCGCAGAATCTTAAGGGGGAGATTGATTCGCTCAGTTTCTATCTCCAGAAGCCTCAGCCCTCTACGGTGTTGGTTTTCTGCCATAAGAATGGTAGTCTTGACAAGCGCAAGAAGACAGCAGGTGACATCGAGCGGGCAGGAGGAGTCGTTTTTGAGTCAAAGAAGCTGGGGGAGGATTTGCTGCCTTACTTCATCACCAATCATGTAAAAGCCCATCAGCTCACGATTGATGAAAAGGCTACCATGATGCTCATCGAGAGCATCGGCTCAGACCTGAACCGCCTGACGAGCGAGTTGGAGAAGCTCTATATCAATATGGCGCCTGACGGTAACGTCATTACGCCGGATATGGTGGAGGCTTATACAGGTATCAGCAAGGAATATAACGTCTTTGAACTCAAGAATGCCCTCATTGCCAGGGATATTGAGAAGGCTGGACGCATTACTAAGTACATGGAGGACAATCCAAAGACTTTCCCCATGCAGGTTATTCTGCCCTTGTTGTTCAGCTATTTCTCCAATCTGATGCTTTCCTATTATGCCCCTCAGCGAACGGCTCAGGGCGTAGCCTCGTATCTCGGCTTAAAATCTACCTGGGGAACGGGCGATTATATCTATGGTATGCGCAATTATACCGCAACGAAAGTCATGGAAATCGTTACGGCTTTGCGCCGCTACGATGCCATGAGCAAGGGAATAGGGGCGACAGCCAATACCACGAATGGCCTCCTCCGCGAACTTGTCTATTTTATTCTTCATTAGTTCTCACCCGTTCCTTAAAGACGCACTACCGGCCTTATTTTAAATAGATTATAACGATAGCAAATGGGAACAATGCTTAGATACAGTAGGGTTTTTCTTATTCTCATCATAGCTGCTTTTGCCAGTTGCAATCAGTATAACCGAATCTTGGAAGAAGTGTACAATAACGACCAGGCTGTACGTGAGTGGACAAAAGAGATGTCATCCCTAACGGCCGACCAGATTGTGGAGTATTCAACAGAGATGGAACGGGTGGATTCTTTGAATCAAGCGATTGTGTTTGGCATTCTGGACAAAGAGGGTTGGCCATCACATCTATCTTATAAAGCGAATCGGGCCATCTGGATTGTTATTGACCATTCCGACCTCGCCAACAGGAGCAAGTACCTTGAACTTGTAAAGGAAAAAGCCGAAGAGGGTGTCTTGGATAAAACGGACTATGCTATTCTTAATGACAGAGTTCTGATGGAAGAGGGTAAGCCGCAGGTTTATGGAACCCAGATTAAGATGGCGGCAATGATTGTGGATAATGAAGTTGCCATGCAGTTATGTCTCTGGCCGGTGGATAATCCCGCCGCTCTTGACAGTCTGAGAAGCACCGTAGGATTATCACCCATTCAAGACTACCTAAAGACCAGCAGCGAGTCAGTCGGTCAAGAGATAGTTTGGGACAAGGAGAGAACTGTGGCAGACTTTGATTAGACGCTAAATTCCAATTTATCTTACAGAATTAGCGAGGCCACATGGCTTCGCTTTTTATTCCTTTCATTTTGTAAGGTGCAAGTGTTCACTCTTCCTTTCCCCCTGATAGTGACGGGTTGCATACCCACTTTTCCTATAACAAACTCCCAGCTGCTGGGCGGTTTTCTTTTCAACCCGTCACGACTTTGGCCTTTTTTATGTTTGTCGCTTTCGATTATTATCAAACGTTGTTTCCACGACGTTTGATTCTACGCGCTCAGAATCAAACGCTGTCGAAATAGAATCAAACTCTATTCTCGCAGAGTCAGACATCGTATGTGTCAGAATCTGCTTACAGTATTCCCCATCTTTCATTTTTCAATTTGTGGTGACGGGTCAAAAAGAAAACCGCCCAGCAAACGCCACTTTGTACGTGTAATTGACGTTTCACAACCCGTCACTCTTCGTATTATTTTCGCCAAGGACCTTCACCAAGCTTTTTAATGAGAAAGGGAAGAGGCGGATGCTCCTTTTTTCTAGTTCATGAAAGGTTGAAAAGGGGAAAATAGGGGATAAGTGCTATACTTTTTGCGAGTTAGACGATTTTTGGCTCTCTGAGAATCGATTCTTTTTGTTTTTTCGGAGGAGAATGAGGGATTTTTCGATTCTCGCTGAATTTTGACGTTTTTTGAGAAAGAACGAATCAAGCGAAAAAGGGTGTTTAGATATACTAAACAACAATTAGGAGCCAAGTTTTCCATTAATTAAACAAATCTATCAAGAAAGTATACCATTGCTATTTGTTCAATTTTCCCCATTAAACTAATAACAAATCGAGAAATGAGGAATGATACGTGCTTGTTGTCATTTGTTTATTGGGGATACATTTCGGTAGCGTAACTATTATAAAATTTGATTTGAACCCTTACTTGATAGTTTTTCAGTGGTTTTAGTTCATTGAAGCTTAACTTAGTTTTAAGCAAATAGTATTCTTTTTGTATAACGCTTTTTTGTTCGTCTGTTTTGCGCAATCATACATAATTTACTGCTTAATCTTCAGTAAATAATAACAAAAATCAAAAGTAGTTTCTAACATAAAACAGGATTAATCTTTATTATTGGCCTATCGGTAGTTTACAAAATGGATAATCTGGAAACCAAATTTGTTTACAAAAAGTTTTTGCATTTTTGTTTGCTTTTGTAAATTTTACTGTTTACCTTTGCAACCAGAAAAAAATGCCTATTTTTACGATGGATAACGAGCAAATTAGTGTCATCTTGGAAAACGAAGGCTTGAGCGCTTCGCAGTTAGCAGAGCGATTGGGAGTGCAGCGTGCTATGATCTCCCATTTGCAGTCAGGTCGCAATCGGGTTAGCATGGAGATGTTAAAGAAAATCCACCATTCCTTTCCTCATATCAGTTTACAATGGTTATTGGATCAAGAAGGCGACTATCTGAAACAGGATGCAGCCTCTTTACCGAAACAATCTTCGGAAATGGGGAGCTTATTTGGTGATGAGAATGTAAAAAAAATAACCGACGGGGAGGATGACGCAGATTTTTCGAAGGAGAGAGAGGAAAAAACACCTGTTTTTCCTCATGAAGATGCTGTTTACCAATCTGTTCCTATCATTGAAAAGCCTGCAAGGAAAATAGTAGAAATAAAGGTCTTCTATGACGACGGAACCTACGAGAACTTCCATTGTAGTCCCAAATAGCAATTAAACTCTATTAAACGAAATCTGCCCCAAAAAGTTGTGGGGCAGACGTGTAATTGTACAGATTATCCTTTCCCTTTTCTTTGCTTTATTCCTTGATTCTCAACAAAGCACCAGTAATGGGATTGAGCTGAACCTTTGTGGTGGCTTTCTTTCCGAAAAGCTTGGCTGAGAGTGTTTCGGTAGTGCCAAACTGAGGAATAGAAGCCGTTTCATCGACATACACGTTGTTTGGCGTATAGACCCGCACATTGGCTTTAGCAGGGAGATTATAGACGATTCCGTCGTAATAGTTTACCTTTCCTTTTGTATTGGTACTATCATTAGGATTATCCTTCGTGGGGTTCTTTTTGTTCTTTCTGACAGTTAAGGTTAACTGTTTCTTTTGAACGGTAGGGGTCAATCCTGTTGTAGGATCGGCATTAGGATTAAGGTTTTTGACGTCCAAATAAATGGGAGCGCCAGCCATATCGTCAGCATCAAGGATACCCAGCTTACGCGAGAAACGGGCAGCAATGTGCTTTGTGGTATTTCCTTCAGGGAGATAGGAAAATGTCTTGGATGTAATTTCTCGGGTGGTAGCTCCAGTAAAGAGTTTCAGCAAGGCATCTTCTTGATTCTGAAGATTCTCTATCATCAGTTTTAAGCCCTCTCCGTCCGAAGGCATGTAGTCACTCTCGCCCCGCATGAGGCTGTTTTTGCTTTCGCGAATCTCATAGATCTCGCGGGCAACTAATTCGGCAAGTTTAGCCTTAGACGTCGCCATTAGCATTTCCTCTGTCATATACGCTCGCGCATCTTTGACCTCCCATCTGGCCTCCGTCGTTGGTGTGTTGACTTCCTCTGAAGACATGGCGAACAGCTCGCCAGCACAGATGGAGAGCAAGGTACCTTCTTCAGAAAGAGCTACTTGTGGGGCAATAGAGTTGTTGTTAAAGGCTATATGGTAGCATTTCGTCTCATCGGCAAGGGCACGGTATGCAACACTAGCAGAAAGCAGTTCGTAGTGGACATCCTCCTTATCGGAAACGTCTGTAAGGCGCATATAGCGATCGGCATACGAGCAAAGCTCGCCAGGCATATAGGAAATCTTGGCCGCGGTGAGCGTGACATCAATGGCAGTCTTGGGAAGGAAATAGACAATCCCGTCCTTGCTGACACCTGGCTCATAGTTTTTGACGATGGTTTGGGCAAAGGACGGAAGGAATGAGAGCAGCCCGAAAACCAACGTAAGAAATAGGGCATGTATGGAGGTTGTGTGTTTCATTTTCCGTTTCTTTTTCTGTTTTTGCTGCAAAAATAGGTCTTTTTTCTCAAAAATACTCTTGTATTCAAAAATAATTCTCCAAATACTATTGTCTGTTGGCATTTTTTAATTAATTTTGGCCGAAAAATCTTTTCAGCGGTATGAAGGAAATTACAATCAAAGACAAAAAGTTTGCTGTGTCCATTCCTGAATCGTACATTCAGGGGGAAGTGAAGAAACTGGCTGAGCGAATCAGCCAGGATTTAGAGGGCAAGAACCCCTTGTTCCTCGGTGTGTTGAACGGTAGCTTCATGTTTGCCGCCGATTTGTTCCGTGATATTTCTATACCGGCTCAAATCTCGTTTGTAAAGCTGGCTTCGTACGAAGGAACCCTTTCAACGGGGGTTATCAAGGAGGTCATCGGCCTTTCTGAGAACGTGACGGGGCGTTGTATTGTAATTGTAGAGGACATTATTGATAGTGGTCTCACCATGCAACGGCTTCTGGAAAACCTCGGTACGCGCAATCCGGCAGAAATACACATCTGCACTCTTTTGCTCAAGCCTGAGAATTTGAAAGCAGACCTTGACGTGGAGTATGTTGCCCTTCAGATTCCCAATGATTTTATTGTAGGCTACGGCCTTGACTACGATGGTTGGGGACGCAACTCACGTGACATCTATACTGTGGTTGATGATTAAAAACGATAATAAATTCAAATACTATGCTTAACATCGTTATTTTTGGAGCCCCAGGCTCCGGCAAGGGCACCTATAGCGCCCGCATAAAAGAGACATTCCACCTTGAACACATCTCTACGGGCGACGTCCTGCGTGCTGAAATCAAGAATGGTTCCGAACTGGGCAAGACGGCTAAAGGTTTCATTGACAATGGCCAGCTCATTCCCGACGACCTGATGATAGGTATTCTTGCCAACGTCTATGATAACCTCCCTGCTGACTGCAAGGGCGTAATCCTCGATGGTTTCCCCCGTACAATTGCTCAGGCCGAAGCACTCAAGGCTATGCTCCAGGAGCGTGGTGAGAAATTGGCATGCGTCGTTTCGTTGGAGGTAAGTGAGGATATCCTGATGTTCCGTCTCCTGCGCCGTGCTACCATTGAGGGCCGTGCAGACGACAACGAGGAAACCATCCGCAAGCGTTTCGCCGTCTATTACAACCAGACGAAACCGTTGGCCGACTTCTTCCGCAAGGAGGGACTCTTGAAAGAATTCACCTATACCGATGAAATCGGCCCTGAAGGCATGATAAAGAACATTACCGAGTACATTAAGACTCTCTAAATGCCCGAGACCAATTTTGTTGATTATGTGAAGATCTACTGCCGTTCAGGTAAGGGCGGCAGAGGCTCTACCCACATGCGTCGTGTCAAGTACAATCCCAACGGAGGACCTGACGGGGGCAATGGGGGCAGGGGAGGACACGTCATCCTGCGGGGCAACCGCAATTATTGGACGTTGCTCCATCTTCGTTACGACCGTCATGTCTTTGCCGGAAATGGAGGCAATGGCTCGCGCAATAAATCGACAGGTTCCGACGGAGAGGATAAGGTAATCGAGGTGCCATGCGGTACTGTTGCCTATAATGCCGAGACAGGTGAATACCTCTGCGACATTACTGAGCACGGACAGGAGGTCATTTTGCTGCGAGGCGGACGTGGAGGATTGGGTAATTTCAATTTCTGTACGCCTACCCGTCAGGCCCCCCGTTTCGCCCAACCCGGAGAGCCCATGCAAGAGCTGGTTGTCATTCTGGAACTGAAACTATTGGCTGACGTAGGTCTTGTAGGTTTCCCTAATGCAGGTAAGTCTACCTTATTGGCAGCCACCAGCGCAGCAAAGCCTAAGATTGCCAACTACCCCTTTACGACACTTGAGCCTAATCTCGGTATCGTCAGCTATCGCGACGGTAAGTCTTTTGTGATGGCCGACATTCCAGGCATCATCGAAGGAGCTTCAGAAGGACGTGGCCTTGGATTACGTTTCCTTCGTCATATTGAGCGCAATAGCGTGTTGCTCTTCATGATACCTGGGGACACAGACAATATCCGTCACGAGTACGACGTGCTGTTGGGCGAGTTGGCAAACTTCAATCCAGAGATGCTTGACAAGCAGCGTGTGCTGGCCATCACGAAGAGCGATTTGCTGGACGAGGAGCTCATAGGTATGCTCGAAGACGATGGATTGCCGCCCGACATTCCCCATGTTTTTATCTCGGCAGTCACGGGCTTGGGCATCACCGTGCTGAAGGACATTCTGTGGCAGGCGCTCAACGCCTCTACGCTCTTGGATGCACATAGTCGCTCGGAGTTGGCACATCGCTCCAAGACCGAGCAGGAGTTGGAAGAGATTAATGCTTCAGACGACCTCGCCATCCCCGCTCTTCCCGACGAGGAGGACTATGAGGATATTGAGGAACTAGAAGATTTCGAGTACGAATTTGATGAATAACGCGCAATGAACGACATCGAGAAAATCCTTGAGCACGGCATTAGCTTCTCGGGTTCTTCGGCACCAAAGGACGACAAACAGAAAAAGGTGAAGACGAAGGCAAAGAAGAAGGCCTATATTACAGGGCAGCATTTTAGTGCTGCCGCCAAGAAGAAGGCCGACATCCGCCACCGTCGTGCCAACCGTGCCTCGCAGAGGAAAGGATGATTGATAAGCAGGCTGGAGAGCTTTGAAAGAATGGTGATGCCTCCAAACCAAAGGTTTTAGTTTTTAGTATAGTAAAAAGAAAGTGAGAAGAGTATGACCCCCTCTGAAAAGGAATCACGATATGCCTTGCTGGTTGAGCAGGCACGTGCGCTTGTTGAAAACGAGCCTGACGAGATAGCCAATATGGCCAATGTGGCAGCACTCATTCACGACACATTTCATTTCTGGTGGACAGGGTTTTATCGCGTGGTTGGTGATGACCTCGTCCTTGGGCCATTTCAGGGTCCCATTGCCTGTACCCGTATTGGAAGGGGCAGGGGAGTGTGTGGTGCAGCACGTGAACGGCGCGAGACGATTGTCGTACCCGATGTGGAGCTGTTCCCTGGTCACATCGCTTGCAGTTCGGCTTCCCGAAGCGAGATTGTCGTGCCTGTGTTTGATCATTCGGGAAACGTCAAGGTTGTGCTTGACATCGACAGCGAGTTTCTTGCCACATTCGACGACACCGACCGCCGCTACCTCGAGCAGATTGCCATCCTATTTAAATAAGGAAGGAAGAGGTCTTGAAGGGTGAAGTAAAAACAAATTATATATTTCTATGAAAAAAAGTATTCTATTCACATCGTTCGTCTTCCTGTCCATTTTGATGGCAGGAGCAGAACAAACAACCGACAAAGTCGCGTATGTCAATCCGTTCATTGGCACGGAGGGCATGGGCCACACGTTCCCGGGAGCCTGTGCCCCCTTCGGCATCGTGCAGCTCAGTCCCGACACGGACACCATCCCCCACAACGTGGACGGGCATTATCAGGGCAAGGTCTATGAGTATTGCGCGGGCTATCAGCATACCGACAACACCATCGTTGGCTTCAGCCACACCCACCTTAGCGGTACGGGCCATTCAGACCTGGGCGATATCCTCATCATGCCACAGACAGGCGACCTGCAGCTCAATCCCGGCACCAAGGACAACCCTGATGGTGGCTATCGCCAGCGTTTCTCGCACGACACAGAGAAAGCATCTCCGGGCTATTACGAGGTGATCCTGTCAGATAACGGCGTCAAGGCGCAGCTTACAGCCACTCAGCGTGTGGGCATACACAAGTACACCTTCCCCGATGCCTCCGAGCAGCGCATTATCCTTGACCTTATGCACGGCATCTACAACTACGACGGCAAGGTGCTCTGGTCCACGCTACGTGTGGAGAACGACACCCTCATCACGGGTTACCGCATCACCGACGGGTGGGCACGATCCAATTACACCTACTTCGCCATCTCCTTCTCTAAACCCATACGCACCTACGGCTACCGCGATATGAAGCGCGAGAAGTACAACGGCTTCTGGGGCAAGTTTGACCGTTATCACAACTTCCCCGATATTGCCGGACGTAACGTCGTGGCCTACTTCAATTTCGATGCTGTCCCTAACCGCCGACGCAATCGCGGTCAGAATAATGCCGCTCCTGCCGCGCAGCCTGCACCCCTCGAAGCTACGCCACTTGTCGTGAAGGTCGCCCTTTCGGCAGTCTCCACCGAAGGTGCCCTGAAGAATCTGCATGCAGAGGCTTCGGGCAAGACGTTCGAGACCATCTGCGAGCAGACGCGCGACGCCTGGGAACGCGAGCTCTCCGTCATCGACTGTACAGGCACCGACGACCAGAAAGCCATGCTCTACACCTCACTCTACCACACCATGATCAACCCCTCCATTTATATGGACGTAGACCGTCAGTATCGTGGGCTGGATGGCAACATCCACACGGCGGAGGATTTCGACAACTACACCGTCTTCTCCATTTGGGACACCTATCGCGCCGAGCATCCGTTGTTAGGACTGTTGAAACCCTCGCGCAACACCAACATGGTAAAGTCCATGATTAAGCATCAGCAGCAGAATGTTGTGGGCATGTTGCCCGTGTGGAGTCTGATGGGAAACGAGGGGTGGTGCATGACGGGCTATCACGCTGTCACCGTACTTGCTGACGCCATCGTCAAAGGTGCCGACATCGACCGAGAGGAAGCGCTGAGGGCGATGGTGCAGACTGCCACGAACCGCTATTTCCCGAGTGTGCGCGACTACACTCGCCTAGGCTATGCTCCTTATGACAATGACGGTACGGCAGCCTCAAACACGCTCGAATACAGTTTCGACGATTGGACTATCTATGCTGCTGCGAAGGCATCGGGCAACGACCGCATTGTGTCGATGTTCCTGCCCCGTGCTCTCAACTACCGCAACACCTACGACACCTCCATCGGCTTTGCCTCGCCTCGCTACCGTAATGGGGAATTCAAAAAGGACCTCGATCCCTACCAGACCTACGGTGAGGGATTCATCGAGGGAAATTCATGGAACTTCTCCTTCCACGTCCCCCACGATGTGGTTGGTCTTATGCGATGCATGGGTGGTGAGGAGGCATTCCTCGAAAAGCTGAATCAGCTTTTTGCCATGGATCTGCCAGAAAAATACTATGAAGACAACGAAGATATCACCTCCGAGTGCCTCGTTGGCGGCTATGTGCACGGCAACGAGCCCAGCCATCACGTGCCCTACCTCTTTGCCTGGACCTCCACACCTTGGAAGACGCAGGAGTGGCTGCGTACCATCATGAACAAGATGTATCGCAACGATATCCGTGGTCTTGGAGGCAACGACGACTGCGGACAGATGTCTGCCTGGTATATCTTCTCCGCCCTCGGCTTCTATCCCGTCGCCCCCGGCTCGGACCAGTATGTTCTCGGAGCCCCCTATCTGCCCTACATGAAGGTGACGCTTGAGAATGGCCGTACAATTGAAGTGAAAGCCCCGAAGGTTAGCGACAAGAATCGCTACATACGCTCCGTCCGCATTAATGGGCAGCCTTACTCTAAACTCTATGTCACTCACAGCCAGCTCACCGAAGGCTGCATCATCGAGTTCGACATGGCCTCCAAACCCAACAAGAAGCGTGGGCTTGACGCCGCCGACAAACCCTATTCGCTTACCCCAGCCACCAACAAGGGAGCCAGCGTCTCGTCATCCATCGCCAGCCGTATGGCTAAGGAGCTTACCCCCGAGGATAAAGAGTGGAACCGCCATCTCCTTGACATTCGCTTCATCGACCAGAGTCCAGAGACGAAAGGCTCGCAAATCTACCATACGCTCATTCCTGACCCTGATCCGTACATCCGTAGCGTGGCTCGCGAGGTCATGCGCTGCCTCTATTGGTCACCCACCGACAGCATTCCCATGCTGCGTCGTCTGGACTATATCATCCGTTCCGATAAGGGCATCTCCGCCAAGGGCGGTGGCGGCGGCTTCGTCAACATCTTCTACAGCACCGATCATGTAGAGCGCTCATTTGCGGGTGGCGATACGGCGAAGGTCGATTTCGAGACGCGTGGCGTGCTGCTCCACGAGCTCACCCATGCCTTCCAGCTCGAGCCCCAGGGAATCGGCCCCTACGGAGGCCCCAACAAAGCCGTATGGGAGATTATCGAGGGTACGGCTGATGCAGTCCGTGTGGCGTGTGGAGGCTTCCATGGCGAGGCTGACCGTCCCAAGCGTGGCAGCTATCACGACGGTTACCGCTACATCGGCTATTTCTTCAACTGGGTGCGCGAGACGAAAGACCCCGACTTCATCCGCAAGATGAACCACACCTGTCTTACCGTCGTTCCCTGGAGTTGGGACGGAGCCATCCAGTCTGTTCTTGGCCCAGACTACACCATCGACTCTCTCTGGCACGAATATCAGGTTGCCATCGGAGACATCAAAGAATAGGAAAATCAGTAATTAAATAAAACAAGAATTATGAAAAACAGGACATTTTATTTTTCATTGTTATTGCTACTTCTTGCTGCCTGCCAGCCTAAGGGAGAGCAGTTGTTCAACGGCAAGAACCTCGACGGTTGGGAAGTCATCGGCGACGCCCGCTGCTCCGTCAATCCCCAAGGCTATCTCGTTACAGAAGGTGGTCCCGAAGTCCGCAACAGCTACCTCTGCACGACGAAGGACTACAAGGACTTCGACCTTACCTACGAGTTTCTTCAGGAGGTCGATGGCAACACGGGCCTCTTCTTCCGCGGCTATATCGACGACAAGGGTGGCTTGCATGGTGGCGAGGTCGAGATGGGTCCCCACGGATGGAACAACGGGGGCATCTTCAGCGCTGTCAATTTCCAGAAAGTGATGGTCGTGAGCGACGAGCAGGACCGTGTCCTTCGCACGGGCGAGTGGAATACCATGCGCGTCCGCATGGAGGGCAGCCACATTCAGACATGGCTCAATGGCGTCCCCATGGCCGACATCGTCGACGAGCCCCTTGGCCAGCTTACGGGTCGTCTCATGCTCCAAGTCGGTCAGGCTCCCACACGCGTCATCTGGCGCAACTTCCGTCTGAAAGAACTGTAAGACAGCTAACATCAGCAGTCAAAGGCATCGCGCAATCGCGCGATGCCTTTGCTATATTTAAGCCCCTCCTTCCGCCAACGTTTGATTATATTTCCATAGAGTTTGATTCTATTTCCGTAGAGTTTGATTCTATTTTTTTAGCGTCCCCTTCTATCTGCTCAGTCGCCCCTTCTGTCAAAGCCGTACCTGAGTTCTGTATAAGATAAAGTTGAAAAAACATATAGGCGTGCGAGCCTATCCGCATTTTTATACTTTTTTCGAAAAAACTGCCAACACTTACCTTTTTCCTCCCAACAAACTGTCATATAATACCTTAAACATGGTAAGTGTTTGTTGAACACTTACCAAACACTTACCTGTTTCCCTCCTCATCAGTTATTATGTTTGCTTTTTGGGTAAGTGTAAAGGAAAGTCTTAGGTATCCATTCGTCTATGTGCAAAAAAATGTCGGAAATGGTGTTTTATTTATGCAAAAAATGTAACTTTGTGGCGTTTTTTGAGGAACGAATAAGGTATTTGAACAAAATTAATTTAATGAGTGATATGAAGAAAAGAACGCTTTCCCTTCTCTTGCTAGCGGGCATGATGATGGCCTGCGTGGGGTGTACCCAAAACGTGACGACAACGGGGGAGGACCTCGTGTCGTATGTAGAGCCGAGGATTGGCACGGCTCATTGCCGCTATTTTCATTTTGCGCCTGGGGCGCTTCCCTTCGGCATGGCCAAGCCAGGGCCCTCGACGAACGGGCATCTCGGTAATAAGGATGGCTGGGAGGCGACGGGCTACGACTATCGCGACACGTCCATCGAGGGCTTCCCTTGCGTGCACGAATTCCAGGTGGGCGGCATCACGCTAATGCCTACCGAGGGTAAACTGGTGACCGTGCCAGGACGTCCCACGGATACAAACCGGAGCGGCTATCGCTCGGCTTACAACCACGATAACGAGGTGGCTACGGCAGGATACTATTCTGTTCTGCTGGAGGACTACGGCATCCAGGCGGAGATGACAGCTACAACGCGCGTGGCCTACCAGCGCTACACCTATCCTGCTTCGGAGGAGAGTCATCTGCTCTTCAACATCGGCAACAGGATGGGGGAGAGCGGCGCCGTGAATGATGCCGAGGTCAGGCTGAACGACGACGGTACCATCGAGGGCTTCGTCGTGACGCTCCCTGAATACGTGAAAAAATACCAGCCGGGAGCCGAGGTGCCCATCTACTTCTCGGCCGAGGTGGACAAGAAGCCCACGGCATGGGGTATCTTCAGGGGGCGCGTGGTGATGGACAGCGTGCGCGAGGCTAAAGGCCGCGGAGCTGGACTCTACCTGACATTCCCCACGAAGGAAGGGGAGAAGGTGACGGCGAAGGTGGGCATCAGCTTCACCTCCGTGGAGAATGCCCGCTTGAACCGCGAGACGGAAGCCAGGCGGAAGAGTTTCGACAAGGTGCGCCGCGAGGCTCACGACATCTGGCAGGAGCACCTCAGCCGTATTCATGTGGAGACGAAGAATTACGAGGACAAGGTAAAGTTCTACTCGGGCCTCTACCACGCCATCCTGGGGCGCGGCATTATGAGCGACGTAAGCGGTGACTATCCCAAGCACGACGGCACGGTGGGCCGTGTACCTATGAAGAACGGGCGGCCTGCCTACAACATGTACAATACCGATGCCATGTGGGGAGGACAATGGAACCTGACGCAGGTGTGGGCATTGGCCTATCCTGAGCATCTGAGCGATTTTATCTCGTCGCATCTACAGGTCTATAAGGATTCAGGCTGGCTGGGCGATGGCCTAGCTAACTCGCGTTACGTGAGTGGCGTAGGAACCAACCAACTTTCGCTGATGATTGCTGCGGCCTACGCCTGTGGTATCCGCGACTTCGATACGGAGCTGGCCTACGAGGCTTGCAGGAAGAACGAGTTGGAGGGCCGGAATCGTCCGCTGGGAGCGGGCAAGAGCGACACGGATCAGTTTGTGGAGTATGGCTATGTGCCCCATGCCGAAGCGGGCGACGGGCCTGACGAGACGTTCATGTTCTCGGCTTCCCACACGTTGGAGTATTCCTTCCAAGCATGGGCCACGGCACAGTTGGCGCAGCAGCTCGGCCACACGGAGGACGTAGCGCAACTGATGAGCCTTTCGAAGGGCTGGGAGCGTATCTATGATGCTGAGACGGGCTTTGTTCATCCCCGCCTGAAGGATGGCCGTTGGATAGAGAACTTCGACCCCATGCAGGTGTGGCGCGGTTTCCAGGAGGGCAACGCTTGGCAGTACACGTTCTATGCCCCTCACGATGCGAAGGCGCTTGTGGAAAAGGTGGGGGCCGAGACGTTCAACGCCCGCCTCGACAGCATCTTCACCCTCTCGCAGCCCAAGATTTTCAGCGGAGGCACGGAGATTGGTGCTTTTGCGGGCTTGCGTACACTCTACAACCAAGGCAACCAGCCCTGCCTGCACATCTCGTGGCTGTTCAACGAAGCCGGACGTCCCTCGCTAACGCAGAAATGGGTGCGTGCCATCCTTAACGAGTTTTATGGCACGGACGGTATCCACGGCTACGGCTACGGGCAGGACGAGGACCAGGGTCAACTTGGAGCGTGGTACGTCATCTCGTCCATCGGCTTATTTGATGTGGCTGGGCTGACGGCCGCAAAGCCTGCGTTTGGCTTGGGCAGCCCGCTGTTCGACCGCGTGACCATTCGCCTAAACAAGCATTACTATCCCGGCTCGGAGTTCGTCATTGAGACGGAGGATAATTCTGCGGAGAACATCTACGTGCAGGATTATGTTCTCAACGGTGAGCCGCTTGCCGGCAACCGTATCCCCTTTGCCGACGTCGTCAAGGGCGGCAAGCTGGAGGTGAAGTTGGGCAATACACCAAAGGATTAATATAAAAAGGAGTTAAGAATTAAGAGTTAAGAAAAGTGTTTTGCGTAGGGATTCCTACGAGACATTCTTTCTTAACTCTTAACTCTTAATTCTTAACTAAAAAAGACTTACGCTTTTTTCTTTTTTCCGCTTCCCCAGAAGCAGAGGAGGTAGAGGACGCCGAGGGCCATGACGGCTATGGCGCCGGCCTGTCCGAGGCTGTCGCTGGCAAAGCCCATCAGCAGGGGGAAGATAGTGCCTCCGAACAGACCCATTATCATCAGCCCAGATGCCTCGTTCTCCTTACCCGGCACGGCACGCATGGCGCGAGCCATGATGATGGAGAAGGGGTTGCTGTTGCCGAGGCCCATCAGCGCGATGGCGCCGTAGAGCATCCACTGGCTCTGGCCCACGAAGAGCCCCAGCAGCGAGAGCACCATCATCAGGATGCTGATGAGGAGGAACGTCCACTCTTTCATCCGAGCCAGGATGAAACTGCCCAGCAGGCTGCCTACGGTACGGAAGATGAAGTAGAGGCTGGTGGCAAAGCCCGCCTGTTCCAGCGTCCAGCCTAACCGCTCCATGAGCACCTTTGGCGCCGTGGTGTTCGTGCCCACGTCGATGCCTACATGGCAGACGATGGCCAGGAAACAGAGCAGCACCACGGGGTTGCCCAGCAGACGGAGGGCACCCGCAAACTGTCCAGCCACGCTCGCTTTCTGCTCGCTCTCTGCCGGATGCTCCTCGTGGATACGGGTACCGTAGAGGAGTAGGGTAGCCAGTATGCCGATGGTCATGTAGATGGGGAAGAGAACCTTCCAACCGAGTCCGAAGGCTGGGATATTGCCTGCTGCTCCCCATGCTGCGATAAGGGGGGCCATGAAGGAAGCTATGGCCTTCACGAACTGCCCGAACGTGAGCGTCGAGGCCAGCTTGCCACCTGTCATGACGGTATCCACAAGCGGATTCAACGACGTCTGCATGAGCGCGTTGCCGATACCCAGCAAAGAGAAGGCCAACAATAGCAGCCAGAACTGCTGGGCGAAAATAGGAATGAGCATCGACACCACCGTGATGACCAAGCTGAGCAGTACCGTCCGCTTGCGCCCGATGCGGTTCATCAGCAGACTGGTGGGGATGGAGAATATCAAGAACCAGAAGAAGACGAGTGAAGGCAGCAGGTTGGCCATGGAGTCCGAGAGCCCCAAGTCGGCCTTCACATAGTTGCTGGCTATGCCCACGAGGTCCACAAACCCCATGGCAAAGAAGCACAGCATGACGGGAATGAGCTTTTTGTTTCTCATTTCTCTAACTGCTGAATGGCGTAGTTGTAGGCACCAAGGTTGATGGCCTTGCTGGCTCCCAGTTCAGAAATCGTGACGGCCACCTTGCGTTGGGCGCAGTAGAGCACCTTCTTGTCCGTGTGCGGCACATCGACATAAACGTCCTTGTCCTCAAGGAAGGCCGCGCGCCCATCAGGATCCTCAAAGTTATATACCTCCGACTGGAGCGTGGGCAGCAGATGGCCTGTGAACGTTCCCACGGGACGTGCAAACTCTTCCATCATACCAGGCAGAATCCATTTCGAGTTGGCCGACAATCCGCCTCCGATGACCACGATGCCATCGACAATATTCAGCACGTTCACCAGCGCGGCTGCCGTCACCTGACCCAATTGGCGGAAACTCTCCTGCGCCGCCTTTGCGTTACCCGGACGAGTGCCGTTGGCGATTTCGCCGATATCTTTAGGTGTGAGGTCGCCAATCTCTTCGTGCGACATCTCGGCGTAAACCCTGCGCACGGCGCGGATGCTGACGCTCTCCTCGGCGATGACGAAGGGGTACATGCCGTTGCGCGTGCACCACACGTCGCCTCCACAGCCGTTGTCGCCCGTAAGCAATACTTTGTTAATCACCACGCCGCAGCCAAAGCCTGTGCCCAGCGTGATACCCACCAGATTCTTGTAACGACGCTTTCCGCCAGCCTCCTCCAACGCCTTGTTCACGCGCGGAAGGGCACCCGCCAACGCCTCGCCATAAGCGAACAAGTTGCCATCGTTGTTTACAAAAACAGGGATGCCGAACACGCTCTCCAGATACGGTCCTAGCGCCACACCCCCACGGAAGGAGGGGAAATTAGGAAGGTCGCCGATGACGCCCCGTTCGTAGTCGGCCGGGCCAGGAAAGGCGAAACTGATGGCCACAGGCTCGGCATCCAACTTCTGCTTCACGGTGGTGAAGCCCTGCACAAGAGTCGCCAGACAGCCTTCGGTGTTGGTGGTTACCGCCTGTAAGCGCACAGGCTCTACAATCTCTTCGTTGCCAGCGATGGCAGAGAACACAAAGTTCGTTCCGCCCGCATCCAACGTCAGCACAATTTTCTTGTCTTTACTCATAGTGTTCGATTTAATGGTTTCTGATTATTATGATTAATCTAATTATTCTGATGGCCTGATGCTCGCTTTTATCGTCTTGCACGTTGTGCCTTTGGCAGGAGTGATGGTGTAGCGCCCCACGGCGGCGGGGATGATGAAGGTCTCGGCATAGTGTACCGTGAAGGGCTCGAATGCCTTGACGGGGCTCTCCACGACAGCCTCTTCGCCTTCGCAAAGGTTCAGCACGTTCACCCCGCCGCACGTGTCGTGCTCCACGCTACGGCTGAAGGTGTGGCGGCGCGTCTCGATGAACTCGTTGGGATGGAGCCCTGTGCGCTCTTCCATAACGCCTTCCTCGTTGCTCAGCACCTCGAAGTGGTTGCACAGTTCCTTGAGAACAAAAGGCGTCGTGCGCTCCCATTGGATGACGTGCCGGCCCCGTTCCACGTTTATTGGGCGCGGCTTGCCGTCCAGACCCAGGCGGTTCCAATCCCACAACTTGAAGGTGAAAATGCTGGGCGTTGAGCTGATTTCCAGCACCATGCTATCGTGGCCCGAGCAATGGATGGTGCCGTTAGGGATGAGGTGGTGGTCATGCTTGTGGGCCGGTAGCTTGTTCACGTATTTCTCTGCATCGAACGGACGCTCTCCTCGTTGGGCAGCGCGCAGGTCCTCAATCATCTGCTGTCGATCGATGCCTTCTTTCAGACCCAGATAGACCACCGCATCTTCACCTGCATCCAGCAAGTAGTAGCTCTCGTCCTGTGTGTAGGCCAGTCCGAACTCGGTGTGCGCAAACTCATTCGTAGGGTGCACCTGCAGGCTCAGGTTGCCGCCTCCCATAGTGTCGAGGAAATCGAAGCGGATGGGGAAACTCCGTCCAAAACGGCTCCACACCCGTTCACCCAATAGCTGGCGCGGCTGCCACAATACGAGATCCTGAGCTGGCAATTCCACGAGTGTACCGCCCACGTCGAGCAGCAGGCTGTTCTCCTCCGGTACGCAGTCAAAGCACCAGCCGTAATTTGTCTCGCTTCGGTCCAGGTTGCACACCTCCTTCATCCATTGTCCGCCCCAGGGAGCCGGGTCAAAGAAGGGTACCACGCGGAACGGCCTTCTGACCGTTCGCTCCAGCCCCTGTACTAGTTGTGCGTGGGTGATGAGTTTCGGCCTTTGGCGCACGTTGTGGTCAATCCAAAAGCGGATGCGCCCTGCCTTGAACAACTCGTCCTTCAGTCTGTCGCAGATGTTCCAGTCGTTGAAGTAGCCTCGTTTGTATTGCACAGAGGGGCTTTCCTCACGGTTGTCGATGCCCAGCGCCTGTACCTCGTGTCGGCGGAACCGCTGCTGGATTTCCCAGCGCGCCATGTCCGCATACACCACGGGCACGTCCTCGGGTGTCACATAGCCCGCGCCCGTACCTATTATAATAAGTTGTTCGCCCGCATCGATGCGTCGCTGTAAAGCCTCAATTCGCTCCGGCACGAAGTACTCTCCGATGCGGATGTTCGACATAAAGCCGAAGAGCACGTCGTCCGTCATGAAGCGGCTCGTCAGTTGGCGCAGTTCCGCCTCGGGGCGCATCAGGGTACGCACGTCTACGACCTTGCGCCCCTTCAGCTGGAACTGCCGGATGAAATCGTCCACATAGCTGCCCACGTAAAGGTCGATAGCCCATACAGCGTCCTCACCCATAGCATTTTGCAGGGTTTCTCTTATTTCGTTCCATCCTTCGACGGCTCTGCCTTCGACGGCCGTTGATGGACATTTGTCGTAATTGCTTTTTCGCATGTTGTCAATTTTTCGGCCTCAAAGATACGATTAAGCGAGTGATAATGCAAATTTATTTTCAATTATCCGAGCGTGAGAATCTAAAGAATCTTCCTTTTGTTCCAATTGTTCCTGTTCCAATTAAAAATTTAAGTACAAAACATCTTATTAAGGACTATATATATATTTAATATATAGATAGTTATATATAAGAATGCGAATTATTGGTACCTCAAAAATTTAATTGGAACAAAAAGAATTGGAACGCTAGACCATCTTTTTTTATCTAAAAAGTAGAACAGCAATGAAATACGATATTACCAAACCTTCTTTCCCCAGATGCTAAGGCTCTGAAAAGTCAAGAACTGTTTCAAATTCCTGCTCTCATAGGCCTCAAAAGAGATGTATGTACCCCTTGTTCCGATGGTTGCACCCTTTTTGGGGCGCAGATGTCTGCATCGCAAAATTGCGGTCCTTGATTGCATTTGAAGGGAGATTGTAGCCAAACGGCCCACTCACTTGCCGATTCTGGCATGGGCAAGGGTCATTTTAAGCGTGTTTTTTGGAACGATTTTGCGTTAGTTTCATCAGCATGTCGAAGTCGGGTTCATGAAGTTTACGGATAATTCCAATGGTCTGATGTCCCATTCCCTTGGACTATTTTTTTATTCCCTTGGACTGGCGTCTCATTCCACTACGTTATAAAATTATTTCCCTACGCTTTATTACTTTCATTTTTACTCATCATTTTTCAATCATCAATCTAATAAATTCCCATTTTTTTACTATCTTTGCCGAAAATATCGTAATCGAATATGAAAAATGTAATTATCCGAGGATTTATAGTTGTGCTGTGTATCGTTCTTTCCGTTGCCAGCATGAGGGCAGGGGAGCGCAGCATTCTCAAGGTAGAGGCCGTAGAGGTGACGACACCTGTCGGTACGGCTCCGCGTTTACCCTACCGCGTGTGGGTGACGTACAACGACGGCACGGGGGAGTGGCGCCAGGTACGCTGGACGAACGCCAGCCTGACGACCGAGCAGTGTGAGGCCGATGCGGAGCAGAATCCCGTCGGCACGACGTACACGGTGAAAGGTTTTGTGACGGGCGACAACACCACGTCGAACGGTTATCCCCTGCTGGCAGAGGTGAAGGTCGTGTATGAGCCATGGACTGTTCCTGCATCCCTTCCCGTGGCGGAGCCGCTGCCGCTGGACAAGGTGAAGCTGACGGGCTACAACCGTCTGACGCACAACCGCGACCTCGACATCGACCATTTGCTGAGCCTCGATGTCAAGCAGCAACTCTATAACTACCGCGATACCTATGGCCTGCCCACGGAGGGCTATCCCGAGTCCGACGGTTGGGATTCGCCCACCACCAAGCTGAAGGGGCACGGAAGCGGGCACTATATGAGCGCCATGGCTATGGCCTACGCCAGCTGTGCCGATGCGGAAAAGCGCGCCCGTCTGAAGGTCAATATCCGCCAGATGGTGGACGAGTTGCGCCTGTGTCAGGAGCGTACCTTCGTCTACGACAAAGAGCTGGGACGCTACCGCGAGGCGCGCGACTTCGCCCCCGAGGAGGAACTACGTGACATGAAGGGCACATGGGAGGCCTTCGACACCTATAAGCAGGACTACGCCCACTACGGCTATGGCTACCTAAACGCCATCCCCGCCCAGCATTGCGCCTTGATAGAGATGTATCGCGCCTACAACAACGAGCAATGGGTATGGGCACCCTACTACAGCGTCCACAAGCAGCTGGCGGGCCTCATCGACATCGCCACTTATGTGGACGACAAGGCCATCCGCCGCAAGGCCCTGCTTATCGCCAAGGACATGGGCCTTTGGGTGTGGAACCGTCTGCACTATCGTACCTACGTGAAGAGCGACGGCACGCAGGAGGAACGTCGCCAGAAGCCTGGTAACCGCTATGAAATGTGGAATATGTACATCGCCGGCGAAGTGGGCGGCATGGCAGAATCGCTTGCACGCCTATCGGAGATGGTGCGCGACAAGGAGGAGAGCGCCCGTCTGCTGGAGGCTGCCAGCTACTTCGATAGTCCTGCTTTCTTCGATCCTCTTTCAAAAAACGTCGATGCCATTCGCACACGCCACGCCAACCAGCACATCCCCATGGTGACGGGCGCCCTGCGCAGCTATCGCGGTAACGCCAATCCCTACTATTATAACCTTGCGCAGAACTTCTGGAACATGATTCAGGGGCGCTACCGCTACGCGATGGGTGGCGTGGGCAATGGCGAGATGTTCCGTCAGCCCTATACGCAGATGCTCGCCATGAACACCAACGTGGGAGGTTGGGGGAGAGACCGTTACCCTGAACCGACAATCAACGAGACCTGCTGTGCCTATAATCTGGCTAAACTGACGAAGGACCTCAATAGCTTTGACCCTGACGACGCCCGCTACATGGATTATTACGAGCGTGTGCTCTACAACCAGCTTGTGGGCTCTGTGGATCCGCACGAATACCGCGTGGTCTATCAGTATGCCGTGGGGCTTGATGCCTCGAAGCCGTGGGGCAACGAGACGCCCCAGAGCAGCTGCTGCGGAGGCACAGGGGCGGAGAATCACGTGAAGTATCAGGAGGCGGCCTACTTTGTGTCCAATCCTTCTACAAGACGGGGCGAAGAGACGCTTTGGGTGGCGCTCTATCTGCCCTCTGTGGCCCGTTGGGATGCCCGCCACGTCACCCTTGAACAGCAATGCGAGTGGCCTGCCCAGCAGTCCATCATCCGTGTTACAAAAGGCTTTAGAGGATTTTTCCATCGCGCTACACGTCCCTTCGCCCTGAAGCTGCGTGTGCCCTATTGGGCCACGGAAGGCTTCTCCGTCACGCTCAACGGCAAGCCTGTGGCTGAGCACTTCCAACCAGGCAGTTATGTGGAGATTCCTCGCCGTAGATGGAAGAAGACCGACGTGGTAGAGGTGACTATGCCATTTTTCCAGCATATCGACTTCGGCCCCGACAAGATGGAGTTGGCAGCTACGGGTAAGAACGAGACGTCGACTTTCGCTCCCCAATGGCTGGGCGCCGTCATGGAGGGTCCGTTGGTGATGGCTGCAAAGGATATCCATAGTTGGGCCGAAGCCGAGGTGGATGTGGACTGGAATACGAACCCTCCTAGCTTTCGACCCTTTGATGCTTCGGCTTTCATCCCCGATTATGAGGCCAATCGTCACGTGACGCACTACTTCCGCATGAACCTTATCGGGGCTGCCAGCGACACGTCCACGCTTCCTGCCGAGTTGCTGACGAACGAGGCCGAGGACGAGGAGAAACTCGACGAGACGCCCCTGCGTGAGGCCATGCAGGTAGCCCGTAGCCGTCGCGATGCTCAGCAAGCCTGGCGTGAGATGGCGGTTAAGGTGCCCGACTATGCGCCTTGGGCTCAACATGGTTTCCGTCGGATGATGGAGCAGTATGACCGCTCGCAGCGCGTCTTCGACAACATCTTCCGCACGCAGGAGGACATCAATCGTCAGGCTGCTGCCCTCAATGCCGCCCTTAATACCATGCGCCCAGGCAACCTGCCCGAGTTGGAGGATATGAACGACCTGCTGCCGCTTCTCGAAAAAGCCAAGGCCGTGTCGCAGCCCTCTGCTGCTCTCAAGGAAGCTATCGACTATGCCGAGATGGTGGTTAAATACGTCAGCGACGGTTCAGGCACTCTCGATATGATTCATCGTGCTACTGAACAGCTGAGCGCTCTAATGAAAAAGGAATAATGAAAATAAAAAAGATTCATCTTATGAAAAGTATAGTGTCGTTTCCCAATAACAGAAGAATCTATTCTTCTTTCTGCCTTTTTCTTTTTTCCTTGGTATTGCTCTTCTTTGCTTCCTGCTCTTCCACCAAGCCCCTAACCGAGGCGGAGGCGGCTCGTCAGGCGGAGAAGTTTAAGGCGGAGTGGATGGACTCTATCCGCACGGCGACAGCCGATATATATACGAATAAAGAAGTGCGTTCGGGCGACCTCGTCATGCCGCTGGCGTGGACGGTCTATGCCCCTGAGGGTGCCGACGACCTGGCGCTCTACATCTCGCTCCACGGCGGTGGGGGAGCGCCGGCGCAGCTCAACGACGGGCAATGGCGCAACCAGCAGGTGCTCTATCGGCCTCAGAATGCCGTCTATCTCTGTCCTCGTGCGCCCTTCAACACGTGGGACCTCCACTTCAAGCCCGAGCTTGATGAGTTCTACCATCGCATCATCATGATGGCTGTCAGCCACCTCCACGTCAACCCCAACAAGGTGTACATTATGGGCTATTCGGCTGGTGGCGACGGTGTCTGGCGCCTCGGCCCGCGTATGGCCGACACGTGGGCTGCAGCCTCGATGATGGCAGGCCATCCGGGCGACGTGTCGCTCGTTAGCCTCCGCAACACCCCCTTCATGATCTGGTGCGGAGCGAACGACGCAGCCTACAACCGCAACGCCGAGTGTGCCGAACGTATCGCCCAGATGGACTCGCTCCATCGTGCCGACCCCGAGGGCTACATCTTCGAAGGACACATTGTGCCCGACAAGGGCCATTGGATGGACCGTGTGGATACGGCTGCCGTCACGTGGATGGCACAGTACACGCGCAACCCCTATCCGCGCCGCATCGTCTGGCAGCAGGGTGACGCCCTGCACGAGCACTTCTACTGGCTCAGCGCTCCTGCCGACGAACTCGCGAAGGGCAAGGAGGTCCGTGCCGAGCTGGAAGGCAACACCATCCGCATCACCCGCTGTGACTACTCCTCGCTCACTCTTTCGCTCTCGGACGCCATGCTCGACCTCGACCAGCCCGTCAGGGTGGTCTGTCAGGATAAGACGTTATATGAGGGCAGGGCAGAACGTCGTGCCAGCACCCTCCGCCACACCCTCAGCACAAGGGGCGACCCCGCCTACCTTTTTCCTGCCCAGATTCACGTCCGTCTTCGCTAATCCGATGTAAGTATATCCAAACAATTATGAAAAAACTGCTTTTACCCGTAATGACCTTGTTGGCTGTGGCTGGAGGTTACGCACAAGACTTACAACTCAACGACCTTGAATACTTTGAGCGCAGGGGTGTGAATGTGCTGGTTTTCAGTAACAGCTTCAATGGAGGGTTCAACGATGAGAAGAACTCTGGTATCGAAATTATCCACCATGGTGTTCGTACCGTTCAGGGCGGAGCCGTGCGACTGAATAACACGCCTGAGCAATGGGACCTGGTGCCAAGGATGACAAGCCGTACTGTGAACCGTGACGAAGGCAGCATCACGGTAGGCATGCGCTACGACGACTATGACTTCGACAGCCGCGTCGTCGTGACAGCCAAGGGAAAGACTGTGGAGATTGCCGTTTGGCTGGACAAGCCTGTGCCCGAGGCGCTGGAAGGCGAGGCAGGCTTCAACCTCGAGTTCCTGCCCTCGCAATACTGGCTGAAAACCTACAGGGTGGACGGCCGTCTGGGACGCTTCCCACGCTATGCAACCAGTCAGACCCTGACACGTCCGAATGCTGAGAAACCCCGTCAGTTCAAGGGATTCAAAACCTACGATGATCGTGGTACCGAGCGCTTCGTCGACCCACTACCCTTGGAGACGGGACATTCCATTACGTTGGCTACCGACTCGCCCGAGCGGATGATAAGCGTCACGAGCGACGATGCTGAGTTGTGTCTCTACGATGGACGTATGTTGGCTCAGAACGGATGGTTTGTGCTGCGTAGTGTTCTGCCCACGGGTAAGACGGGAAAGGTGGTGACATGGACGGTAGAGCCGCACGCCATTCCCGGATGGACGCGCGAACCGAACATCGGCTTCTCGCAGGTGGGCTATATGCCGAAGCTGCCGAAAGTGGCAGTCATCGAGCTCGATAAGAACGACATTCCGCTGGTTATGGCCTCGCTCTTGCGCATTAACGAAGACGGTACTCGCGAGGTGGCATACAAGGGCTTGGTGCAGACGTGGGGGACCTACTATAAATACAACTACGTGAAGTTCGACTTTTCGCAGGTGGAGGAGCCTGGAGTCTATTGCATCGAATACGGGCAGACGCGCTCCAATGACTTCTTCATCGACGAACACGTCTACGACAAGATTACCGATGCTACGACTGACGTGTGGGTTCCCATCCACATGAACCACATGTACGTGACGGAGGGCTATCGCACGTGGCACGGAGAACCGTTCAAGGAGGGCTATCTGCAGGCACCTGAGAGTGATCATTTTGACCTCCATCGTCAAGGCACGACGACCGACACGGACTATAAACCGCTGGAACTCATTCCCGGGCTGAACGTTGGCGGATTCTTCGACGCGGGTGACTTCGACATCGAGACAAGTTCTAACATCAGCGTGGTCCATAACTTCATCCGCACGTGGGAACTTTTCCATCCCCAGCGCGATGAAACCTTCGTCAGTCAGGAGCAACGTTATGTTGAACTCCATCGTCCCGATGGTGTTCCAGACATACTGCAATTCATCGAACATGGTTTGCTCAACCTGCTTGCTCAGGCTGAACAGATCGGGCACATGGCTTCGGCCCTTTCCAACTCGGTACTCGACAATTACCATCACTTGGGTGATGCCGCTTCCATTACCGACGGACTCCATTATGACCCCAGTCTGAAGCCCTACGAAGTGAGTCCCGACGGCAAGCGTAGCGGTACGCCCGACGATATGTGGGCTTTTACCACGCGCAACCCCAGTCTCGATCTTCAGGCTGCCGATATGTTTTCGGCAGCTGCCCGTGTGATGCAAGGCTATAATGATGCCCTTGCCGAGAGGGCGTTCCGGCAGTCGGAACGCCTGCGTCAGGAGGCTACGGCGTTGATGGGTGCCCGTTCGTCGCGTGCCTCGCGCGGCAATAGGCAGAATCTTCCCACTCGCTCCATTTGGGATAACCTCGACCGCAACTTGACATTTGCCCTGGGGATTGCCCTTGACTCTATCCCTCTGAAGGATGATGCCTACCGCCAGCGTCTACGCCCCTATGTGGAGCGTTATGCCGCCTGGCTCGACAGCCTTACCCTCCAGAATCCCTATGGCGTCCCCATCGGTCTCGGTAATTGGGCGGGTGGAGGTCAGGTGCTGAGCTTCGGCACGACGGTCTGCATCGCCCGGCATTACTTTCCCGACATTATCCCATGCAGGCGGTGGTTCGTACGGCCGACTGGCTCTTCGGCTGCCATCCTTACCACAACTATTCATTTGTGGCAGCAGTGGGGGCCGCACGTCCTAAGCAAGTGTTCTACGGCAACAATCGTGCCGACTTCTCGTTCATCCCGGGCAACGTGGCTCCCGGCTTGCTGTTCCGCAAGCCTGATCATTTCGAGAACTTCGACGACTGGCCCTTCCTTTGGGGACAGAACGAAGGAACCATCGCCGGCAACACACAATACATCATCTTCAGCTCGGCCTTGAGAGAAGCCGTCTTACATCTGCAATAGAAAAAATGAAAAGACCCAATCCAAACGAGGCTTTCCCGAATCCGATTATTCCGAGCCTCTGCTATATTAAAAATGTGGTGAAGAATCCGAATATCATCGTTGGCGACTACACCTATTATGATGATGTGGATGGCGCTGACCAGTTTGAAAAGCACGTCACTCATTTCTACGATTTCATTGGCGACAAGCTGATTATCGGAAAGTTCTGTGCCATAGCCAAAGGAGTGGAATTTGTGATGAATGGTGCTAATCACAGAATGGACTGCGTGACGACCTATCCTTTCTACATTATGGGAGGAGATTGGGGGAGTGCTATTGCACCTGTGAAAGAAGAGTTGCCATTTAAGGGCGATACGGTTGTAGGGAATGATGTTTGGATAGGGCAGAACGTGACGGTAATGCCCGGCGTACATATCGGAGACGGCGCTATCATCGGGACGAACTCAGTTGTCGCGAAAGACATCCCTCCATATGCTGTCGCAGCAGGTAATCCCTGTCGTGTCATCAAAAAACGCTTTGACGATGAACTGATAGACATTTTGCTCAAGTTCAGATGGTGGGATAAAAGCATAGAGGAGATAGAGTGTCTCATGCCGATTCTCTGTTGTAGCGATTTGGAGAAAGTAAGGAAAGAACTGAAGGCAAGATTATGATAATTCTGATTACCGGCGCATCACATACAGGAAAGACGTTTCTGGCTCAGCGATTGCTAAAGAAGTTTAAGTATCCCTACATGTCCATTGATCATCTGAAGATGGGCTTGATTCGAAGTGGAAAGACCTCGCTCACTCCAGAAGATGACGATAAACTGACGGAATATCTGTGGCCTATTGTCCGGGAGATAATGAAGACGGCTATAGAGAATCAGCAGAACATGATTGTGGAAGGCTGTTTTATTCCTCCTGATTGGAGGAAGGATTTTGATGAACCGTATTTGCAATCAATTCTATTTGTTTGTCTTGCCATGTCGGATGCATATATTGATACGCATTTTGACGCAATTTTGAAACATAGTTGCGAAATCGAAAAGAGACTTCCTGATTCGCACTATACGCCTGATTCGCTAAAAGCAGATAATCATTATTACATGAGTGCTTTTGCCCGGAATGGGGAACAGGTGACTTTGATTGATTCAAGCTATGAAAAAACGATAAGAACGCTTATTAAGGCGTTGGATGCAACAAGGCAAAAATAATTTTGCTTGTTTTGAAAAAATAACGTTTGATTCTGCCAAATTAGAATCAAACTCTACGAAATTAAAATCAAACGCTACGGAAATAGAATCAAACGTTATTTGAGGGGCTCTATCGGACGAGACAAACACGGCGTGAGGTGCCGTTTTTCTGGATGTAATAGCCCGTGGGGAGTTCTGCGGTTGAGACAACATTTAGGGGTCGTCCTTGCATATCATAAAGACCCTCTTCCTCTTGGGAGGGGTAAGAGATAGGGCTGATTTCCGCGGGATTACCATCGGCATCGGTTTCGGGGTAGCCGTATTGCTTCAGGAGGACGAGGGGTGTTGTTGACTGGGAGTCCTCGGAGGCTTCATAGACGAGATGGAGCGTACGGCTTTCGCCGGCAAAGAGGGTGAAATAGTTTTCTTCCATCGTTACGGGCAGGATGCGCCGTCCCGTAGTCTCGTCAACAAGTCGGACGCGGATGCCGAAAGCGGTAGTTGAGGAAAGATTGGAAACCTCGACGGTCATCTCCTTAAGGTTATCGCTTAAGGGAGAGGGACTGGAGAGGGTTTTGCCCCTCAGTTCTGCTTTAGGCAGGGTGTTGAGGTCGGTAAAATCATTCTTGTTGCCAGCTTTGTTCTTCCAGTAGAAGTTCTCAGACAGAAGGTTGCCCTCTTCGTCGAAGAGCTTCAGACGAATGAAGAAGACGCCCGAAGGAGCCGTTGCGGGGAAGCGCCAGATGCGTGTGACGCTTGCGGCAGTAGCTTCGATGTCGGAGATTGTCGTCGTGTTGGATGCGTAGGGGGTGCCGTCCATCCGGAACATTTCAATGGAGGCGCTAAGCCCCGTTGCCGGAGTGGGGGAGGTATTGACGACGTTGATGCGCTGGCTGCTGCAATTCCATTGGATATGAAGCGGTTCGCATCCTTTCCGCGCGCCCCAGTAGCAGCCTGTAGCGTCGTAATAGTAGTCGTATGTCTGCCAGATGAAACAAGGATAGGCTGGCTGGCTCATCCAGAATAGGATGCCCGAGGCCGTGTTCCAGAGGTTATCCTGCCACCCTTCGTAGATGGCCTTCATCGTTTCGATGTTTAGGAACTGTACTTTTTCGCAGAAGGATTCCGCTCCGTCGGGCTGTCCGTAGCTGGTGACGACGGAATTGAAATAGCCCGAGGCATCAGCTCCGCCTCCGTAGGCTGCCTGGTCGCTGAAGAAGTGTTTTTCCCACATGTCGTTCTGCGGGCCTTTCTTGTTGTTCCACCAGTATTCCTCGGGCATGAATTCGCAAAAGCTTTCGAACGTCGTAAAGCCGCCCATGCCCAACTCGCTTCGGAATCCCCAGTCAACGCGGTCTCCCAAATCACCACCACCTCCCCAGATGCCCTTTGAGAAGTAATCTTCGGGAGGGAAGTTCTTCCACCAGCCGCTGCCCGAGAGACCGTTCCCATAATGAGAGTTGGGTTGGTAGAGACGGTCGTTGCCGTCGTAGGTGGCTATGATGTCGGCTATGCTCTCGTTGAGCTTGTCATAAGGGGTACCCTCGTTGCAGCCGCACCAGATACAGAGTGACGGGTGGTTGCGAAGCCGGATGACCTTGTCTTGCGCGTTGGCAAGAAACTCTTTGGTGTCGTCGGGGCCTGTGAGTCCCGTATAGGGGCCTGTGAGCCAGAAGTCGTCCCAGACCATAATGCCGTAGCGGTCACAGGCTTCGTAGAATTCCTCGTCGGTTACGCAGCCCGTCCAGAGACGAATCATATTGAAGTGCATGTCGGCATGGAGGCGGATGCGACGGTCGTACTCGCTTCGGTGGCAACGCAGCAGATAGTCGCTCATGCCCCAATTTCCGCCTTTGCAGAAGGTTTTCTGGCCGTTGACATAGAGGGTGAGCGCCGTGTTCTCCTTGCGGTACCTATATTCTTTAATGCCGAAGGAGGTTACCTGCGAGGTGCTAAGCCCCCCTCCCTGGTCCCCCATAAGGGGGAGGGCATTGATGGTGCACGTATAGAGATTCTGGGGGCCTGAACCGTTTGGCCACCACAATTGGGGATTATCGATGCTGATGGTATCGAATACAACTGTAACCGTTTGCTGAGGGGCAATCAATACCTCTCGGACGGAGGTGAAGTCGCCTGGCTGAATGGTTGCCTGAAGTGTAACGCGGGTGGAGTCGTTGGTCAGGTTGACAGCATGTGTCTCAACGGTTACGGAAGCTTGGGTGTAGGTGCTGTCCAAGAACGAGCGTACCCACGTGTTGCGGATGTCGGTATCGCCGGTGAACTCCAGATAGATATCGTTGGTGATGCCGCAGTTGAGCCCAGGGACGTAGGGCATCCAGTCCCAGCTATGGCTGGCTACATACGTGGGACAGACGTAGTTGACAAAGTTTGCATCGCGGGCAATGTGTTTGCTGTCAGGCATATCGATGCGGATGGCTAACGTGTTTTCGTCTTTCAGCAAGTCGGTGATGTCGTAATGCACGGATTGTACGTGCCCTTTGATTTGTCCGAGCTTTTTCCCGTTGAAGCAGACCCATGCATAGCGGTTGATACCCTCGAGCGTGAGAATGGTGCGCCTGCCCTCGGATTGCGCAGGGCGGGGAAGCGTGGTCCGATACCAGAAGGAGCGATTGTAGAACGACTCGTCCACGCGGTAGACGTTGTCGCCCCAGTCGGGGTTTTCTTCCCGTCCGGCTTCCACGTAGGCGACAAAAACGGTTCCTGGGACTACTCCTGGCACCCAGTCCTCAGGCTCAAAATCATCGCCGGCTACGGCGTTCCATTTCAATCCTTCGGCAGGGAAAACCTTCCAGAGAGTGCCGTCGAAGCTGTCGAGAGACATGGTGTCGCCCCCGAAGACAGGATTAACAACAAATAATAAAATTGAAGTTAGAATGGACGTTAAAAGAGGAAGTAAACCCACTCTGCTCATGGAAGAGATTTCGCTTTGCTCATAGGCATTACTATCTTCCTGCGCACAGCGCATAACTCTTTTTTTAACGTCCATTTTTTATTACTATTACCTATTATATTTCTTTATCGTGTTTTCTCCAGTCTGAAGTGACGGGTAACGGGGGTGTTGATGGAATAGATGGTACGGACGATGAGGTCTTGCTCTTGCTCGAGCAGCTGCATGATTTCAGGATGTATCAGACGGTTGTAGATATCCTTGCGGCTGTTTACCCAACCATTTTCCTTGGAGCCTTCGCGGTAGATGCGGGCAGCCTCCTCGGTGGTGTAGTCGGTAATGCCGTGCTCCTTGAGGAACCAACCGTATTGGAGCCATACAAAGTCACGAATGCGACGTTCGATGTCCCAGCGTTCCTCGTTGAGCGACATGACTGCACATGCCTGTTGGTACTGGGGCGTGTGGCGATAAAGAGCGAGGTTAACGCCACGCTCCAATTCAGCGGAGGAGAGCGTGTCAATAAGGATGTCGTCGATAAGGAGACGATAGCTACCTTTCAGCCCGCGGACGGTAAGTTTCTCGCTGTTCATCTCTTCGTTGAAATCGGGAATCATTTTTGTGATGTCCGACTGCGGACGAGTGAAGCCCCAGCCGTGAGGAATGGTATCGAGCGGATAGGGGAGTGCCTCGGCGAGATAGTCGAAGGAGAGGACATTCGAACTGTTCGTGATATTCTCGATGCTGCAGTTAACGGCTTTCTCTGCCTTCTTCTGACGAGAGTTGATGCTGAAGTCGGCTACGGGTTTGCCAGCCATTCCCTGTGCTTTCAGGAAGATGTACGCCATGAGCATGTGTCCATCGTTGTCGGGATGCACACGGTCGTTACCGCAGACGGTAAAGGTGGGGTCATCCTTCTGCAACCGTGCATTCACCTCACACATCGGGGCGTTGAAGTCAAGGAACTCCCAGCGGTTGGCTTTGGCAGACGAGTCCTGGATGGCGATGACGCGTTCCATGGCATCGTTCTTGCGGCGGTAGATGTTGTCATTGAAGGTCGAAGTCTGGTCGTAGGGCGATGTGCCAATCATTACGACTCGTGTGCCGCTGAGTTTTTTCAGCTTTTTTTCGATTTCAAGGAAGTTCCTGCGGGCCTCGTTCACCTTGCGGTTAGCAAAGTTCACGGCATCGTCACCGTTGTATTCCCAATAACCCGTGTCGTTCATGCCGAAGGTGAGGGTGATGACGGACGGATTTTTGCCTACCACGTCTCCATCGAAGCGGCGCAGGATATCTTCGGCCGTGTCGCCTCCGATACCGCAGTTGGCCATCCACATCTGTTGGCTGGGGAAACGGGTCATGTAGTAGAGCCAGATGTACGAATGATAGTGACCACCATCGGTGATGCTGTTTCCGACAAAAGTCACACGGTCGCCCGCTTTGAAGGGGGCAACCTGTCCTTGAGCGCATAACATGCTGCATGAGGCAAGGATAAAGAGAGATAGAATTGCTTTTTTCATTTTTTGTTGGTTTTTATTGAATTTAGAAATAATGCTGTTACGCGGACAAGGAAAGTGGCAAACAGCAGGGCATGAGCCCATTGGAGCTGCGGAACGAGGGGCGTGGTGATTATCATGACTGCCAGCACGACAGCATAGCTGGCATACACCCAGCGGAACCACTTTTTCTTGTGGAAGAAGATCCAAAGTAGGATGGGAATAGGGTTGAATACGATGGGTAACAGATTACCCGGCAGCCACGATGCCTTTGAGAACAGCAGAAGCCATGTGAAGAAGAGCCCCAATACCGTCTGCAGGCAGAGCAATAGGGCATCAAAAAACCAAGTTATCTTGCGTTGTTTCTTAGAGAAAACGGTCAGCAGCAGGGCGATGGCGAGGAGGATGGCAAAGCATACCGTGGGCGTCAGAGGCGAGGCCTTCGATGGTGAGTAGGTGCCGTCAAGGAGCGTCTGTCCGTCATCGATGAAAATAGGACGACGATTGCCCGCTGCATCAACGATGGACGCTCCGCTCCAAACGGGATAGATGTCTGCCGGAGCCAATTTCTCCCAGACGGTTCCTTTCTGCTCTCCCTCTTTCCCCAATATGCTCTGGAAGCAGAACAGATACCACGGATAGCCGGCTACGGAATGGTCTGCAAAATCACGGAGTGTGCCCGTGAGTCCTTGAGGCAGCTCGCCGTATTCGATACGTTCGTTTATTAGCGAAGCACGGATGACGTCAGCACAGATGGAGGTACATTGGGAGTGTAAGAAACTGTATTCGCGGCTGGTGGAGTTGTACGTCTCCCGGTCAAGATTCAGCCAAAGGTGCCGTACCTCGTCGGTAGTGAGGTTAAGCTTGTATTCCGTGATGGGGCGGTTCTGCTCGACGTAGTCCTTCTTGAAATCGTCCCACTTCTGGGCTTCGAAATGCCCCGTGCAAAGCCCTTCGGCGAAGAAACGCCTGATGTTTTCGGGCGAAGCCCAGATAAGATAGGTGTAATAGCTGTCCAAGCCTGCCGAGGGGCATGACATGTGGATGGAGCAATGGCCGAATGAGGAGATGAGTCGTGGCCCCCGTCCGCAGACGACAAGCGATGCACTAATGTCGTTGGCGAGGCCTCCTTCGGCCTTGCCGCTGTCGTCGTGGAGTGGTGTTTGAGCAGCATAACCACCTGCAACAATGCAAGTGGTTATGGCTGCAAACACGATGCTTCTTAGACGGAGCAGCATGGGATTAGGGTCTGATAAACTTCAAATAAATGAGGTGGTTGTACCTTAGCGAACCATCTTTTTCTTTCCGCCGACAATCAGCAGTCCCTTGGCATCCTTGCCGACGCGCTGTCCGCAGAGGTTGTAGATGACTTCATCGGGATTGATGGCCACAGCTTTGATACCTGTGATGGGATTCTCCTCGCCGTCAGCATAGAATACAGCAAAGAACTGGTTCAGGCAATTGAATTCGTTCCAGTCGCTCTCTGCAGCAGCCTCTGCAGCTGCCTTGTTATCATCAGAAGTTTCACCTCCCTGATATTCGTTAGGTGATTCGTGTTCGAGGACCACCTGAAGGGCAGGAGTAGTGGTGTACGCGCGCGGAATACCCGCTTCGATGCACTTGTTGTCAAATTCGGCATCGTCTGTGAACGTGATGGGGGTGTCTTCTTCGATGTCAAAGAGGCCGTTGCCGTCATCCAGGAAGAAACCGGCAAATTTGTAGCCTTCGTTGGGGAGGGCATAAAGATGGCAGATAGCCTTGTAGCCCTTGGTCTCGATGGTAGCCTTCACGGTGATTTCGTCCTCTTCGTAGAGCATTTCGTCTATTTCGTCCCACTCGTGTCCGTTCCAGTCAGTCACAAGATAGACAACACCAGCACCTTCGGGAACACCCGTGAGCGTAACGACATGGTTCTCATAAGTGGCAGCACCTGCTACGGCTTTTTGGGGAACCAATGCGGCAAGTAACATGCCGCAGATTGCAAGAATTGAGTAAACTTTTTTCATAAAAACGTAATTTTTAATTAACAATATATTTTTAATCCTATTTTTATTATTAATAACGACGGAGGTGTGCCATTCCACTAAAGGTAATATTGTTAAACAGCTTCGGCTACGTTTCTCATCAGGGTGGTTTGGGGGGCGATTTTGTTCCTTGTGACGGTTTTCTTGTTAGCCTGGGGGATAAAACGGCTTAAGGCTCCGCGCAGTTTGCGGATAGCGATAGTCATCTGGGCTTCCACGGTGTTCTCGGATATTCCCATGCGCTGGGCGATTTCGGCGTTCTTCAGATGTTCGCGACGCGAAAAGAGGAACACTTGCCGGCAGCGAGGCGGAAGACCATCGATGGCATTCTGTACGGCATGGTTGATAATCTCGTTGTCGTATGAGGCTGCAGCATCATAGCAGTTAAGGCTATTGATTTTCATCGTCAGGTCCTCGCGCAGCGTTTCTGTGACGTGGTCGGCATATTCAGCCACGTGGAGGAGATGCTTGAGGTGATCCAAGCATCTGTTCTTAAGTGAAACGGCCATGTAGCCTTCCACGTTGTCCATGCTAAAGACATGATCACGATGTTCCCATACGCTAACGAACACATCATGGACGATGTTTTCTGCTTCTTCCTGCTCTGGAATATATACTTTGGCTATTCGCAGCATGCGGGAGTAGTTGTTGAGATATAACTCCGAAAACCGAGTGTTTAACATGAGTGGTAATTGTTTTTTCGATGCAAAGGTAGTATTTTACTCTATCAGTTGTATCGCAAAGTAAGTGAAAAAGTAAATAAAATATGGTTGTATAGTAGAATTAATAATTTAATTATAAGATTTTTATATATTTGAAGTGGATTTCTGAAAGTAGGACTCTTTTCGTGTTGTGTTATTTACTTTTTTCTCATTTCTAAAGTTGGTTTCCCATTTGTTTTAACGGAAAAGGCCATGTCTTTCGTTTGGATAAGAAAATGTATTTATCAAGATCAGTTAAATCTTTATTATTTGATTACTCATCTAAACAACAACCCTCTTTATTGAGTATAAGCAAATGAGAAAATAACGCAGGCAAATAAATTGCCAGAGCAGGCAAATAAAAATTTAGCGTAGGCGAATAAAAAATTAGCGCAGGCGAAAAAAGTTTTTCTTCCGCTTTATTATATATAGGTTCTTTTAGGGGAAAGGTTGGGGAAAATCGTTTCCTTATAAATCGAATATTAGTTTGGCAAAAACATGAAGTCTTTCAAGAAAACAACAGCCTGGATGGTTACGGCAGTATTCGCGGTACTGCTTTTCGCCGCGTGCGAAAAACCCGTAGAAGGCTATCCCGACTATGATGCGTCGAAACCCATTGTCTGCGAGAGCTTTTACCCGACGGGTGGGCCCATTGCCACAAAGGTAATCCTGACGGGAAGCAACTTCGGGAACAATGCGGACGCTGTGAGCGTGTTTTTCAACCAGAAACAGGCTCCCGTGATTGGCGCCAGCGGCGATCATTTGCTGGTACTGGCTCCTAAACTGCCCGGCGAAAATGTGGTGATCAAGGTGAAGATTGGTGATCAGGAGGCCACGTTCGACGGCTACTTCGACTACAAGATTCAAACGAACGTGACGACGATTTGCGGCGGTGACGCCAACGCCACGTCCAACCCCACGGGCACCATCAGCCTGTCGGAGGCGCAGTTTGCGTCGGAGATGAACCAATGCATCTCGGTGGATAGCAGAAAGAACATCTACTTCGAAATCGACACCCACGACAGCGAGTTCTACCGCTACTGCGCCAACGAGGAGGCCGACCAGCTGAAGCTCATCGACGAGCTGGGCATCTTCCTGACGGTGCCGGTCAACGTCTATGACGATGTGCATGACAGAGTCTATCACATTCAGGCGAATATCGGCAACAACGAATACTGGTACTACGACCCCGATAACGACTGGGTGGCCATGAACAAGGGCGAAATCAGCTGGGACAACACGGAATTCTCCCCTGGTGGCATGGCGTCGTGGGCTGCCCGACGGACGGCTGCCATGTGCCCCGCTGACGGAAAGTTCTACACCCGTTCGTACGGAGGCTACTTGATTCGCTTCGACCCTGAGACGGCGTTGGGCGAGAACCTCACGCAGGTGTATGGCGGCGTGGGTATCGGCAGCACCAGCGGCAGCACGTGGGGCATGGTGTTCGATGCCAACGACCCGAACATCCTCTACTTCACCGTCGACGAGATGAACCGCATCTACAAGCTCGACTTTACCGCCCTGACGTGTACGACCTTCTGCGGCGGTACGGCGGGGTACTTCGACGGACCCATCAATCAGGCACAGTTCTCGAACCCCCACCAGATGTGCCGCGACAGCGAGGGCAACCTCTACGTGGCTGACACGGGCAATCATTGCATCCGCAAAATCAACATGAAGACGGGCTATGTGTCGACCGTTGCAGGCTTGCCCCAGCAAGCGGGCTATGTCAACGGCACAGGCGAGGTGGCCAAGTTCAACAGTCCCTGCGGTCTTGCCATCGACAACGAGGATGTGCTCTATGTGGGCGACAGCAACAACCACGCTATCCGACGCGTGGCGGTGGAGTAAGATTGAGGATTGAAAAATGAAGATTGAAAGATGAAAAATAATCACTTCTTAAAAGTTTTAGTTTTAGTTCTCGGTTGTGCGTTTGCTCTTGTAGCAAGGGCGCAGGAGAGCTTTGAGGTAAAAGGTCTTGTCATCGACGAGACGGGCGAGACGGTCATCGGAGCTACGGTGACTATCCAGAACAAGCCCGGCATCGGTACTGTGACGGATGCTGATGGTGTGTTTACCATCAAGGCTGACTTGTACGACGTGCTGATGGTCTCATACGTGGGCTACACATCGGTGACGCATCGTCTGGAGAAAAAGGAGACGTCGGTAACCATCCAACTGAAGGAGAGCACAAGCAACGTCGATGAGGTGGTGGTTGTCGGTATGGGTACGCAGCGTAAGATCAGCGTGGCAGGTGCCATCACCACCATAGCGCCTATTGCACTGGAAAAGCCGGCCACGAACATCGTGAACTCGTTAGCTGGACGTGTGGCCGGTATCATCGGCGTGCGGCGAAGCGGCGAGCCTGGAAAGAACATCTCGGAATTCTGGGTGCGCGGTATCGGTACGTTTGGTGCCAACAGTAGCGCGCTGGTGCTTATCGACGGTCTGGAGGGTGATTTGAGCCAGGTGGAGGCTGCCGACGTGGAGAGCTTCTCGGTGCTGAAGGATGCTGCGGCAACAGCCGTTTACGGTAGTCGTGGGGCTAACGGTGTTGTCATCGTCACCACCAAGCGTGGTCTTGACCAGAAACTTATGATTACGGCACGTGCCAATTATACTGTATCAAAACTGAAACGTCTGCCCCAGTTTTTGGGAGCCTACGAGTATGCCGAGATGGCAAACGAGGCTGCGGTGGCCACGGGCATGAATCCCATCTACGACAACGTGGAGATGGACATCATCAAGTATGGCCTCGATCCCGACCTTTATCCTAACGTCGACTGGCAAGACGAATTGTTGAATCCCACCTCGCTGCAGCAGACCTACTACGTCAGCGCTCGTGGCGGCGGCTCCATCGCCCGCTACTTTGCTTCGCTAGGCATGTCGAACGAATCGTCGGCCTACAATATGGCGGCTGACTCGCCCTACAAGCGCGGCGTCGGGTACAATACCTACAACTACCGCATGAACCTCGACATCAACCTCACAAAGACGACTAAGGTCTATATTGGCGGCACCAGCTACCTCTCCGTGAACGACCGCCCCAGCATGGGTAGCGGCTATTCGTCGGTGAGCATGACGGGCTGGATATGGAGTTCACAGGCTAAGACCACGCCGGTAATGTTCCCGCTCCGCTACTCTAACGGCTATCTGCCTGCCACGAACGATGGTGACGACATCTCGCCCTACGTCCTGCTGAACTACACGGGTACCACCCGTCAGCAGAACTTCCGCAACATGGTCACTATGAGCCTCGATCAGGACTTGTCGATGGTCACCCCAGGACTGAGGGCGAAGATACAAGGCTCGCTCGACACGCAGTCGCTTTTCGGCGAAAGCCGCTACAAGATTCCGTCGCTCTACATGGCCTCGGAGCGTAGCTCCACAGGAAAGCTCATCCTCTCGCAGCGTGTCAATGAGGTTTCCGTGGCTTATAGCTCGGCGGCGTGGACATGGCGCAAGATTTTCTTCAATACTAGCGTTAACTATGACCGTGTGTTCGACGAACATAGCTTGGGCGCTCTCCTTTATTATTATATTGAGGACACCGCCGAAACGGGAGCGGGTAGCAGTATGTCGGCCATTCCCAAGCGTTACCAGAGTCTATCGGGACGTCTCAACTACGGCTTCCGCGACACGTATTTCATCGATGCCAACTTCGGTCTGAACGGCTCGGAGAACTTCCAGCCCGGACGCCAGTATGGCTTTTTCCCATCGATGGCCCTTGCATGGGTGCCCACCAGCTATAGTTTTGTACAGGACTCGATGCCTTGGCTCAGTTTCCTCAAGTTCCGTGCCTCTTATGGTATGGTAGGTAACGATCAGATTGCCAGCACGCGCTTCCCTTATCTGACGCTGATTTCCGAGGACCAGACATCCTCATCCATCTGGGGCGGAACGGGCTCCATTACCGAGAGTCAGGTCGGTGCCGACAACCTCGTGTGGGAGAAGGCAAAGAAGTTCGACCTCGGTATGGACTTCCACCTGTTCAACGACAAGTTCTCGGCTACCGTCGATTACTTCCTCGACCGCCGCGACGCCATCTTCCAGCAGCGTACGCAAGTGCCTGCCTACGTCGGTTTGGTAAGTATGCCCTATGGCAACGTGGGCAGCATGAAGAGCTGGGGCGGCGACGGAAACTTCGAGTATCACCAGAAGGTGAGCAACGACTTCAGCTATACTTTACGTGGCAATTTTACTCTCTCGAAAAATAAAATTCTTAATTGGGAAGAGGCGAACCAGCCTTACCGCTATCTGGAAAAGAACGGCTATGCCAACAACGTGCAGCGCGGATACATCGCCCTCGGTCTCTTCGAGAATCAGGAGGACATCGACATGAGTCCTCCGCAGTTCGGCAACCTCCGTCCGGGCGACATCAAATATAAGGATGTCAATGGTGACGGCGTGGTGAACAGCGATGACATGGTGCCTCTCTTTGCCTATGCAGGCATCCCGCAATTGATGTACGGCCTCGGCGCCTCAGCCGATTGGAAAGGTTTTACGCTCAATATTCTCTTCCGCGGCACGGGACACAATTACTTCCTCTACGGCGGTAGCGACGGCAGTCTCTTCGATGGATACATGCCTTTCAACAAGGGCTTCCGCGGAAATGTCCTTGCTCTTGCTTACAACAAGGAGAATCGTTGGATTTCTGCCGATTACTCCGGCGACCCGTCTACGGAGAACCCCAACGCCCGCTTCCCGCGACTCTACTACGGACAAAACGTCAACAACACGCAGCCTTCTACTTGGTGGATGGGCGATGCACGCTACCTGCGACTTCAGGAAGTGAGCCTCAATTACCGTTGGAAGTCAGCCTTCATGCACAAGGTTGGAGTACAGTCCATTGACCTGCAGCTCCTCTGCGAGAACCTCCATGTGTGGGACAGCGTGAAAATCTACGACCCCGAGCAGGCAACCTCCTGCGGACAGGCTTACCCTCTCACCGGACGCTATGCCCTGCAAATGCAACTTAACTTTTAATCATGAAGTGCCTTATGAATATGAAGAAAAGTGTTTTTGTTAAGATAATGGCCCTAGTTGTCAGCGCATCATCTTTTGTCGGATGTGCCGACTACCTGAATGTGGACGAATACTTCGCCGACACCTTCATGGCCGACTCCATCTTTGCAAGCAGCGTCAACATACAACGCTATTATAATGGAGCCGTATCGCTCCTTCCTAAAGAGGCTCGTTTATGGTACTACGGCAGCACCCCTGGCCTTACCGGCAGCGACGAAGCTGTGTCGTGTGGTAACTGGAGTGGCGGTTTCCTTGAGATTCAGTTTTCCGGCACAAGCCTTACCATCGATAATATCACCGCCTCGTCCATGGGTGGATGGGATTGGGACTTTAATGTTTGGGATAACTGCTATCGCATCATCCGCAAATGCAACACCCTGCTGACGAACATCGATGCCGTCCCCGACATGAACAGCTTTGAGAAGTCCGAGTTCCGTTCCGAAGTCCGCTTCCTTCGTGCATACGCTTACTATTGGATTCTGCGCAATCAAGGCCCCATGATTCTGATGGGGGATGAGCTGCTCAACAGCAACGAGGCTCCTGATTACTATGAGCGTGCCCGCGGTACTTTTGACGAGTGTGTCGATTACATCTGTACCGAGTTTGAGGGTGCTGCTCAAAACCTTCCCCGTACACGTCCCGTTGATATGATTGCGGCTCCCACGGCAGGTGCTGCCCTCGCTTTGTCGGCTCGAATCCGCCTAGCAGCAGCTAGCCCGTTGTTCAATGGTGGCTTCGCTGCCCGTCGTTTTTTTGGAAACTTCATCCGTACTGCCGATGGCGAACACTATGTCTCGCAGACCTACGATGAACGGAAATGGGCTGTAGCTGCCGCTGCCGCCAAGCGTGTCATGGATTTGAAACTCTATGATCTTTATACCGTCGATGCTGACCAATACACAGCCGCCCTTCCTTCCAACGTGCCGTCTGCTCCATATCCCAACGGTGCTGGGGGCATCGACCCCTACCGCTCCTATTCCGAGCAGTTCACGGGCGAAGCTGTGGCAGCCACCAACCCTGAGCTTATTTGGGGAACGACGGAGAATATCCTCGACCATCTTGGGTACATCTTTCCCTTGCGTTTTGGTGGTAGCAGCTGCGTAAGCGTGCCCCAGCGCATGGTCGATTACTTCTATATGGCCGACGGACGCGATATATCCAATGCCAGCGCCGAGTATCCCTACCTCAACCGCCCCTATGACAAGGCGTGCATCACCCAGGAGGATCAGATTCTCTCACGCTACTATACCTTGAAGGCTGGCACATTTGCTGCCTACGCTAACCGCGAGCCCCGTTTCTATGCCAACATCGGTTTCTCCGGACGTCTTTGGACAATGTCTTCTACCATCGAGACAGGCAAGCACGACGTTGTCGTCGGTTACTATATGGGTGCCAACTGTGGTCCGAATGTATCCACCAATAATGTCTATAACATCACGGGTTACACGGGTTGCAAGTACGTCCACCCACGCGATGCATGTACTGGCAACAATGCTCGTACCATTACCAAGACATTCCCCATTATACGCTACGCCGAAGTGCTGCTTTCCTATGCCGAGGCTCTTAACCACCTCACGCAAGAATGGGATATCGACGGCATCAAGGTCAGCCGCGACAAAGAGGAGATGCGAAGTGCTTTCAACCGAGTCCGCTTCCGTGCTGGTCTGCCAGGTGTCACCGACGAGGAACTCGCTTCAGAGGATGCCTTCGAGGAAGTTATTGAGCGTGAACGTTGTATAGAGCTGTTCCACGAGGGACGCCGCTACTACGACATTCGTCGCTGGGGTATTGTCGAGCAGCTGGAGAACGAGCCTTTGCAGGGATTGAACGTCAACCAGGCTGAGTGGGCAGGGTTCTATCAGCCTACCATCATCCAGTATTCCACCATTCGTGAGCGCGTGTTCAAGCCCAAGATGGTGTTGCTGCCTATTCATCTGAACGAACTTCGCAAGAATCCGCTTCTTGATCAGAATCCAGGATGGGAAAAATAATGCGTTTTCTTGTTTATACGTTAGAAATAAAGAGTTATGAAAAATAAAACGATTCATTTTGCTGATCACTTTTTCAGAGTGTTGGTTTTAGTTCTTGGTATTGTCATTATCGAGGGCTGCGAAGCCAAGTTCTATGACGAGGAACAGTATCGTAAGGAAATATATATCGTCAGCGACAATAGCAATATCTTCGGTCAGGAGTACACGTTCGGTGAAATGTCCGAAGGGTGGTTGTCAATATACGCTGGTGGTACCACTCCCATTGAGAAGGACGTGAAAGTAGAGCTTGAGCATTGGCCCGAGGTGTTGCGCTCCTATAACCGTACCACTTATGGTGAGGCGTATGCTAACTACGCCCAGGAGCTCGATGAGAAGAACTACACGATTTCCGACTATACCATTACCTTGCCTGCGGACAACGAAAAACCCTACGTGAAGTTCCCCATCCGCGTTAATGTCAGTAACATCGGCCCCGATGATGTCTATTACATTCCTCTGCGCATCAAGTCCGTGTCCGACTATATGATTTCCCCCGAGAAGCGTGAAGTCCTCTTCCGCATCTACCTGAAAAACGACTACGCCACTACGAAATCCACGACTTACTTTACTATGGACGGCACCGAGCAGAACTTCCGCGAGGCCGACGGTGCCTTTACGGAAGCCGGTGATGCCTCAGTCATCAATGCCACTAAGTCGTTGGTACCAGTAGATGAACACAGCGTGCGCATCCTTCCAAGCACGTTCTACAGCGTTGCCCCTGCCATTATCAGCCAGCGCGGCATCGTCGTGACTGTACATCCCAATGAACTCCTTGACATTCCCGTTTATGTCGAAGGTTTGCCTACGGGCGAATTTGTCAAGCGCCAGAAGGTGACGCTCCGTACATGGGAAGTGTCGAGCCGCTCCGTTGAAGTGGGCGAGATAGAGGGGAAGCAGAGTTACTATGACCCCGAGACGCAGAGCTTCACGCTCAACTACCGCTACAAACTTCCTACCGAGGTAATGTGGCATTTCGTTTATGAGCTGATGCGACCTCTCAGCATCACCAACAATTGATTACAAGAATGATAAATAATAATGAAGAAAATGATTCATTTATCTAATCACTATTCTCTAATAACTAATTACTTTCTTAAGTTTTTGGTTTTAGTCCTAAGCTTGGACCTGTTCGTTTCCTGCAACGACTATGAGTCTGCGGCTATCGGCTACGATGATGTGGTGGAAGATTCGGTAGTCTTTTTCAAAGAGCCAGTAATAGATACTTCCTGGCAGCTTACGCCCGTCATGAACGTCGGTCAAAATAGCGATAATATCTTCCTCTATTGCGACGAGCTCTACAATGCTCTCTTCAGTCGTACTCTTGGCTGGAATGGAGGCGATGTGCTGTCGTCTGCTTCCTTGTCGGGTAATAGAATCCTTTGGCTGGCACGCGACAGTTACTTCGGCGTTGTCGATGCGGCTACTCGTGCGCGTCTTTCCACCAATAATTCGGTACGCAATAGCTTGCTCTTGCAAACGTCTGCCCACGGAACCATAGGCAATCCCGCCTCCGAGGACCTCAAGGAACTCAATCCTCTCGTTCAGACTACTGACCCCGCGGCCGACGACTACTATCAGGGCGAAAACCTCGCTACGCCAGAATCCACAAAGAGCTATTTGGCGCCGGCATTGGCATCCGAAAAAGACGGCAAGATACAGGTTCTCTACGGATGCTATAAAACATCCAATTCACGTAGAGAGGCTACTTATCTGGCTACCTATTCCATTAGTTCTGATGGTATCCTTACAGAGGAATCGCTCCAACCCGACCTGATGCAAAACATGATTGGCTACGACAACTGTCTTCTGCGCGACGACGATGGGCATAACTACATCTACTGCACCTATCAGTTGAGCGGTATCAATGGTGTGCTTGTGGCACGTACATCCACTTATGACCTTGCTTCCACTTGGGAATACTGCGTCCGTAACATCGACGGTGACATTGTATGGACTACTACCGCACCTACAACCGCTACGGGTCTTAATGCTGACGAGGTGGCCATGCGTTCTAGTATGCTTTCTAACAACGGCGCTTGCCAGCATCCGCAGGTGCTCAAGCGCAGCGGATACTACTACCTCGTTGGACAGGCATACCAAAACAAACAAGATGTGCTCATTTGGCGTTCAACTACGCCCTACGGCCCCTTCACTGATGTGAAGACTCTCTGCGTAATACCCTCACGCCTCGAGAAAAAAGGCCCGCAGACGTATAACACGCTCACCCGCGTCACTCTCCATAACGCCCTTTCACGTGAAGGCGAACTGGTGCTCTCCACTTCGCAGACGGCACCTGCTACAGCCGACAATTTCACCTATCCTGGTAGTGCCGACTACGTCCGTCCCTATTTCTATCGCGTTTACAACTGGGAATCCCTCTGGGATTAGTTCTTCATGAATTTGCAGACGGCACGATGGCCGTTACTGTCTGCGACAATGGCAATGTAGATGCCCGTCGGCAGCAGGCTGACGTCGGCCTCGGCACGTCCGCTTGACACCTCGGCTGTGAGGCTGAGTTGCTGCTGACCGATGAGGTTGTCGATGCTGACGCTGACGGGACCGTCGTTGCTATTGGTGATGACAATTCGCCCTGCTGCATAATAGGCCGTGAGGCTGCCGTTGGAGACAAGGTCGCCAATGCTCATGGTTTGGCTGACAGGCACAGCATAGCTGGAAGCATGGTTGACAGCGGCGATAGTTGGCACATTCATGGTGATGACATCAGCACTACCGTCGGGATAGCGACCAATAGTCTCGTCAGCCTTCATTTGGGAGTAGGTCAGTTGGTCGGTCCACGATTCGTCAGCTGCGGTAATCAGCACTTCGCCCCCGTCGGCATCAAGCTTAAATGAGGCGTGCAATTGGTTGAGTGGCTCAAGTTTATCGCACCAGACGATAAGATAGCCGTGGGCGGGGATGACGGTGGATTCAAGATTGAATATTGAAGATTGAATCTGATACTTCTGGGGTTCTTTGGCGTTGTCACTCAGGTACATTCCTTCGACATCAACGGGCTCGGAGGTGATGTTATAAAGCTCTATCCAGTCGTTGCGCTTGAAATAGTCGTTGACATAGATGCCATTAGCGGCGCTTACTTCGTTGATGCGCACAGGCGGTATACCCTGCGCAGCGAACTCATCGGCAGTAAGCGGTTCGAACGTGGCCGTGAGGCTAATGGTGCCGGCGTCGGGCAGGTCGATGACGGGTTCTGTAGAGAACAGGTTGCCGCTACTTTTCCATCCCGTGAAGCGATAGCCGGCAGGAGCCTGAGCCTCGATGCGAATGGGGCCGAAGAGGTGGCCGTCGAAGTAGGCGTAGGGCACACGGAGGCCATTGACGGTAATGAGGTTTGAGGTTAGGGGTGAGGGGTTAGCAGTTTGCGTGGAGAGATTTGTGGTAAGGGTGACTCTCTGTCGTGTGACGGTGCTGAGCTTCATGGGCGCAAACTGCTTCATATAGCTGGTCATCGTGGCGCTTCGTCCCTTCAACTCGTTCTTTATAGTGGTGGCGGCACGGTCAGGGTCATGACCGTCGTTGATGCCTTGTTGTCTCATGAGCTGGCACATAGGCTTCACGTTGGCCAGCAGCTCATCCACAATCATTTCAGCGCGGTTGGGCTCGAAGACGCTACTAGCTACGATGCAGAAGGTGTCGATGAACTGATGACGGTAAACCTCGTTGTCGAGCAGGTTTAAGAAGAGGTTTACGATATCCTTATTGTAACTGGTCCTTGGCGCGCTCGAATCCTTAAACTTGTAGAAGGTGACGAAGGGGTCGGTACCGCTATAGTCCCAACATCCCTTGAAAGCATAGTCGAGGTCGAAGCTGATGAAGCGATAGCGCCCGTCGTTCCGGCTACGGTAGGCCTTGATGTTGTTGTCGGGCCAATCGTCATTATAAAGGAACAAGGTGACGGCCATGTAGTTGATGAACTCGTCAATATCGAGCAGGGAGACGAGCTCGTCGTAGGCTCCAGGATCGTTGATATGACGGCCCAGCTCAAAGATGCGGTTGATGACGCTGTCGTTGCCGTTCTTCATCTCGAGGTTCTCGAAGGCATCAAGCTCCTCGTCGTCATAGCCGAAATTGGCGTAGGCAAAATTGTCGTTGTTGGGTTCGCGCAGGTTCAGCACGCCACGCAGTTGCCCGTTCACATATTCTATGACAGGCACATACGACTGCACGTCGAGGTCGATGCCCGAGCGCTGGATGATGGTTTCGAGAGCAGGGTCGATGAAACGGGCGTTGTGGCGCCAGATGTCGTTGCCACCATTACGGAGGAGCAGAGTCTTGCTGCGGATATAGGGCTTCTGCGGGAAGAAGGAGAAGTCGAAGCGGTTCTCTCCGTCGAACGCCTTGCTGGACTTCAGTTTGAACGAACGATATTGCTGGGAACGGGTGTAGCCGCCCGAAACCTTGATGTTCACGTCCTGATTGAACAGCATTTCGCCCTCAGGCGAGAGATAACTGAAGTTCACGGGACGGTCCCAAGGCTGATTGTAATTCTTCGGCTGGGTTTGTCCGTTGCCCGTCTTGCCGTTGGTGCCGTCGCCATCGCAGTCGAGGCCTATCTTGGAGTCGGTGAAATATTTCTTGTCGCCAACGATGCTGATGACGGGGAGCGTATACTTGTTGGATGTTTGGATGAAACTGCGGGTGACAGGCACGCTGGGCAGGTAGCCGTCTTTATAGAGACGGAACACGTAGTTGGTGGTTTTGGAGACGGTGAACTGCCCATCCTCGCTCTTCCGCGAGGCATCAGCGCCGGAGTCGTCACCCGTATAGAGTTGCCACGACACGTTGTCGAAATAGAAGTTGTTTTCCTGCTTATCGACATTGAGGTTGAAGGCAATCGTATGCATATCCTGATAGGTTTCCTGGCCTCCCCACCAGCCGCCCTGCTTGCCCACTTGCTCGTCGGTGATGGTGCCTTCGTAGTAGATTTCCTGCCATTCGGTGGTGATGTTGTAATTGCCTTCCAGTACCTGCCAGTAGATATAGTTGCCGGGCGTGGTGTGTGTTTGGGCAGAGATGCGGCCAGGCTTGTCGGCACGCACCATCATGCGGAAGCGATATTTCTGACCCGTACGCCAGATGTGGTCAGGAGTATAGACAAAAAGCTGAGCGTCGTACTCGTTTTTCGGATTGGCAATGGCATGCACGCGGATTCCTCGTGAGCCGTCGCAGCCCACGCCGTCAACGATGCGCTTCACATTACCATTCCCGCCGGCATCGCGGCTGATGAGACTGCTGGCATCATCCCCCTCGCAGTCGCCGTTCCTGACGTATTCCACCCAGGGGTCGCCCTCTTGGCCATCCGCCTTTGGCGCCGAGGGCAGACTTCCGTCTGTAGTGTACATCAGAGTGGCGCCTTCAGGAATTTCGACGTTGAAGTTTAGCGGGCTCGAGAATAGTTTGCTGCCCACGCTGACTACGGGAGCCTGCAGCCGCTCGGAGGCAAAGGAGGCTGTGGCATTGCTGGCCCCAGGGGTAGCCGTAGCTGTCCATCCCCAGTCGTCTCCGCCATCGGTGGTGCGCGCCCATGCCGTTCGGCTTATGCACTCGGGATACTCCTGACTGAGCACCAGCGTACCATCGGTGTCGCTTAGGTAGATAGTACCTCCGTCGGCATCGAGTTTGAAGGGAGCTTGTGTGGCCTTGATGTCGTGGGAACCCAGCCAGATGACCTTGAAGCCCTTGGCCGGCACGCTGCCCACGTCGGAGGGCATCTTCCATCGACGGAGGTCGGCACCATTGTCGCTCAGGTACATCCCCCCCAGGTTGACGGGCGCATCGTCAGGATTGTACAGTTCAATCCAACTGTCGAAATTGGTGGCGGGACTCATCACCGTCCCCAAGTTGGCAGCCATCAGCTCATTGATAACCAGTGCCGCAGCCATTAGTGTTGTCAACATATTCTTTCCTCCTTGTTCTCTTTTCGGGCTGCAAAGGTAATAAAAAATGTTTAATGTTTAAGGTTTAATGTGTAATGTTTAACGACACGTCTAGTTGGAGTGGGGAAGAAGTAGTAAAAAAGGGGAGTGCTGACGCCAACACTCCCTTATCATTTGCTGCCGTTCATTGGCTGGGGATTACAAATCCCCTTCTCATTTTAGTCGGATTACAAAATCCGCCTGAACGGACTTCGGATTGCCAACCTATTCGAACAAAATGTTAGTAATCCCAATACATTTCAAACAAGTCATATACCTTTTTGTCGTATTTTTCCATATTTTTGTTTACATTTGCATCTATATAATCAGCAGGGCTCACATAGTTTTGATCAACCTCTTTTTGAATAAAATCCAATCTATTGAAACCCCAATCAGAATGATTTATATAATCCATCACATGCGAAGGAATGCCTGCTCTCTCCTTTATTACTTTATCCCCAACTATTATGTAAGAAACGTTCACTTTAGACAAATTCTCTAATCGGGAAGTATTAAGATCTTCTTTTACTTTTTTTGAATAATATGAGAATTTTTTTTCATGACTATAAAGAGCATACTTTTTCTCCATTGGAATACTGTCCTCACATGAAATATAATCATAAAGGTCATCATCTGATATCCTACAATAATACGAAACAAAAGATAGATTTGAATCTAAAGGTTCAATAGAAAAGGTATAATCCAATTCATCTAAATAATAATTATATGGATAGAACCCTCTTTTTTCAATACGTGGATACAAAGATATCAATTTAATGCGAACATATTTATACACGTCTGAGTAATCAAGCCAATATTGTAAGGCACTATCCACTTTCTCTTGAAAAGATTTATTATCATCATATTTCGATTGATATTCTTCTAAAGCATTTTTAATAAGTTTATGTCTTTTTTTCTCATATTTGAAGAATCTTTTATATGTAATATCACCGTATTTTATTTCATTTTCTAAATCATCAAATAATTCTTCTCTAATATCTTCAATGTTTTCATACATATCAACAAAGGAAGGGTTATTCTTAGAGATACTCCTTATTTCTTTAATTGAAAGTGGTTCAGAAATATGCTTTCTAAACGCGCTGGTGCAACTCTGAATTACGAACATTAGACTTATTACACCTAAAAAAAAGAATAGCTGATGTTGTTTTTTCATAAAAACCTTCTATATCTTTTTTTCATTTCTAAATGTGTGACAAATTACTTTTCATCATTAATGTATGGCTTAATGATTGACAGAATGGATTTCCCATTTTGTAGTTCATTTATATTATGCTTATGCCGTTCATTCATAATAGGCGTGAGTTTTCCTTCAATTATATCTTTGAACGTCCTAAATGGCTCGTCTGACGTTGTTATTTTTGCTTCTGAGAATGAAAAAAAGTTATATAAGGTATCTGTAATAACATAATAAGCTCTTATTTTTAATCCATCAGACTCTTTTATCCGATAAAGGATCTTATTTTGAATCAATGTCGAATCTTTTAATGATAAAAGAATCTCTAATTCTTTCTGATAACCCTCAGTACTGACTCCTTTTTTTGCCAAAGCTTGTCTCTTAACAATTAATTCAAATCTCTCTGTTAGAAGGTTTATTAGTCTTTCCCGTTCATACCTATTCATTTTATAAAAATCTTTAAGATTTTTTTTATTACTTAATTCTATGTATTCATTTATGATACTATCATATTGATTAATTAAAGAGTCTGCTGAACGAAGAGGGGTTATTCCTTCTTTTATGGCCTCTTTTAACTGAACTGTTGACATTGTGTCAGTTTCATCAATACCGATAATTTCCTTTAGTTTTGAAGGATCATCAAAGTGTGTCTTAGCGTAGTTTTTGAACTCCTGAATAACCTTTTCCTCGTTAGATTTAGGTGCACATCCAACTAATGTAGCCAATACGATTTAAAAAAAATAATAGTGCCTCATTTTGTTATGTTTTAAATGTTTCTCTTTATCCTTGCCGTTGGCTCTATAGGCGAGGGTGGTTGATTTGATAAGTAAAAAGACATACGAAAAGAAAGTGTGAGCCAAATTTTGACTTACCCTTTCAGTAGGTTCTGGACGACCCGAAACGAAAGATAATGAAAAAACTGCTCACACGTTGGCGTATCGTGTGAGCGTTAGCTAACATATATACAACCAACCTGGAGCGCCTTAATGCCTTTCTTTCGTTTCAAGAATTGTCCAGATTCACTGAAAAGAAAAAGCTAAAACGCTTCCTTTTCCAAATGTCTGCCATGCGGTCTTACGATGCATGACGCGACAAAGATAGTGATAAAAATGCGAATAAGCGAGAATAAAAGGAAAAATGTTTTCTTTTTATCGAGCGAAAGCATTTTAGACCGCAGGTCAAGGTGAACAAAAAACCAAATAATTTTGAGTTTTTAACTGCGTTTTCGTCTGTCACGACTCGGCAGAACTGTAGAGACGCAGCATGCCGCGTCTCCCGCTTTGCTCTTGCTGCTCCATCCGTTCTGAGGCGCAGCCTATCAAAAGAGATTTATTCTCTTAAAGATAGTCATTCCTATTTGCTGAACAAAGAAAAGCGGCGAAAGAGTTTCCCTTTCGCCGCTTAAAATTGATAAGAAATGAAGAATTCCGTTTAGGTCGTTGGAAATGCAGAGGATTTAATACTGCATTATAGTTTTATAAAGATTTGTATCAATAATGACCTTCATTTTTATTTGGCGTACCTGACGGATTTCACCTCGTACATGATTTCTTCCTCGCTGAGCATCGGCTGAGCAGGTCGTGTGCTAATAAAGCGATCAAGCATCTGCTCGCGAGTCTCAGCCTGCCAACCGAACTTGCGTACAAGCTCGCGGAACAGCGACCAATCGCTGGCGGGCACGTTCACGTAAACGCCTCGGAGTGTAGCATTGTTTGTCATATAATCTTCTTCTTTTATTCTTTATTGTGTGGCAAAGGTACGAGTAAGCAAATGAAAAACCAAATATTTTTGAGGTTTTGTGGCGAAGGACTCTCTAAAAGAAGTCTTTCTTATGGAATAGGAGCAAGGGAGGAAAGCGTTTCATTTCACAAAAAGTTTGTAAAACATCTACACAATCTACACGAATGGGGTATTGGGCTGAATTATTGCTGTTTGGCGCGTGTAGATGGGGCGTTTTATCTACACTATCTACACAATCTACACGGTTTTTGGGCGATTTCGTGGAAAAACGCACTATAAAAAATTCGTATCATTCGGATAATTTGCCGTTCATATAAAATCTTTCTGCCGGCAAATGAAGCGAATGAGGCGAATTGCTTGATTCGTTTTCTCCGATGTTTGATGATGTTTATAAACAGGGGGCGCGTTTATATAAACAGGGGCCGTGTTTATAAATAGCGTAGGCAAATAAAAAAATAGAATAAGCAATAAATTTGTCAGCCCAAGCAAATAAATCGCCAGAGCAGGCAAAAAACAGAACGGGGGAATAATCGACGAAATGAAAACGCGTTTTTGCGGAATGAGTTTTTTTTCATTATTATTTGCTTTTTCTCTTGTTTACTTGTATCTTTGTCCTCAAAATACAGATTATTTCGAGTTGCCATGATTTATAATGAAATTGGAAAGACGGGCATGAGGGTGTCGAACCTCAGCTTCGGGGCATCGTCGCTGGGCGGCGTGTTCCATAGTGTGCGCGAGGACGAGGGCATCCGTGCCGTGCACGTTGCCGTCGAAAGCGGCATCAACTTCATTGACGTGTCGCCCTACTACGGGCATCTGAAGGCGGAAACCGTGCTGGGCAAGGCGCTCCGCGAGATTCCGCGCGACAAGTATTTCCTTTCCACGAAGGTGGGGCGCTATGGGCATGACGGCGTGAACACGTGGGACTATAGTGCCCGGCGCGTTACGGATAGTGTCTATGAGAGCATGGAGCGGCTGGGGGTTGACTACATCGACCTCATCAACGTCCACGACATCGAGTTCCAGGCGGGTATGGACGGAGGCCTCCAGAAGGTTGTTGATGAGACGCTTCCTGCACTTGTTGAGCTGCGCCGCAAGGGCGTGGTGGGACACGTGGGTATCACCGACCTCCAGCCCGAGAACCTCCGCTGGATGGTGGAGCAATGCGATGAGGGTACGGTGGAAAGCATCCTCAACTTCTGCCACTATAGCCTGAACGACACGCTGCTGACGGAATACCTCGACTTCTTCGAGGCACATGGCGTGGGCGTCATCAATGCTTCGCCGTTGTCGATGGGGCTGCTCTCCACACGCGGCACACCTGACTGGCATCCGGCTCCCGCAGCGCTGAAGGAGGCCTGCGCCCGTGCTGCTGCCTATTGTCAGGAGCAGGGCTACCCAATTGAGAAGCTGGCGGTGCAGTTCTCTACCGGCACAATGAATCCCCGTATCGCTACCACGCTCTTCAGCAGCGCCAACCCTGCCAATGTAGAGCGTAACATCCGCTATGCCGAGGAGCCCATCGACGAGCAGCTTGTCCATGACGTGCAGCAGATTATAGGCAGCCAAATGGGCGTCCGCTGGCTTAATTCATAATGATTTACGATTTGACAATTTACTATTTACAATTGATTGACAATTGAAATATTTAGTTATTTGGGAAACAAAAGATAAAAGGATAAATAATCAAATCGGAAAATAAATCGTAAATCGTAAATAGAAAAATAGTAAATAACATAATGATTATTGATTCCCATAGCCACTTATGGCTGCGTCAGGATACAGAGTGGAACGGGCTTCCCATCCGGACGTTGACGAACGGGCGCTCGCTATTTTTCGGCGAGGAGGTGCAGATGCTCCCGCCCTTTATGATTGACGGCCGAAACACCGCCGAAGTGTTCCTCTCCAACATGGATTATGCCCAAGTAGCAGCTGCCGTAGTCGTGCAGGAGTTCATCGACGGCTTGCAGAACGACTATCTCTCCACCGTCGCCCGCATGTGGCCCGAGCGCTTCTTCGTCTATGGTATGCCTGACTGGCTGCATGATGGTTTCTATGCCGAGGCTGTCCGTCTTCTTGACGATGGCTTCCGCGGCCTTGCCATTCCGGGTCACCGCCTGCTGGGACGCTCGCTCTGCAGCTCGGAGATGATGCAGGTGTTCCGCCTCATGGAGCAACGGGGCGCCTACCTCTCCATCACCCTTGCCGACGGCATGACGCAGGTTGACGAGCTACGCGAAGTCATCAGCATGTGTCCCTGTCTGCGCATCGCCATCGGGCACCTCGGCATGGCAGCCCCACCTGTCACCCCACCGTGGGAGAACCCCGACTGGAGAGAGCAAATCCGACTTGCCCAGAACGCAAACGTCATGGTGGAGTCGGGAGGTATCACGTGGCTCTACAATAGCGAGTTCTATCCTTTCCCAAGCGCCGTGCGCGCCATCCGTGAGGCGGTAGACCTTGTGGGCTGGGAGAAACTGATGTGGGGCAGCGACTACCCCCGTACAATCACCGCCATTACCTACCGCATGAGCTACGATTTCATCAGCCGTTCCACCGAGCTTACCGACGAGGCGAAGCGGCTCTTCCTGGGCGATAACGCCTGCCGTTTCTACGGCTTCCAAAACCTGCCCGATTTACCTTATATAAAAAATATGTCAGAATGATAGGAGTTGAAAGTCAATAGATTTTTGACCATTGACTCCAAAAACAGAATAATAATGAAAGCAATACAGATTCTTTCTGAACGCCAGATGGCAGTTGTGGAGATTCCCGAGCCTGAGCTTAAGGCTGGCGAAGTGCTTCTCCGCTTGCAGTATGTGGGCTTCTGCGGCTCCGACCTCAACACGTTCCTGGGGCGCAATCCCATGGTTCGCATGCCCGTTATCCCCGGCCACGAGATTGGCGCGGTGATTGAGCGGGTGGGGGAGGATGTGCCCGACACGCTGCGCCCCGGCATGGTCGTCACCGTCAACCCCTACACTAACTGCGGGCAATGTGCCTCGTGCCGGGGTGGACGCGTTAATGCCTGTGAGCATAACGAGACGCTCGGCGTGCAGCGCAACGGTGCCATGCGCGAGCGCATCGCGCTCCCTTGGCAGAAGATTATCCCAGCCGAAGGGCTTGATGCCCGTACTTGTGCCCTCATTGAGCCGATGAGCGTGGGCTTCCACGCCGTTAGCCGTGCAGCTGTCACCGACAGCGACGTGGTGATGGTTATCGGCTGCGGCATGGTGGGTATGGGAGCCATTGTGCGCGCCGCCCTGCGTGGTGCTACCGTCATCGCTGCCGACATCGACGACGAGAAACTTGCCCTTGCCCGGAGGCTGGGTGCTGCCCATGTGGTCAACACGCTCTCCGACGATGTCCATGCCCAGCTCATCGAGCTCACCTCCGGATTCGGCCCCGACGTTATCATCGAGGCTGTGGGCAGCCCCGTTACCTATCGCATGGCTGTCGACGAGGTTGCCTTCACGGGGCGTGTCGTCTGCATCGGCTATGCCAAGAGCGAGGTCACCTTCCAGACGAAGTTTTTTGTACAGAAGGAGCTCGATATCCGCGGCTCGCGCAACGCCCTGCCTGCCGATTTCCGCGCCGTTATCCGCTATTTGAGGGGGCAACAAGTTAACGGGTCTACGAGCCAACAAGCTACGATTGATGCCCTCGTCAGTCGCGTTGTCGCTCCTGAAGAAGCCTCCGATGCCATGACCCAATGGGCCGAAGCCCCCGGCAAGGTCTTTCGTATCCTTGTGAAAATGTGATAAGTCAAAAAAATCAATATTCAATCTTATTATGAAAAAACATCTCTTTCTGTTGGCAGCCATCAGCGCGTGGTCGCTGGTCATGGTCGCTCAGCCCTATCAGGTGCCCGTGTCGGAAGCACATGAGCCGATGAAGACGGGCAAGTTCCAACCTACTTGGGAGTCGCTCTCCGACCATGTGACGCCCGAGTGGTTCCGCGATGCCAAGTTCGGCATCTGGGCTCACTGGGGGCCGCAATGCGTCGAGGGTACGGGCGATTGGATGGCCCGCTCGATGTATATGGAAGGCTCGCGTGAGTACAACTACCACGTCGCCCACTACGGCCACCCCTCCGAAGTGGGTTTCAAGGACATCCTGCCCCTCTTCAAGGCGGAGAACTGGGATCCCGACAAGCTGGTTGAACGTTACAAGCGCGCTGGAGCCAAGTACTTCTTTGTGCTCGGCAACCACCACGACAACTTCGACCTCTGGGACTCCAAGTACCAGCCGTGGAACTCTGTCCGCATGGGTCCCGAGCGCGACATCCTCGAGGGCTGGGCCCGTGCGGCCAAGAAGTACGGCCTTCCCCTCGGCATCTCGTTCCATGCTGATCATGCCTGGACGTGGTATGAGCCCTCGCAGCGCTACGACCTCAAGGGCCCAAAGACTGGCGTCTACTATGATGGCAACCTCACCGCTGCCGACGGCAAGGGCAAGTGGTGGGACGGCCTCGACCCGCAGATGCTCTATCAGCAGCGCCATCCCATGAGCAAGGGCTCGTGGGACAACGGCGCCATCCACGGCCAGTGGGGATGGGGCAACGGCGCCTGTCCGCCCTCGGCAGACTTCGTCACCAACTTCTACGACCGTACCCTCGACGCCATCAACCGCTATCAACCCGACATCATCTATTTCGACGTCACCAAGCTACCCTTCTATCCCATCAGCGACTGCGGACTGAAGATTGCCGCCCACTTCTACAACTCCAACCCCCAGGGCGTCATGACCTGCAAGATTCTTGACGAGGCCGAGCGCCGTGCTATCACCTGGGACGTCGAGCGCGGTGCACCCAACTTCATCGTCCCTGAGCCTTGGCAGACATGCAACTGCATCGGCGGCTGGCACTACAACACCTCCATCTACGAGCGCAACCAGTACAAGAGCGCCGCTACCGTCGTCCGCCAGCTTGTCGACATCGTCTCGAAGAACGGCAATCTGCTCCTCAGCGTGCCCCTCCGCGCCGACGGCACCTACGACGAGAAGGAGGCTGCCATCCTCGACGACCTCGAAGCCTGGATGACCGTCAACGGCGAGAGCATCTTTGGTACCCGTCCGTGGGACATCTTCGGCGAAGGCCCTGTGGCCGAGAAGAACATCGCCATCAACGCCCAAGGCTTCAACGATGGCGAGTATAGTCACATGACCGCTGCTGACATCCGCTTCAATCAGACAAAACGCTACCTCTACGTTACCGCTATGGGCTGGCCTGAGGACGGCCGCCTCGTCATCAAGTCGCTGGCCAAGGGCAATCCCTACTTCCGCCGCTCCATCACCAGCGTCCGTCTGCTGGGCTATGGCAACGTCCGCGCCCGTCAGACCGCCGAAGGCCTCGTCGTTCAGCTCCCCGCACCCTGCAACGCCATCGCTCCCGTCCTCCGTATCAGCAAATAGCGGGTGTTGCTACGCTGCTACGCGTTAAAAAATATCCTTTTACAGACTTTTTGTACCTATACAATCTGACCCGACAAAACGTCGGGTCAGATTATGTTTGATGGTTGACTCTCTTTCCTTGTGTGACGCTAATCCAGACAGAGAATCTTCATTATGTAAAATAGCTAATCCAGCGGGAGGAGAAAGTCGGCAAAGACAGGCAGGTGGTCGCTATAGCCGGAATGGTAGCGCTGGCCGATGTACGTGCGGTAGGGACGCAGGCCGCCATAGATAGGCTCGCGCTCCAAGAGGAACGTAGCATTATAGATGGTGAGCGTAGGGTTACTGCCGTTGCCCGACGCGGGGAGGTAAGCTGCCAAGGCAGGGCTGACGAGCATCTGGTCGAGCTGCTCCCAACGCCCTTTGTATCTGTAGGTGCCGTTGCAGTCGGAGCGCCGCTTGGGGGGATACATGGGCTGTGCCGTGCTGGCAAGGTTGACGAGGTGGGCGCCGTCCTCCAGCCAAGCAACGGAAGGGCCCGTAGGAGGCTCATTGAAGTCACCCATGACAAGGACAAGGGCTTTTGTGCGCACCGCCAGCAGCGAGTCGCACACCGCCTGTACCACCGAGGCAGCCATGCTGCGCAGAGGCTCTGAGGCGCGCGTGCCATTCAAACGGCTGGGCCAGTGGCAGACGAGGACGTCGAGCGTATCGCCCGTGAGGAGCACGCCGCTGACACGGAGCATGGGGCGGGCATAGGCATCGCGGCGGACGGCGTGCACAGGGACGGCATGCTCTGTGGCATGGAGAAGATGGAAGAAGGCAGGGCGGTAAAGCAGGGCAACGTCGATGCCGCGTGGGTCATCGCCATGCGACATCACATAGCTGTAGGCTGCCGCTCGAAGGGGCGAGCGCCGCGTCAGGTCGGTGAGGCAACTATCATTCTCCACCTCGCAGAGGCCGACGAGCGCAGGTACGTCGTCGCTGCCCATCGAGGCAATGACTTCAGCCACGCGGCGCAGTTTCGTATGGTAGCGGGTGTGGGTCCAGCGCCGGCGTCCGTCAGGAAGGAATTCAAAGTCATCCGTCAGGCTGTCGTGCTGACAATCAAAGAGATTCTCCGCATTGAAGAAGCCTATGCGCAGCGGGACGGAGGATGTCTGAGCCGATGTCGTCAATGGAAGCCACAGACAACCCACCAGCATGGCCATGGCAGCAAAGACATGGGCGCGGATACGAGAGGTCATTCGGCGTCTTCAGGAGGAAGGAAGAACTGCACTTCGCTGAGCAGGGGGTAGGCTTCGGCACTGCCCACAGTGAGGCGGATGGCGCTGGCCTCGGTGCCTTCGGGCAGGCGCAGGATGCGCTGAGGGCCGATAGTGGTGCCGTCGGCGACGGGCTTCCACTCACCCGATGGGGCGAGGGCTTCGATGCGGAAGTGGTCGATGCGCTGGCCGAGGCGGATGGGCTCGCGCAGACGGAGGCAGTAGAGGGGCGTTGGGCGGCGTAGCGTCATCGTTAGCGTAGCCTCACGGACATCGTCGTTCGTGCCCCAAAAGGTCTGATTGTCTGCATCAACCACAAAGCGGGCGGGGAAGCCGCGACGTACGTTGGATGCCCGAAGCGACTTGATGGCACTCGTCTTCAGCGGACGACTAAACTCGCGCTGCAGCGCCTTTCCGAAGGCCACGAGACGGGCTGAGTCGATGGGGTGGATAAGGCCGTCCTTGGTGGGAGGGACGTTGAGGATGAGGTTCGAGCCGCGACCTACGGAAGTGTAGTAGATATCCATAAGTTGGGCGACACTCTTCACTCGGTCGTCCTCGCGCTGGTGGTAGAACCATCCCGGGCGGATGGAGACATCGACCTCGGCGGGTACCCAATGGGTGCCTCCGACATCGCCATGCTGCAGTCCGCGCCCGTTGGCACGGCCGGGGGCATAGTTGTTGCGATTGAGGGTGGCCCAATTTGGGTCGCCCACGGAGCCGCTTTCATTGCCGCACCAGCGTGTGTCGGGGCCGCCGTCGCTGAAGATGCAGGCCATAGGCTGGAGTTCGCGGATGAGGGTGTCGGTGGTAGTCCAGTCGTAGTAGGTGCGGTTGTCGATGACGCGCCGTTCGCAGAGGCCGCCGTAGTAGCCGTCGCCGCCATTGGCGCCATCCTGCCAAACCTCGAAGATGGGGCCGTACTGGGTGAGCAGCTCGCGCAACTGCCCTCGGAAATAGTCGATGTAGGCAGGGGTGCCGTAGCGTAGGTCGTGGCGATCCCAGGGCGAGAGGTAGACGCCGAACTTCAGCCCGGCACGTGCAGCCTCTTTCGAGAGTGCCCCCACGACGTCGCCCTTGCCCTCCATCCATGTGCTGTGAGCTACGCTATAGTCTGTCAGTTGGCTGGGCCATAGGCAGAAGCCGTCGTGATGCTTGGCGGTGAGTACCACACCTTTCATACCGGCAGCCTTCAGCACCTCCACCCATTGGCGGGGATTGAAACGGGTGGGCTGGAACTCGTCGGGCGCTGCATCGCCATAGCCCCATTCCACATCGCGGTAGGTGGTTGTGGTAAAATGGATGAAGGCATACATCTGCATGTCGTGCCACGCCAACTGACGCGCTGTGGGCACAGCACCGTAGGGGGCAGGGGCGTCAACTTTCTTCGTGCAGCCAATGACGCTGAGTGCTACACCCGTAAGAAGACAGAGGAAGAGAAGATGCGGAGTGATGTTTTTCATTGTCTTTTTTGTAGTTAATAACGGTATCGGAAGAGATGGCACTATTATGTCTCACCCCTTGCTTTCAGGGGGCTTTGTTTCTCCAGAAACGGGGCGTGAGGTCGTCGAAGGTGGCATCGGGGCAGATGCGGTAGAGGCGCTGGTTAGTGATGGGGCTGGTGAGGGGGCCCAGTTTGGAGATGTAGGGGCCCAGTTTTACGTAGTCCCAAACGGTGATGTCCATGTTCGCAGGCAATTGCTGACAGCCTGAGTACCAGGCGAGACGCAGGGTGGGGAAGGAGGTGCGGAGCGAACGGGCGAGCTGCTCCAGGGAGCGTGTGTCGCCGTCACCGCCCATCAGGCAGAGGCAGGTGATGCCACTTCGGTAGCAGCGGATAATGGAGGCGAGGCGCTCCAAGGTAAGCTCCTCGCCAATGTCCTGACGCAGATGGGGACTATGGCAGCCTTCGCAGTGGTTCGGACAAAGGGAAAGGCTGACAGCCAGTGCCACTTCGTCCGGAACCTCGTCGAAGACAATGTCGTAGTCAACGTACTTTAGCATAATACAGCTTCCGCCTCAGCCTCTGCCTCCACCATGGCCGCCTGGGGAGCTTTGTCCCTGCTGGCGTAGTAGCGGCGGGCAGCCTCCTGCTGGCGGGGGAGAGAGAAGTTGCTAACGCGTTTCATGTAGCCGATGATGCGGGTGAGGTAGTCCACATCGGTGCTGTGGCAGCAAGGACACTCCTTGAGGTAGCGTTTGTCGATATGGCCACAGTCGTTGCAAAGCGTGTTGGGGATGTTGAAGGTGAAGTAGTTGCACCCTTCGACGGCTGCCACACGCAGCAACTGGCGATACTGAGCCCGTGAGAGGTGACTCTCAAGGTTGCAATGGAGGGCCGAACCACCCGTGAGGTGCTCGACGTAGCGGCGTCCGTGCAGGCGGAACTTGTCAAGCACGTTCAGCGTGGTGTCCTCGACGATATAGAAGTATGAGTTGTAGCAGTCGCGCGGCACCTGGTAGCCGTCCTCGCGGTCCCACTTGGCGTGCTTCACACCAACGTTCTCGGCGGGAATCATTTCGCAGTTGAAGAGGACATCCTTCTTGCGGTACTTTTTGTTGTAGCGCTCGATGAGCCCCAGCACATCCTGGACGAAGCGTTCGTACTCGGGGTTGTCGTTGATGGTGATGCCGAGGAATTCAGCAGCCTCCACAAGGCCGTTGACGCCGATGGTGAGGTACTGGCGCGAGAGGTTGATGTAGCCTGTAGTGAAGAGAGGGAGCATGCCCTTGCGGTCGAGTTCCTTGAGGTTCTCGTTGTAGCCGAGCTGTACTTTGTGGACGAGATCGACGATTTCCTCGAGGTAGTCCATATAGTTGAGTCCACCGCGGACAGCATACTGGATGCAGCGATTGAGGTTGATGGTGAGGACGCTCTTTGAACCTGTGCTGACGCCGCCGGCACCAAGGGTATAGCTGAAACCGTTGTCCTGAATCTCGTTGCGCAGACGACAGCACGAGGAGAGTGAGTCGGCATTATCGCTGATGTAGGTGAAGAAGGAGTGTCCCTCGGAGTACATCTCGGCAGTGAAGTCGCCCCATTCGGTATCCATCACGTCACCGTCCTTGCTGAGCAGGGCCATGGTCTCAACGGGGAAGGTAAGGACAGCCTTCGTGCGCTCCTTGTTAAACCACTTCATGAAACGCTTCTGCAGCCAGCTAAGCGATTCCCAATGGGGCTTTGAGCCGTCGGGGAAGCGGAATTCACCGAAAAGGCTCTCGAAGTAGTAGCGGTCGTAGTAAGAGATATTCCAGAACACGCTCTGGTAGTTGCGTGCGCCAGCAGGCTGGTTGAGGGTGTAGACAACCTGTTGGAAACCGTCGCAGATGACGTTGTCAATGGTGCGCTGTTTTTTCGAGAGGTCAACAACGTCGTTGGCATGGAGGTAGTAATCTTCGCCATACTCCTTGCCGATGAAGTAGTTCATGTACATAAGGAACTCAGGCGTAGCGCATGCGCCGCTGAGCATACTGGAAACCATGAATACCATGTTGACGAATCCGCCGCAGAATGACTTGAGGTTGGTAGGGGCTGTGGAGATGCCGCCTAGGGGTTTCAAGCCCTCTAACAGCCACGGATACATGGTGATGGAGGCGCAGTAGTTAGCAAGGCTGGTTTCGTCGTTTTTATAGATAAAGTGCTGGTTGAGCAGACGAAGGTATTTGTCAGGCAGTTCGCGGCCATACATCTCGCGCAGGCGATCGGTAAGCAGACGGCGGTTCAAGCGGATGAAGCTCTGCTTGGGCAGTTCGCTGATGAGGGTGGCGATGTTCTTGTTCTCCACATTGGCGTTGGCATCGAACTTGCTGCCGGTGGCAGCATTGGCGGCATCGACATAGCCGGTGAGGAAGTTTAGTTTCTCCACCGTCTCGCGGTCCTCGGTGTGGTGTTGGCGATAGAGCATGTAGCTCTTGGCCACGGCAAAGTATTTCTCCGCCATCAGCGCCACTTCCACTTGGTTCTGGATTTCCTCCACGCTCATTCCATTACTAATATTCACGCGCGCGAGGATGTTGGTGAGGTCTTCTTCGGTGGCAAACGTGCCGACCGAAAGGAATGCTTTGCGGACGGCGTTTTTGATTTTCTCAATGGAGAACGGAACTAAAACCCCGTTCCTTTTCACGATTTTCAGTTCTGAACTGCTCATGGTTTTCAGTTTTTTTCTGTTATTTTTTATGGTTAAACTTTTGCTTTTTCAGGTGTTATTGCGACCTGCGGAGGGCATTATTTATCGCGCGGCGGCAAAACGGCTACAAAGTTAGAATGTTTTCTGAAATCTACAAAAGAAAAAACGAACAATTTTTCTTTTTGGAAACATTTTTTCTTTTACCCCACCTCAAGGGTGTTTCTTAGGGCACTTTCCGGAAACATTTCTCCTGATAGGGCATTGCTTGTATTACAAAAGGTGCAACTGTCGTAAATATAAATCAATCATTAGGCCGCAATTCTTGCTTATATTTCGTGGCCTTTCATGTCATGGCCGCTTTTTTCGTTGTCAATAAGTGTGTATTATCTGTCATCAGAATGACATAATCATGGAATACCCTTTTTTCATCGCAATGAAAAGAATTAATCATCGCAGTGAAAAGAATTAATCATTGCAGTGAAAACAATTAATCATTGCAGTGAAAACAATCTTTCATTGCGATGAAAACTTTCTATCCCTTGATTCTGTACAGACAACGAGCCTTTTACGCATGGCAGAAAAAGCCTTTCCTCAGATGTGGGAAATGGCCTTCTTTTTCAACCCAAATTAGTCATTAGATTAGGGTTGAAAAAGAAAGCCCTTTCAATCTTTTGACTGATCGAAAGGGCTAAAAAGGGGCTAATATCGCTTCTTATCAGCGGATGATAGTCTTGATGGTTTTTTCGCCTACGACCTTGATGTAAATACCAGGCTGCACGGGTGCAGCAATGCAGTTTCCTGTGAGGTTAAACCAGACGGGTACGGCTTCGAAAGCAGGGGCGAGGACGCCGCTTCCTTTTTCGTGGCTGATGTACTTGGCGTTTTTGATTTCGGGGGTGTCGTTAAAAAGGTAGTATTTGCCGCTGAGGGTGAGGATGTCGCCCTCTTCAATGCCGAGGCTCTCAAATTGCTTTGCTTCGCCTTCGGGGGTGAGCAAGCCATAGATATAAATGGTGTCGGAGCCCTCAACAAGGTTGAAATTGCCATAGAGGGTGTTGTTGATGTCTGCAACCTTACCCGTGAGGATGTAGGCTGTTTGGGTGTCAGCATTGGAGAGGAATTCTCCAATGGTAATCTTCTCAAGTTCGGGATCAGGGTCATCGCCGCCTTCGAGGACGTAGTCGGAGACGTTCTTTATGCCAGCTGTGCTGAAGTACTTTTCGGCGGTACCATAGAGGGTGACGGCCTTGCCGAGGTTGCCTGGATTATCTTGCAAGTTGAGCGCCGAGCGGACTGCTCCAGTAGGAAGCTGGATGGGGATGCACGCGTCGATGTCGGTGCAACTGGCATCATCGGCGAGGATAATGTTGCTTGCAACGGCCTCTGAGGCGCCAAAATCAGTCTTGGCGAGCGAGCCGTTGGCCGAGCCGACGATGTAGCCTTTCACCCAGACCTTGGCGCTATTCATCTCGTGGGCTTTCAATTGAGCCACGGTGAGGGGGGCTTCCTTCGTGCCATCTCCTTCACCTGGATTGGGATCATCTCCAGGATCATCATCTTTGTACTCCTCGTCGCCTGCCACATATTTGTAAAGGGTGGGGTAGGCACGGTCGTCATTAGCCTCGGGGTAGCTGCCCCATGTTCCGTAGGATATGCCGAGCATAATGGTCTTGGCTTTGTCGAAGTTTGTTACGCTGACGGTGCCGTCGGCGTTAAACGATACCTCCCATTCGTAACTCTCTTGGGCGCTGGCGTACACATTGAAACTATTAAAGTCGCCCTTCATGGCAATGTAGCGGCCGGATGCGTCAACAATGGAGTAGCCGTTTTCTGTTTCTGTGAAGGTGAGACGAGCAGCATCTGTTTCGGTGCTGGCTAGGATATCGTCACCTTGGAAATGGAGTTTCGTGGCGGGCATGTAGCCGTAGCTCTTCGAAGCATCGAGTTGGCTGAACGACTTGTCGCCGTTGGCGAGGATATAGACTCCAGCACCGTCGAACGAGGATTGCTTGACGTATTTGCCTTTATAGACCACATCGGCATTAACAACGGCCGACACAGTCAGCAACATGAGTAAAAAAGAAGTAAATTTCCGCATAGTTACATTAATTAATAATAATTTTGGGAGCAAAAGTAGCAAGAATCCTGTAGTTCTCAAAATTTATTCGTACTTTTACCGCGTTTTTCTTAAAATGACTATAACAATGGAATCGAACGAAGCAAATGAAGAGAAGAAGATACAGTTCCAGAAGCCCTCTAAGCGGCGTCGCTGGACAGGTTTTCCTATCTGGGTATGGCTATTGCTGCTGGCTGTGGTTGTCGGACTTTACATCGGACTGAGCCTTAAGTACAAATAAGAATTAGCGGTCAGAGCAAGTGGCAAGGATATTGGCTATTGATTACGGTAAGGCGCGGACGGGGTTGGCGGTAACTGACCCGATGCAGCTAATTGCGAACGGACTGACAACTGTGGAGACATCACGTCTGGAGGCGTTCATCCTAGACTATGTCGGCAAGGAACCTGTGGAGCGCATCGTTATCGGTCGTCCTACACAAATGAATGGTGAGGATTCGGAGAACATGCGCCGCATTACGCCCTTCGTGAACCGTCTGCGTAAGTTGCTGCCTAACGTTCCGGTGGAGTATGTCGATGAACGCTTCACCTCCGTGCTTGCCCATCGAGCGATGATTGACGGCGGACTCCACAAGAAAGCGCGTCAGAACAAGGCCCTTGTCGATGAAATCAGCGCTACCATCATCCTCCAAAGCTACATGGATTCCCTTCGTTTCAAGAAATAGTAAATAACAAATTGAAAAAAGTAATTTAACATGATATTACCGATTTATACCTACGGCCAACCGGTGCTACGCAAGGTGGCTGAAGACATCACCCCCGATTATCCCGAGCTGCCGCAGTTGATTGAGAACATGCAGGAAACGCTTGTCCATGCCGATGGTGTGGGCTTGGCAGCACCTCAGGTGGGGCTCCCCATCAGAGTCGTTATCATTGATCTCCGTCCTTTGGCTGATGACATGCCCGAGTTTGCCGAATTCCGCAAGACGTATATCAATGCCCATATTTTGGAAACGGAGGGGGAGGAGGAGGTTTTCGAGGAGGGCTGCCTCAGTCTGCCGGGCATCCACGAGAAGGTGACGCGCCCCACAAAGGTACACTTCCGCTACATGGATGAGCAGTTCGAGGAACATGACGAATGGGCCGAGGGTTATCTGGCTCGCGTTATGCAGCATGAGTTCGACCACCTCGAAGGGCGCATGTTTATCGACCGCATATCCCCCCTTCGCCGTCAGATGAATAAGGGTAAACTCAATGCCCTGCTGGCTGGCAAAGCCCACTGTGACTACAAGGTGAAAACGGTGCGAAAATAGCCGTTTTGAATGAATACTATAGAATGAGAAATGAATAATCAAGTGTTTCGTATGCGGCGTACAAAGACTATTTATTCTTCATTCTTTGTTCTTCATTTTTCATTATTCCTTTTGTTCTCCATAGGAGCAAAAGGACAAATCAACACTGACCACATGATGATGGTGGGGAGGAACGCCTTGTACTTCAAGGACTATGTTCTCTCTATCCAGTATTTCAATCAGGTTATCAACGCCAAGCCCTATCTCTATGAGCCTTATTTCTTCCGCGGTCTGGCGAAGTTTTATCTCGATGACTTTGGCGGAGCAGAGTCCGACTGCACGCAAGCCATCGACCGCAACCCCTTCGTAGCAGATTGCTATCAGGTGAGAGCACTGTCCAGGATGCGGCAGGGAAATTTCGACGGAGCTATCTCCGACTATCGTGACGCAGCCCGTCTCGACCCAGAGAACGAGGGCATTTGGCACAATATGGCGCTTTGCTACGGACACACTGAGCGTTTCGACGAAGCCATCGGTGTGCTCGACACGTTGCATCGTATTGCTCCGAAATATACTCCAGCACTTACCATTCGTGCGCAGGTCAACATCCAGCGGCGCGACACTGTGGCGGCCTATGCCGACATCGCCGAGAGCATGAAGGTTGACAAGTATAATGCTGCGGCATACTCCATGCGGGCAATCCTCTACATGCAGCAGGAACGCTATGCTGAAGCAGAGGAGGACCTGACGTATGCCATCCACCTCATGCCCTCGTCGAACGACTACATCAATCGTGCTTTGGCGCGCTATCACCAACAGAATCTGCGTGGAGCCATGAGCGACTACGACATTGCTATCGATATGGACGCCAACAGCTTCCTCGGACATTACAACCGTGGTCTGCTACGAGCTCAAGTAGGCGACAATAACCGCGCCATCGAGGATTTCGACTTTGTCATCAATCGCGAGCCCGACAATACGATAGCTGTCTTCAACCGCGCTCTGTTGCGCATGCAGACGGGTGACTATGAGGGGGCCGAGGCTGATTTCACGGCTGTTCTGACAGAGTACCCGAAGTTCCTCTACGGCTATGAGTGCCGTGCCGAGGTACGCGATCGCCTGGGTAAGCGTAAACTGGCGGAGGAGGATCGCATTGTGCTGCTGAAGGCGCAGCTTGCCTCGTGGGGCGGAGGTGACACCCGTCAGGACGATGACGAGGAGGATGAGGGGGAAGGCAGCGATGTCCGCCGTAAGTCTGACCGCAACGTTAAGAAGTACAAGCGGCTAGTGATTGCTGACGATGACCTTGCCTTGGAAGGTAACGAATATGCCTCCGAATACCGTGGCAAAGTGCAGAACCGCAACATCCATGTGGAGATGCTTCCGCTTTATGTGGCCACGTGCTACGAACAATCATCAGGGCTTCCGCGCAGTATTGCTTACCATCACGACCTCGATGCCCTGAACCGCAACGGCGGATTGCCACGTCCGCTCATCGTCACTGCCTCCGAATCGCCCCTTACGGAGGAGCAGATAGCATTCCACTTTGCCGACATCAATGAGCAGACGCGTCTTATAGCGCAGTCGGCGGCGGGCGATGGGGAGGAAGATGGAATTGCCAGCACAGCGCCGCAGACAGCTGTACACTGGTTTGCGCGGGGGCTCGACTTCTATCTGGTACAAGATCTCATCAGCGCCATTGCCGACTATTCCAGCGCTATCGCAGCCGACGGTAGCCTCTGGGTAGCCTATTTCAACCGTGCCGTGGCCCGATACAAGCAGGCGCAGATTGAAGGCCGCAATGACGATGCACAGGAGTTCATGGGTGGAGCAGGTGCGGCGGATAACACCTCGGTCGGCACTGGGTACACCTCCTATCAGCTCTGTCTGGCCGATCTCGGAAAGGTCATTGACCTTGCCCCAGACTTTGCCTATGCCTGGTACAACCGCGCGAACATCCATGCCATGATGCATGATTATAACGCTGCCATTGCCGACTACAACGAGGTCATTGCCATGAATCCCTCGTTTGCTGAAGCCTACTACAACCGCGGCCTGGCGCGCCTTTTCCTTGGACAAAACGAGCAAGGCACACGCGACCTCAGCAAGGCCGGCGAGTTAGGCCTTTATGGCGCATACAACCTTATCAAACGCTTTGGCGAGTAGGAACGAAACATTTATTCGGGGGCGCTGTTCTAACAGAAGGGGGCGTTGTCACGTCTGAAAGGGGCGCTGGCGGATTATCAGGGGGCGTTACCAAACAACCCTTAAAGAAGAAAAGTGATGCGTAATATCGTCACAACGCAGTAGCGTAACAACTACCACTTTTCAGATTTTTTCTTTATCTTTTTTTACCTATTTTTTTCGCTAAATAATGCTAACATTCGTTGTCGATATGGGTAAAAAAGCTTACCTTTGCCGCCGTAACATAGAACAAATATAGAATAAATTATGGAAAGAGTGACTGTCCTACCCCCTGAACGGCTAGTTAACGGCTGGATTGACTCCCAGTTTCTGCCTGCCGGTAAGGATAAATACTATCTGCGCAACAAGCAGGTGAAGGCTCCGAAGGGGGGATGGCGGCATCTTGCAAGTGACGAAATCGAACGCCTTGTTAAGAATAATAATACTGCCACTTCGTGGGATACTATTTGGGTGACGGATGAATTTGAGCCCAGCATGGTGAAGAACAATAAGCTCTACGGTACCATCCGTATTGGTCGCGTGAGCACCAATGGCCTACAGTATCACGACTTGCGCCTTCCCATCGGCATCACCAACTCGAGTATCCACTCGTGCGACATTGGTGACGATTGTGCTATCCACGACGTTCATTACCTGTCGCACTATATTATCGGCCCGCGCACCATGCTCTTCAACATCGAGGAGATGTGCACGACCGACCACGCGAAGTTCGGCAACGGTATCGTGAAGGACGGCGAAGATGAGGCCGTGCGCGTGAAGTTACAAGTGATGAATGAGACGGGTTGCCGCGAGGTGTGGCCCTTTGACGGCATCATCACCGCCGATGCTTACATGTGGGCGAAATACATTGACGACAAGCCATTGCAACGCCGTTTGGAGGAGATTACCCAGGCCACCGTCGACCACCACCGCGGCTACTACGGCACTGTGGGCGAGGGTTGCGTCATCAAGAACTCCAGCATTATCAAGGACGTCAAAATAGGGTCGTCGTGCTATATCAAGGGTGCCTCGAAGTTGAAAAACATCACCATCAATAGCTCGGAGAAAGAGCCCTCGCAGATAGGTGAGAACGTTATCCTTGTCAACGGCATCATGGGCTACGGCTGCCGCGTGTTCTACTCGTGCACTTGCGTGAAGTTCGTGCTGGGCAACAACTGTAATATCAAGTACGGTGCCCGCGTTATCGATTCCATTCTGGGCGACAATTCCACCATCTCGTGTTGCGAGGTGTTGAACAACCTCATCTTCCCCGCCCACGAACAGCACCACAATAACTCGTTCCTCGTGGCAGCCGTTGTGATGGGGCAGAGCAACATGGCCGCGGGTGCCACCGTAGGCTCTAACCACAATAGTCGTACGAACGACAACGAAATTGTAGCAGGGCGTGGCTTTTGGCCCGGCCTATGCAGTAGCGTGAAGCACTCCAGCAAGTTTGCTTCGTTCACTCTGCTCACTAAGGCCGACTACCCCTCGGAACTTCATATCATGCTTCCCTTCTCGCTCGTCAGCAACAACATGCAGACTAATGAGCTGGAGGTGATGCCAGCGTTCTGGTGGTTGCACAACATGTATGCCCTTGCGCGCAATTCGTGGAAGTATCAGTCACGCGACAAACGCATCACTAAGGTGCAGCATATTGAATATGAAACCTTTGCCCCCGACAGCATGGAAGAGGCAATATCCGCCCGCAAGCTGTTGGAAATCTGGACAGCAAAGGCTTGGCTTAGAGAACAAAACATCGACGTTAAGGACTCTAAAGACCTTAATGCTCTTAATAACTACACCGACAAGCAACTGCGGGCTAAGGGCCACGAGCTGCTGGGTGGAGACCCTGCCATTGTAGACGGCCTCGACATCTTCGGTGAGAACATGGAAAAAGGTAAACGGCGTGTCCGCATTCGCAAAGCCTTCCGCGCCTATCACGCTTATGGCGATATGCTCATCCACTACGCCATAATGAACGTGCTGGGCTACATCGAAGCCAACCCGAGCGAGACGTTGACATCCATGTCCACCCTCCTTCGAAGCCGCCGTCAGCGGGAATGGATAAACCTCGGCGGACAGCTGATGATGACCACGGATTTCGACCGCATTCGTGCCGACATCCGTGAAGGCAAGCTGAAAAGCTGGAAGGATATCCACAAGCGCTACAACGATATATGGAGACGTTATCCCCTTGACAAGCTTCGTCACGCCTATCTCTCGCTGTGTTTCGTCATGGGCGTAGATACTATGGACGGCGCAGCCTGGCAACAGGCCATTGACGCCGAGAAGCGTATTCAGCAGTACATCTGCGACGAGGTCTACAACTCACGAAAGAAGGACCACGACAACATCTATCGCCAAGCCACCTATCGCAACGAGGCAGAAATGGAGGCGGCCATCGGTACCATCGAGGACAACACTTTCGTGCAGCAGATACGTCGCGAGACAGAAGTCAACCTGAAGCGTCTTGAAGAACTCCGTCTGAGACTATGAAAAGCATCACACCTTATTATTAACCTACAAAAAAGAGTATTATTATGAATTTGAAAGAAGAGAAATATGCCCAGTATTATCTGGTGCAGGAAATGATGGGAACGGTGGACACCGTCCGTAAGTTCGACTCTGCTGACAGCCAGTTTGTGGCTGATGCCGTGAAAGAAACCAGCAAGTTGATGTTTGCCGGAGAAGGCAGCAGCCGCATCATGCCAGCTAAGAATGCCCGCCGCACGGCCATGCGCTGGGGGCTTGACGTGAACGTTCAAACGGACGGTAGCTATCAATGCTGTGAATACAATCTCGACGACTATACTATTGTACTTGACAGCAATAGCGGCCGTACGAAGGAAACGCTTATGCTTGCTCTCGACCTCAAGGCAAAGGGCAACAAGCGTCGTTTCAGTCTCTCCGCTAATCCTGCCACACCCCTTGAGGAGGCTTGCGTGAAAGGCCATGTGCTGAAGTGTGGCTGGGAGAATGCCGTTGCTGCCACAAAAAGCGTCGTTGAACAGGCCTTGTTCTGCGAGAGCATCGTCTGGAACGCAGCCGGCAAAGACATGAAGGCTGCGCTTAAGGAATTGCCTGAAAAAATTGAGAGCGCCCTTACACTGCCCGTCGATCCCGAAATCGTCGAATGGGTAAAAGGCGCTCACACCATCTATTTCTGCGGCATGAACGACGGTGTGGCTGAAGAACTCACTCTCAAGACCAACGAGATCACCCGCCGGAAGAGCGACTTCCTCGAGGGCACTTACGCCGTGCACGGTATCGAGGAAATTATGCAAGATGGCGACATCGTCTTCATTGTTGCCCCCATTGAAAACGAGTACGACAAGTTCCTCACCGTGTTCAAAAACGCCGGAGTACACGTCGTAGCCATCGACACAAAGCCGACACCTTTTGAAAAAACCGTCGTCGTCCCCGATGCTGGCGAACTACAAAACTACGTTTACCTCTGTGCTGGCTGGAACCTCCTCGTAGAGGTCGGCATTAGCGACGGCATCAACCTCGATAAGCCTAACCGTGCCCGTAAGGTCGGCAACGAAATGTAAGGATTATGAAAAAGTTTCTTTCCCAGCTTTGGCACTACGTGGGGCGGCACAAGTATTTTCTTACCGTCCTTGCTTTTTTGGCCATTGTCTGTTTCCTTGACAAAAACAATCTGATGGTGCGGTTGAAAAACCGCTATGAAATCAGTCGCCTCACCTCGCAGCGCGACAACTACAAGGAGACTTGTGATTCGCTTTGGAGCGAACTGAAAGCCCTTGAGACCGATGGAAAGAGTCTTGAGAAGATTGCCCGTGAACAATACGGCATGCACGAGGCTGGGGAAGAAGTCTTTATCATCCGATGAAAGGAATGAGGCAGATTCTCTATGCCATTGGCGGCATCCTACTCTTTGTGGGGGCAGCAGTCATGATAACCCGCTGGCCGTGGGCTCCATATCTATATTTGGTTGGTGCCGTGCTCTTCGGCATCGCCCAGGTGACAGATAAATACACCGGCGATAGCTTTGTCATCCGCCGCCTGCGTCGCCAGCAGTTGATAGGTGCGTTCCTTCTGGTGCTTACGGGAGTGCTTATGCTCACCCTTCACCACAACGAATGGGTGGTCTGTCTGCTCGTCGCTGCTATCATTGAACTCTACACCTCGTTCCGCATCCCGCAAGAAGCAAAGAAGGATTAATTCATTTCACAAATGAAAAAATAAATAAAAAAACGCCCTTCTTTCTTAAACAAAAATAAAACGTTTCCTCATTTCGCGGGAACGTTTTATTTTTGCATCGTTTTCAGTTTTGAACACAAGTGAAAGGATTCTCATCGTTTCTACTGTCTGCTTTACTGCTTGCCTCTTGTCAGAACACCTATTTTGTCAAGGGCACGACAGATGTGTCCCATTTCAAGGGGCGGCAAGTAATATTGAAGGTTCCGACGATAGAAGGACTGTGGATTTCGGTGGATTCCTGCGAGGTAACACACGGAACGTTTGCCATGAAAGGACATTTGGATTCCGTTGCCATTGCCACGTTGTTTGTCGATGATACACCGCTCATCCCCATTGTCCTCGAGGAAGGCGTCCTCAATGTCAGCCTCACAGGATTGGCATACCGCGTTTCCGGCACACCGCTCAACAATGCCCTCTATTCATTCTTTGATGAAAAGAATAAACTTGATTCGCAAGTAAATGAACTGGGACGCACCGAGTCGCAGATGATTATGAATGGGAATAGTGCTGACGCTGTGCGTCATTATGTTGATTCGGTATACACCTCCATTTCCGAGTCGATGACTGAGCTTATAACGGGCTTTATCCGCACGAACTATTCAAATGTATTGGGGCTTTGCGGTTTCGGGATGCTTTCGTATGGTCTTCCTCGTCCGATGATAACTCCGCTTATCCGCCAAGTGCTTGACGATGCCCCCCAGGAATTCAAGGAGAATCCCCTCGTCCGTAACTATGTGATGGCGGCTAACCGCGAGATGTCGCAGCAGAATCTCGCTTCGGGAAACTAACTTCCCCTAGCCCCTTTTATCTTTAACCCTTAATCATTAACCCTCTTTATACTGCTCGTCTAATCTGGAAAGGACTGCTTCGCGTGTAACGTCGCGCAGACGATCCATTTCCGCTGCGTCAGAGCCTTGAGGGAAAATTGGGTCGTGGATGACAAGGCGTAGAGGATAGTGCCGGACGTATTTGCGTCCTTTCGGCATCACCTCAAATGTACCGTTAATGCTGAGGGGCACAATGGGCAGTTGCTGCTCCATAGCCAGTTTGAAAGCTCCCCGTTTGAATTGCCCTAACTTTCCCGTAAGGGTGCGAGTTCCCTCGGCGAACATTGCCAATGAGTTGTGACGGCGCAGCATTTCGTCGGCCTGCGACATCGTATGTACAATGTCGGCCTTGCTCGACCTATCAACGGTAATGAAACCGCAACACTTGCAAGCATAGCCAATCAGCGGAATGCGTGAAAGCTCTTTCTTCATCATCCATTTGAATCGGTGGGGCAGGAATCCCAGCATCAGGAAAATGTCAAACATGCTCTGATGGTTGCCCACAAAGATGTATGACTGCCGGCGGTCGAGTTTCTCTTTTCCCTCCACCTTGACGGGGAGCAGGAAAACACGGCAGAACAGCCATCCCCATACTCGTGCCGTCCACCATCCAGCCTCCATGCCGAACAGCGTGCCGCAGACAATGGCTGCCAATGCACAAAAGACAGACACCACAAGCATCACGGGAAACGCGATGCAGTACTGGTAAATGAGATAAAGCAGTTTCATAATTCTCAATGTGATTGTTGACTTGTTGACATTTTGACTTAATCCAACACCGCATGAAGGAATTGGCGCATCCGCTCTGGAGGAAGACCGCGACGCCGCGTATAATCCTCAAACTGCTCCTCGCTGATGCGACCTATACTGAAGTAGTGCGCTGCAGGGTAACGGATGATAAGCCCAGATACAGACGAAGGTGGATTCATGGCACCATTCTCTGTCAACGTAATGCCGATAGACTTCATATCAATTAACTCATCCAACATGAAGTTGACAGAGAGGTCAGGTAGACTTGGATACCCTACAGCAGGACGGATACCTTTGTCCGATTCTATACTCATCAAGGTCTCTTCATCGACTTTTTCTGCCGCAGCTTCAGCCAAACGGGTGGCAAGCGTCTGCATCATCAGGCTCTCGTAAGGGTCAGCATCTTTTCGTGCCTTCAACGCACAGGTCGTAGCAAACAATCCAATCGCGTCACCTTTTGGATTGACGAAATCCGCTAAACAAAGTGCAATTCCATTAGCCCCCAGACTTTGCTGCCGCAACAAGGGAATTAATTGACGCTGGTGCTGCCCTAAGGCATTATCTTCAATCTCGTCAATGACGATGTCCTCGTTTTCGCTGTGAACCTTCATGCTCCGATAGATCGCTTCGGCTCCAATACTGTCATCCAATGATTCCAGCATCCGAATAGCCTCCATTTTCAACTCCGTACCTTGCTCTGAATCCCCCTTCACCTGCCACGCGTGGAAGAAGTATCCCCAGTCAATATAGGGCACAAGTTCTTGAACGGAATATCGGAATTTTCGAATCATGCCGACAAAGGTAGCTCAAGGCGAGCGAAAAAACAAAATAATTTTTGTTTTTTACTAGTCGCAGCATACCTATATATATGAAGTCCCATTAAAGCCTATTTTCTGATTTGCTAACTCTGTTTATAAACAGCGCCCCTGTTTATATAAACACGGCCCCTGTTTATATAAACGCCGCCCGTGTTTATAAATAATGTCAAACGTTGGAAAAAAGCCGAGACTCATTCCTGAGAAGAAACAGTTTTATTCTGATTCTGAAAAAAATGCTCCGTCTAATGCGATAATTATTATCGGTCGAAGATAAGTCGTTGGCCTCGAGCGGTGGGGTTGACAGTTCCCTCAGAGTAGGCAAGGATGCCGTTGACCCAAGTCTTCTGAACCATCCAAACGTTGTCGGTCTTATTAATCAATACAAGGTCGGCTTGATAATCTGGGCGAATGAAACCACGATGAGCGATGCTGTAGCGAAGAGCGGGGTTGTGGCACATGGTACGAACAACATCAGTTATGTCGAAGCAACCTTCATCGGCCAAAGTGAGCATAGCCGTCAGAGAGTGGGGCAGGGTAGCGATGCCGGAAGCAGCACGCAGGGCACCGCCCTCTTTATCGGCAGGAGTGTGCGGAGCGTGGTCGGTAGCTACGGTATCGATAACCTCTTCTCGGATGGCGCGGCGCAGGGCTTCACGATCGGCAGCGGTCTTAATGGCAGGATTGCACTTGATAGCCGTCCCCATCGTAGCATAGTCGGCATCGGAGTAAAGGAGATGGGGGATGCATGCCTCAGCGGTTATCTGCTTATCCTTTACGGGGCCACGTTGGAAGAGTGTAAGTTCTCGTGCGGTACTGATATGAAGAATATGGATGCTTGCACCCGTCTTTGAAGCTATCTCAACAGCACGGGCAGACGAACGATAGCATGCCTCTTCGCTGCGGATGAGGGGATGATAACGGAGGGGAAGATCTTGGGAATTAGGAATTGAATAATTAGAAATTTGGGAAGAGGAATGAAAATTGGGCTGCGTTCCACCTTCAACCACAGGACAATTCCTAATTTCTAATTCCTCTTTTTTCAATTTCTCAATGTTGGCGGATATAATGTCTTGGTCTTCGCAATGAAGGGCGATGGGGAGGGGAGTGCTGCGAAAAACGGCATAAAGCGATTCGTCATCGCCCAAAAGCATTCCACCTGTGCTGCTTCCCATAAAGACTTTGATGCCGCAGTTCGTGGTAGGTTCGAGGTGTTCGATTTCAGAAAGATTGTCTTTTGTCGCCCCCAAATAGAACGACCAGTTAGCAGGGCTGCATGCTTCGGCGATGCGGTGCTTGGCTTCGAGGAGTTCAATGGTTGTGGTCTGTGGGATGCAGTTGGGCATATCCATGAAACTCGTAACGCCGCCCATGACTGCCTTAAGGCTTTCGCTGGCAATGGTAGCCTTGTGCGTCATCCCCGGCTCGCGGAAATGGACATGCTCGTCGATAACGCCAGGGAGAAGAAGCATGCCTGTGGCGTCGATAATTGTAGAGACGTCACAATGTGGCGTCTCTACTCCTTCAATGACCTGCGTTATCTTCTCATCCTCCATTACCACCGAACCGACGAAGGTACGGCCTTCGTTGACAATCGTGGCGTTTTGGATGATTGTGCGCTGCATGATACGACAAGCCGCAGTTTAATTCTTATCCTTTGCTTTCGGGTATTTCTTGAACCAACCATCCCAACGGAGGCGTAGGACGCCAAAGACAGCTTCACCAAAGATACTACTGTTCATCTTGCTGGTGCCGAGTTCACGGTTGATAAAGATGACTGGAACCTCCTTGATGCGGAAACCACATTTCCATGTGGTGTGTTTCATCTCTATTTGGAATGCGTAGCCTTTGAAACGAACACCATCAAGATTAATGGTTTCCAGTACACGGCGGCGATAGCATTTGAAGCCAGCTGTAGTGTCGCGAACGGGAATTCCCGTGATAAATTGTACATAGCGGCTGGCGTAATAGGACATCAGCACACGGCTCATAGGCCAGTTGATGACGTTGACTCCACTGACATAGCGGCTTCCGATAGCGAGATCATAACCCTCATCAGCGCAGGCGGCATAGAGTCGCGGCAGGTCGGCAGGGGAGTGGCTGAAGTCGGCATCCATCTCGAAAATGTAGTCGTAGTTGTGCTCTAGTCCCCACTTGAATCCGCAGATATAGGCCGTTCCGAGACCCTGTTTACCACTTCGTTCCACCATAAACAGACGGTCGGGGAACTCACCTTGCAGACGGCGCACGATGTCGGCGGTTCCGTCGGGTGAGCCATCCTCGATGACCAGGATATGGAACACCTTTTCCAGCGCAAAGACAGCGCGGATAATGTTCTCGATGTTCTCCTTTTCGTTATAGGTGGGAATGATGACGATGCTATCGGACGGATTCATTTATCTTCTTTTTTTACTGGATTTCTTGGACTTCTTTGCGTTCTTCTTTTTGGAACTGATGGCAGCGGCGATAGCAGCAATGAGAACGACACCGATGACGACATAGACCCATGTTCCCATGCTGTCGCCCTTGATGCGGCTCCACATTTCCAGCATATCCTTGGTGCGGTCGCCATAGTCGCACATGACGGCGCAACGCTCAATGACGCTGGCATCGGGGTACTGCACGTCGTTGACAAATACGCTGTCACAACCCTCTCCGAAGAAGTAGCTGAGGTTTATGGGCGTGGTGATGGATTCATCAATTTTGGCCTCCAGGACCTCGGGAGAGGCAATAGCGCTGACGTAGCCCACAACATCCATGTTACGAAGAGCGTTTTCGGGCAGACACATGTAGTTGATGAAGTAGTTGGCAGCCTTGGTGTTCTTAGCATATTTGGGGATTACCCAACCGTCGAACCACACATTAGAGCCTTCCTTCGGAACCTGATAGCGCAGCTCGGTGCCGATTTCGGCAGCCTCTTCGATAGCAAACATGGCATCGCCACTCCAGCTCAGGTTAAGCCAAATCTTTCCCTTGGTCATCATCTCCTTACCGAAATCGACCTCCCAGCCAGAGATGTTGCCCATGTTCTTGGCAGCCTTCAGCGTGTCCTCGATAAGGGCAATGGCCTCGTCGCTGGCGTCATTCATCAGCTGCTGACGGGTAACTTTGCCATCAAGGATATCCTGCTGGCGGACGTAGGTCAGAATTGCACCTGAAACATCATGTACGGCATCTTTAACAAGGATGTGTCCCGTGTAGCGGCTGTTCCAGAGCGTGGCCCAGGTGCTGGCATCCTCATCGCTGACGTATTTGGGATTATAGAGCCATCCCGTGGTGCCCCACATGTAGGGAACGGCATAGTCATTAGCCTTCTTGCCCGGCTTGTCGAAGCTTGCAAGCATATTGCGCATAAACGGTGCCACATTTCCTGTGTAGTCCGTAGTGCGGCCAAAGTTGCGGTCGAGGGGGAGCAGAAGGTTGTTCTTCAGCATGCGGTCGATGATATACTCCGAGGGGCAGACGACATCGAAGTCCTCGTGCCCCGTCTCAATCTTAGCCAGCATGACCTCGTTGATGTCAAAAAGCTGGTAAATGATGTCAACCTCTTCGCCCGTTTGTTCGTGATACCATACTTTGAATTCTTCCAACAGGTCCTCATCGATGTAGTCGGCCCAGTTGTAGATTTTCAGCGTATGCTCACGATCCTTGGCATCGGCCTGGAAGGTGAAACCCAGCAGCAGCGCTGCAGCAAGAGCAAAGATACGGATGATTTGTTTCATTTCTTTTCAGTTAGGATTTTGATGTGAATAATATAAGATAAAATGTGCTATTTTTTGATTTTCAATACTGCAGCACGTTCACGCTCTTTCTTGGCCATACGTTCAGCACGCAGATTGATGACAAGGAGCAGGGCGAGGACGATGACGAACACCAGCGTAGAGAGGGCACGGAGTTCGGGCGTCAGACCACCCTTGCGGGCATCGGAATAGATGTAGGTGCTGAGCGTCTCCAAACCAATGTTGCCCTTCGTGAAGAGGCTGACGGCAAAATCATCGATGGAGAGCGTGAAGGAGAGTATGAAGCCGCTGACGATGCCCGGTTTGATTTCGGGGATGATGACCTTGGTGAGTGCCTGGAAGGGCGTGGCGCCAAGATCAAGGGCAGCTTCGTAGATGTTGGGATTCATTCCCGTTAAGCGCGGCATCACGCTCAGTACCACATAGGGCGTACAGAACGAGATGTGGGCGAGGATGACGGTAGTATAACCCTGGCTGATGCCCAGCCACACGAAGAGCAGGAACAGCGAAATACCCGTAATGATGTCGGGGTTAATCATCGGGATGCTGTTGAGGAACGTGATGGCCTTGCGACGACGGTTCTTCAGATTATAGATGCCGATGGCTGAGAAACTGCCCAATAGGGTAGAGATGGTGGCTGCGATGATGGCAATGATAAGCGTGTTCTTGATAGCCGAGAGCATGCTGCCGCTGGCATCACCCGCAAAAATGTTCTTGTAGAGGTTGAGCGAGAATCCCGTCCAGTTGCCCAGCACCTTCGTCTCTGTGAAGGAAAAGATGGCAATGATGACGATGGGCGTGTAGAGAACCAACAACAGCAACCACAGATATCCCTTGGCAAGGACTTTGTCGAACTTTACTTTCATAGTGCGTTTTCCTTATTCATTAAATAAGACCAGGGGATTCATTTTCTGCATCGCCACCCGTGAAGAGGGAGGTGATGCCGATAATCAGCAGCATAATCAGCGAAAGCGCTGCACCGTAGTTCATGGTGTCGCTCTGCATGATGTAGGTTTGGATAACCGAACCGAAGAGCTGGATGTCGTTCATAGTCAACAATTCCGAGATGGCAAAAGTCGAGATGGTTGGCAAGAATACCATCAGCACACCGCTCAGCACACCGGGCAGACTCAGGGGGAAGATGACCTTCGTAAACACTTTGGCGCGGCTTGCGCCCAGATCCTGCGCCGCTTCGATAAGGCTTTTATCTATCTTCATCATGGTGTTGTAGATGGGGTAGATCATGAAGGGCAGGAAATCGTAGGCGAGGCCGAACATAAGCGCGCCCTGTCCGAGCGGAAGACCCGTGATGTCGAACAGCGTGACGGTAGCCAGCGTACGGATAAGGAAGTTCACCCACATGGGCAGGATAAACAGCAGCACCGTGGTCTTCGACTTGTTGAACTCGCTGTTGCTGAGGATGTAGGCAGCTGGGTAGCCGAACAGGATGCAGAGAATTGTCGTGACCATGGCAATGCCCACAGAATAGATGAACGTGTTAAGCGCCTCTTTCTGCGTGACAAACTTCACGAAGTTATCGACCGTGAAATGGCCCTGATTGTCCCTGAAGGCATAGAGCACAATCAGCAGCAAAGGCAGCACGACGAAGAGCAGCAGGAAAATGAAGTAGGGTAGTGACCAGCTGCTTCGCTTGGAGAAATACCGCATGATTTTATTCATTGTTTCACTTGCCTCTAATCCTTAACCTTTATCCTGATGTCTTCCGGTTTTATGTTGATGCCTACAAGGTCACCGTCGTCCCACACATCGGTGGTGTCGACATAGAGGTAGGGGCCTTCGTCTGTGGCGATGGTCAGGTGGTAGTGGTTGCCCTTGTAGATGATGAGCCGCACATCGCCGTCAGCCGTGCCGTCTTCCTGATAGTCCGTGAGGTCAATTTTGTCGAATCCCACTTCGGCAAGTACCTCGGTGCCAGGTTCGATGTCGGTGGGGAGAATCTGGAATTTCTCACCCAACATCTCGATGTGTTCGCTGTCGACGACGGTGGCCTCAATGGTGTTGCAGAGACGCTCTTTCTTCATCACGTGGATGTCGGCTGGCTTGACGATGAGGCTGACGTCCGTACCCGGCTCGAAGCTGTTGTAGTCCTGAATCATGATTTCGTAGCCGTCGGGCGTCAGTACAATCATTTCGTAGTGTACACCTTTGAAGATACAGCTTTGCACGATGCCGTGGAACTGTTCGGCCTGTTCGTTACGCTGCATGATGTAGATGTCCTCAGGACGGAGCACCACGTCAACGGGCTCGTTTTCGTCGAAGCCCGTGTCAACGCAGTTGAACTCTTTGTCCATGAAGCGCACCAGACAATCCTCCAGCATGGTGCCTTCGAGTATGTTGCTTTCGCCGATGAAGTCTGCCACAAAGCAGTTCTTCGGCTCGTTGTAGATGTCAGTGGGGGTGCCGATCTGCTGGATTACGCCTTCGTTCATTACCACGATGGTGTCGGAGAGGGTGAGCGCCTCTTCCTGGTCGTGGGTGACATAGATGAAGGTGATACCCAGCGTCTTGTGCATGTCCTTCAGTTCGAGCTGCATGTCCTTGCGCATCTTCAGGTCGAGGGCGGCAAGGGGCTCGTCGAGGAGCAGCACCTGGGGCTTGTTGACGATGGCGCGGGCAATGGCCACACGCTGCTGCTGTCCACCCGACAGGCTGTTCACGTCGCGTTCCTCGTAGTCCGTCATGCCCACCATCTTCAGCGCTTTGCGCACGGCGGCATCCATCTCCTTCGAGGCCATGCCGCGCAGCTTCAGTCCGAAAGCAACGTTGTCAAACACGTTCAGGTGGGGGAACAGGGCATAGCGCTGGAACACCGTGTTCATCGGGCGCTTGTGCGGGGGCGTCTGGGTGATGTCCTCACCCCCGAGCAGGATTTCTCCCTCTGATGCCGTCTCAAATCCGGCAAGGATGCGGAGCAGGGTTGTCTTTCCGCATCCCGAGGGGCCCAGGATGGTAACGAATTCTCCCTTTCTCACGTACAAGTTCACATCGTCCAGCACCTGTTTCTCCCCGAACCATTTGGAGACGTGCTTAAAGTCGATGATGTGACCCTCAGGTTCTATTTTCTTCTCTTCCATAACTTTAACCTCCATCCTTAAACCAAATTAGAAGCCGATAGCAAAGCTCCAGAGGAAACGTCCGTCGGTGGGATTCAGTCCGAAGGTGGTGCTGACGGGCAGCGTGAGTTCCGTGCCCCGGAAGGGGATGTTGTAGCCCGCACGCAGGCCGAGCCATGCAAAGTGCGCTCCCTCGGCTTCGTCGATGTAGGGACTCGTCCAGGGGATGAAGCCCACGTTAGCCGTGAAGTCCACGGGGAAGTCGCCAAAGTTGAAGTCGTATGCGGCCTCCACATAGCTGCTGTAGAAGCGTTTGTCGATGCTTGAAAAGGGCTGCACCTCCATGTCGTCGCCGCCCAGGAGGATGGTGTTCCACGTCAGTGTGAGGGGGAAGCTCTCGCCAAAGCTGTACTCCAGCGAAGCGTCAACGGCATGGCCCGTGCCCTTGCTCAGACCCGTGCTGAAGTAGGGGGCATCCGAGTTATCCATATAATCCGTCAGAGTCAGCGTCAGTCCGCCGTAGCCCAGGTAGGCATAAAGGTCCCACTCCTGATAGCCGCGCTTCATCAGCGGTCCGTAGATGCTCTCCTGGAAAGCATGGATGAACCAAGTGCCGATGCCTGCCGAGAAATCCCCCGCCTCGAAGTTTGCACTGAGGTCGCCCCGGACATTCAGGCCGCTCAGTTCCTGACCACGCCAGAGATAGCTGGTGCTTACTCCCACCTCGCTAAGGGTGAGATCAGAGGATACAACGTCATTACCGCCCTCAAAGACCGTAACCTCCTGGGCGTTGACACTCGCTGAAACCATCACAAAAGCAGCTACGGCTGCAAAATAGACTTTCTTCATTTCTAACGAATTGTGCTTGTTAAATTGTTAATTGTTGGTGAACTTTTTTTGATTGTTTGAACAAAGTTTTTAGCAGTTAAACTATTTTCGGCTGCGAAGGTACGGACTTTTTTCCTATTTTCGCGATTTTCAACGAAAAAAAACGTCTTTTTTATGTATATCTTTTGAAATACTTCTTTTTCTAAATTTTTTAGAAAAATAGAAGCATAATGTAACTGCATAGCGTTAACCTTTATGTCTGCAGAGTTTAACTCTAAAAAATTAGAGTTTGATTCTGGCAAATTAGCGTTTGATGCTGTTCATGCCGAAGTAGAGGCGAGCCACTTACAAGGGATGCGTTTGTCAATCCTTCTCTACTCGTAGTGGCGGATGCGGACGTCGATGTCGTCGTTCTTCAGCAGAGTGGGGATGACGGTGACGTCGGTCTGGCCGTAGTGGTAGGGGAAGATGACGCGGGGGCGGACGATGCGCGCGGCGCGGACGAGCTGCTCGGGCGTCATGGTGTAGGGCTGGTTGCAGGGCAGGAAGGCGACGTCGATGCCGATGTCGTGGAGCTCTTTCATCTCGGGGATGTCCTCGGTGTCGCCGGCGATGTAGATGTGGAGGCCGTCGATGGTGAGGACGAAGCCGTTGTCGCGCCCCTGGGGATGGAACTGGGTGCGTCCCTCGGTGTAGTTGTAGGCGGGCACGGCCTTGACGTAGAAGTCGTCGGACAGCTTCAGGTGGTCGCCGTTGGCCATCACTTCGCCCTTGCCGAGCTTCTCGGCGCAGCGCTGGTTGGTAATGAGGCGCGTCTTCTCATCGGTGAGCAGCCGGATGGCCTCGGCGTCGAGGTGGTCGCCATGCTCGTGGGTGACGAAGATGTAGTCGGCCTTGGGCAGGGCGGCAAAGTCGATGGTACGCTCGCCCAGCTTGCGGACGGGGTCGACCTCGATTTCCTTGCCGTCGTATTCGATGCGGATGCTGCCGTGCATGAGGGCGTGAAAACGGATGGTCTTGCCGCTCTTGGTCTTGAAGACGTCAACCTCGGCCGTGTCGGCGGTGCTTGACGCGTCCTTGGGCTGGTGGCTGCCGCAGGCGGTGAGTGAATGGAGGCCCATCAGGGCGAGGAGCGAGGGGAGGGCGATGCCCTTCCAGCGGAGGTGGAATTTTTTCATAGTGGGTGATGCTTTTTTCTAATCCGACGGCAAATATATGAAGTTTTTGTCGTATCTTTGCAGAAAATGCAGAAAAAAATGAAGAAGCCATTCAGATTGTCGCTGCTACCGAGGATTCTCATTGCCATCGGGCTGGGTATTGTGTGCTCGTTGTTCTTCCCCGTGTGGGCCGTCAGGATTTTCGTGACGGTGAACAGTATTTTCAGCAACTTCCTCGGGATGTTCATCCCCTTGCTTATTATCGGCCTGGTTGCTCCCGGCATTGCCGACCTGGGGCGCGGCGCGGGGCGGCTGTTGCTCATCACGGCGCTGATAGCGTATGTCTCGACGGTGCTGTCGGGGCTGTTTTCGTGGGCGACGTGCTCGGTGGTGTATCCCTCGCTGATAGGGAGCGCGGCCCCGGCCCTTGCCGGCATTGACATGAGCGGTGGACTGGCGCCCTATTTCACGGTGGAAATGCCTTCGTTCATCAACGTCACGACGGCGCTGGTGCTGGCGTTCATCATCGGTCTGGGCATTGTGGCTACAAGCGGCACGGCCCTGAAGCGGGGCATGGAGGATTTCCGCGGCATCGTGACGACCGTCATCACGCGAGTCATCATCCCCTTCCTGCCGATCTACATCTTCGGCATCTTCCTGAAAATGGGCGCCGAGGGGAATGTGGCGGCCGTGATGGGCATGTTCATCAAGATTATCCTCATCATCATTGCCATGCACGTGACGGTGCTGGTACTGCAGTTCTGTCTGGCGGGGATCATCGCCCGCAGGAATCCCTTCAGGACGCTGTGGACGATGATGCCGGCTTACGTGACGGCGCTGGGTACGTCGTCGAGCGCTGCCACCATCCCCGTGACGCTGGCGCAGACGAAGAAAAACGGCGTTTCGCCCGATGTGGCTGACTTCACGGTGCCGCTCTGTGCCACCATCCACATGCCGTGCAGCATACTGAAGATTGTGGCATGCTGCTATGCTATCTCGCTGAGCCTGGGCATGCCGGTGGATTTCCAGACGTATGCTGGCTTTGTGCTGATGTGCGGCATCACGATGGTGGCGGCGCCGGGTGTGCCGGGAGGGGCCATCATGGCGGCGCTGGGGCTCATCAGCTCTATGCTGGGGTTCGATGCCAGCATGCAGGGCATCGTCATTGCCATCTATATGGCCATCGACAGCTTCGGCACGGCGGGCAACGTCACGGGCGACGGAGCCATCGCGCTGATTGTGGATAGGATAAAGAAGGGGGGAAAGGGGATAAAGGTTAAGGGTTAGCGGTTAAAGGTTAAGGGTTAAAGGTTAAGGGGTTAAGGAGTTAAGAAGGTTAAAGGAGAGGGGAGAGGATTATTTCTCGAAGTGCTGATAGTCCTTGCTGCTGCGCCAGGCTCCGCCCCAGTGGAAACCATGCTCGATGAATAAGCGGTAGCAGAGGTCGTTGCGGTCAATCTTGTGGGGGAAGGAGCGGCTGCGGTTGGCATAGGCCTTTCCGGCTGCAGGGCTGACGACCGTGCGGCCCGAGCGGGTGACGACGTAGGGATTATAGAGCGGATTTATGTCAATGGCCATGCCCTGGCTATGCTTTGAGAGTTTCTGCGTGCCGGCTATGGTGCGGAAGTTGAAACACGAGGTGTTGTTGGCTGTCATGGAACGTTCGTCGTCGGCATCGTAATCGTCGATGAGTGTGATGCGTTCGATGGGGTAGCGGGCATTATAAAGTGCTTCAAAGATTTCCAGTAAATCGTTGCAAATGGATTTGTTGCATACGATTTCACCTGTTCGGACATTCCCCTCGAAATCGTAATGGAGCACCCGCAGATAGCGCAGCTCGCAGAGCGGAATGGTGCAGTCGTCCTTGTACGATCTGCCCTTCATCCGAGCAAACACCACAGAGTCGATAGGGGAGGAGGTGAACGCGGCTTCCCGCTCCTCGGCAATGGCCAGAAGGGGAATCAGCAGCAAGGGAAGGAAGAGCCGGAAACGCTTCATTCAGTAGAGTTTAATCCACTCGTAACCATTGCCCGAAGCGTCCATGTAGCGGATGAAATCCTCCAGACTGATGTTGAGCGAGGCGCGGTTGTCGTTGGGATGGAAGGAGAGGTGGGTGTAGTTCTTCAGATTCTCGTCGAGGAAGACATAGACGTGATGCTCGGCATCGTTAATCAATCCGAAGGGACTGACGGAGCCGGGCTTCAAGCCGAGATATTTTTCCATGCGCCATTCGGAAGCCAGACTGAGCTTCCCCTGATGGAGCAGATGCTCCAAATCGTGGATGCCCATGTTGTGGTCGCATTGAAAGACAACCAGATAATGTCTGTTTCCCTTGTGGTTGCGGAAGAAGAGGTTCTTGCAATGGGTACCTGGAAGACTGCCCCAATAGGGACGGCCGTCCTCAATAGTAGGGGTGGCGGGGTGCTCAGTGTAGATGAAGGGGATGCCGAGCTCCTTAAGCCGCTCATAGACTTGTGGCTGCCCAATCATCAGATGGAGAGTACGGTCAGAACGTTGATAAGCTCGCGGTCGATGGGCTTATTGATTTTGATAGCCCTTTCGATGGGGACATAGACAATCTGGTCGTTCTTGATGCCAATCATCACGTTGCGCTGTCCCTCTTTGAGTGCTTCGATGGCAGCCACACCGAGTCTGGAAGCCAGAATACGGTCGTGTGCCGTCGGAGTGCCACCACGCTGCAAGTGCCCGAGAATGGTGACGCGGACATCGTACTGGGGATATTCCTTGCGTACACGTTCGGCATAGTGCATGGCACCTCCGTCCTTTTCGGAGACGATGACGATGCTGCTGTTCTTGCTCTTACGAATGCCACGTCCGATGAATTGTGCCAGTTGGTCGATGTCCGTATCGTCCTCGGGGATGATGGCGGCTTCGGCTCCAGCGGCAATGGCGCTGTTCTGGGCAAGGAAGCCAGCGTCGCGTCCCATCACCTCGACGAAGAAGATGCGGTCGTGGGAGGTTGCCGTGTCGCGAATTTTGTCCACGCAGTCCATGATGGTGTTGAGGGCGGTGTCGTAGCCGATGGTACTGTCGGTGCCGTAGAGGTCGTTGTCGATGGTCCCGGGCAGTCCGATGCAGGGCACATCAAACTCACGGGCAAAAGCCTGAGCCCCTGCCAATGAGCCGTTTCCACCTATGACGATTAGGGCATCTATGCCGTGTGAACGCATGTTGGCATGGGCTTTTTTCCGTCCCTCGGGTGTCATGAAATCCTTGCTGCGAGCGGTTTTGAGGATGGTGCCGCCACGCTGGATGGTGTTGCTGACACTCTCTGTGGTGAAGTCCTTGATTTCATTATTGATAAGGCCCTCGTAGCCTCGGTAGATGGCTTTTACTTTCCATCCGTTGGAAATAGCAGCTCGTGTCACCGCACGGATGGCTGCATTCATTCCGGGAGCATCGCCGCCGGAAGTTAGCACTCCAATGGTCTTAATCTCTCTCATGGTTTATGTGGTTTTTTAGATTTTACTTTCTGCTGAGTCATTAGCGTCTTCCGGGGTGTTAAGGTCATTAGGTGTATTGACTGTTAAGCTCAGTTTCTCTGCACCTTCCGAGGCGGTGACAACCACGACGGAAGTGGGGGAGGGTGACTGCTCAATCAGCAGTTCCGAGAGCTCATCCTCCAGATAGTTTTGCACGGCACGCTTCAGGGGGCGGGCACCGAACTGCGGATCGTAGCCCTTCGTAGCAAGGAACTGACGAGCGGAAGCTTCCACTTCTACCTTCGTTCCCAGGGCAGCAATGCGGTTGACGAGTTTGTCCACTTCGATATCGACGATGCAGGAAATAGCTTCCTTGTCGAGTGGATCAAAGGTGATGATTTCGTCGATGCGGTTGATGAATTCGGGTGAGAACGTTCTATTAAGGGCTTTCTGTATGACGCTGCGCGATAGCTCCTTATCGCTCACATGAGCTTGGGTGCTGAATCCGATGCCGCGTCCAAAGTCCTTCAGCTGTCGTGAGCCGACATTGCTGGTCATGATGATGACGGTATTGCGGAAATCGACAACACGTCCGTAGCTGTCGGTGAGGCGTCCTTCGTCGGTGACTTGCAGCAGAATGTTGAAGACGTCGGGGTGAGCTTTCTCTATTTCATCGAGCAGAACGATAGAGTAGGGGCGACGACGAACACGCTCCGTCAGCTGTCCACCTTCTTCGTAGCCCACATAGCCCGGAGGGGCTCCGATGAGCCGACTGACGGTGAATTTCTCCATATACTCGCTCATATCGATGCGAATGAGGGCATCCACGGTGCCGAACATATAGGCAGCGAGCTCCTTGGCCAACAGCGTCTTGCCGACACCCGTCGGACCGAGGAACATAAAGGTGCCGATGGGGTGGTTGGGGTCTTTCAGCCCCACGCGGTTACGCTGGATGGCACGGACAAGTTTCTCAATGGCAGGCTGTTGGGCGACAACACGTTTGTTCAGCTCTGCCTTCATTCCCTTCAGCCGGATGCCCTCAGCTTGGGCAATACGCTGCACGGGGATTCCTGACATCATAGAAACAACCTCCGCCACACGTTCCTCGTCGATGGTGATGCGTTCCTCGTCGCGGTGTTGCTCCGTCCATTGCAGGGACATCACCTCCAGCTCTTCCTGAAGATGTTTTTCCTTGTCACGGAGTTCGGCGGCTTCCTCAAAGTGCTGGGTTTTGACAGCCTCGTTTTTCTTTGCCGTGATTTCTGCCAGTTCACGTTCCTTTTGCTCCATTTCGGGAGAAGCCATTACTTGTCCCAAATGAGCTCGTGAGCCCACTTCGTCCATCACGTCAATGGCTTTATCGGGGAATGAGCGGTCGGTGATGTAGCGTTCCGAAAGTTTGACGCAGGCTTCCAGTGCCTCGTCGGTGTAGCGCACATTATGGTGCTCCTCGTAGCGGTCGTGGATGTTGCGGAGTATCTGAATTGTCTCATCGACAGTGGTTTGTTCGACGAGTACCTTCTGGAAACGGCGTTCCAAGGCGCCGTCTTTCTCAATGCTGTTGCGGTATTCGTTCAGTGTGGTGGCACCGATGCACTTTATTTCGCCGCGAGCCAGAGCGGGTTTCAGCAGATTGGCTGCATCCATGCTACCGCTGGCATTGCCGGCACCGACGATGTTGTGGATTTCGTCAATGAAGAGGATGATGTCGGGATTGTTTTTCAACTCGTTGATAATAGCGCGGATGCGCTCCTCGAATTGTCCGCGGTATTTAGTTCCGGCGACGACGGCACCCATGTCAAGTGACACGACTCGGCGGTCGTAGAGCATGCGGGAAACGCGGCGCTCGACGATGCGCATGGCCAGTCCCTCGACAATGGCAGATTTGCCCACACCAGGCTCACCGATCAGCATGGGGTTGTTTTTCTTCCGTCGGCTAAGGATTTGTGCCAGACGTTCTATCTCTTTGTCACGTCCGATGACGGGGTCGAGTTNNCTCGGCAGCGGCAGCCGTCATGTCGACGCTGAAATTGTCCAGCACGGGGGTGTCGTTGTCGCCCTCCACCTCGGTGGCACGTGCTTTCTGGCTGGATTTCCGTGCGCCGTTGTCGGAGCGGGGCGAGAAGAGGAGGTCGTCCTCGTCATCGTCGTCATCGTTGTTGTTGTGGTTGAAGCTGTTATTCTTTTCGCTGGCACGGAGGTCGAGTTCGTGACGGACACGGTTGTAGTTGATGCCCATGAAGTGGAGTGCGCTGCGTGCCCGGTTGTCCTTCTGCTTCAGCAGGGCGAGCAGCAGGTGCTGGGTGTCGGCCACCTCCTGGCGGTCGGAGCGTGCCTCCAACTGTGCCAATTTCATGATTTGGCTGGCAGTGGGGTCGAGTGACATTTCGTCAGGTGTGTCAGCGGTTGAGGGGGAGGGCAGGGGGGTGTCCTGCGGCTGTGCTGCCCCCTCCAGCACTATGGTGCGTAGCCGGTGCAGATCGACGTGAATGGTTTCCAAAAGGAAGGTGGCCTCGTTGAGTCCGTCGCGCAGCAGTCCCAGCAGCAGATGCTCGGGGGCAATGGCGGGACTGCCCAGACGACGTGCCTCCTCGGCGCTATAGACGAGGACTTCCGCTATCTTTGTGGTAAATGAATTGTTCATCAATTGTTGTAATACCTTTTAAATCTTTTTCCTTTCTCTCCACCTACTGCAAACTGCGTGCCACGCTGGGTGTGCGTCAGTTTTCATTCCTGCGAGAAGCTGATACGCTCCACGGCAATCAGCTGGTCATAGCGTGAGCCGAAGGGGCGGTGCCAGACGTAGATTGTGTATTCGTTTTCCGTTTCATAAAAGCTGCCGTCGAAGGGTTTGGCGGCTGATTTGTTGTCTTCTACGAAGACGTACTGATAGTCGTATGCCCCCATTTTCAGCAGCACGGCACATTCGTAGGTCGAGGTGGCAGCGTTGTAGGTCATGCGGTAGTCGGGGGTGAGGTTGTAGTCTGAGAAGTAGCCCGTTACGTACATTTCGCCATTAGTGCGAGGGTGGGGGACTTCGAGGGTGAAGTGGGCGAAGAAATAGTCGGCCTCGGTGTCGTTGTCCTCAGCCAGGTTGTAGCGGACGAGGAAACGTCCGTTATGGTCGGCGTCGAAGCTGTAGGCTCTGCGCTCGGCATCTGACATCAGAACAGCATGATAATAAGGTTCGTAGAAGTCAATCTTGTCGACATTCTGCGAGCCGTAGTGCATATTGATGACCTCGAAGCGTCGAAACTCGTTGTTGCCGGGGAAGATGAGGTCGCGGTTGTGGACGTACTCCAGTAGTCCGGGGCGGATGTAGGTGGGCTGAATGCCTGTGACGGCAACGTCGGGGCGGTTATTCTGGCAGACGAGCACCTTCACTTCGCGGTCGGGACGCTCGATAGTGTAGTCGGCATGGTCGATGGCGAAAGTCACCTGCTGATGGGCTACGTGAGTGTCGATGTCGGTGTTGGAACTCACTTCAGCTCTGACGTTTACGAGTGGGTCCACCACTTTGAACCATGCCTCGGCCAACACAGGATGGCCCTTGTAGGCGAAAGCCTCAGGTGAGGCTTTTTGGTCGTCGTCGTACACCAGCACGCGGTAGTTGCCCGACACCTTCAGCTCCACGTTGTCGTTGGGGAAATCAACGGCATAGTGGGCGTATAGGAACGTTGTATTCAGTGAATTAAGGTAATAGTCAATAGGTCGGTCGTTGAAGCCGTCCATGAATTCCGATTCGTTGAGTTCCGAGGGGCGTCCATCGGCGTCGCAATGTGTGAGGTGGCAGCAGAGGCGGTGATATTCGTGTGAGAAGTAGTCGAACGACAGCGTCACGTAGTCGTCGCTGCCCATAACGAGCACGGCGGGCATCATCCAGTCGTCGTTGACGATTGTCTGCAGCGTATGGACGAGCGGCGTGAACGTGCGGTTAGTCTGCATCGTTGCCACGGGGCCACCGTCAGCAGCCGCTGCTGGGCTGGCGCTTGCCGATGTTGCCAGCGCACATCCCATAATAATAAGGAATATCAATTTCCAATAATGCTTCATACGACTATTAGACACGCCCAAAAAATTTCCGTTTAAATTTACTGCGTGCAAAGATACGATTAAGCGAGAGAAATACCAAATTAATTTGTTTATTTCAGATTCCCTGCCTATTTTTCCATAATCGGCATTATGTTTAATTTGAATTAAGAAAATCTCCCCCTCTCTTATCGTTGTGCGGGATTTTTCAATTTTACGCGAATTATCGTGTATTTCACTCAACACAATTATCACCCAAATAAATCCGAGGGATTTGAAAACCTCAATACCACTCTGTTTTTTGAAAAAAACATCTTTTTTTTGACTTCTCGAAAATAACCCGTATTTTTGCAGCGCATTCTTCGGAACGTAACTCATCATTCCTTAAATCAAAATAGAAAGTTATATGAAAAAGCCATTGTTTGTTTTTCTGGTGTTTATCTTTCAAATGATTCTGTTTATTTCTTGCGGCACATCTGAAAAAACATCTTATTCTCCTGATAATTCATATTATGAAGTAACGAGATCCAAAGCAAAGGAAAGAAAAGCAAAAATTACAAAGGAAAGTTGGATTTACTACCAAGATGACGAAGTAACGGAATATATTTGTCCTTATTGTGAATCACGTGAAATCATGGAGGTTGTTTCGAAACGTGGCTTTAATACGAAGAAAGCTATAATTGGTGATATTCTTTTTGGCCCTGCTATTGGCGTTTTGGCAGGGACTTCTGGTCAAAACAAGATACAGATTACCCTTAAATGCCGAAGATGTGGCGAATCGTATACTTTTTGATATTCTAATGCTTCCAATTCAAATTAAAGTCATTTTCTCCTCTGAAGAAAGGTTTTTTCTGTCATTCGTAAAAGGCTCGTTGTCTGTACAGAATCAAGGGATAGAAAGTTTTCATCGCAATGGTTAAATGTTTTCATCGCAATGAAAGATTCTTTTCACTGCAATGAAAGATTGTTTTCACTGCAATGATTAATTCTTTTCATTGCGATGAAAAAAAGGTATTCCTTGATTATGTATTCTGATGTCAGATAATACAATGATGAAACCAACATATAGAGACACGATGAAACGGATCTCTATATGACGTAAGACGGCGGGCTCTCCCCTACCCGTCAGCCGATGTTAATTGGGCTTCTGCTCGGCGAGGATGGCGAGGGCCTTGTCAAGGACCGTCGTATCATCGATGCAGACAAGACCTCCGTCGGGGCCCGGCTCAAGGTGGATGCCGACGCTCTCGCCAAGACTGAAGTTCTGGCCGCCGAAGAAGTTGCGGACAGTCTCAACAGTCATACCGAGCTCGTCGGCAATGCGGTGCATGCTGCCTTCGGGAAGTGAGTCCTTGATGGAACGGAGTTCGTTGAATGTCATTATCTTGCTCATATCTTCTAAAAATTTACTTCAAGTTTATAGTGTGCTCACAGGAGCACGCGGTTGATGTAGACGTAGGCGTAGAGGGCAATGAAGATGTAGGTCAGGTACACGGTGACGCGGATGGAGATGATGTCGTCACGCAGATAGCCCGACGAGGTGTAGAAGTCGGTAATCTTCTGCGGCGAATGGCGCATGCGGTTGTTCAGCAGGCGGTAGAGCACATACATCAGCCCTCCCACCAGCATACCGAACAAAGCCCCGCACAGCACGTCGCCTGGATAGTGTAACCCAAGGTAGATGCGCGAAAAGCAGTTGACGAGTGCCCACACCAGCATGGTGACGGTGAAGCCGCTGTTGCGGATGAGCAGCGCCAGGAACATAAAGATGCCGAAGCTGTTGGCAGCATGCGACGACACGAAGCCGAATTGTCCCGAGCGGGCACCACCCACGATGTCAATCTGGTCTAACAGCGCAGGGTCCTGACAGGGGCGTAGACGGCCCACCCACGGCTTGATGAAGCCCGACGTCACGCGGTCGCACACATACACCGTTGCGGCAATCATCAGCGCCAGCAGCAGGAACTGACGCAGCGAATTGTTCTTCAGCAATACAATCAGGGCCACAAAGGCAAGCGGCATCCAGATCCACGTCCCCGTGAATAACCGCATAACGCCGTCCATGTAGAGCGAGTCGCTCCCGTTGAGGGCAAGCATCAGGCGCTGGTCAAAGGCTGTCAGGTCGCTAAACATCTCTCACTATATGTTTAAGGTAGTTAATTTATATAATTTCCAAAGCTTTGGTTTCAATCCAGCCAACGTTGCCGTCCTCGAGGGCAATCTCCTTCCATGCCTGCATGGAGCCGTCTGTAATAGTCACCTTGCGCCCTTCGTGGATGACGAACAGCTCGGTGCCGCTGGCACTGGGCGTGCTGCGTACCACCACGCTAGGCTGCATGACGATGGCCTCTGTCCTGACGGTGAGACGCCGCTTCTGGCTGTGGCCGATGGCGTTGGCACACAGCGTCAGCACCAGCAGCACCAACGCAAGCACCAGCGACGTCTTGCGCAGACTGCGCTTCTTGCCGAACACACACATAGCTACCATCGCCAAGAACACCACAAACAGCACAATGCCCACCCTGGCCCAGCCGTCGAGGGACAGCAGGCTGGCAAAGTTGCGGAACCAGCGCACGAAGAAGATTTCCACCCGCTCAGAGGTGCGGTCGATGGTCTTGCTCCGTGCCAGCTCAAGGTTGAAGCGGATGTCCTTGTCGGCAGGGGCAAGGCGCAGGGCGCGCTCGTAGTTGAGGATGGCACGTGCCATGTCCTCCTCCTTATAATAAGCATTGCCGAGGTTATAGTAGAGCGTGGCCGACTCGCCATCAGTCAGCAGACGTTCGTAGACATCCACAGCTGTGGCGTAGTCGCCAGCCGAATAGGCACTGTCGCCCAGAGCTTTGGTGAGCTCCGTCTGGGTGCTGTCAGCCGCAAAACTGAACGATTGCGACGTCAGCGTGTCACCCTCCTGAGCAAACGTAGTGAATGCGAAAAAGAATAATGAAAAATGAAATATGAAAAATGAAGAATAGAATGTCTTGCTTCTCATAATTCTCAGTTATTAATTTCTAATTCCTAATTCTTAATTCTAATGCTGTTCTCCAGCTTGTCCATCAAGTTGACGGTGCGGTCGTAGATATCCTGCACCTTGATGCCGGAGATGGCAGGTGCATAGCGAGCAAACTCGCAGTCGCTCAGCAGTGTGGTGAATTCGTTGACAGTCGTCTCAGGGACATCCCGGTCAGCAAGCTCCGACGCGATGTTGTCTTTCGAAAGGCTGGCAACGGGGATGCCCAGCTTGTCGCTAGTGTAGCCCCACAGGGCCTTCAGCACCTCGTCGTAGAACGCAGCCTCGTTGCCGCTGGCCATCAGCTTCTTGGCAGCATTCAGTCGTTTCGAAGCTACCTTGTTGGCTTTCTTCGTCTTCACCTTGGCAATGTTAGCATTCTCCACCGCCTTCTTCCGCCAGACAAGGATGGCTGCCAGCAACAGCAGCGCAGGAACAAGATAGCAGAGCCAGTAGCGTGTGGAACCGAAGAAGTATTCCCCTGACTTCTGAAGCGGAGCCTCCTTCAGCTTGATGTAGCGGATGTCCTCGCCCAGCAGACGGAGGTCCTCCTTGTTCACATAGCCCGAGGTGACAGCCGTTGTCGAACCGCTGCCGCGATTGACCTTCAACGCATAGGGCGTGGTGGTGAGCGTCTTGTAGGCCTTAGCTTTCGTGTCGAAGTACGAGAACTCAAAGCCGGGAATCTCATACTCTCCGGCATGACGCGGAATAGCCAGATACTCAATCACCTTGTTGCCTGACAATCCTCCCGTCTTCAGCTTGAAGTTGTTCTCCACCTTCGGGTCATACACCTCAAAATCAGCAGGGAAATTCAGCTCGGGAGTCTTCAGCAGCTTCATGTTGCCCGTGCCGGAGATGACAAGACGAACGGTGACAGCCTCGTTCTCCTTCAGCTCCTGGGTGCTGATATCAGACGAAATGCTGAATTCGCCCACTCCACCATAGTACGACGCTGGACGTCCAGCTGGCAGCGGACTAACCTCAATGGTCACCTTCGGTGTGCGAAGCGACTTCTGGACTTTCGTATAGCTGCTGCCCCCGTTGAAGAAGATATCAAAGGGATCGGCATTACGCACTTGTTGGTAGATGGTACCCTCATAGGTGACAGAGGGAATCTCCAGCGTGCCCGATTGCTGAGGAAAGAGCACAAACTGCCGCCAGACAAGCGTCTTGTAGTTGCGTCCACGGTAATGCTCAAGCGTAAACTGCTTGTTAGCGGGTAAATCCACTTCCTGCATGTGAAATCCCTTGAGATCCGGCATCTTGCCGTCAAGCTCACGGAGGTCAACGGTGGTGTACACTTTATAGGTAAGCAAGATAGCCTCCTGCTCATAGACTTTCGTCTTGTTTGCCGAAGCAATGAGGAAGATGTCGCTGTCGCTGATTTGCCCATTGCTGGAAGAAGAGGTGGAAGCACCGCCCTGCGTACGCCCGGAATTGGAGGAGCCGGAGGAAGAGGAACCGCTGCTCCCCTGCCCTGCTGAGGTGTTATCAGGGGGAAGCACTTTGATGGTGACGCTCTTCGACTCGTACGTCTTTCCTCCCACCTCAATGGAAGCTGGAGGGATGGAATAGGTACCCTCTTTCCGGCCTCGCAGCACATAAGTGTAGGTAATGGAAGAGCTCGTCTTACCATTGACCATAGAGAACTGCGAGGAACGGCTTGGCCCCATCAGCACATCGAAGTCAGCAATGTTGCCAATGCGGAAATCCTTTACCTTCTGAGTGTTGATGGTGTAGGCTAACTGAAATTGATTGCCCTGTACCACCGCATTGGGTGCCTGGACGGTGAAGCTCACGTCGTCGGCATAAGCCCCTCCTGCCGTCAGCAGGAAAAGGGCGATGAACAACAGGTTCTTATTCTTCATGTCTATATATTCAAATTCCTTGATTCTAATTCCTCATTCCAATTTCTCTCACTTCTTATTCTACCAATCTTTCTCCAGTTTTCGGTTCTTCTGATTCTCAATCTTCTGAGCCTTTTCCTGCAAGTCTTTTTCATCCTGCATCAGAGCCTGCAATATCTGCTCGGCATTCTCTTTGGAGATGTCGCGCTCCTGCTCTTGCTGCTGCTGTTGCTGCTCCTGCTGTTCCTGCTGCTGTTGTTGTTGATTCTCGCTGCTCTGTTGCTCTTGTTGCTGCTGGTCTTGCTGATTCTGATTTTGTCCAGGAGGAACAGCATTGTAGATAGCCTTTGCCTTTGCCAGATTGTAGCGCGTCTCATGGTCAGCGGGATTGGCACGCAAAGCATCTTTATAAGCATCGATACAGGCAGCATAAGTTTGCTTGACTCCCTCCTTGCGAGCATTCATCTCAAATAATCCGCGCAAATAGAGTGTGTTGCCAATGTTATGACTAATGGCTGCTTTCGTCATAGGGTCAGTTTCGTTAGCTCCAGCAGCGGTATAGAGCTCAATGATTTCCTGACAGATTTCGCTGAATTGTTCTGAGGGGACGCTGTCAGTAACCAAATGGCTGTAGAGGGTATTGGCCAAGTTGTATTTCGCATCGATGTTACCTGGATTCATGTCGGCAGCCTTGCGGAATTTGATTTCAGCTTTGTGCCAAAGGCTGTCGCTGTAAGCACGGTTGCCGCTACGCACATAACTTCGGTCGGTACGACGTTGAGCCATTGCAGGCTGCACGGCAAAAGCGAGCAATAAGCAGAAGCATGCTAAAACATGAAGCGGAGTATGAGTGATAATGCTATGCTTTTTCATCGCGGAATAGTTTAATGTTCTTAAACAAAGGATTCTTCCTCAGCAGAATGAGCATCTCCAGCGCAAGGAGGATAAAGGCTATCCATGCCAAAACTTGAAACTGTTCATTATAGTCGGAATAAACGGTGGTTTCCAAATCAGCCTTTGCCAACTTGTCAATCTCCTTCTGCAGGAGCTTTTGTGCAGCATTGGTATTGTCTACACGAATATAGGCACCTCCACCTGCTTTGGCTATTTCCTGACACATCTGCTCATTCAAGCGAGTTACGATGACATTGCCTTCCTTGTCCTTACGGTAGTCATTGGCTTTTGTGCCAGGGATAGGTGAACCTTCGGGTGAACCAACGCCTAGCACATAAACCAACATCCCCTTTTCAGCAGCAGCCTTTGCAGCCTCCTCAGCCCCACCCTCGTGGTTTTCTCCATCGGTGATGATGATGATGGCGCGTCCAACATCCTCTCTCGGCGTAAAGCTGCGGGTGGCCAAATTGATGGCAGAACGTATGTCAGTACCCTGCGTAGAAATAAGGTCCGGTTGTATGGTTTCCAGAAACATCTTGGCAGAGATGAAGTCGCTAGTAATAGGCAGCTGAATGAAAGCCTCCCCTGCAAAGACGATAAGTCCAATCTTGTCATCTTGCATCTCGTCAACCAACTTGGCAATGATTTTCTTCGACTTCTCCAATCGGCTGGGGGCTACATCCTGTGCCAGCATGGAGTTGGAGATATCAAGGGCTATCACCGTTTCTATTCCCTGCCGCTTTATAGTTTCCATCTTCGTACCGAATTGGGGACGTGCTGCAACCAGAATAAGGAAGAATAGCGCAGCAAACGTTAGCCAGAACTTCAAATTATAGCGAGCCGGGGAGGCATCTGGCATCATCTCCTTCAACAACTGCGGATCGCCATACGTCCTAAGGTTACGCTTCCGCCGTACGTTTGATGCGATGAAAAGGATAACCATTACAGGAAGGGCTATCAGCAGGAAGAGGTATGTGGGTTGTTCAAATCTAAACATGACTCATTTCTCATTTAGTAATCAACATTATCATGGAATACGACGAAGAAGGGTGAGACGCAGGAGCAGTTCCAGCAGGATACATAGCACAGCAGCAAGGGCGAAGGGCATGAACTCCTCATTTTTTCGGCTGAAGTCTTTCACGTTCAATTTCGTCTTTTCCAATTTGTCAATTTCCTCATACACCTCTTTTAACTTGCTGTTGCTGGTGGCACGGTAATATTGTCCGTCGGCCGTCTGAGCAATCTGCTGCAATGTGTTCTCGTCAATTTCCACAGGAATGTTCTGGTACATGGTAGTGCCGCCGTAAGTAATGGGGTAAGGAGCCGTTCCATTTGTACCCACACCGATGGTATAGACACGGATGCCGAAGGTCTTAGCAATCTCAGCAGCTGTCAGCGGAGAAATCTCGCCTCGGTTATTCGAACCATCAGTGAGCAGAATGATAACTTTCGATTTTGCCTTGCTGTCCTTCAGACGGGTAACGGCGTTTGCGATGCCATCGCCGATTGCCGTTCCATCCATGATAATACCCTCCTGCACCATCTTGCACGATACGCTGTTGAAGATATTCAACAACACGGTATGGTCGGTTGTCAGGGGAGATTGTGTGAAACTTTGTCCTGCAAAGATGGTAAGACCAATGTTGTCGTTCGGACGTCCGTTGATGAAATCTGCAGCAACCTGTTTGGCAGCCTCCAGACGGTTGGGCTTAAGATCCTCAGCCAACATACTGGTGGAAATATCAACAGCCATCATAATATCAATACCCTCCACTTCACTTCGCTGCCAGCTATGGGTGGATTGCGGACGTGCAAGGACAATAATCAACAAAACTAATCCAGCAACCCTCAACAAGAAAGGAACGTGACGAAGCCACGTCAGAGGGCTCTTGGGCAATTGCGCATACATGGAGGTGGTGGAAACCTGCATGGATGGCTCACTTTGGTCGTTGCGCAGCAGATACCAAACGATATAAGCAGCAACGGGAAGCAACAGAAGGAAGTATCCTGGATTTGCAAATGTCATAGCTCTTTCCTCCTCTTAAATGAATAAAAAGACGAAATTTGTTAGAATCCAGGCAAGTAATAGTACGCCTGAAATGCCCACCAAAATGAGGCCTGCAAAGAGCCAGCGTTTCTGCGTAATTGACATGCCTTTAACAACCTCTATGTATTCGATGACTTGCTCCTGTCCTTCAACCTCTTCGGGTTTCGTCTTATCAACAAAGTCCGTGACCACACCATAATGGTGCATCTTTTCGTTTTCGTAGGGTTTGAATTTCGCAAACTTAGCGAAATCAGATGTAGTCAAAAGGTTTTGTAACTCATCGTATTGCTCTGGAGTGACAATTGCTTGAAGTTTTTCCATTACTTCGCTCGATGTCATTTCCGTAGCATTAATGCCAAACCGGTTTTGAATATAGATACGCAGGGCATCAGTAAGCTCTGTATAATATTCCTTTGCATCTTCCTTCATCCAACCCTTGTTCTCGTGGATTTCCTCCAGCGATTGTCCGGCTCGAATGTGTGCAGGAATCTTTGGCTCCAATGTCACACGTCGTAAGATGGGTTGATTCTTAATGTAGTGGCGAAGCAGATAGAGGAACAATAGCACCAGCACAACAACGCCAATTAGCAACAACAGCAAGGGTTTCACTTCGCTGAATAGCAGAGGTGCCTTTCGGATGCCCTTTATGCCACAGAAAGTGTAGAGGTATTTGTCGTCGATAGTGTTATTCTCAGGCATAACTTCTTCAAACATCCACACCTTCAGAGCAAGCGTATTCGAGCAATAGACGTTACTGTCGGACATCACCTCGAAACTGTTGATATGATAAAGGCCTGGATTGAACGATGTGATGATGATGTCTTGATGCAACGTCATGCGCTTTCCGTCGTTCAACAACGTGGTATCTACAACAGACTTCTCCAACACTTCGATATCTGCCGAAAGGGAGTCACGGATTTGTGGCATCAGCGCCTCCTCTAGCATAAACGAAAGAGTATCGCTAATCTCAGGCATCGTAACCACTTGATTCCTGTCGCAGGTGACATTCAGATGGATGGCTGTCTGTTCACCTATCAGCAGATTTAAGCTGTCGATAGTGGCTTCCACCTTGATGTTTGACTGTCCCCAAGTCGGAATCATACCTGCGCAACTTAGAAGGAACAAATCAAAAATCAGTCGTTTATTATTGTGAAACAAGAATTTCATAATACATCTCTCATCATAATTCGCTATACGCCTCTCTTAGCAAATAGAGCCATGAGGGCTTTTACATAGTCTTCATCAGTACGAACGGAAATACTGTCCACATTGCATTTCAGGAGCGTCTCATTGAGTTTCTGCTGACGTTCCATCCACCAGGAATGATGCAAATTACGCACACGTGCCGAGCCGGTGTCGATGTACTGTGTAGCACCCGTTTCTGCGTCGCGTACCTTCATTAGTCCCACGTTCGGTAGTTCTTCCACCCTGCGGTCGTACACCTGAATGGCGACTACATCGTGTTTACGGTTGGCAATCGTTAGCGCATCCTTTAGATCGTGGTTGTCGATGAAATCACTCATCAGGAAGCACGTGCAGCGTTTCTTTATGGCATTCGTCAGGTATTGGAGGGGCACGCTGATGTCCGTCAGGTTACTTTCAGGATGGAAGTCAAGCAGTTCGCGAATAATAAAAAGGATATGCTTACGACCCTTCTGGGGGGGGATGAAACGCTCCACTTTATCCGAAAAGAAGATGACACCGATTTTATCGTTATTCTGGATGGCAGAGAAAGCCAACGTGGCCGCTATCTCCGCCACCATATCCTTCTTGAACTGAACGGCTGTACCGAAATCAAGACTCTGCGACATATCGACGAGCAGCATTACAGTCAACTCGCGTTCTTCCTCGTAGACTTTCACATAAGGGTGATTGAAGCGGGCCGTGACGTTCCAGTCAATGTCGCGGACATCGTCGCCGTACTGATATTCACGCACCTCAGAGAAGGCCATACCGCGTCCTTTAAAAGCGGTGTGGTATTGTCCGGCAAACAGATTGTTGGACAAACCGCGAGCCTTTATCTCTATTTTGCGTACTTTTTCTATCAGTTCGTTTGCATCCATGTCATCAGGGCACTTCTACCTTGTTGAGAATCTTGCTGACAATTTCCTCCGAAGTGATGTTGCTGGCCTCGGCTTCGTAGGTCAATCCGATACGGTGACGCAGAACGTCGTGAGCCACAGCACGAACATCCTCAGGCACGACATACCCACGCCGCTTGATGAAAGCGTATGCACGGGCAGCCAGAGCCAGATTGATGGAAGCACGTGGCGAACCTCCGAAAGAAATCATGTTCTTGAGCTCCTTCAGTTCGTACTTGTCCGGATAACGGGTGGCAAAAACGATGTCAGCAATATATTGCTCAATCTTCTCATCAATATAGACCTCACGGACGATTTTACGTGCTGTAAGGATTTCCTCAGCCTTCATGATAGACTTGACGTCCATTGTCTCGCCGCTGATATTTTGGCGGATGATTTTCTTCTCTTCATCGAGCTTCGGATAGTCGATGACAACCTTCATCATGAAACGATCCACCTGTGCCTCAGGCAGCGGATAGGTGCCCTCCTGCTCGATGGGGTTCTGCGTAGCCATCACAAGGAAAGGCTCGGGTAATTTGTAAGTCTCTTTGCCGATGGTGACCTGACGCTCCTGCATGGCTTCGAGCAGGGCGCTCTGCACTTTGGCGGGAGCACGGTTGATTTCATCGGCCAGCACGAAGTTAGCGAAAACGGGGCCTTTATTGGGGATGAACGTTTCATCCTTCTGGCTGTAAATCATAGTACCCGTGACATCGGCAGGCAGCAGGTCAGGGGTGAACTGAATGCGGCTGTACTTGGCATCGATAAGCGAAGCCAGCGTTTTGATGGCAAGGGTTTTTGCCAAACCAGGAACACCTTCAAGCAGCACATGGCCGTCGGACAAAAGCCCGATAAGGAGGGACTCAACAAGATGTTTCTGCCCCACAATCACCTGATCCATTCCTGTCACCAGATTGGTCACGAATGCACTTTGTTTCTCAATTCTTTCGTTTAGTTCACGAATGTCAATTGTAGTGGTCATTTTTCTTTTATTTAGTTCATGGATTTATTCCTTAATTTGCTTTCAGTTTGGGGATGCTGATGGCTTTTCCAACGACAACGCTATTGGGATTCTGCATGCCATTGTGTATGACGATATAGGGCCAAAGACGTTTGTCACCATAGTATTTCTGTGCCAATCGGACGATGGTTTCGCCTTCCTGTAAGGTATGCGTTGCGAGTGTGCCCTGAATGGTAAAAGCCGTTGTATCCGCCATCGTGATGTCTTTGAGGCTCTTGTCTGTAGTATCTTTAAGGTTTTGAGCAGGCAACTGTATTTCCTCCTGTTTGGACACCGTCTTATCTTCCTTTTGGGACGCTGGTTTTGTTTCCTGCACAACAGCTTTTTCAGTTTCGGCTTTTGTTGCCTCTTTTACGGATTCAACAGACTTTGCTTCAACTATTGATTCTTGAGTGACAGCTGGCTTAATTTCCTTTTGATGCGTAATGTCTTCCTTTTCTTCTTGAAGTTCAACCCTTTCTTCATTTTCTTGAGGCGCAGTATCTGTTACTTCTACCTCTTGAGCTTGTGGCTTTTTCTTTTCTTCTAGGAAGGAAACAACAACAGAGGGGTTTGGAGTGTCCTTAAAATCAATGGAAGCAACCTTTATATCTTCTTTTTTTCCATTCTTAAAAAGGGAGTTCTTAGGCTTAGTGAAACCGTTTCCAAGTGCAATATAAAGATAAAGACAAAGCGAGAGCAGAATCAGCAGAATGATGGGCAACCAGTATTTCCACGATTTACGGGATTTCTTTCCTTGCGTTTCTGGTTGCTTCTGTTTTTCTATGTTTTTCGGTTCCACAAAAGCGGCAGGTGTTACTGGCGTCTCATATTTTTCTGCTAAAGCCTCTTCTGAAACAGACTCTTCTTTTGCGGTTACGGTTTCCTCAGCTACAGTCGTTTCTTCCTTAATGATTTCCTCTTTTACAACTTCTTTTGCCTTTTCCTCGATGGACTCCGAAGATTCTACAACGTCAGCAGATGAGGTTATTTCAGGGAATTCTGCTATTGCTTCGTGCGTGGATTCTTGAGTGTCAAAGGCTTCTTCTTTCGGTTCCTCCATACCTTCAACGGATTCGTCGTCCAACGGGAAATCATCGTTCAACTCTGTTGTCTCGAACTGGGCAAAGGGTTTGTTGATGTACTCCTTCAACGCCGCATCAGGAAGGAATGACACTTTGCGATAGCCGCGAATAACGATTCTCTCGCCTGTAGTTACATCCACGCTCTCCCTATCCTTGACGGCTGAAAGTTTAAAAGTTCCCCACCCTTTTATCTTGACGATGCCATCTTGGGCAAGGCCTTCGGAGATAACATCGAAGAACGTGCGGATAAACGTGTCGGCAACGGCTGTAGAAATGCTACTCGCCTGAGCCAGCTCTTCCGTTAGGTTCAATACTGAAATCTTCTTTTCCATAGCCTCTGCCTCTTATTGGTCGACGTTTTCTTCCTCATTTTCATCAGGAACTACTACTCCTGCTTCATTGAAGCGCTCCTTTAGCGAAACGCTCTGTTTGAAAGCCAGCGTCAGTTTCGGTGGAATGAGATAGCGTTTGCCCGTTGTAGGATTGACGGATACGCGCTCCATCTTCTTCTTCACCTCAAAAGTGCCGAATCCTGTGGCGGCAATAGAATCGTTTTCTTCGAGATGGCTCTTTAATAAAGCCTCAAAGTCGTAAATGGTTTTTGTTGTATCGGACACCGTACGGTTCGTCCGTTTTGCCAATTCTGCTAAAAACTCTTTATTATTCATGTCAGATAGTCTTTGCATAGAGGTCGAATTCATCGGCGTCGGTAATTACAACGTCGTAGAATTGTCCCGTTTTCAACATCTTATCTTCTTTCCGTATCAACACTTCAGGATCCACTTCAGGTGAGTCATACTGTGTACGTCCGATGTAGTAATCTCCTTCTTCACGATCCACAATGATGCGCTCCTTCCTGCCAACCATCGAGAGGCTGATTTCCTCGGCTATCTCCTGCTGGATTGCCATCAGCTCATCCAAACGATTCTGCTTAATGTCATCGGGGACATCATCTGTATAATGCTCAGCGGCATAAGTCCCCTCCTCCTCGCTATAGGCAAACGCGCCCATACGCTCAAAACGGGTTTTCCGCACAAACTCCTTCAGCTGTTCAAAATCCTCCTCTGTCTCGCCAGGAAATCCTACCATAAGCGTTGTACGGAGAAAGATGCCAGGCACTTCACGTCGGATAGTAGCCAGCAAATCATACGTTTCCTCAGCGGTGATGTGCCGACGCATACGAGTCAGCACGGGATTGCTGATATGCTGTAAAGCAATATCGAGATAATTGCACACGTTAGGGCGTTCGCGAATCTCCTTCAGCAGATCGAAGGGGAAATCTGTGGGATAGGCATAATGTAATCTGAGCCACTCCACGCCAGGAATATCAGCAATCCGCTCCGTCAGTTCGGCAATGCCCGGCTTGTGATAGAGGTCTCGTCCGTAGTAAGTCAGGTCTTGGGCAATGAGTTGTATTTCTTTCACTCCCTGCCCTACCAGCCAGCGCACTTCATTGAGAATCTCTTCCATTGGACGTGAAACATGGCGACCCGTGATAAGTGGAATGGCACAATAGGCACACAGGCGGTTGCAGCCTTCGCCAATCTTTACATAGGCATAGTGTGAAGGTGTCGTCAGCACCCGCTCTATTCCCACTTGTTGACCATTTGAATTGTTGTCCTTACGGAGTTCTTCCACCAATTCTGTCCAGTTAAATTTACCAAAATAGCGGTCGACCTCAGGAATCTCTTCGTTCAATTCCTTAAAGAAACGCTCTGAAAGGCAACCCATAACATAGACTTTCCTAACGTGGCGTAGAGCCTTCTGCTCGCACACCTCAAGAATCATGTTAACGGATTCCTCCTTTGCATCGCCGATGAACCCACAGGTGTTGATGACGACAATCTCGCCCCTGACTTTATCCGGATTATGTACTACCGCATATCCCAACGCCTCCAACTGCTTCATCAGCTTCTCCGAATCCACCAGATTCTTCGAGCATCCTAGCGTGATGACGTCTATGCGGTTCTTAATCATAGTTTTTGCTTTAGTCTTTGAACAGAGAATCCACGAACTCTTCCTTATCGAACAACTGCAAGTCGTTGATGCCCTCGCCTAAACCGACGTACTTGACAGGAATCTGGAACTGATCGCTCACACCAATGACAACGCCGCCCTTTGCTGTGCCATCCAATTTGGTAATGGCCAGAGCTGTAACTTCAGTTGCCTTGGTAAATTGCTTGGCTTGCTCGAAGGCGTTCTGCCCTGTGCTGCCGTCAAGTACCAGCAGCACCTCGTCTGGTGCATGGTCAACAACCTTCTTCATGACGTTCTTAATTTTTGTGAGCTCGTTCATCAAGCCAATCTTGTTGTGCAGACGCCCTGCGGTATCGATGATGACAACATCGGCATCGTTAGCAACAGCCGATTTCACCGTATCAAACGCTACAGACGCAGGATCGGCGCCCATGTTCTGCTTGATGACAGGAACATCAGCCCTTCTGCCCCATTCCACAAGCTGCTCTACAGCAGCCGCACGGAATGTATCGGCGGCTCCAAGATAGACTTTCAATCCTGCAGACTTGAATTTGTTGGCCAGTTTGCCGATAGTGGTAGTCTTACCCACTCCATTCACGCCCACAACCATGATGACGTAGGGCCGCTTGCCCGTATCGATGACAAACTCATCGGCCTCGCCGGATTTGTTTTCCGTGAGTAGGGCTGCAATTTCTTCTTTCAGTATTTGGTTGAGTTCGTTGGTGTTCAGATATTTGTCGCGAGCTACGCGTGCCTCAATGCGTTTGATGATTTTCAGCGTCGTCTCAATGCCCACATCGCTGGTGATCAGGGCCTCTTCCAGATTGTCGAGCACCTCGTCGTCCACTTTCGATTTTCCAGCAACGGCACGGGCAAGCTTACCCAGTACGCTTTCCTTTGAACGGGCAAGCCCTTTATCATAGACGGCCTTTGATTCAGCCAATTGAGCAGCTTCCTCGCTGCTCAGGTTTGTATTCTTTTTGGATTTCGAGAAGATAGAAAAAATACCCATTTAAGCCTCCATTTCTATAAATGCGCGCAAAGTTAGGTATTTTTTTTCATATAACAAGTTTTTTATTTCTTAAATAAGCCAAAAATCCCCTTTCCATCGGGAAAAATTAAAAATAATTTGCTTTTTCGCTCGGCTCACCTTATCTTTGTAGCCATAAATAATTGCAAGAAATCACATGATGAAAAAGTTTTTATTATCAACAATCCTTTTCTTTATGGCTGCCCTAGCAACTGCGCAGCTTCCTCTTGTCTATGAACAGGAAAACACGGGTAGTCACTTTGAAAAACCCCTGCTCCCCTCTCCTAATGAGTTACCCATAATCCGCGAACTGCCCGACCCTCTGGAAGGAGTGAATGACTTCGGCGATTGGGAGCGAAGACGAAACGTAATTGCTGCTCAAATACAGCACTATGGAATTGGCACAAAGCCTGTTGTGACGTCAGAACAGGTAAAGGCCCGCATGGTTGGCGATACGCTGATTGTCGATGTGACGGCGAATGGTCAGACGTTAACGTTGCGCTCGGAAATTGTCTATCCCAAGACAGGCGAGGCTCCCTTTGCGTTAATGATTGGCACAAGCGGTATTGCCCTACCTCGTCAGCTGTTTGAAGGCCGCCCTATCGCCACGATGGTCTTTCACGAGAAACAGGTGAACGACTATGGACAATGGGGTAAGCATCATGAGCGTGGGGAACATGACTTCGACCGCCTCTACCCTCACCTGAAGGACAACGGCGCCTACAGCGAATGGGCATGGGGATTGAGTCGTCTTATCGACGGATTGCAGCAGCTGGGAGCGGAAGTGACAAAGATTGACACCCGTCATATCGGCGTAACAGGTTGTTCTTACGCCGGAAAGATGGCACTTTATTGTGGCGCTTTCGACGAGCGAGTCGCGTTGACCATTGCCCAAGAGCCAGGAGGTGGTGGAGCTGCTGCCTGGCGAGCTTCGCACGAATCAACGAAGAATGTGGAAGACCTGGACAAAACCGACTACCATTGGTTTCTAGAGAGCCAGAAGGAATATTTTCACGGGGATAGCGTTTACCGACTTCCCTACGACCAACATGAACTTTGCGCCATGATTTGCCCGCGAGCTTTGTTGCTACTGGGTAATCCCGACTATGAGTGGCTGGCAGACGAATCGATGCTGGTGTCGGCAAAGGCTGCTTGTAAGGTGTGGGAGCGCTTTGACATCGCCGACCGTATGGGATGGAGTATCCAAGGAGGTCACGGACATTGCCAATTGCCTGAGAGCCAATGGCCCGAGGTTCAGGCATATATCGACCGTTTCCTGCTTGGACGGCAGGTGGAGACTTACTTCCGAAACATGAAATAGACGGCAGCAATCATGCAGATGAACGACACGATGTGGTTCCATTGCAAATGCTCGCCCTTGAACATGAAGGTAATCATTATCGTAAAGACCGTCAGCGAGATAACCTCCTGAATGACCTTCAACTGAAAGAGCGTGAAGGGACCTCCGTTGATGTTCGACCCCATGCGGTTGGCAGGAATCATGAAGAAATACTCCACCAACGCTACTCCCCATGAGGCTAAAATAATGAGAATCAACGGCCAATTGGTGATAATATTCATCTCCTGAAGCTTCAGGTTACCATACCACGCCAACGTCATGAAGATGTTGGATAAAACCAATAATACAACAGTCCAAAATCCAATCATACAATCTATTATTACACGTTTCTTAAACTTCTACTTTAAGCCTTCGTTGAATGATTGCCGGCATTCCGCTCGGCAAAAAACGGCTGCAAATTTAATACATTTGAGCGGTTGCAGCAATAATTTGGGTTTTTATTTTTTAAGAGTGGAAGTATAAAAAAGGTCATCATCTCCCTTACTCAAATCAAGGTACGAATAGTTGCCTGCGTTGAGAAATTATTTGCCTGCTCTGAGCGCTCAGAAGCCTGCGTTGGGAAATTAATTGCCTGCGCTGGGAGGAGGGCATAAAATCGGCCTCACGGAGCCCTCTCGATTTAAGTGGGAACTAGGTTAAAAAAAAGTTGTATCTTTGCAAAGGAATTCAAAGAGAAAAAAATCGTCTTTTGTCGCGCTTATTCGTTTTTTTATATTAACTTTGCCAATTCAATAGAATAAATGAAAAAATGACGATGATATCTAACCGAATAAAACTGGCTTTATCCGTCCTTACAGCGCTACTGTTCTTTTGCGGGAATGTCGATGCGCAGACGCTGGAGCAGCTGGCGCGGCAGAATTTCTTCGACGGAAAATATGCCGAAGCCCTGCCACAACTGAAACGTTGCCTGAAGACGGCTCCGCGTGACTCGCGCATCAACTATTGGTACGGCGCGTGTTGCATCGAGACAGGAGAAATCGACGAGGCTCTCCCCTACCTCGAATTTGCTGCCAGCAAAAAGGTGCAGAATGCCTATCGTTATCTGGCACGCTACTATTATCTTAAAGGAAACTATGCTGATGCCGCCGAAAACCTAGAGACGTTCCTGAGCGCCGCCGACCCTAACGACACGCTCTACGTTCAACAGGCACAATTCCTGCAGGACATCCGTCTGAGGCAGAAATTTATGCATCGCGTGGAAAAAGTCACGTTCATCGACAGCCTTGTTTTGGAGAAATCCTCCTTCCTGCAGGCCTATCACCCAGGTAGCGATGCAGGTGCCGTCTATACGCTCAGCGAGTATTCTGGTGACGAAAACGCCCTTGACGGCACACTATTTCTCTCGCAGATGGGCAATCGCAGGTGGCAAGCCTGCACGACTGACAGCGGACGTATCGCCCTCAGCACCAGCTATCGCATGAACGACTCGTGGAGCGCGCCTCAGATTGTCGACGGCCTCCCCGACGAGGGCGACAATAACTACCCCTTCATGCTCTCCGACGGCACCACCTTCTATTTTGCCAATAACGGCCCTGAGAGCATGGGAGGCTACGACCTCTTCATCACCCGCTACAACCCCGATGCCGACCGTTTCCTCCGTTCTGAAAACCTCGGCATGCCCTTCAATTCGGCGGACAACGACTACATGATGGTGATTGACGAGCTGAACGGCCTTGGATGGTTCGCTACCGACAGACGCCAACCCGAGGGATTCGTCTGCGTCTATACCTTCATCTGGAACGAAGGAAAGAGGGATTATTACGATGCAGAAACTGACGGAGCATCCACCATCTGGCGGGCATCGAACATCGTCTCTATTGCTGAGACACAAACCGATGAAGAAGCCGTCCGCAAGGCTAAACAAAGCCTTTTCCGACTTATGCTGGGCGAACAGAACTTGCTGTCAGGCAAGTCGTTGCCCAATGTCGACTTCATCTTCGTTCTTGACGATTTGAAGGACTACCATCACCTCTCGGACTTCCATAGTGCCGATGCGCGTAAACTCTATGAGAGCTACCTGAAAGCCAAGGAAGAACTTGCCGCGTTAGAGGCCAAACTCGAAAGCAAGCGCGATGCCTATGCCATCGCCTCAGCTCGCAAGCGCGAAGACCTTGCTGCCGAGCTCACCATCCTGGAGACCGACTACGACACCCTTGTTGAGAAGGTCGCCACGCTGGAAAAACGTGCCCGCAATACCGAGAAGACATTCCTTTCGAAATAAAACTTATACCCAAGAAAGCTATGAAGCATTTTGCACCATCAGAATTGATTATCAACGAAGACGGATCGGCTTTCCACCTGCATGTCCGTCCTGAGCAGATAGCTCATAAGATTATCCTTGTCGGCGACCCAGGTCGTGTCGACCTTGTTGCCTCGCACTTTGACAGTCGCGAATGCGAAATCCAGAGCCGTGAGTTCCGTACCGTGACGGGCACTTATGGCGGCAAGCACATCTCCGTTCTCTCGACAGGTATTGGCTGCGACAATATCGATATCGTCATGAACGAACTTGATGCTCTAGTGAACATCGACTTCGAAACCCGCACGGAGAAGGCCTCGCTGACGTCGCTAGAGGTGGTTCGCATCGGTACCTGCGGTGGCTTGCAGCCTTTTACGCCCGTAGGCACATTCATCTGTTCCGATAAGTCCATCGGCTTTGATGGCCTGCTTAACTATTATGCCGGACGTGATTGCGTCTGCGACCTCGCCTTCGAGGAAGCTTTCAAACGCCACATGGATTGGAGCCCTCAGAAGGGTGCCCCCTATGTCATCGACAACAGCACTGAGCTCACCTCGCGTATTGGCGGAGATACTATGGTTCATGGCGTTACAATTGCCTGCGGTGGCTTCTATGGGCCACAAGGACGCGTCCTTCGTATCCCCCTTGCTGACCCTAGCCAAAACGAGAAAATCATGTCGTTCGAGTATGAGGGTCGCCGCATCACCAATTTCGAGATGGAGGGCTCGGCCCTTGCAGGGCTTGCAGCTCTGCTCGGTCATCGAGCAATGACGTGTTGTATGGTTATCGCCAATCGCTACGCCAAAGAAATGAATACCGATTATAAGAACTCCATCGACACTCTTATCCGCATTGTTCTTGACCGTATCTAAATGAACAACGATACCATTTGTGCCCCAGCTACACCTGCCGGAGGAGCTCTTGGCATTATCCGCGTTTCAGGTTCGGGCGCTATTCCTGCAGTTGATGCCCTGTTCCGTGCTGTAAATGGTCAACCTCTTGCCTCACGAGCGGGTTACAGCCTTTCCTATGGCACCCTCCAGACGGACGAGGGCGAGACGATTGACGATGTGGTCGTCTCACTCTTCCGTGCCCCACGTTCATATACCGGCGAGGACAGCATCGAAATCACCTGTCATGGCTCGCGCTATATTATAAATAAGGTATTAGAGGAATTGGTACGTTGCGGATGCCGTATGGCTCGAGCCGGAGAATTCACCGAACGTGCCTTTTTGAATGGCAAGATGGATCTCAGCCAAGCCGAAGCCGTTGCCGATCTAATCGCCAGCAGCAACCGCGCCACTCATCAGTTTGCCCTCTCCCAATTGCGAGGACAATTCTCGTCGGAACTTGTCACCCTGCGCGAACAGCTTCTCCACCTCACCACCCTACTCGAGCTCGAGCTGGATTTCTCCGACCACGAGGATCTGGAGTTTGCCGACCGCTCGGAACTGCTTTCTTTGGCTCAAACCATCTATGCACATATTACCCAGTTAGCTCGCTCTTTTGAAATCGGCCAAGCACTCAAGCAAGGCATCCCCGTTGCTATCGTCGGTAAGACTAACGTGGGAAAGAGTACCCTCCTCAACCGTTTGCTGCGCGATGACCGTGCTATCGTCAGCGACATTCACGGCACCACCCGCGATACCATCGAGGATACCATCGACCTTCGTGGCATCACCTTTCGCTTCATTGATACAGCAGGCATCCGTCAGACCTCCGATGAAGTGGAGCAAATGGGCATCAACCGCACCTACTCCGCTATCGACAAGGCGCGTATTGTCGTCTGGGTTATTGACGAGATGCCCACAGAAGTCGAGATTATGGACATCACTTCTCGCTGCGAGGGCCGCACAATCATACCCGTCTGGAACAAAGCCGATATCCGTTCCGTCTGTTGTAGTAACATTGCATCTCTCCCCGTCATCCCCATCTCTGCTAAAACCGGCCAGGGCCTCTCGGCACTTGAATCCGCCATTCTCGCCGCCGCAGACATCCCTGAAATCTCCGCGAATGACGTCATCGTTACCAACCTCCGCCACTTCGAGGCCCTCACCCATGCCCAAGGCAATCTCCAGCGAGTTCTCGAAGGCCTCCATAGTAACCTCTCAGGCGACCTCATTTCCGAAGACCTCCGCCTCGTCCTTTCCGACCTATCTGAAATCACTGGCGGCCTTATCACCTCCCAGGAAACCCTCTCCAATATCTTTTCCCACTTCTGCATCGGCAAATGAATGACAGTAACTCGCTGATATGCAAGATGTTACATCTCTCTTTAAAAAGAAAGTAGAAGCAATTTATCATCTTTCACATTACTGAATTTCAACACTTTACGTTTTTTATTTCAAGTTATTCGAGTCTATTTATTTTCTTTTTTCTACCGTATTTCTACCGTAAAAGTACGATTTATGTCTCTGAAGCCCAACAATAGCCGACAAAAGTGCGCAATTATTGTTAATAGATGGTAGATTTCTGTTAACAAACGTATAATATTCCAGTTTGCTTAAAACTTTATTGACCCAGTTCATACTCATTCTGCCACTTGTAGACCATATTTATTTACTGTCACACAAAAGTGACATCAATAATTATGAGTAATTACAAGCATTTCAAACATTACTACAATCCATACGATAGTTTGGATGTAGAGTGGCAGCATGTTGTATCCAAGGGCTATCTCACAATTGGTGAGATTGTTTGTCTTTCCGGGTACACTAAAAGCTACATTTACCGTTTAGTTAAAAACGGCGTGATTCCATCATTAATTGAAAACGATGGTAGAAAGGTCAAATGGACTAACTTTGTCCACTGGTATTCACATCTACTAGAAACTCCCTCATCACCTATCGGAGAGTCTTCTTTTTCCATCTATGGCTTAATGAATTACACAGGCATGGGAAGGAGCTGGCTATTAAGTTTCGTGGAGAGATATAATATCAAGTCATACCATGTTGGCTGGCTCAAACGCTATTCAAAAGATGACGTTTTGAAAGCCTGGACAGAAGAATCATGTTTTATCAAGCTATGGCTTAACATCAATGAGGTAGAAATAGGCTACAAAATGAAAAAGAAGGATCTGTTTAATGCTGTTGCTCAGAACATTGTACACATAAAGCATGCCAACGGAGTTATATTATTCAACAGACAAGACATAATCAGATGGAAGGAGGGACATTATGAATAGGGTAACAATTCGAACCAAGAAAAAGTGCAAAGGAACTATGTTATCTGTGTTTTTGGAATACAATCCTGTTTTCATCAACCCAAAGGGAGAAGAAGTCAGGTATGAGTTCTTGAATCTAGAAAAATATGTAAATCCTGCCAATGAAATCCAAAAAGAGCATAATGCCATGATTGACGAAATAGCAGAGGCTATTAGATGCGA
>DBYJ01000026.1:482-10732 GCA_002309805.1 Bacteroidales bacterium UBA1189 | reverse complement strand
GATTATTCCTTTATATTGAAAGGACAACTAAACGGAAGTTTTCTTGATTATTTCCGAAATTGCTGCGAATACTATGGCATCAAGTACATCTGCAGTTATAAACACTTCAAAAGATTCTGCAACAATAAATGCAGTTTCAAAGATTTATCCGTAAGTTTCTGCGAAAAATACTCAAAATATCTGATTAAGGAGACTGGCTGTAAAAGGAACAGCAAACTTAAACACAATACTGCAGCTGCATATTTCAACGCGTTCCTGTCAGTTGTAGGACTTGCCTACAAGGACGGAATTTTACAAAACAACATAGCAGTTGATGTTAAGAGAATACATTGGAATCATGACAACAAGAAAGAATATCTTGAAGAAAACGAAATACAACAATTGGAGAATCTTGATTATTCGGAAAATATAATGATTAAGCAAGCTGCACTCTTGTCTATTTATACAGGACTTAGAAGAGCTGATATAATCTATCTTGAATGGAAAGACATCAATTTGCGGTACAAGAACAAATCAAGCATCAGTCTTACCATACACAAGACGAAAAAAGCAATCAGCCTACCTTTGTCTACGTCTGCGACAAAACTATTGCGTTCTCTCAGGAAAGATGGTTCCCGTGTTTTCCCTGGTCTTACGGAATATATGTTGAATAAAGAGATTCCTTTGATGATAGAAAAAGCCAATATAAAAAAGCACATTACCTTTCACTGCTTTAGACATTCCTTTGCTATGTTGTTATTGAATAAAGGTACTGACATTTATACGATTGCGAAGCTAATGGGACATAAATCCGTTTCAAGTACTCAAGTTTATGCCCAGCTCTCCGATGAACAGTTGCGCAAAACAGTTCTAAGACTTTAAAACGCAATAAAAAAGTAAGAGCAAATCTGTACATATTATGGATAAGATTGAGGAATTCCTCAATCTTATCTCATATTATTAATGATAAAATCTCTTTGGAAATGCACGTTTACAAAAAGCAACAAGTCATAATACTGATTCTCAGCTGTAAACTTCACACCCATAGTGTACAAATGTAAATCCATATTATGCACCCATTTCTTTTATAAAGCTCTCAACTGTTGGGGGCATCATTATACTCACCAGCCTCAGTTGTTCCGTTGTTTTTATTTTATCCAAAACAGCACTTACAGAGAGAGTATCAATCAGGTCATCAGCATCTATCATTATAGAAAAAATTATACCAGAAGAATTTGCTTTATAAAAGGCAATAATATGCTGCATGATTCTGTTGTCATAATGAGTGTTTATACGAATGTTTGTATCACGGAAAAAACAGAAGTCCATAACGCTGCTGAATATACCATGAACATCAGGATAACAGGCGATTTTGTAGACTACATGATAAGGCCTTGTGTCATCAAGCCACTTACCACCAATATATATTATAATAGGTTGGTTTTGGAGATGGTAAGAAAGTAAAGTTGCCGACTATCTTACCGTCATCTTCAACCACAAAGCCTCCGTTCTTCTCCATATCAGCCGTTATGATAGTCTCAGACAGGAACTTTCTTCCCATTGGTGCATGTTCCTAGACTGCCGTAGAATCTTTTTCGCAGCATCCATGACCTTCATAATCTTGACCATGTTTGAAGGTCAGGTTTCTCAGATGCTCCTCTTCATCAATTCTTCTCCTTAATATTTGGCAATAGGTATGTAACAATCCTAACAAAGGTAGAAAAGCCGTCAGCAGGAATACATACTAAATGCTCGTAATATCAGCCAACCAACCAAAGATGCAGAGCCGATGCCACCCAAGCCAAAGGACAGATCAAAGAATGCACCAGAGGTCATGCCGACATTGCCAGGCAGGAGTTCTGAGCCATAGACGAGGATGGCCGATGACATCACCATACTACAAGGATGACAAAGATAATAATCCACGTCAAGTTGCAGTACGTAAGCTGCATGGCGAATGGCGATGAGCCGAGAATGCTCACCCAGATAACATACTTCCGTCCTAAACTGTCACCGACCTCTCCTTCAATCAGCAGTCCGACGGCCGTAGAGACGAAGAAAGCGAATAGCATATATAGCGAACCCGTAACCGAAAGTCGGAACCTCTCAATCATGTAGAACGTTAGGTAACTCTTTGGATGTTTGCGGTGTAAAAATCCTTGGAGAACATCAAAACGAACAGCACCAGCAGAGCAGCGATAATCTGGTGTAGTGACAAATGGCTCACATTTTCGATGGAATCTTTGACGTTCTTCGTCTGTTGCTGGAATCTTATGTAATGGTAACTATATACTTTTTGACCCCAAGTGATATTTATTGTTAGCGTGACCCCTTGATGGGTCTTAATAGCGGATAATTCAGCGTTTTATACGCAATATAGTACCCATTGGCACGTGGAGAGAGCCTGATGGAGGGGATATAAGTCCAACCAAGTGCTTTATGTGCTGACGTTGGCGACTCGTTGAAGCAGGAAACGTATGGGGTCAAATACTATTAGTTGCCTATGTAATAGATGTTTTTGTACATCATTATATAATTGGGGCGATTTTGCAATTTTATTTGTGAAAACTACGGCTAATTAAAAAAAAAGCCGTACTTTTGCAAAAAAATAAACTGAATTGTAAAATGGACACATCAACAAAGGGAATACTGACACCCAAGGAAATTGACGAAGAGGGTAGATACTACTTTGTTCGTAAAGCTATGGATGCAGGCAATGTGGTGAGGTTGAAAAATGGCGTGTATGCCACGGAGGATGGACTGGCTAATACGATGGTGGACGTGGAGCGTATAGTTCCTGGCGGTGTGCTGTGCCTTTATTCGGCGTGGGAGCACTATGGGTTAACAACGCAGGTACCGGGCTCGATTTATGTGGCGGTGGAGAAACACAGGAAGGTGGTGGTGCCGGAGTTTCCGCCTATCACGTTGTGCTACTGGGAGCAAAAATACTATGAGATGGGCGTAGTGGAAGCGGACGTGGCTGGTCATAAGCTGCGGATTTATGACATAGAGCGGTCGGTGTGTGACGTGGTGCGTTTCAGGAACAAGGTGGGAATAGACGTGATGACGGAGGTACTGCGAGCTTACCTGAGCCGCAAGGACAGGAATATTGCGAAGCTGACGGATTATGCGGGAAAGATGCGCATTGGAACGATAATGGCTCAATATCTGAATGTAATGGTGTGATTAAGGGTTAATGATTCAAGGTTAATGGTTATGGCAGAAATAAAGAACTACGGGAAATCGAACAGAACTAAGTTGTTGAATCTGGCACAGAAGACGAAAGGGGTGGACTATAACCTGATTCTGCTCCGTTTTGTGCAGGAGAGGTTCTTGTATAGGTTGTCAATGAGTGCATACAGGGAGAATTTCTTCCTGAAGGGCGGAGCCTTGCTGTTTGCTCATGAGCGGTTTGCAGCGCGTCCAACTCGTGACATGGACTTTCTGGGCGACCATATCAGCCGTGACAAGGAGAATATCAAGCGCATCATGCTGGAGATAAGCAGCATGGCGTGCGAGGAGGATGGCGTTACGTTTGAGTGCGGTGAGGATGATATATGGCTGGAGGATATTACCGTGGAGAAGGAGTATAATGGCACTCGTGTCCATATGACAGCACACATGGATACAATAGTGCAGCCGTTCTCGATTGACGTAGGATTTGGCGATGTGATTGTGCCGCGACCTGCTCAGCTGGACTATCCGCTGCTGATTGAGGATCTGCCTGCCGTGAATGTAGAGGCCTATTCGCTGGAGACGGTAGTGGCTGAGAAGTTCCAAACGATGATAGACCGCGGTACGATTAACAGCAGGATGAAGGATTTCTTTGATGTGTATACTCTTCTGAAAGCGGACAAGGTGGATAATGAGTTACTAAAGGAGGCCGTGGTTGAGGTGTTTGCCAATAGAGGGACGCAGCCAGATGCGGAGCATGTGGTGTTCAGTGATGAGTTTGCTCAGGACGAGGTACGTCAGAAGATGTGGAAATCGTACTTGAAGAAGATAAAGTATAAGGATGAACTTCCGTTTGACGAGGTGATGAGTGTTATCAAGGAGCGGTTGCAGGGTATGATGGGATGATGGGGACTATGGTGATTGATACCGTGTGAGCAGGAGAGAATTATAGTGAGTTTTAATAGGATAATCAAAATACTACCACTTTATGAAGATATTTGTTTATGGAAAGACAAATGATGATAAAGGAGCTCAATTAGAAGCCTTAACGGCTGCTATCCTTAAAAGTATGGGCTATTCCGTTGTTCGAAATGAGGTAAAGTCTGGCGGCAACGAATTAGATGTTGTAGCTACAAAGAGGGAACCCATTGGAGGAGATGTATGTCTGATTTGTGAATGTAAATCACGCAACGACCTTATTTCGATGAATGACTGGCTGAAGTTTATCGGGAAGTTGCATCTGGAGCAGAGAAAGAATCAAATGACCCATGGACTGATGATTGCCTTAACGGGTGCAAATGGTAATGTGTTGGGCTCGTACAAGGACATTAAAACAGACAATTATATAACCCTTATAACGAATGAGGATCTTTTAGTCCATATCAATGCCATTCATCAAATGATACCTGAAAAACAGATGAAAGAGATGATTGGACTGTATTCTAGGAAGGATGTTGTAGACACGAATATGATATATTATGAGAATTGTTTTTACTGGCATGTCTGTTTTCCGAATGGAGAGTACACGATACTGAAAGATGACTTGTCAAATGTGGTTGATGACAATCTGTATTCTTTCAAAGGATTGATAGAATCGCAAACGGATTCCCGTCTATATATTGATATTAAAGAGGAACAAGAGGCAATACAGAGGCGATCGTTTATCCGTTCCTTAGTATTGAGCTATACTCTTGACGAGGTACACACCTTAGATGAAATAACGGAGTGGATTAATGGTGTACGGAATGGTTTTAATGTCAGTGATGCTGAGGTAAAAGAAGGCGTCGATGCAATTCCGTATTTGAGTATTGCAGAAGATGGTAAAGTTTTTGTGATAGATGAGAATGATATAGATTTCATTGAGTTTTACCGTTTTATTTTGCATGATACCGTTTCCACAAAGGTAATGGCTACGGTTTTCTATAAGAATCATATCAATGAGAAGCTGCTTACCCAAATACGGGTACTCCAAAAGAATATACAGATACCAAATGGGAATGTGGATGAATGTTTGTTCTTATTGAAACATTCTCCAACTGCGCTTTCGTATTCTATACATGAAGACAGAGATTTGACCCGCTATCGGAGTAAGGACAAGGCAGTATTCCCTAACATTGAAAAAGCACATACAGAGTGGTTTTTAGATAATTTGATGAGGGGCTTTATTACTGATTACAATAATGGAGCACTTAGTGAGTACTACCTTGATACTGAAAAAATAGCCTCGATAGAGATTCATACTAATTTGAAGATATTTAAAGACGGATTGTCACCGAAAGAAATACACCATTACAAGGCCGAATGTCTCGGACATCTGGGAGAAGAATATAATAATCAGGCCGTGTTGATGGTAAAAATACCTGAATGAATATGCAAGGATCAGAAGAAGAAATGAGAAAATGGATGAAACCCATAAGTTTAGATCCTATAGACAAAAATGGTAATCAGAAAGAGTGCTTTGTCATGCCATCAAGGGGGTTAAAACTGATAGGAATACGTTTTTATCCTTGTCTTGATAATGATAGGGAGAGCGTTAAGAAAGCCATGAACATACAGAAGAACCTGTATGGTCATGACTGGCTTTATTTCAATAAAGGGTTTACTATTGTTGAAGATAAAGACAGTAATCCTAATATCCCCACCATATCTCAGATAGAAGTTGAGGAGAACGCCTTTGATTCCAGCTTTCTGCTTTATACTGAAGCGGCTGGGATAAACGTTGGCTTTAGTGCCATCATAGGACAGAATGGAACGGGAAAGAGTACCATAGTGGATACGGTTATCCGTCTTGTCAATAATCTTTCTGCAGCCATTATAGGTGAAGACTATGTTTATTCGAGTGCGCAGCATCTGCACTACATTGATAATGTGTATGCTGCGCTAGCAGTATATGTTGACACTAAAGTCAAGATTCTTACTTGCTTGGGAAAAGTGTTGTATGTAACAACATACGAAACAGAGGTGCATCAACTTGCAGACATTTACAATGGCGAAAGGTTGAACGGGAAAGTGGTGGAGATCTATAAATTAGGAGTTACGACCATTGTTTTGGGTGGAAATGAACCATCGGAGGAATTACTGCCAGCACAAGATGGTCTACACCATGTTTTAACAGACTGGTTCTATACGTTGGTTGCCAATTATTCACTTTATGCCTACAACTACAGAGATTACATTAGCGAGCGGACAAATGACGCAAAGTTGTCGATACTGAGGAAAATCAGTCCAAAAGACAATAAGCCAGAAGATGAATACTGGTTGAAGGGCGTGTTCCATAAGAATGACGGTTATCAGATGCCGGTTGTGATACACCCGATGAGGAATAACGGCTATGTGAACGCTGCCAATGTGAACTATCTCGGGAAACATAATCTCATCTCGCTTGCTTTTGTTAAAGCCAAGAACAGTCATGATTTTCCTTTTAGGGTGATTAACAATACCCATCATATAGTGGCCTTCTACTTTGATAGGTTGGAGACAGAAAACTATAAGGGAGCTGTAGAAGGGATTATGAACGAAAAGTTTGTTTTGGACGAAGATCAAAAAGAACTTTTCCGAAGTCTTGTTGATCCAATCAGGGACTTCTGGGCAAAAACCATAGGGGCAGAATATAAAGAGATCAAACAGGGGACACCAGAGCAAAGGGCATGGGACTATCTTATTTATAAGACGATAAAGATATTCTGGAACTATAAGCACTATTCAAAAGCATGGGAAAGCTTGAATGGAGAAAACTCCCAAGCGGAACTTAGTACACACTTGACAGAACTGATAAAGGATTCATCGCATCGAACCCAGAAACTGAGACAAGTGCTTGCATACCTCAGATTCTGCAAAGAAGAAGAGTACTATATGAATAAGGATGTGGTGGTGGATTTGGATTCGATATATGCCTGGATGACGACAAAAATTGGAAGTCAGTTGTATCCTGGAGTGGACTATCATCCCATCACGATAGAAGATTTACTACCACCGCCATATCCAATCATCAATGTGATTTTACAACTTGTAGATAACGAACATTTTGATGAATACAGAGAACTAGGAAACAAGAGCCTGCATATTATACCCTTTGAAGGTTTAAGCGCAGGTGAAAGGCAGATTGCCTATACATTGGGGAATATAGTATATCATCTGAAGAATATAGAATCGGCCAAACAAGATTTCAACAATGAAACAAATCATCTGCAATCGTTGAAATACAGCTATGTTAATGTGATGCTTGATGAGGTGGAGTTATATTTCCATCCAGACTTGCAGCGACGATTTGTCTGTTTGTTGGTTGATGCAATCAAAGGCTTGAATATGGAAAGTACCAGCGGCATCAATGTGACGCTAATAACCCATTCACCCTTTGTGCTGAGCGATATACCAGATGAAAATATTCTTTGTTTATCTCGGTCCAAGGACGACCATTTGGAAGGAAAGACCTTTGCAGCCAACATTCATGACCTGTTTAACAATACGTTCTTCCTGCCTTATACGGTAGGAGAACTGGCCAAGAGGGAGATAGAGAGGATTGTTGGTTTTTACAATAGATGGCAAGCCGATTTGCATGCCATTAATGGTTGGCACATAACGAAAGAGGCTTATGAAGAAATAGTTGAGAGAGGCTGGGCAAGAATGAGGTATGTAGCCAGTTCTGTGGGTGATGAATACCTTAGAGATGAACTCAATGATATGCTTGAAGAGTATGCTGAGTGGCATGAAAGGAGAATAGGCCATGAAGAGAATTAAGTACCCACCGAGAGGCAGTCGAGAATTTGATGATTTGAAGACCAATTATAAAGCCATTTATCCAACACACGAGCTGCAGACGATGGAGGATGGGTGGAATGATTGGAAACTCAGGAATAATGTGACCAATATTCCTGAAACTGTAGAGCAGTTGATGGTAGCCGATGTCGATGTGCTGGCTGATGTGTACGATAGGTTTGTACAATTGACGCAGGTACAGGAGAAGGTAGTAAACGCAACGACGGGGAATGAAGTAAGAAGCCATGAGTATAAGGAACTGGATGACATCTTCAGGTATTATCAGCATTATGATAGTAGGATAGCAAAGTTCTTTCGCAAACATGCTGATGAATTAAATATATGCAGTTGCCACTATTGTGAATTGGCATACGTAAATACATATCAAGTGATTGTAAGTGGACGGGCAAAGGTACACCAGCATTTTGACATTGATCATTACTTGCCCAAAACACATTGCCCTATCTTAGGACTGTCGCTTTTCAACTTTGTTCCGAGCTGCCAAGTGTGTAATTCGAGAATAAAATCTAGTCGCGTTATTGGGGCAAATAAAGTGGAATGGGCAAAGTTTAGTCCTGTTTCTGAAAACTACGAATTTGAAGATAATGTGAGGATACGTCTGCGAATGCACCGTGTCCCTGACACGACATTTAAGAAGAAAGGGGAGTATTATATCTATTTCAGGTGTAAGAATGGGTTCAGAGCGCCTGTTAATTTCTTCCATCTGGAAGAGCGGTACGAGTTTCATAAACTGGAGGCGATGAGAATCAAGCAATTGAAGGCAAGGTACCCGCAAAGTGCTAGAAGGAAGATAGCGCGATTGTTGGGGTGTACAGAGGCGAGGGTTCTAGAGGATTTGTTTCATGAGCACTTTCTGAAGGACAATGACCGATGCTTTGCCAAGTTGACTATTGATATGCTGAAATAAGGAATATAGATGGCAAATAAATTTGATATAAATCCTGAAAGAGACTGGTTTAGTAGTATCTGTTCACGAAGTGAGCTGGAGCGAGTTCTGAACGTACAAAATGCGCAAGACTATATCCTGCGAATGCGGGCAGAGACAATAGCGGACAATATGCGACTATACCGATTATTCCTGCACGAACGCAGAAGGTATGAGACTATGGGATGGGAGTGGGCTCTGGAGAAATACTTCACGGCTTATAACTATATAGACGTGCTACATCACTTGGACAAAGAGAAAGAAGCATTATGTCGTCAGGTGGCGTTTGGCTCTATCATAACCAACGACCCTAACGGTCTTATTTTTGACACCCCATACGGCATTTGCTCGACATTCAGCATAGCACTGAAATATTTCTCTCAGTTCTCTTGTCTGGCACTGTTTAGTTTGGCTAATAAGGTTCCGATGGAGGTAAGGGTTCAAGCCATGAGAATTTCTATTAGAATAATGTTGCAGCGTGAGGCGTTGGACTTTGAGATGGATCCACGAGGCATTATCCCAGAGGGTATACAAAAAGTGATAACCCCTATCTATTCACAACAGATAACGTTTATTGCAGCACATGAGTATAGTCATTACATCAATGGAGACTTGACGAAAGGGGCAACAATTAAGCAGGCTGTTCTGAAGGCACATTTTGATGATGAGACGGACTACAAGATGCTGAATACTTATAATATAAGCCAAAAGAAGGAGTTTGCTGCTGACATCGGAGCAATGACCTATCCGAAATGGGATGAGGATTGGTATGCGAGGATATATTATGCCACCATGATATGGTTCGCATCGCTGGCCATCTATGAAGCAGCTGAGAACACGATGTTTCCACCAAATGGTAGGCAAACACATCCTGGAGCAAAAGCAAGATACCAGAACTTGTTGAATTTAGCACCAAAACCTGTGGACTTTGACAAAGAACTGTATTGTAAGCAAATTCCAGAACTGGTGAGTTGGTGGGAGAAATTCATCATAAAGGATGTGTCGGAGAATTTTGAAATGTATGAGATGTATGGGTCGCTGTATCTTGCTGCGCCGAATACGGAGTGGAGGGGGCGAGAACTGATAGACCGTGTTGATTACTAATTTCACGTGGAAGGCTTCGACACAACAGGTTCTATTCATTTTGACACGCCCTCATGTGTGGGGAAGATTATACCGAGGCTCTGCACAGCACAGTCTGTAGGGAGGGACAATACAAAACAAAGCCGTAAATGATTATCACCTAAACATGTGTATTTGTAATGTTCACCGATACATCGTTCTTTGAAAACTTTTAGCAATTTCACTGTCAAATAAACACAAATATCTTTTTTATACTTAAATCAAAATAAATTGGAAAACCTTTGGTTATATCAGATTATTTTAATACTTTTGC
>DBYJ01000026.1:176-345 GCA_002309805.1 Bacteroidales bacterium UBA1189 | reverse complement strand
TACTCTTCGCAGAACCCAAAGGCAAGATTGCTTCGCCACGTAGTCTGTCTGTCACAGCCAGCAATCTTACTTCGCTGTTACAGCGTCCCACGGTTTTCTTGCTGCCGACATGTCCGGCCTATGAACGGCAAAGGCTCATCGACAAGGATGTTTATTTCGTTGCATCTGA
>DBYJ01000026.1:0-123 GCA_002309805.1 Bacteroidales bacterium UBA1189 | reverse complement strand
ACCAAACAGGCAAAGGCTCTGACACCAGTAGCCCAATACCTGCTACTCTACCATTTGCAGATAGAAAGTATCGAAGGACTGGCAGCACGAGACTTACAAGACAAGATGCCTTATTCATATGCA
>DBYJ01000052.1:791-13409 GCA_002309805.1 Bacteroidales bacterium UBA1189 | reverse complement strand
GACTCTCAGGGAGTGCCCCTGCGGGGCAGAACCGACGACAAACCGAGTGCCATCAAACTTGTTTGAATGGCCGAGGTGCGAAGGAGGAAGGCCGAAGGCCAAATTTAACAAAATTAAATCAAAAATTATACAAAATAATTCGTTCACTCGCTCCCCTCCCTCACGGGAGGGGGGTGGGCGCAAAGGAAAATAAATTCGGCATTTTGGGGTGGATGGATGGTTTTTTGTTTACCTTTGCAGCGCAAAAAATAACTAAATGACAGAAAACAATGAAAAAGGTACATCTTCTTGGGGTAGCTGCCGCCCTGATGCTGGCAGCCTGTAATCCGGCAACGGGGAACCGCATCAGCCTCACGGGTACGGTGGAGCGCGACATCGACTCCCTCTCCATCAGCGTGATGAGGAACGACAACAGCGACACCCTCGTCGCCAGAGTTCCTGTGGTGAACGGGCAGTACGCGTGGAGGGGGACGGCCGACAGCGCCTGCATCATCCGCGTCTATTACGGTCAGGGCAGCAGGGACTTCTACCGCTTCATCGGCGAGCCTGGGGACATCGTGCTGAACATCCCTATGGAGGGTGAGGGCTTCCCCTCGGGCACGCCTCTCAACGACAGCATCCACGCCTACCAGAGCAACGTGGCACGACTGAACGCGAAAGCCAATGAACTGGGGGCTGAGGTGCGTGCGGCACAGACGGACGAGGAGCGCGACTCGCTCTACGAGGAGCAGCGCAAGGTGTGGCACGAGGGTAACTTCTACCGCGCCGATGTCCTGAACCGCCATACCGACGACATCTTCGGCATCTATCTGCTGCGTGACTTCCAGCTCTATAACTATCCTGAGCGGATTGAGGAGGCCACCAGGAAGCTGAAGGAGAACTTCCCCGACAACTTCTGGGCGAAGATGGTGGGCGACCGTAATGAGGGTCTGATGCGCGGCTTTCCCGGACGGAAATACACAGACCTCCGCATGGCTACACCTGAGGGTGGTGAACTGAGCCTGTCGGACGTGGTGCCCAACAACCGCTATACCTACGTGGACTTCTGGGCCAGCTGGTGCGGACCGTGTGTGGCTGACATCCCCAACGTGAAGGCTGCCTACGAGAAGTACCACAAGATGGGGCTGGAGATCGTGGGTGTTTCCTTCGACAATGAGGACGCCAACTGGAAGGAGGCGCTGAAAAAGTACGGCATGACGTGGCTCCAGATGTCAGACCTGAAGGGCTGGAGATGTGCGGCAGCCAAGGTCTATGGCATCAACGCCATCCCCTCGACTCTGCTCATCGGACAGGACGGCATCATCATTGCCCGCGACCTCCGCGGTAATGAGCTTGCCCAGAAGATGGCAGAGCTGCTGCAATAAAGGAGAGACCCACCCCCAACAGACCCTCTCCCCGCTCCCCCGTAAGGGGGAGAGCCTCGCTTTGCTCGAGTTGGGAGTTTCAGGAGTTCAGGAGTTTCAGGAGTTCAGACGAATGTACAGAGCAGTAAGAGCCACCAAGCTTGCTGGAATGGCCGAATCGTGAAGGATAAAGGCCGAGCCAATGTTTCGCTTGCTTTGCTGGCGCAGTAGAAAGGATATTCAGTAATTGAACTATTGTACAGGCCCTCTCCCTCCCCTCCCTCACGGGAGGGGTTTCTGCCCCCCGATAACGGGGGGACTGAGGGGGGTGTAAAGACCATTGAAGGGGGTGGGTCACCTTATTTCCTCTTGCCTTTGCTCTTCGAGAGGTCCTTGATGCGGATGTTGCGGAACTTGATGCCCGTGCCGTGTCCGCAGAAGCTGATGTAGCCGTCCTTGTTGAAGAGGCCGGGATGGTTCTGGTGGTCAACGGTATATTCGTTGGCACCTCCGTCGGGGCTGACGTTGTGTCCCTTGCAGGCTTCGCGGATGTTGCCATCGAGGATGACCTCGCCATTGACGGTAACGGTGATGTGGTCGCCCACAGCACGAATCTCCTCAGTGTTCCAGGTGCCGAGCTCGGGGAACTTCACGCGCTTGGCAGGAATGATGCCATAGACGGAGCCATGCTGCTGATACTCACGCAAGCCGCGATAGATGGGGGCATCGTGGTCGAGAATCTGAATCTCCATTCCTTCGTAGGCAGCATCGACCTCCATCGGGGTGCGGATTCCGACACCGTTGTTGACACCCTCGACCATGAACTGGAACTCGAAGCGATAGATGAAGTCGCTGTACTTCTTCTTCGTGTAAAGGTTGCCACCGCTGCCATAGGCGGCATCCACATAGATGGTGCCGTCGATGAGGGTGTAGTTGTCGAGATTGCCCTGCCAGTTGTCCATGTTGGTACCGTCGAACAGCATAACGAAGCCTTCCTTCTTCTCCTCAGGAGTGAGCTGACTGATGAGCGAGGTACCCTCGGCAGGCAGTTTTTCAATCATGCCCTTGATTTCATCCACCGCATAACCGGCATCGGGGTCAGAGGCCATCTTGGAGCGGAAGACATCCTGAGCCTTCACGAGGGCAGCCTTCACAGCCTCACCACCCATAGGCTCGGCACTCTTGGAGACGATGGTCTTGACGGCTGTAGCAGCAGCCTCAGCATTGTCCTTACTATCCAGATACTTCGTAGCCAGCTCAAGAGCTGAAGGCATGGGCACATTACCCAGCGCCTCGATGAAACGGTTGAGGACGGAGGTGGAGGGCTTCAGCCCAATGGCATCGCTGAGGTAGCGGAACTTGCGGATGGAGGTGAAGCTGGAGTTGTTGATGAGCGGCAGGGCGCGGCTGAGGGCAGCATCGGTACGTCCCTTGTCGGCAGCCACCTCAAACAGGCGGTCCACCACCGAGGGGTTGTTCACCTTCAGCAGGGCATCGAAGGCGGCATTGGCATCCTTACCCTTGTAACCCTGCATGAGGGCGTTGATGGCATCGGCATTGCCCACCTGAGCCAGCAGGGGATAGTAGAGGGCCTTGTCCGTAGCCTTCGAGAGGCGCTCGGAGACGCCCTTGTACTGCTCTGCGGCAGGCAGGGAAGCAAGAGCACTCTTCATGGCGTTCTGAAGCACCGTACGCTTGTCGCCCGAAGCCTTCTCAGCCAGATCAGCCAGAAGGGTGAAGTCATCAGGACGAACCACACCGCTGAGGGCAGCGTAGGCAGCATTGCTGACAGCATCGTTGCTGGAGCTGAGCAGCTCGAACACCTTACCCTTGGCAGCAGCAATACGGCGCGTACCAATCAAGGGCAGCGCGGCAGCCTGCACGTCGGCATCCTTGCTAAGGGCAGCCACAAGGGCATCGTCAGCCTTACCGTTGAAACGGGTAAGAGAGGCTACGGCATCGTCGCTGAAGCGGGAGCCCAGCATGGAGACGAGGGCTCCGAGCGCCTCCTCACCTCCGATGATGCCGGCAGCGTGCATGGCGGTCTGACGGACGACGTCGGTCTGCTCGCCGGTGATATGAGAGGCCACCCACGAAGCCTCGCTGGTCTGCTTACGGGCACCGAACCAGTTGAGCACGTCGGTAACGGCAAAGGGTCCTGCCTTCTCAGCCTGCTTGGCAATCTCGGCACAGACGGCATCGTCAGCCAGCGGACTGATGTTGAGCAGGGCAGCATTGCGCACCTCGATGTCGGGGTTCTTGAGGTCCTTATATAAATAAGGTAGGGCATCCTTGCCCAAGGCTTTCACCAGCGCCTCGAAAGCGGCGCCGTGGACATTGGCAGGGAGCTTCTTGTTCTTCCAGAGCGACTTGGCCTCCTTCACAGCCAGCTTGGACGTAGCAGGGTCGGCAGCCAGACGCTTCACCAGGTTCAGGTACGATGCCGAAGTGTTGGCATATCCGCCTACATAGCCCAGTTTCTTGGCTTCCTTGGCCAACAAGTGCAGCGAGGCCTCACCACCGATGGCGGCAAGGGCGCTGTTGATGGCTGTCAGCTGCACCGAGTCAACCTTCAGATTCTCGGGGTTACGGACACGCATATTGCTGGTAGGGGGCAGTATGTAGCCTTTGGCATTGTTGTGCCAAAGCAGCAGGAAGGGTTCGGCAGCAGCAAGCTGTTTCTTTTCCACAGCGTAGGCCAGCGCTGTGCGATTCTGGCCTTCAGACACCAGCTTCAGCAGCACGTCGTCCGTGCCGGGGATGCTGATGAGGGCGCGCATGGCAAAGTCCTTCAGGTAGTCGTCCTTCAGGTAGGAGACCAGCACAGGGGCGTCCTCGGCCGTACCGCATTGCTGCAGCAGCGAGATGAGGAACGCCTTGTTGGGGTTGTCGGTACACTTGGCGAGGGATGCCTTGATGCCCTCGCGGACGTTCTTGCGCAGGGCGGCGTTGCCCTTGTCGGTAACGTAGGCAGCAAGACCAGCCAGCGCATATTCGACGGTGGCATTCTTACCCTCGGTAGCAGGGACAAGCATATCAGCTAGGCTCTGTACGCCGGCAGCACCTGTGGAGGCGATTTCGTTCATCACCGTGTTGAACACCGTGACGTCCTTGGCGGGAAGCTGAGCCAGACCGTCGGCAATGATGGTAGCCGTCGTGCGATGACGGGCATCGCGTGTGCCCTGGGCATTCACAGCCTGTGTGGGTAGCACCAGCGCAATGATTAACGCAAATATCAAGGATTGTATCTTTTTCATAATCATCCAAATTAATCTTGATTATTAACTCTTAACTATGAACTCTTAACTATGAACTGCTTCAAAGTCTCCAAGGCGAGCGCATGGGCTGGTCGATAAGGGCATTTGCGGCATCGTCGCCAATGAACTGCAGCTTTTCGGGGTCGAAACGGAGTGTGCGGTTCAGGCGCAGGGCGCAGACAGCCATGTTGACAATGGTGCTGCTGCGGAAACCGTTGACCTCGTTGAGGGCAAACTTCTGGCGTGTCTTGATGCAGTTGATGAAGTCGGTGTTCTGCGGAGCGGGGTCGGGCAGCTCAGCCAGCTTGTTCATCACGTCGGGGATGGTGCACTGGAAGCCTTTGAAGACTTTGCCCTTCGGGCCTTCGATGTAGGGCACATTGTCGCCGCTCTCAAAGCCCTCGCCCTCGAGGATAATCTGGCAGCCGTCCTCGTAGGTGTAGGTAATCTTGCGCCAGATGCCGATGGCGTCGGGGTGCTGCTGCGGGGCATCGACCTCGACCTTGATGGGCGATGTGTTGTCCTTGCCGAGGATGTACTGCACGGGGTCGAGATAGTGTTGGCCCATATCGCCCAAGCCACCTCCGTCGTAGTCCCAGTAGCCGCGGAAGGTCTGGTGGGTACGATGGACGTTGTAGGGCTTGAAGGGAGCCGGGCCGAGCCACATGTCGTAGTCAAGCTCAGCGGGGACGGGCTCGGGCTGCAGGTTCTCTTTGCCTACCCAGAAGAATTTCCAGGTAAAGCCCGTGGCGCCGCTGACGGTAACCTTCAGAGGCCAACCCAGCATACCGCTGTCAACGAGCTTCTTCAGCGGCTCGACGGTGGTGCCGAGGCCGTAGAACGTGTCGGTGAAGCGGAACCAGGTGTTCAGACGGAAGATGCGGTTATTCTGCTTCACAGCCTCCATCACGCGCTTGCCCTCGCCGATGGTACGGGTCATGGGCTTCTCGCACCAGATGTCCTTGCCGGCTTTGGCAGCCTCAACACTCATCAGCGCATGCCAATGGGGCGGGGTAGCGATGTGGACGACATCGACGTTGGGGTCGTGGATGAGGTCGCGGAAGTCGTGATACGACACAGGGGTATCGTGGAAGCGCTCCTTAGCCATGTTGACCGCCTGCTCCAGATGCTTCTTGTCCACATCACAGACGGCAACCAGACGGCAACGCTCGTCGCTAGTGAAGTGATAACTGCTGCGTCCGATGCCTCCGACGCCGATGATACCCTTGGTGAGCTGGTCGCTCGGAGCCACATGCTTGGGTCCGCCCAGCACACGGCTTGGCACAATGGTGAACAGCGACGCTGCACCCATCGTCTTCAGAAATTCTCTTCGTTTCATTTCAATAAGTATGTTTTGAACTATGAACTCTTAACTATGCACTATGCACTATGAACTGAATCACAGCCTTGTCAATACGATGTTCTTCCACTCGACCTTGATGCCGCCTCCGTCGTGAATCTGCAGGGCGATACGGCCTGTGGCACGTCCAATCTTAGCATCGGTGAAATCGACCATCGGATGTCCGTTGAGCCAAGTCTGCACATGGTCTCCCTCAACACGCAGACGGAGCGTGTTCCAGTCGCCTTCCTTCAGGTACTCTTCCTTCTCATCGGGAATCTGCTTGAGCCAGCCACGTCCGTAGGACTCATAGATGCCGCCTGTGTCGCTGCCCTTCGGAGCCACTTCACATTGCCAGCCGTTGACCTTCACAGGAGGCTCAACAAACGAGCGGAAGAAGACGCCCGAATTGCCATTTGCCCATTGGCGGAACTCCAGCGTGAGGTCGAAGTCCTCGTAGTAATCGCGAGTTGCCAGATAGCCGTACTGTTTGTCGGGGCCGCTCTCACACACCATATTACCCTCTTCGTTGACATACCACAGCTCCGTGCCGTAGGCCTGCCAGCCCGTGAGGTCCTTGCCATTGAAAAGGATGACCTTCTTTCCCGCATTCTTCTTGGGCAGTTCCTTTATCTTGATGTTGCGGAACGAAGCGGGATAGCCGTGGTCCTGCAGGCAGATAACACCGCGGTGGGCCAAGCCGTATTCAGGAGCATTCTCCCACTTACCGCTGTTCTTACGTTCGAACCAGTCTTCCGTCCAAGCCTCAAATTCCAATATTTTCTTGCCATTGAGCCAATGTTCCACATGTCCGTTATCAAAGACGATGCGCGAATTGTTCCACTTTCCCTGCGGATTCACTTTCATCACGCTCTCGTCAGGCAGATGCATGGCGTAGTCCACACCTAAGCGCTGCCAAGGCTCCAGCTTCGTGGGGGCGTTATCTTCTTCCCAGCCGTCGTTGTCGATGAGCTGATACTCAGGACCTGTGACGTAGGGCACGGGGAAGAAGGGGTTCTCCACCACGTGGTAGAGCATACCGCTGTTACCGCCGTGGGTCAGCTTCCAGTCCCAGTCGATGATGAAATTCTCATACTGCTTCTTGGTGACGATGTAGCCATTCTCGTCGCTACCGTCGCCCGCAGCCTGCATGGTGCCGTCAACGACATGCCAGCCGTTGTTCAGTTCCGTGCCGTTGTAGTTCTTCCACTTGTCGAGCGTCTGACCGTCGAAGAGCAGCTCCCAGCCCTCCTCGATTTCACTCTTTGTTAACACGTTCTGCTTCTTAGTACATGCCGTCAAGGCAGTCACAGCCACTAAGGCCACGAGGCACAAAGCCCCAAGAGAATACTTTTTCATAGATTAAAATTTTATATCGTTTGCAAAGATAAAGAGAGCCGAGCGAAAAAACAAATAATCCCGCCAAAACTTTTTCACCCACAGCGAGACACCCCTACAAACGTTTTCTCACAGATATTCCTTAAAAAGACTAAAAAGATTTGTTTATCACACATAAAATGCTGAAATTTGGCGCGTCAACACTAAAAGAGAGGTTCTATGGATTACAAAAAAGACAACCCCACATTCGACTATGAGAAGAAAATATACTTCTCACAGACCGTCAAGGCAGGGAAACGCATCTATTATCTGGATGTGAAAAAGAACAAACGCGACGAGTTATTCCTCTCCATCACGGAAAGCAAAAAGGTTTACATCGGGGATGTGGAAGAGGGGCAGTACAATTTCGAAAAGCACAAGATTTTCCTCTATCAGGAGGACTTCAGCAAGTTCATCGAAGCGCTGAGCAACGCCATCCGCTTCATCCACGAAGGAGGCGTTGAGTCGGCATCCCTCCCCGTCAGTGAGGAGACCGGCGAGCCCGCTCCCGCAAACACAGATAACGACGAACAGCCGGCAGCACCTGAGGCTGACGCTGCTGAAGAAACAAAAGAAGGTCTTTCTGACGAAATATCGACGGAAATCGTCGACGATATAGACCTGAAAATAGATTTTTAAGGGAAAAACAGCAAAAAACTCCAGTTTTTGTTTCGTAATTCGCATTTTTGCCGTACCTTCGCGGCCACTTTGCGAAAAGCTCTCATTCCGTGTGATGGCGAATTAAGCAAAAACACTTAATTTAGAGTAACACTTAAAAAGGAAAAAAATGAAAACATTCCAGCTCCAAGGCACTTCCCGCAAGGAAGTCGGAAAGAAAAGTTCACGCGAACTGCGCAAGCAGAACCTTGTTCCCTGCGTGATGTACGGTATTCAGAAAGATGAGAACGGCGTTCCCGTCGCTCTTCCTTTCGTTGTCAAGAAAGACGATCTCCGCAAGCTGATCTACACGCCGGAAATCTTCGTCATTGACCTCACCATCGATGGCAAGCTCTACAATGCCATCATCCAGGAGATGCAGTTCCATCCCGTCAAGGACACCGTCCTCCACATGGACTTCCTCCAGATCAACGAGTCCAACCCCATCGTCATGGCTGTTCCCGTACAGCTCACGGGTCTGGCTGCTGGCGTCAAGGCCGGTGGTAAGCTCGAGCAGATTGTACGCCGCATCAAGGTCAAGGCTCTCTACAACGTCATCCCCGAGAAGCTCGTCATCGACGTCACCAACCTCGGACTTGGCAAGAGCATCAAGGTTGCCGACCTCAGTTTCGACGGCCTCGAAATGGTTTCTCCCGCCAGCACGGTTGTCTGCGGTGTCATGACTACCCGCTCCTCACGTGAGGCTGGTGCCGCTGCTGAAGGCAGCGAAGAAGAAGCAGCCGCTGAATAATGAAGTACCTGATAGTAGGTTTGGGAAACCCGGGCGACGAGTACGAGGGAACCAGACACAACATTGGTTACAACGTATTGGACGCTTTTGCGAAGGCGTCCAATGCTGTTTTTGAGGACAAACGCTACGGCTACGTGGCGCACACGTCCGTCAAGAACTGCCAGCTTGTGCTTCTCAAACCTACTACCTTCATGAACCTAAGCGGTAATGCCGTGCGCTACTGGATGAACAAGGAGAATATTCCAGGCGAGAACCTGCTCATCGTCGTCGACGACCTCTCCCTGCCCGTCGGCACCCTGCGTCTGAGGGGCAAGGGCGGCGCAGGAGGGCACAACGGCCTGCGTCACATCGAGCAGATTCTCTGTTCGCAGAACTACGCCCGCCTCCGTGTCGGCATCGGCAACGGCTTTCCGCCAGGCTCGCAGATAGACTTTGTCCTTAGCGGGTTTGATGCAGAGGACCGCGCACTCATCGACGCCCAACTCCCTACCGCCATCGACATCATCAAGACCTTCTGCCTCTCGGGCCTCGACTTTACTATGAACCGTTATAACCGCCATAAGCCCACCCTCCCCGATGGAAGCAAGGATTGACAAATGGCTCTGGGCCGTGCGCCTCTACAAGACCCGCTCGCTGGCTACGGATGCCTGCAAGAACGGGCGCATCACCATCAACGGTACCGTCGTCAAGCCCTCGAAGACCGTACACGAAGGCGACACCATCACCGTCCGCAAGCCCCCCATTACCTACACCTTCCGCGTCCTGCAGGCCATCGAGAACCGCGTCGGCGCTAAGCTCGTGCCTGAGATGCTCGAGAACCTCACCCCCAAGGAGCAGTACGACATCCTCGAAATGAACCGCGTCAGCGGCTTTGTCAATCGCGCCCGAGGCACAGGCCGCCCCACTAAGAAAGACCGTCGCACCCTCGACGACTTCACCTCCGACGTCCCCATCTTCTTCGACGACTCCCCCTTCGACCTTGAAGACGACGAATAGAAAAAAATCGGCAAATTGCTTGGCAGATAATAAAAAAAGCCGTACCTTTGCCGTCCGAAATAAAAGAAACCATTACACATTATTGTTACCAGCAATAGTAGAACGAATTATAACGCATTAAAAAACAATATGAAAAAAGGTATTCATCCTGACAATTATCGCCCGGTAGTCTTCAAGGACATGTCCAATGGCGATTGCTTCCTGAGCCGCTCAACCGTAGCAACCAAGGAAACCATTGAGTTCGAAGGCGAGACCTATCCGCTGGTCAAGTTGGAAATCTCCAACACGTCTCACCCCTTCTACACGGGCAAGAGCAAGCTCGTCGATACCGCTGGACGCGTCGATCGTTTCCAGAGCCGCTACGCTGCGCTCAAGAAGAAGTAAGACTTCGTTTTCATCCTCCTTTAGTAGAGACGCGGCATGCCGAGTCTCTACTTCTTTTACCCCTTTGCGCATCATGAGCCTCCGCCCCACTCCCTTATCTTTCCACCTCCCTCACAAGAGGGGTTGGGGATGGGTTTTGCTCATTCTGCTTTTGGCAGCTGGATGTACGCCCGAAGACATTATCACCCACGACAGCGACATTAGCCGCAACGACAACGCCAACCCATCCACGTCGGCCTACGCACGGATGCTGGAGATTCCGCATCTCGACGTCTCTCATCCCTTCATCACCCACACCACAACCTACAACGGGCGCGAGACCGTCACCTACAGCTTCGAATACGACGAAGCCCTGCACCACTCCCGCTGGGTGGCCTTTCAATGGTACGACGTGGTGAACGAGAAGCATTGGTTCCGCTCGAATTGGTACAGCACCTCATGGGGCGGCGATCCCTTTCAGGCGGACCCTAAGCTGGATGCCAGCGTCTGCCCCGATCGCAGCTACTTCACAGGCAGCGGAGGCGTACGCGGACACATCTGTGCCTCGGAGGACCGTGTCTATTCGCGCGATGCCAACGAGCAGACCTTCTACTACTCCAACATGAGCCCCATGGACTACGACTTCAACGGCGGCTTCTGGATGGACCTCGAGATAGCTGTGCGCGACACCTGGGCTTACAAGGCCTCGTTCTGCGACACACTCTACGTCGTCAAGGGAGGCACCATCCGCGAAGGCGAATACCGGCTCTCCAACAACGGGCGCCTGCCCATACCCAAGCACTACTTCATGGCGCTGCTCTGTCGCAAGAGCGGCACCTACAAGGCCATCGGCTTCTGGGTGGAGCACAAGCCCACCACTACCAACACCTTTGCCGACTGTGCCGTCAGCATCGACCAGCTGGAGCAGCTGACAGGCATCGATTTCTTCTGCAACCTCCCTGATAAGATTGAGGAAGCCGTCGAATCCACCTGTTATCCTGCCGTCTGGGGGCTGCGATAAAGCCCTATTCTCCTTACTCGTATAAATCGTTCAAATCGAACGGGAAACGAGGAAAAACAAACAATCCTGCGCCAAAAACCGTTAATTAGTATTAAATTCGGAAGATTTTCTTCCGATTTGTTTGCAGGTTCAAAAAATACCCCTACCTTTGCACCGTGTTTTTCATGGTATTAGATTTTTTAAAGTTGAAAGATTGGTCGTCGCGATGACGGCCTTCTTTTTTTCCACTAAGGCACGGTTGTACGTGCAAGTGTTTGACAATTCTCCCGACTACATCCCCGAGTCGGGAGTTTTTTCTTGGCTACCCCTCCAATTTCTCACTTCGGAAGGCGCGGAGGGTGCGAATCACCTCGTCGGACGAGTCGGTGAGGGTGAGGCGGAGGTTCTTGTAGCGTCCTGTCTCCATCAGACGGGTCAGAAGAGGATAGACGGGCATCTCGTCCGTCCAGAACTCACGTCCGAGGAACACCATCGGGCTGCCGTAGCCCAGGCTGAGGTAGTGGTTCTGCACGGCATCCTGGAAGATTTCCTGCATCGTGCCTGCGCTGCCTGGCGTATAGATGATGCCGCCCATGGGGATGGTGAGGATTTCGTCCTCGCGGATAGCGTTGGTGAAGTACTTGGCAATGTGGGTGGCAAAGGGTGTCGAGGGCTCGTGACCATAGAGCCAGGTGGGGACGCCCAGACTGACGTACCGCTCCTGCGGATAGCGCTCGCGAATGGCAAAGGCGCTGTCGAGCCATCCCTCATCACGATACGAGGGGGCCGCAGTTGCCAGCGTATCGACAGCCTCGTCCAGCTGCTCCATCCATCGCCCAGCCATCCACGCGCCCAGATGGGTAGCCTCCATGGCTCCAGGCCCGCCGCCCGTCACCATCAGCGTGCCCTCCTCCGTGAGCCGTTTGCTGACGTGGGCAATCTGGCGGAACATCGGGTCGGTACGCAGCAGGCTGTGCCCACCCATCACACCCACCACGCAACGCTCGTCCCAGCCCTCCAGGAACGTATGCATAGCCTTGGTAATGAAGTGATCATGCAGCGAGCGAGCCAGCGTAATCTTCACGTTCGAACTCATCACCCCACGGAAGCGGTAGCGGTCATAGACCATCGTATCGTAGCACGTAGCGAATGTCTCCGGCTGTCCAGGCACATAGCCCGCATAGAGTTTCTCAGGTGTATAAAGCCGGCGTGGGAAGACGTTGTAGTCAAGGTCGGGAATGCGGGGGTAGATCAGGCAGCCCTCGCCCATGCGGTGCATCAGCCCGACGGAGGTCACACAGCCCAGGAACAGGCAGTCCTCAAACGCACATTCGCCCAGCATACGGTCCAGATGCTCAATCTTTTCGAAGTTGATGCTCAGGAAGGCATAATGAACGATGCGCTCTCCGCTCTCCTCAAGCAGCCGGATGGCCTCCTCGCGGCTCTCGATGCAGATATAGTTCGGTTCTCTTTCCATGATAAAAAGACTTTGAGTACAAAGATAGGGTGAACCGAGCGAAAATGCAAATCTATTT
>DBYJ01000052.1:0-762 GCA_002309805.1 Bacteroidales bacterium UBA1189 | reverse complement strand
ACAGGCGAAAGCCTGTTAAAGGTACGAATAGCCGAGAGGAAAAGCAAGAAAAACAACGTTTTTTTTGATTTGCCCGAGGCGAAGCCTATCTTAAACAGGCGAAAGCCTGTTAAAGGTACGGGTGAAAGCGCCTAATTCCATAACGCAGGGGAATGGCGCGCCAGACCACTGGAATAAAAAATTAACGCAGGGGAATAAATTCTTAACGCCCTGCGTTAAAATTTCAGGTCAACGAGTCAACGAGTCAACGGGTCAACTAAGGCGAAAAGGAGAGGGGCGATGGTTAAGAGGCTTTTTTAGGGCAGTTTTATTCCCTTTTTACGTTGTATTCAAGGGTTACGTTTTTGGCGAGAAGGGCTTGCCTATGTCATAGCTTATTGTATTTCTTCCCTTTAGACAAAAAAGGATGACGAATCCGTTCCAATTCCAGTTGTTCCAATTAGTTTTTTGAGGTATCAATAATTCGTCTTCCTATATAACTATCTATATATTAAAAATATATAAAGCCTTTTAAAAGAGGCTTTGTGCTTGAAAAAAGTAATTGGAACTGGAACAATTGGAACACGGAATGCCCACTCCGAGCATGAATTATTCTTCTCCTATTAGGCCCTAATCCGCCAGAACGGATAGTTAATCATTCGAAAATATCAAACGTGCATATACCCATCAGACCATAATTCATCATATCTTCATAGGTTTTTAACCCGACAATAATGTCCGGGCTTTTTCTTCCCTTGGAGCCACGTAGTAATTGTCCTCTCC
>DBYJ01000036.1:16323-23721 GCA_002309805.1 Bacteroidales bacterium UBA1189 | reverse complement strand
GTTTCAAAATTTTGAAACGCCGCTTCGGTGCGCCGAAGTCCGACCTTTGCGGTCCGAAATCCGGCCTCTATTCCGTGAATGTCAAAAAAAACGAGCGTTTTGAGGGGTTTCTCTATACGCAAAGGAAGAGGATGATGAGTTGTGCGGTGAGTATGCGCAGGAACATGGTGAGGGGATAGACGGTGGAGTAGGCGACGGGCACCTGGTTGTTGTCGCAGACGCTCTGGGCGTAGGCCATGGCGGGCGGGTCGGTCATGCCGCCTGTGAGCATGCCGCAGATGGAGTAGTAGCTGATGTGGAACACGCTGCGCGCCACGATGCCCACGATGAGGCAGGGCACTACGGTGATGAGGAAGCCGTAGAGCACCCACCAGTAGCCTCCGTGTACGATAGTCCCGATGAATCCTTCGCCTGCCGTGATGCCTACGGCTGCGAGGAAGAGGCTGAGGCCTATCATGCGCACCATGTGGTTGGCCGAGGTGCTTATGTAGGTGACCATCTTCAGCTTGGGGCCGAAGGTGCTGATGAGGATGGCGACGATGAGGGGGCCTCCGGCAAGGCCGAGCTTGACGGGGACGGGGATGCCAGGCACGACGATGGGCAGCATGCCCAGGGCAACGCCCAGCACGATGCCGAGAAAGTAGGGGATGAGGTTGGGCTCGTTGAGCTGCTTGATGGAGTTGCCGAGGATGGGCTGGAGCTTGTCGACGCGCTCCTTGTCGCCCACAACGGTGACGGTGTCGCCCACCTGCAGGAGCAGGCCGGGGGTGGCAATCAGCTCGACGCCGGCACGGCGGATGCGCGTGATGGTGACGTCGAACGTCTGGCGCAGCTTCATGTCGCCCAGGCGCTTGCCATTGATGGAGGGGTTGGTGATGACGCACTTCTGCGCGACGAGATGGTTGGTCTTCATGGCGTCCCAGGCGCCGCGGTCCATGGTCTCGATGCGATGTCCGATGAGGAGTTCCATGGCGCTGAGCTCCTCAGGCGTTGCCACGAGGAAGAGCTTGTCGCCCAGGCCGAGGGTGGTGTCGGCACCTGCCAGCTCCACGTCGCCTGAGGCGCGATGGAGGATGCGGGTGATGACGCATTGGCGTCCGAAGTGGCGCTGGATTTCGTTGAGTGTCTTGCCGCAGACGGCTTCGTTGGCAACCTCGAGGGTGGCAGCCTCGAGGGTCTCGGCCATATCGCTGTTGGCGCGCTGCAGGATCTCGTCTTCTTTCCTGAAGTCGATGTGGAGTACCTTGCGCAGGAGCATCAGGCAGAGGATGACGCCGATGACGCCGAGGGGATAGGCGACGGCATAGCCCTGGGCGATGGTGGGCTCCTGGGCGCCGGCGGTGTCGAGCAGGGTCTGCTGGGCGGCACCCATGCCAGGGGTGTTGGTGACGGCGCCGCTCATGACGCCGATGAGGCTCAGCAGGTTCTCGCCCGTGGCCCAATGGATGACGAGGGTGACCAGGCAGGCCAGGAGCACCAGCAGGGCGGAGAGGAGGTTGAGCGTGACGCCTCCCTTGCGGAAACTGGAGAAGAAGCCTGGGCCGAGCTCCATGCCCAGCGAGAAGACGAAGAGGATGAGGCCAAACTCTTTGATGAACGAGGCTGTGGCAGGGTCGATGGTGCAGCCGAGCTGCCCCGCCAGAATGCCGACAAACAATATCCACGTGACGCCTAGCGACACGGTGCCGATGCGGACGCGGCTCAGCAGGAGGCCGCCGAAGATGACGAGGGCGAGCGTGAAGATGGTGTGTGCTACGCCCGTCCCCACAAAAAGGTCTGTTATCCAATTCAAAAACAACATTTTTAGGTGCTATTTGACGATTTACGATTTGCGATTAGGAGTTCAGGAGTTCAGTAGTTCAGGAGTTCAGTAGTTTAGGAGTTCAGACAATACCTCTGCATGCAGGCTTTCGGTTAGCAGGACATTTTTTCTTAACTCATAACTCATAATTCTTAACTAGTAAAAATTCCTAATTTTTCACTTCCGGCCAGCCGTCGTTTGTCCAGTCCAGGGGGCGGAGGAAGAGCTTCGAGGCGCCGTTGAGCGAGCGGTCGTAGGCGTGGGCTACGATGTACCAGCCGTCGTCGAAGGCATAGACACCACAATGGCCTACGCCGCAGTAGTTGTCGTCGGACGAGGCGATGATAGTGCCGCCGCCTTCGGTCATGGGACGTCCGTCGCGGTCGAGATAGGGGCCTGTGACCTTGCGGCTGCGGCCGACGGCGGTCTTGTAGGTGCTGTTGAGCCCGCGGCAGCAGAGGTCGAACGATACGAAGAGGTAGTACCAGCCGTCGCGATAGATGAGGAAGGGCGCCTCGATGGCGTTGTTGCCTGCCTCGACGCCGGGCTCGGTATCGTTGTGGAGGATGGTCTTGGGGGCGCGGCGACGGGCTACGGTGCGGGGCTTGCCGACGGGAGTGCGCATGTCGTTCTTCAGGCGGACGAGCTGTATGCCGTCCCAGAACGAGCCGAAGGCCAGCCAGGGACGTCCGCGACGGTCGAGGATGACGGCGGGGTCGATGGCGTTATAGTCCGTCGTGCCGCGCTCGGAGCGGACGACCATACCGAGGTCCTGCCAGCCATAGTCGGGCGACTGGGGGTTGAGCGTGGCGGTGGTCATGACGCCGATGGCGGACGTGTTCTTGCCGAAGGTGGAGCAGGAGTAGTAGAGGTACCAGCGGTTGCGGGCGCGGACGATGTCGGGCGCCCAGGTGTGTCCGCGATAGCCGGGGACGGCGGTCTTGGCCCATTCGGGGATGGGGTCGAGGGGTCCGCGGACGGGCTGCCAGCTGACGCGGTCGTCGGACGTCAACTGCCCGATGCCGAAGCCGGTGGTGAACATGTAGTACCGTCCGTCCTCGCAGGCCAGCACGGGGTCATGGACATCGGGGTACGTGGGGTCATAGGCGGGGCGTTCGCGACGCTCCTGCTGGGCTGCCATCTGAAGGCATCCGGCAGCTAACAAGACAAAGAGGACTCGGCGGCTCATGGATTTAACGAATAAAGAGTTAAGAAAATTGTTTGCACTCTGTATGCTCTTTTTCACTACGAATTACACGAATTTTACGAATTCTTTTTTGACACGGATTACCCGGATTACACGGATATTTACCGCTTCGCGGTTTTGGGAGTGCCCCTGCGGGGCAGAAATTTTATAAAATTAAATTCAATATTATTCAAAATTGATTCAATATTTGGCACTTACGTTCGGCGTACGAAGCCATCGCCGCAAGGAATAATTATCTTCGTTTATTCTTGTCGCGACTCGGCAAAATGAGCAAGCTCTTTTGCTCTCGCTGCTCCAAGAATTCGTATAATTCGTAAAATTCGTAGTCAAAAAAAATATGTTTCCTGTATGTCAGTACTATTTTTCTTAATTCTTAACTCTTAATTCTTAACTATATGTGTCGGCCAGGCGTCGCATAGAGCTTGCATGGAGGGGAAGAGCCATGTGGCGCCTTCGTCCGTCAGGACGTGGTCGGGCAGGGGGCCTGTGTTGACGGCGATGGTGGGGATGTGGGCGGCTACGGCGGCGCGGACGCCCAGCGGGGCGTTCTCTACGACGAGGCACTCGTCAGGCCGGAGCTCGCGCCCCAGCACGGCGCTGCCCTTGGCAAGTCCCATCAGGTAGGGCTCAGGGTCGGGCTTGCCCTTCTTGACGTCGAAGCCTGTGACCATGCGCTCAGGGGTGAAGACGTCAGGGTAGTATTGGCTGAGCTGGGCGAGCAGCGTGGTGGTGCCGCTGCCTGTGACAAGCAGAATCATCACGCCCTGGGCCTGCATCTTGCGGATGAGGGCGAGTGCGCCAGGCATGGGCTCAGGGTCAGGGTAACGGGCGAAGTAGGCCGACTTGACGCGATACATCTCGTCAGCCATCTCGCGCGTTGCCGTCAGCCCCTGCCGCTCGGCAAGAATCTGTATGGTGCCAAAGCCCGTGCGCCCCTCGTGCATGTAGGCCTCCTCCTCGCTGAGGTCGAAGCCGAAGTCGGCCATGGCGAGGTGCCACGCCTGCGCATGGTAGGGCATGGAGTTGAACAGCACGCCATCCATGTCGAAAAGGACTGCGGTAGGGGACATTCTTATAAATGAAGAATGAAGAATGAAAAAATAAAAAATAGGAATTAAGAGTTAAGAGTTAAGAAAAATAGCATCAGCGATGGTCTTCAATCTTTAACCCTTAACCTTTAACCCTTAACCCTTTACTTCTATTTTCTCGTAGCCGGGTTTGCCGAGGAGGGAGAACATGTTCTTCTTGTAGGCTTCGACGCCGGGCTGGTTGAAGGGGTTGACGCCGAGGACATAGCCGCTGACACCGCAGGCCTTCTCGAAGAAATAGAGCAGCTGGCCAAGGTAACGCTCGCTCAACTCGGGCATGACGATGCGGAGATTGGGCACGCCGCCATCGACATGAGCCATCTGTGTGCCGAGCTCGGCCATCTTGTTGACTTCGTCGACGTGACGTCCGGCGAGGTAGTTCAGGCCATCGAGGTTCTGCTCGTCGGCAGGGACGATGAGGCTGTGGCGCGTCTTGTCCACGGAGATGACGGTCTCGAAGATGGTGCGCTCGCCTTCCTGAATCCATTGGCCCATGCTGTGGAGGTCGGTGCTGAAGTCGACGCTGGCAGGGAAGATGCCCTTGTGGTCCTTACCCTCGCTCTCGCCGTAGAGCTGCTTCCACCATTCGCTGACGTAGTGGAGCTTAGGCTGGAAGTTGACGAGTATCTCAATCTTCTTGCCAGCGGCATAGAGGGCGTTGCGGGTGGCGGCGTACTGGGCAGCGATGTTCTCGGCAAAGGGCACGGAGGGAGCCGTAGCACGCTCCATCTCGACGGCACCTGCCACGAGGGCACGGATGTCGTAGCCCGCAATAGCGATGGGCAGCAGGCCGACGGGGGTGAGCACGCTGAAGCGTCCGCCCACGTTGTCGGGGATGACGTAGGTCTTGTAGCCCTCCTGCGTGGCAAGGGTGCGTGCTGCGCCACGGACGGCATCGGTGATGCAGACGATGACGCGGCGGGCGACGTCGATGCCGCGCTGGTCCTCGCATTGCTTCTTCAGCAGACGGAAGGCCAGGGCGGTCTCGGTGGTGGTACCCGATTTGCTGATGTTGATGATGCCGAAGCGCTTGCCGCGGAGCAGGGTGGTGAGCTCGAAGAGGTAGTCCTCGGAGATGTTATGTCCAGCATAGACGATGGCAGGGCCGCCCGTCGTCTCGTAGGCCTGGAAGTTGCTGTTCAGCGCCTCGATGACGGCACGTGCGCCCAGGTAGCTGCCTCCGATGCCGCAGACCACTACCACGTCGCACTCGTTGCGGAAGGTGCAGGCCGTCTGCTCGATGTCGGCGAGGAAGTCGGCCTGAATGCTGCTGGGGAGGTGCAGCCAGCCGATGAAATCATTACCGGCACCCGTACCCTCTTCAAGGGCACGCAGGCCAGCTTCTACTTGAGGCTTCAGCGCCTCGATGGCTTCCTTGGAAACAAAGTCAAGGACTTTCTGGTTTGAAAGAGTAATCATGTTTATTTATGATTTGACAATTTACAATTTACTATTTATAGGCGGTGTTACAGCCTTTCGGCTTGTTGACTCGTTGACTTGTTGACCTTACTTATCTCATTGAATCTGTGAGGAGTTTGATCTCGATGGTGGGGGAGATGCGCTCGTAGAGCATGTTGTAGACGGCATCGAGGATGGGCATATTGACGTGCTGGGTGCGGTTGATTTCCTTCATGCACTTGGTGCCGTAGTAGCCCTCGGCTACCATCTCCATTTCCAGCTGAGCGGCCTTAACGCTGTAGCCCTTGCCAACCATCGTGCCGAAGACGCGGTTGCGGCTGAACTGCGAGTAGCCCGTCACCAGCAGGTCGCCCATATAGACGCTCTCGCTGATGTTGCGCGGACGGGGGCTGACATGGTTGATGAAGTTCGTCATCTCCACGGCAGCATTCGACATGAGCACGGCCTGGAAGTTGTCGCCGTATTTCAGTCCGTTGCAGATGCCGGCGGCAATAGCATAGACGTTCTTCAGTACCGAGCTGTACTCGATGCCTACCACATCGTCGCTCACGGTGGTCTTCACGTAGGGGCGGGCGAGCTTGCTGCCAAAGCGCAGGGCCTTCTCCTTGTCGGCACAGCCGATGGTGAGGTACGAGATGCGCTGGAGGGCAATCTCCTCGGCATGGCAGGGACCGGCGATGACGGCCATATTCTCTTCGGCAACGCCGAAGTGCTTCTTGAAATAGTCGCTGATGAGGACGTTGTCGTCGGGAATGACACCCTTGATGGCGCTGACGACGAACTTGTCCTTCAGCTTGCCGCGCAGGCGCTTGAGGTGGGGCTTGAGGTAGGGCGAGGGGATGGCGAAGACAAGGACGTCCGAATCCTCCACAATCTCGTTGATGCTCGACGAGAAGTTGATGCGGTTGATGTCGAAATCGACGCTTGTCAGGTAGCCTGGGTTGTGGCCCAGACGCTTGAACTCGGCTATGCGGTCGTCGCGTCGGATGAACCAGTTGATGGAGTCCTCGTTGCCCAGCACCATCTTGGCGATAGCCGTTGCCCAGCTTCCGCCTCCCATGATGCCCACTTTACCTGAGGGAAAATCCATAATGATTTACTATTTAGTAATTTACGATTTACGATTGATTGACGATTTTACGATTTAACAATTTAAGGCTGTGCTAGAATAAATTACTAAATTATTCAATTGAGAAATATAAATAGTAAATCGTCCAATCGTAAATAATCTACATTTTTTCCGGCTTCATCTGGGGGAAGAGCATGATTTCGCCGATGGCGAACTTGCCCGTCATGAGCATGGTGAGACGGTCGATGCCGATGCCGATGCCGCTGGTAGGAGGCATGCCGTACTGCAGGGCACGGAGGAAGTCATGGTCGATAATCATGGCCTCGTCGTCGCCCTTGTCTGCCAGGCGCATCTGCTCGCGGAAGCGCTCCTCCTGGTCGATGGGGTCGTTGAGCTCGCTGTAGGCATTTGCCAGCTCCTTGCCGTTGACCATCAGCTCGAAACGCTCGGTAAGCCCAGGCTTCGAACGGTGCATCTTCGTCAGGGGCGACATCTCCACAGGATAGTCAATAATGAAGGTGGGCTGGATGAAGTTGCCCTCGCAGAACTCGCCGAACAGCTCGTCGATGAGCTTGCCCTTGCCCATGGTCTCGTCCACCTCCATGCCCTTCTGACGGCAGAAGGCGCGGATTTCGTCCTCCGTCTTGCCGTTGCAGTCGAAGCCTGTCTTCTCCTGTATGGCATCGAGGATGGGCAGACGGCGGTAGGGGGCCTTGAAGCTGATGACCTTGCCGTCGATCTCCACCTCTGCCTTGCCGTTGACGGCCACGCAGATTTCCTCCAGCATCCGCTCGGTGAACGACATCATCCAGTT
>DBYJ01000036.1:0-16288 GCA_002309805.1 Bacteroidales bacterium UBA1189 | reverse complement strand
CCATGCCCTCGTTGCGGAAGTTCTTGCCCATCTCATAGACGCCCTCGAAGCCGCCCACGACGAGGCGCTTCAGGTAGAGCTCGGTAGCGATGCGCATGTACATGTCCTGGTCGAGGGCATTGAAATGGGTGATGAAGGGACGTGCCGTGGCGCCTCCGGCAATGGTCTGCAGGATGGGCGTCTCCACCTCGGTATATCCTGCATCGTCAAGGATGCGGCGCATGGTGCGCACGATGGTGGCACGCTTCAGGAACGTCTCCTTGACGCCCTCGTTCACCACGAGGTCCACATAGCGCTGGCGATAGCGCAGCTCAGGGTCGTCGAACTTGTCGTAGGCCACGCCGTCCTTGTACTTCACGATGGGCAGCGGGCGCAGGCTCTTGCTGAGGAACGTCATCTGCTCGGCATGCACGCTGATTTCGCCCGTCTGGGTGCGGAATACATAACCCTTGATGCCCACAAAGTCGCCAATGTCCATCAGGCGCTTGAACACCGTGTTGTACATCGTCTTATCCTCATCGGGGCAAATGGCATCGCGCATCACATACACCTGGATGCGGCCCTTCGAGTCCTGCAGCTCCATGAACGAAGCCTTGCCCATGACCCTGCGGCTCATCATACGTCCGGCGATGCTCACCTGCCAGCGCTCACGCTCCAGTTGGGCAGCTTTCTCCTCGTCCGTGGCATCCTCAGGAAAGACGGGGTCGGTCCATTTCTCCTTTATCTCTGTGCTGAATGCATTGGTTACAAACTCGGCTGCGGGGTAGGGGTTGATGCCCAGCCCGCGCAGCTCCTCCAGGCTATGGCGGCGGATGACCTCTTGTTCACTTAGTTCCATTGTTTTCTTTCCTTTCCGGTTTTTTCAGGCTGCAAAAGTACGTCAAAAACGGCGAAGTATCAAATTTTTTTCCCACGCGTGTTCCTATAATCATATTTTTTCTCTATTTTTGCGCCCAAATAACATTTTTTAAATCAGCATTTATGAAAAATCGTACGCTTATGTCCATCGCATTGTCAGGCATGATGCTGTTTGCCGGTTGCGGCAAGCAAACCCCCAAGGTGGCTCCGGCCATCCCCTCCGACCCTCAGATTGAGGCTCAAGTCAAGAAAATCGTCTCCGGCATGACGCTCGAGGAGAAAATCGGCCAGATGTGCCAGATCACCATCGGCGCCCTCGAGGACTACAAGGTCCGCGCCGAGTACAAAATCAACAAGGAAACCCTTGACAAGATGATCAAGGAGTACAAGGTGGGCTCGTTCCTCAACACGCCGCGCGACGTCGGCCAGGACATCTCCAAGTGGCACGAGATTATCGACCAGATAACGACGGCATCCATGAGCGAGCTGCACGTCCCCACCCTCTATGGCGTCGACCAGATCCACGGCGGCACCTACACCCTCGGCGCCACCCTCTTCCCGCAGGGCATCAACATGGGCGCCTCGTTCAACCGCACCCTCGTCCGCGAGGAGGCCGAAATCAGCGCCTACGAGACCCGCGCCGCCGCCATCCCCTGGACGTTCGCCCCTGTCCTCGACCTCGGACGCGACCCGCGCTGGAGCCGCCAGTGGGAGAACTTCGGCGAAGACCCCTACATCAACGCCCAGATGGGCATCGAGGCCATCCGCGGCTTCCAGGGCGACGACCCCAACCACGTCGACGGACGCCATGTGGCTGCCTGCCTCAAGCACTACATGGGCTACGGCGTGCCCACCTCGGGCAAGGACCGCACACCCTCGCACATTACCCCCAGCGAGATGCGTGAGAAGTACTTCGCTCCCTACCTGGCCACCATCCGCGCCGGCGCCCTCTCCGTCATGGTCAACAGCGCCAACAACAACGGCATCCCCTTCCACGCCAACTACGAATACCTCACCCAGTGGCTTAAGGAGGACCTCAACTGGGACGGCCTCATCGTTACCGACTGGGCCGACATCCAGAACCTCTACACCCGCGACCACGTCGCAGCCAGCCGCAAGGAGGCCATCAAGATGGCCATCAACGCCGGCATCGACATGAGCATGGACCCCTACAACCCCGACTTCTGCACCCTGCTGAAGGAACTTGTTGACGAGGGCGAGGTACCCATGAGCCGCATTGACGATGCCGCCAGCCGCTGCATCCGCCTCAAGCTGCGCCTCGGCCTCTTCGAGAAGCCCATCGTCGATGGCGACGTCGATTACTCACGCTACGGCTGCGACGAGTTTGCCGCCAAAGCCCTGCTGGCTGCCGAGGAAGGCGAGGTGCTGCTGAAGAACACGGGCAGCCTGCTGCCCCTCGCCCAGGGCACCAAGGTGCTCGTCTGCGGCCCCAACGCCAACTCCATCCGTACCCTCAACGGCGGCTGGAGCTACACGTGGCAGGGCAAGCGTGCCGACGAGCTGGGCGCGAAGTACAACACCATCCTCGAGGCCATGCAGAACGAGTTCGGCCCGTCCAACGTCACCTTCGCCCAAGGCGTACGCTATATCGAGGAGGGCAACTGGTTCGACGAATACTCCGACGACAAGATGCTCCAGGAGGCCGTCAGCGCCGCCCGTCGCGCCGATGTCGTCATGCTCTGCGTGGGCGAGAACTCCTACTGCGAGACCCCCGGCAACCTCAACGAGCTCGCCCTCTCGGCCGCCCAGCAGGCCCTCGTGAAGGCCGTTGCTGCCACAGGCAAACCCATCGTCCTCGTGCTCAACGAAGGCCGTCCGCGCATCATCCGCGAGATTGAGCCCCTCTGCCAGGCCGTCATCGACATCTTCCTCCCCGGCAACTACGGCGGCGATGCCCTCGCCCGCCTCGTCAGCGGCAAGGCCAACTTCAGCGCCAAGATGCCCATCAGCTATCCCCGCTACGAGCAGAGCATCACCACCTACGACTACAAGCCCTGCGAGCAGACCGACGTCATGGAGGGAGCCTATAACTACGAAGCCGTCGTCAGCCAGCAATGGGCCTTCGGCTACGGCCTCAGCTACACCACCTTCCGCTACGACAAGCTCACCGTCGATAAACCCACGTTCGGCGCCTCGGACGTGCTAACCGTCAAGGTTGATGTCACCAATACCGGCCGTGTGGCAGGCAAGGAGCCCGTGCTGCTCTTCGCCTCCGACCTCGTCGCTACCAGCACCCCCGACAACCGTCGCCTGCGTGCTTTCGACAAGGTTGAGCTGAAGCCCGGCGAGACCAAGACCGTCACCTTCCGCCTCCCCGCCTCCGACCTCGCCTTTGTCGGCGCCGACGGCAAGTGGGTGCTTGAGGCTGGCGAATTCCGTCTGCAGGCAGGCAACCAGACCCTCATGCTTACCTGCAACGAAACCCACCGCTGGGACACCCCCAACATCTGAAGCAGCGAGCGCAAAGCCAAGTAAACTTGGACTTTGCCGAGTCGCGCCAGATGAAGAACGAAGTTCAACATCTGATGTAGCGAGCGCAAAGCCAAGTTCATTCTCTCAAATACTATGTAGCCGGAATCACAAATGTGGTTCCGGCTACTCTTTTTAAACCCGTGAAAGGACTATTCCTTGAGAATCACCTTCTTTATCGACCCGTCATTCAGCAACAGGATATTCAGTCCCTGCTGCATATGCTCCATCTTTCTTCCTGTAACGTCGTAGATGGCACGGACGTTTTGCATGTTTCCTGTTTTGAGGACAAGAATGCCATTATCATCAACGACAGTCACTTCGCAAGTGGCAGTAATACTGGGATTATAATTCGATGCGGCTGTAATCACCGCTTTCCCAGCCATCTTTGCCGTCACTACGCCTTCGGTATCTACGACTGCAACGGATTTATCTGACGACAGCCACATCAAACCTTTGTACGAGGTGTTCTCAGGCATGAAGATAACTTCCAACTGCTTGCTCTCTCCAACCACCAACTGCAGCGTTTCTTCATAGAACGTGATGGCCTCTAAAGGAATCGAGACAGTCACCTTGCATGTTGCTGTCAAACCACCATCAACGGTGGTGACGGTAATGGTTGCCTTACCTACACCTATAGAGGTGACAAGACCCGATTGGGACACAATACAGACGGATTCGTCCGAACTTGCCCATGTCACAGACTTGTCGTAGGCATCGAAAGGCATCACATTAGCCTCCAACTGGTACGTACTGCCTATTCCATATAAGGAGAGATTTGCCTTATTAAGGGTTACACTCGTTGCATGCGGCAATACTGTTACTTTGCAAGTTGCGGTAACATCGGGATTGGAAACAGATGCGACTGTTATCACCGCCTTTCCAGCCCTATTTGCCGTTACGACACCTTCGCCATTAACAGAAACAATGGACATGTCTGAAGACGTCCATACCACACTCTTGTCCGTTGCATCTTCAGGCAGAACGGTAGCTTCCAGCTTCTTGCTTTCTCCGGCTGCTAACTGGAGCGTTTCTGCATTGAGTGAGATGGTCTGCACAGAAATCGTATTTATGACAGTCACTTCGCAAGTGGCAGTTGCATCAGGATTGGAAACTGATGCGACTGTTATTACCGCCTTCCCTGCCTTACATGCATGAAGTTCCCCTTCGTTAGTAACAAGCACAACTTCATTATCTGAAGAAGACCACGTTACTCTCTTGTCCGATGCGTTTTCAGGCAGAACCGTAGCAATAAGCGTTTCCGTTTCATAGAGATTCATTGAAAGGTTTTCTTTATTCAAGGCAATGGATGTTGCGTTAATAAAATCATTATCGCTATATGTGAAATAACCGCTAACATAAAGATTTTTTAAATCTTTATTGTTATTATAAAGAATAGTAAGGCCATAAGAGTAGTTCTTCGGAGTAAAGATTTCCTTTCCCATTGTAAACGAAATCTCAGCACTTTCGCCTGGCTCCAAGTGCAAATACCAGACTCGTGCCCATCTCCAAGCGGGGTAGCCTGTTTCAGGCCGGTACAGAAAGTTCCCATTTTCGTCGATCTCATCTACTGATAATTCCGCATCTATCATATCGGCAAATGTGGTTGCTCCTGTATTTGTTATTTTGCAGACCACATCCAAATCCTTGTAAACTACTCTGCCAATCAGTCCTTTTGCTGTAACTTCAGCCTTCAGCTGGCATTCTGGGGGGTCTGTGACAGTCAGTTCATCTGTGTAAATAATCACTTTCCCCTCCCAGTCAGCGGAAACCTTGATTTCGTGTGTTCCCTTCGTGGGGGCTGCCGTGCAGAAGTCGATGTAGTCCGATAAGCCTGGATCCACGTATGCGCCCACGCCTGCCGCCAATTCTCCGTCTATCCAGAGCATGAGCCGGTTTTCGTAGTTTGTGCCGTTGTTCGTGAACCACACGCGCATGTTCAGTTTCTCACCTTCGTAGGCGGCAAAGTACTCTACTTTGTTGACATTCAGGTTAGGCTCTGTGGATGACACGCCAATATGCAGCTTGTTGTTTTCTATGGTAGCGGTGTAGTGGCGCATGGGGGTGCCATCTTCCGTTGTATAACCATATTCAAAGTATAGTTCCCACTCCTTTGCCCCATGGTTTCGGAACAAGGGGAACAGCTGGTAGGTTCCGTCTGCCAGCTGGCTGCCCATGTTGAATTTCATGTTGAGGCTGGTGATTTCCTGGTCGGTAGTGGATGAGCACAGCTCTTTCTTTAGCAGTCCGTTCTGGTACAGACCCCATCCGTAGTCCATCGTATGGCCGTTGTTGTCGTACCGCTTCATGCTGGCACTCAGTTCGATGTCCTTGAAGTCTTCGCCAGCCGATTTGCGTGTAAAGTCGGCCTTCGGAAGCGCATAATTGCCATAGTCCACGCTGACCGAAGGCACAGGGTCGTTGCCCTTGTTGGGCTGGAAACCGAAAATGCCGGCCTGATAGACATTGTAGCCACTGAACAACACTTGACTGGTTTGGTTATGACACTCGTTCAGTACGCCCAACTTAAAGAAACCGTTAAAACCTCCACGTCCTATTTCTCCGATGTTGGCATGGAAATAGCCGTGCCCGTCATAACCGTCTATTATAAATTCATGATTCTGATTTAAAACGGCACCTGCGGAATAAGGTATGGGACGACCTGCGGCAAGTTCATTATACACCATTTCTTCCCACACTTCATGCGGATAGTTGCCTGCCATCAGGTAGCGGGCGCCTTTATCGTAATCGAAATATTTGGCAATGACTTGAGGGTCGAATACCGCTGACGAACCCATCGTGGAATAGTTCATCTGCAGAGCACATCCTGCATACATCAGGAGCTTTGTCACTTCGATGAGGGAAGGGTCATTAGGGTCTATTGTCTCCCTGTCACCCTCGTAAACGTCGTCGTAATTCAAGTGCATTTTCGAATAGTCAAACGTGGTTGGCGGCAAGGCTGGCATCTCATATCCCGATCCTGTCGTATAGGCAGGGATGGTAATCGTTGTGCCCTGGGGATACTGATAATAGTACATGATTTGAGCGAGTGTCAGCGCCACGCAGCCCACAGGCGTATTCCGGCCAGCATCCTCGTCGAATGGCGTATTATATTTGAGCGGAAGATACTGGTGCCATGTGGTCTGGATGAGTGGTGGAATGGCCTCGCGCTCGGATGCCTCTCCCGCCCTGCGGACAGGGGCATTGCTGGGACTTATGCTGCTTAGCTGCTGCTCGTAGCCCAGAAGCATCACCTGCATGGACAAAGGCATCGTAAACGGGTTGAATGTATCCGTCTCGCTGTAGGCCAGCACGGGTTCCACACAGTCGTCGTTGGCAACGATGACGAAGCCGCCGTTCACATCGTCGGCAAAGGCGTAGAGGTTTTTCATGCCAAGTTCCTTGTAGGCCAGTTCCCGCTGGAGCAAAGGTGCCTGGCGCTTGCTCAGCGAGTTATTCGATGAGGTTTGGGCCAGAAATGCGTTGGCAATCCGGCGAGCCTGCTCCCTGTCAATGGGATGAGCCTGCAACAACATGGGGACGATTGCGAGAAGCAACAAAGAGGTAATGAATCGTTTCATAAGCAAGACTTTAAATATGATACATCAGTAAGGATTCTTTTACTCGGCAAAGAAAGTAAAAAACAGGCAAACGGCCAAACAGAAAGCCGTTTTTTTGCCTGCGCTGAAAAATTATTCGCCTATTCTAAAAAACTATTCGCCTGCGTTGAGAATTTATTTGCCTGCGCTAGGCGAACAGTTGCCTGCGCGAGAAAACAGAAGGAGAGATACAGTTCGAAAGTTTTTCTATTCCTTGAAATAGATACGTTTGACGCGGGTGGAGACGGCTGTGAGGATTTCGTAGGGGATGGTGTCGAGCCACTCCGCCAGCTGGGTGACGGGGAGGTTAGGGCCGAAGATTTCGACGCTGTCGCCCTCGGCGCAGTCAGGGATGTCAGTAACGTCAATCATCGCCACGTCCATGCAGATGTTGCCGACGTAGGGTGCGGGCTGTCCGTGTACGAGGCATGCGCCACGACGGTTGCCAAGGTGTCGGCTGAGGCCGTCGGCATAGCCGATGGGGATGGCAGCGATGCGCGAGGGACGGGTGAGTTTTCCACGTCTTCCATAGCCCACAGTCTCGGGTGGCGTGACGTCGTGAATCTGCAGGATGGTGGTGCGGAGGGTGCTGACAGGGGTCAAAGAATTAGGAATTGAAGAATTAGGAATGTGGAATGAGGATTTAGAATCAGGCTGCGCGTGGCTGTCTTTATCAGCATTATTCCTGATTCCTGATTCCTCATTTTTTATTTTTTCTATCGGGTCGATGCCGTAGAGGCCGAGGCCGAGGCGCACCATCTCATAGTGATGATCAGGAAAGCGGATGATGCCGGCTGTGTTGCAGATATGGCGCAGCAGGGTGTCGCCATAGTCGGCGCGGAGGGCATCGGCAGCAAGGTCGAAGCGCTCCATCTGCAGGCGGCTGAAAGCATCGGCATCAGGATTGGGGGTGTCGCTGCAGGCGAAGTGGCTGAAGACGCTACGGGGGATGACTGCCGTCTGACGGCGCAGACGATTGAGCAGTGCAGGGACTTCCTCAGGGCGGAAGCCGAGCCGGCTCATGCCAGTATCAATCTTGATATGAACGGGATAGCCGGTGATGCCACGAGCGTCGCAGGCATGAATCATGGCTTCAAGCAGGGGGAAACTGTAGATTTCAGGCTCGAGGTGGTAGTGGGTGATAGTGCTGAGGGCGCTACGCTCAGGGTTCATGACGAGGATGCCGGTGGTGATGCCAGCTTCGCGCAGCTGGCGTCCCTCGTCTGCTACAGCCACAGCAAGGTATTCGACGCCGTGATCCTGAAGGGTCTTGGCAATCTCGTAGAATCCGGCGCCGTAGGCAAAGGCCTTCACCATGCAGACCATGCGCGTGGTGGGGGGGAGGAAGCTGCGGTAGTAGTTGAGGTTGTCCACCAGGGCGCTGAGGCTGACTTCGAGCACGGTCTCATGGACACGCAGGGCCAGGGCATCGGCAATACGGTCAAAACCGAAGCGACGGGCACCCTTGATGAGGATATCGGCATCGTGGAGGGCAGATAGCTCGCCAGAGTCAAGGAGCGCTTCGGTAGTAGGGAAGAACTTGATGTCGAAGGGGCGAAGGGGCGAAGAGCCGGAGGGTGCTTTAGGGCTTTTTATCTTTTCGGTTTGCTCACTTGCAGGCCTTTCATCCTTTATCCTTTTTATGTCGGTTCCGACGGCGATGAGGCGGGTGATGCCATGGCTGGCAGCAAGGCGGGCCACTTTTTTATATAGGTTACGGGGGTTCTGTCCCGTCTGCTCCATATCGGAGAGGATGAGCACGCGCTGGCGTCCGACAGCGGAGGAGCGGCGTGCCACGAAGTCAAGTGCGATGTCGAGCGAGGCAAGGTCGCTGTTGTACGAGTCGTTTACCAGCGTACAGCCGTTCTGTCCCTCAAGCACTTGCAGACGCATGGCGACAGGCTCGAGGCAGGCCATGCGCTGGGCAATGACGGAGGGCGACATCATCCGGTAGAGGCAGACGGCGAGGCAGTGGAGGGAGTTCTCGATGCTAGCATCGTCGATGAAGGGGATGACGTAGCTACTTTCGTAACCGAGGTAACGGTAGACAATGGTGGTAGAAGAGTCGCCTTTCGTGACGGATTGGATGAAGAGGGGGCGCTCGTTGTCGCGACGTGACCATGCCAGTTCGCGAATGGAGAGCAGCCGGCGCCCTACGCAGTCGTTGATGAGTTCGTCGTCGCCATTGTAGATGAGGATATCGCAGTCCTTGAAGAGCTCAAGTTTCTCCATGCACTTCTCGTGCAGGGAGACGAAGTTCTCCTGATGGGCACCTCCGATATTGGTGAGGATGCCGATGGTAGGCTGGACGATGGGCTGCAAACGACGCATTTCGCCAGGCTGCGAGATGCCGGCTTCGAGGATGGCAAGTTCGGTCTGGGGCGTAATGAGCCAGGCTGAGAGGGGTACGCCGATTTGTGAGTTGTAGCTGCGGGGCGATCGCGTGACGATGCTGTCGGGGCTCAGCAGCTGGTAGAGCCATTCCTTGACCACCGTCTTGCCGTTGCTGCCCGTAATGCCGATGACAGGGCCATTGAAGGTCTGGCGATGTAGGGCTGCCAGCTGTTGCAGGGCCGCAAGCGTATCAGGGACGACGAGGTAGTTGGCATCCTCGTGAAGCTCGGCAGGCATGCGGCTGACGACGAAGGCACGCACGCCGCGGCGATAGAGCTCGTCGATGTAGGCATGGCCGTCGCCACGCTGCCCTGTGAGGGCAAAGAATATGGTTTCCTCGGGAAGCCAAAGGGAACGGCTGTCAGTCAGCAGCCGCGAGACAACCGCCGGAGCACTGCCGATACGGCGTGCAGAAAGCAGGGTGGTCAGCTGTTCAATAGGGTATGACATCGGTCTATGAGTTTTCCGCTTTCAAAGTACGGAATTTCTTTTTGAATATCTTCAATCTTTAACAAAGTTTGACGCAGGAAGCGCCGGTATTCGTCACTCTCAGGGTGGAGGGGGCGGTGTTCCAGGGCTTGCACGACTTCCTCGATGCGGCTGGCGGTACGTCGGGTGGCATCATCGAAGAACGTGTCGGCAAAGCGCTCCCACAGGTAATCGATGGCAAGCGGCGAAGGGTGCGTCATGTCGTCGGCATAGAAGCGGTAGTCCCGCAGTTCGTCCAACACGATTTCGTAGGAGGGGAAATAAGAAGTGTTGACTTGTTGACTGCCCATGAGTTCTTCCACGGCAAGCAGCAGGGTGGCCTTGCTAAGCTGGTTGGCGTGGGCACCGTCGCGCAGATGTCGGATGGGGCTGACGGTGAAAAGGATATGCAGCTCAGACAGTTCCGCGGCAAGGCGCTGGAGGAGGGGTTGCCAGAGGCTGACGATGTCATCTGTCGTCAACCGTTCCCGTTCAAAAGCAGAGCTGGGCTCATGATGGCAATTTGCCACAAACAGGTCAACAAGACGACGAGTCAACGAGTCAACGTGTCGTAATCGGTCTGCATCTGCTTGTTGGGCTTCGTCCTCTGTATGTTGACTTGTTGACTTGTTGACTTGTTGACTTTTCAACCTGTACCCCCATGCTGTGCCGAAGGTGATGAGGAGTACGCGGGCATTGCGCAACTGCTTGGCTGCTTGTGCAATCCGCTCGTTGTGTATCTGCAAGGCCTCCTCGGCTGTAGGGCGCGAGAGCAGGCTGTGGCTCATCCAGGTGCCCCAGCCCTCGGCACCGAAATGCCGGATGTCCGAAGGCTCGAACAGTCGTCCGTCAAGCAGTCGCGTCAGCACCTCAGCCACGCTGGCAGGGTTATAGAGCGTGCCCAGCGGGTTTGCCTCAACCTGAAATCCGGCACGGGCAAGGCGCGCTCCGATGTTGTCCGCAAAACACGAACCGAGGAGCATCAGCTTGTCGCTATGTCGGATGAGCCAGGGGGAACGGGGGAGGTCAACAGCGGTATAGAGTTTCATCAGAATCACGTTTCGCTGGCGAAGATACGGACATTTTGGGGAAAGAAAAACGGTTTGATGTGAAAAAAGTGAAAAAAAGCAACGCTTTTTCCTGAATTATCCGTATTTTTGCCCGATAATATCCGAACTATGCCGGATAAAACAGGAAAATAGACGTGAAGAAAGAGCTATTGAAAGAGTCGCTGCTGGCTACGATTGACAGTCCTGAAGACTTACGCCACCTGAAGCAGAACCGCCTGCCCGAGGTGTGCAACGAGCTGAGGAGCTATATCATCGACGAGCTTTCGCACAATCCTGGTCATCTGGGGTCGAACCTTGGAACCGTTGAGCTGGCTGTGGCCCTTCACTACGTATATAATACGCCCTACGACCGTCTGGTCTGGGACGTCGGGCATCAGGCATATGCCCATAAGATTCTGACGGGGCGTCGCGACGCCTTCCATACCAACCGTAAACTGGGCGGACTGGCCCCCTTCCCCTCGCCGGCTGAGAGCGAATACGATGCTTTCACGTCGGGCCACGCCTCAAACTCCATCTCTGCCGCACTCGGCATGGCAATTGCAGCAAAGAAATCGGGTGACGCGAAGCGCCATGTCGTAGCTGTCATCGGCGACGGAGCCATGAGCGGAGGACTGGCCTACGAAGGGCTGAACAACGTCAGCGAGAGCGACAACAACCTCCTTATCATCCTCAACGACAACCACTACTCCATCTCCAGCAGCGTGGGCGGCATGAAACGCTATCTGCTGAACCTCAGCACGTCAGTCGGCTACAATAACTTCCGTTATCGTGTCGCGAAGGTGCTGCGGAAAATGGGCTTGTTGTCTGACACCCGGCGTGAGCAGTACATCCGCTTCGGCAACAGCCTGAAGTCGCTCCTTGCCCGTCAGCAGAATATCTTCGAGGGTATGAACATCCGCTACTTCGGCCCCATCGACGGCAACAACATTCAGGAGCTGATTCGCGCCCTGCGTGCCATCAAGGACATGTCGGGGCCCAAGCTACTCCATATCCACACCGTCAAGGGTAAGGGCTATGCACCCGCTGAGGAATCGGTGACGGAGTGGCACGCCCCTGGGCTGTTCGATAAGGACACCGGCGAACGCGTTGTGCCTCATCCTGATAGCCCGCAGCCGCCCCTCTTTCAGGAGGTGTTCGGCGAGACGCTGTTGGAACTGGCTGAGCAGAACAAGCGGATTGTGGGCGTCACCCCTGCCATGCCTACGGGCTGCTCGATGGACATCGTGATGAAGAAATACCCCTGCCGCTGTTTCGACGTGGGCATTGCCGAGGGGCATGCCGTGACCTTCTCAGGCGGTATGGCCAAGGAGGGGCTGGTACCCTTCTGCAACGTCTATTCCTCGTTCCTGCAGCGGGCATACGACAATGTCATTCACGATGTTGCCATCCAGCGCCTGAACGTGGTGCTCTGTCTGGACCGTGCAGGCTTAGTGGGCGAGGACGGGCCTACCCATCATGGCGTCTTCGACCTGGCGTTCCTGCGTCCCATACCCCACCTTACCATTGCTGCCCCTTACGACGAGCAGGAGTTGCGCCGGCTGATGTACACCGCCCAGCTGCCCGATATGGGGCCCTTCGTCATCCGCTATCCGCGTGGACGGGGCAAGCTCGTCGACTGGCGTTGTCCCCTTGAGGAGATTCCTGTGGGACGGGGGCGTTTGTTGCGTCAGGGCACGGACATCGCTCTGCTCAGCATCGGCGCCATCGGCAACCTGGCTGCTGAGGCTATTGACAAGGTGGAACGGGCAGGAGGCCCCAGCGTGGCACACTACGACATGCGCTTCCTCCGCCCGCTTGACGAAGAGATTCTCCACTATGTGGGGCAGCACTTCCGTCAAGTGATAACCCTTGAGAACGGCGTCGTGAACGGAGGCTTCGGCTCGGCTGTGCTGGAGTTCTTTGCCGACCATGGCTATGCGCCCCACGTCGTGCGCCTCGGCCTGCCCGACGAATTCGTCACCCACGGCTCGGTACCCCAGCTGCTGACCTTATGCCACCTCGACGTGGATTCTATTGCAGAAGTTATTTTGCACAACAATAATAAGATATGAAAATCATCATTGCCGGAGCAGGCGCCGTCGGAACACACCTTGCCAAACTGTTGGCGGGCGAGCAGCAGGACATCGTCCTCATTGACGAGAGTGCCGAGAAACTCAGCAAGCTGGAGTCGAACTTCGACTTGCTGACGCTGGAGGCAAAGCCCACGTCGCTGGGCAACCTCAAGGATGCCGGTGTGGGCAGCGCCGATTTGTTCGTGGCTGTCACCCCCGAGGAGAGCCGCAATGTGCTGGCCTGCGTCCTGGCCCACAGCCTCGGTGCCCGCAAGACCGTGGCCCGTATCGACAATTACGAGTACCTCTCCCCGAAGAACAAGGAGTATTTCCGCAGCCTCGGCGTCGATGCCCTCATCTACCCCGAGTTGCTGGCAGGCAGGGAGATAGCCGACAGCCTCCGCAAGAGCTGGATACGGCAGTGGTGGGAGTTTGCAGGCGGCGCGCTGGTGATGCTGGGCGTCAAGGTGCGTGCCGGCAGTCAGCTGCTCAATATTCCCTTCATGGAACTGAAAAAGGAGGAGCCGTACCACATCGTCGCTATCAAGCGTGGCACGGAGACCATCATCCCCAAGGGCGGCGACTGCATCATGGAGAACGACCTGGTCTATTTCATGGCAGCGCGCGGCTCCATTGATTACATACGCCGCATCACGGGCAAGGAGGCCTACCAGAAAATCAAGAACGTGCTCATCATGGGCGGCAGCCGTATCGCTGTCAACGCCGCACGCCTCATGCACGACGATATGACGGTGAAAATCATCGAGAGCGACCGTGCCCGTTGCGAATGGCTCACGGAGATGCTGCCCTCAGACGTCATGGTCATCCATGGCGACGGACGGGACCGTGACCTGCTGCTCTCCGAGGGCATCGACAGCGCGCAGGCCTTCGTGGCCCTCACGGATAATGCCGAGACGAATATCCTCACCTGCGTGTCGTCCAAGCAGTTTGCCAACATGAAGACCATTGCCGAGGTGGAGAACATCGACTTCATCCGCATGGCCGAGAGCTTCGACATTGCCGGCATCATCAACAAGAAGAAGATTGCCGCTTCCACCATCTACCAGATGCTGCTTGATGCCGACGTCAACAACGTCAAGAGCCTCACGTTTGCCGATGCCGACGTGGCAGAGTTCACCGTCAGCGAGAAGGCGCGCGTCACCAAATGCCTCGTCAAGGACCTCGACCTCCCCTATGGGGCTACCATCGGAGGCCTGGTGAGGAAGAAGGAGGGGATGCTCGTCAACGGCAACACCCAGATCCTCCCAGGCGACCATGTCGTCGTCTTCTGCCTGGGCTCCATGATAAAGAAACTTGAAAAGTATTTCTAACCCCTTTTTGTTTAACGTTTAATGTTTAAGGTTTAACGAACACGTCCTAAAGTTTTTTCTTAATTCTTAACTCTTAACTCTTAATTCTTAACTCTTAACTCTTAACTAAAAAAAGAGTATGCATATAAAGACTATCCTCCGCATTCTGGGTTCGCTGCTCATGCTCCTCTCTGCCGTCATGGCAGGGTGTGCCGGCGTGGCCCTCTTTTTCGGCGGATACGACTTCTTCGCCTTTCTCGCCTCGGCCCTCATTACCGTGCTGGCGGGGCTGTGGCTCCTCTATTTCGGCAGGGGAGGGGAGAAGAAGTACTCGCGGCGCGACAGCTACCTCACCATCACCCTCTCGTGGCTGATGTTTGCCCTGGTGGGCACGTTGCCGCTTCTGCTCAGCGGGCTGATAACCAACTTCACCGATGCCTTCTTCGAGAGCATGTCGGCCTTCACCACCACGGGCTGTACGGTTATCAATGACACCGAGGCCATCCCCCGCGCCACGCTGCTGTGGCGCTGCCTGAGCCAGTGGCTGGGCGGACTGGGCATTGTCTTCTTCACCGTAGCGGTGCTGCCCGTGTTCGGCTTCAGCGGCGTGCAGCTGTTTGCTGCCGAGGCCACGGGCTATGCCAAAAAGAAGGCCAATCCCCGTGTGGCCATCACGGCCCGCTGGATTCTGACGGTCTATGTCAGCCTCACCGTCCTCTGCGCCATCAGCCTGTGGGCGTGCGGGATGCATCTCTTCGAGGCTGTCTGCCACGGGCTCACCACTGTCTCCACCGGAGGCTTCTCCACCCGCAACGAGAGCATTGCCGCCTTCCACTCCATCACCATCGAGTGGGTACTGGTGCTGTTTATGTTCGTGGGCGGCATCAACTACACGCTCATCTACCTGATGGTGGTGAAGGGCAAGGTCCGCGACCTGCTCCGCAGCAGCGAGTTCCACTGGTACCTGTTCATCGTGTGCATCTTCACGGGCATTATCACGGGCGGGCTGGTCCATCGCGAAGGGCGCGACTTCATCACGGCGCTCAGCGATGCCGTCTTCATGGTCGTCTCCACGCAGACCACCACGGGCTTTGCCTGTACCAACTACTCCACGTGGCCTTCGTGGGTGTGGATGATTCTGGGCTTCTCCATGTACTTCGGTGCCATGGGCGGCTCGTCCAGCGGTGCCATGAAGAGCAGCCGCATCGCCATCTTCACCAAGAGCATCGCTGCTGAGTTCCGCCGCATCCTTCATCCCAACGCCGTGCTGCCCGTGCGCATGGACGGCATGGTCATCCCCTCCAGCACGCGCACCACGGTGCTCACCTTCGTCTGCCTCTATGTGTTGCTGGTGCTCTTCGGCTGGCTGCTGTTCATCATCTTCGGGCTTGACTTCGAGAATTCCTACGGCATGTCGCTCTGCTGCCTGGGCAACGTGGGCATCTTCATCCCTGGCATCTCCTGCGCAGGCCTGCCCCTCCTGGCTAAGTGGGTCAGCTGCTTCCTGATGCTCGTTGGGCGTCTCGAGCTCTATTCCGTCCTCCTCATCCTCACCCCCACCTTCTGGCGCGAGGGGAATTTCTAAGGAAATCCAGGGGCAAACCCCCGTTCAGGCGCCCCCTTTCACAAGCCGTCGTCTTTTCGCGCGTATAAGCGCGCGTACGCGCGCGAAATCGTGCCAGATGGTCCGTTTATCATCCGCGGGTTCCGATGCGCTCAGACGCAAGAAAAACCGCCTAAAAACCCCAATCAGTCATTAGAACGCAATTCTTGTTTTTTTGTGTGGCTTTTCATGTCATAGCGGCATTCCTTTCGGCATCTTCGCCGCGTCATCGTCTCACCGTAGCTCGCTACGCCTTCGACGATACCACAGCAAATCTGCTCGAAACTAATACTACTCTGACATAAAATCCAATGGCTGATTGGGGTTTAATCGCACGCCGCGCAAAGCGTGGGGATTCCCCCAACGAGTCGCCTTCGATTCCTGAGAAAGGGGACAATGCGAAGGAGGGGAACTGTCTTACCCTGAATATGATTGAACGGCTTTC
>DBYJ01000041.1:10657-11003 GCA_002309805.1 Bacteroidales bacterium UBA1189 | reverse complement strand
CGAAGAGGGTCAGACCAGCCACAAGGGATAGCGCTACGAAGATGGCTTCAACGATGTATAATATGCCAACCCACCATCCGCTCTTGTCCCTGTCGTGCAGACGGCGCACCAATACACCCAGCGTGGGCAGCAATAGGGCGAGACCGACCACGAGGGATACGATGTAGAAGGGGGTTGAGACGCTGTTGATGGACTCGGCGTTGAACTGCCCCTTGAAGATGAGGGGAATCATGAACAGTCCCAGCAGAAAGTCGAGCGCGATGCTGACGAGGAAGGTGAAGAGGGTGAACCACCAGAATTCGGAACGACAAGCGCGTCCCTTGAATACAGCGTATTTACGAAAACA
>DBYJ01000041.1:0-10602 GCA_002309805.1 Bacteroidales bacterium UBA1189 | reverse complement strand
GGGCTATTGCAAAAAGGCAAAGGTGAGACAATAGAGGATGGTCATCGATAAGAGGGTGGCATCCCAGGCAAAGAACATGTTTTTTACGTTTGGGACGTCCACTTTTTCTGTCTGGTAGTCGTCGCCTGCGAAGGTGAAGATGTAGTCGTCGATGCGGTCCCCCTTCTGGAGAGCCAGGGTGACGCTGACCGACGAGCTGTCGGGACGTGCGGCCTCTGCCTCTGCCTTGCTCTTGTAGGAGTTGATGCGCCAGAGGGGGAGTAGCTCGCCTTCATATTCGCTGTGCTCCGGCTGGTCGGCAGGGGCGATGAAATCGTTGCAGGTGGCGCCGCCCTTAACGATTGCACCGGTCAGCAGGTTGCGGTTCTTCATGTGCATCACCTTGTGCGTCGTGCCCTTCTCGTCGGTGTAGCTGCACTGGTCCCAGCGGATGCGGAGGCTCTCCTTGCCGAGGTTTTTGATGTTGAGGTCGAAGCCGTCGTCCCACATCTCCAGTTTGACGGTCATGCTGTCATCGACATAGACGCCCTTTTCGGTGAGGAAGGGGTTGGCAATATGGTCGGGGGTGTTGACGCTCTCCAGCCAATAGCCGCCTGTGTTCACCCAGCGCGTGGACGTGCAGCTCGCCAGCCACAGGAGGGCGGGAAGCAGAAGAAGGGCGATGGGGATGCGGGGTTTCATTGGAGGGAGTGGGAACTGGATTGGCTGGATTGGCTGGATTGACTGGATTGGCTGGGGCTTGGGAAAAAATGAGGTAAGAAGTAAATGGTAAGAGGTCAGAGGACGTGTTCGTTAAACATTAAACGTTAAACGTTAAACGAATAGATAGTAAATCGTCAAATAGTAAATAAAACCAGTGTTTTTCAAGGATATCATCGGACAGGAAGAGGTGAAGGCGCAGCTGCGGCATCAGCTGGAAAGCGGGCGCATCCCTCATGCGCAGTTGTTTGCCGGGCCTGCGGGTACGGGTAAGCTGCCCATGGCCGTTGCCTTTGCCCGCTATCTGGTGTGCAACGAGGTCAACAAGTCAACAAGTCAACAAGCCAACAAGCCGACAAGCCCACAAGAGCTGGGACTGGGAGGGCTTTTTGGTGAACCTGAACCGCCTGTTGACTCGTTGGCTTGTGAACCAGTTGACCTTTCTGACTCCTGCGGGCATTGCCCGGCATGCGTGAAGATGAACAAGCTGGTGCACCCCGACGTGCACTTCATGATGCCCGTGTTCAAGCGGGAGAGCGGGCGTAATGCCGATACCTATCCGCAGAGCGACGATTTCATCTACGACTGGCGCGAAGCCCTGTTGGCTAATCCCTACCTTGAACTTGGTGAATGGATGCAGGCTGCCGGAGCTGATAATCAGCAGGGCGAGCTCTACGCCGCCCAGGCTAACGAGCTCATCCGCAAGCTCAGCTTCCGCTCCAGCGAGGGCGGACGTCGTGTCGTCATCCTCTGGCTGCCCGAACGGATGAACGAGTCGTGCGCCAACAAACTGCTGAAACTTATTGAGGAACCTCCTTCGGAAACCGTCATCCTGATGGTGAGCGACGATGCTGAGCGTGTGCTCCCCACCATCCAGAGCCGCACCCTGCGCATCAACTTCCGCCCCCTGTCTGAGACGGAGATTGCTGCTGCGCTGACAGAACGCCACGGCCTCGCTTCCGATGTGGCTGCCGACCTTGCCCATTCCGCTTGTGGCAGTTGGGCACGCGCCATGCAGCTGATGGATGCCGAGGATGCCACGAAGGAATATACCGACCTCTTCATCCGCCTCATGCGTCTGGCCTACGGACGTAAACTGAAAGAGCTGAAGGAGTGGAGCGAGGAGGTAGCCAAGATAGGGCGTGCCTCGCAGCGCGAGTTTCTGGCCTATGCCCAGCGGATGACGCGCGAGAGCTTTGTCGCCAATTTCCACACCCCTGCGCTGAATTATATGAACCGCGACGAGGCTGCCTTTGCTGCCCGCTTCGCCCCCTTCGTGGACGAGTGTAACGTCATGGGCATTACCGAGCTCCTTGCCGATGCCCAACGCGACGTCGAGGGAAACGTCAATGCCAAGATGGTTTTCTTCGACCTCAGCCTCCGCATGATTATCCTCCTCCGCCAGTCCGCTGCCGCAAGGAGTTGAGGTCAACAGGTCAACGAGTCAACGAGTCAACAAGATATTTTTTTAATATATAACGCTTAACTGAAAAGAATGGATCCCGAGAAACTCTCATACATTCCCAACGACGGCATCTGCTGCCGCGGCTATAGCCGTCAGGACTGCCCCCTCCACGTCTATGACTACCTTGCCGACACCCCTGGCAACCTGAAGGAGACAGACTACGTCGAAGTCCAGTTCAAGAACACCCGCAAGGGCTACTACCTCAACAGCAATCACCTCGACCTCAACAAGGGCGACATCGTGGCTGTCGAGGCCAGCCCTGGGCACGACATCGGCACCGTCACCCTCACGGGCAGTCTTGTGCTGCTGCAGATGAAGAAGGTTGGTGTGAAGGACGATGCCCCCGTGCGCCGCATCTACCGCAAGGCACGTCCCGTGGATATGGAGAAGTATGCCGAGGCCAAGCGCCGCGAGCATAAGACGATGATTGAGTCGCGCCAGATAGCCCTCGACCTCGGCCTCCAGATGAAGATTGGCGACGTGGAGTATCAGGGCGATGGCGGTAAGGCCATCTTCTACTATATTGCCGACGGGCGTGTGGACTTCCGCCAGCTCATCAAGGTACTTGCTGAGGCCTTCCATGTCCGCATCGAGATGAAGCAGATTGGCGCTCGTCAGGAGGCAGGGCGCATAGGCGGTTTCGGGCCCTGTGGACGTGAGCTCTGCTGCGCCACGTGGATGACGTCGTTCGTCAGCGTTTCCACAGGTGCCGCCCGCATCCAGGACCTCACCCTCAACCCCCAGAAGCTGGCAGGGCAATGCGCCAAGCTGAAGTGCTGCATGAACTTCGAGGTTGATGCCTATGCCGAGGCCATGCGCCGCTTCCCCGCCCGCGACGTCACGCTGGAGACGGCTGAGGGCACATGGTACTTCTTCAAGGCCGACATCCTGCGCCGTCTCATTACCTATAGTACCGAGCGCAACTCAGCCGACAACCTTGTCACCATCTCCGCACGCCGTGCCTTCGACATCATGGCCCTCAACCGCGAGGGGAAGAAACCCGAATCCCTTTCCGAGGACGGCGCTATCACCTCCGTGGGCTCTGGCGACTTGCTGGAGCAGGATAGCCTCACCCGCTTCGACCGTAAGAAGAAGAAAAAAAACCGTCGCAGCAGCGAAGGCCGTCAAGCCCGCTCGGAAGGGAAGAGTTCCTCGGAAGGGAAGGACGTTAAGTCGCCCACCTCTCAAGAAGATAGGGGAGAGGCTCCCCAGCGTGGGGAAACGGACAAGGCCGACTCCAACGCTAACGCTTAATTTTTAATTTTTAATGCTTAACTCTTAATTCTTTCCGAGAATGAAACGTTATCCGATACTCCTTTTTCTCCTGTCGGCGTTGCTGCTCACCTCGTGTGCCAGCCATCGCACTTGTTCAGCCTACTTCAAGAAGAACGCTCCCCAGACCATCCCCATCGTGCAGCCCTATGTGGATATCTACGAAGCCTCCAGGAGGGAGACGGCTTATAGCGATTCCCTCTCTCAGCTGGCATCGGAGTTGCTGGGCACGGTCCTCGAGGAAAACATGGCCCAGTTCCCCATCAGCGAATTCATTCAGATTGACGATGACGAGTTCGACCGTCTTATAGGCCGTGAGGGGGCAGAGTTGGCCTCACTGGCGCGTGAATATAGTTATAGAAACTACGATATTGCTGAAACCACTCTTCCTGAATCCCTCCGGAAGTTGATGGAGGACAACGACTTCCCCTATCTGATGCTGCTCTACGAAAGCGGATTCAAGCGGCTCAACTACAACGTGGCAGGCGAGATAGCGCTGTCTGCGGGCATGGCTGTGCTGACGACGGTTCTTACGGGAGGCATGTTTACGGCCTACTTCAACCCCAGCTCTCCCTACTCGGCAGCCTTTACCCTTCTGGTTGCCGACAGGGACAGGAACACCGTGGCCTACTACAATTCCGTCGATGGGGAATCGGATCCTCTCAATCGCGCCCACGTATATAAGCTCCTTCACCGCCTCTTCAAGAAGTTCCCAGGCAGGTAAACCCTTTACTCCTTCAACCCTATGAAAAAGCGTTATTTATGGCTGCTCATTGCCGCCCTGATTCTAAGCGGCGCTTACGTTATCACGAAGCATTTCACAAGCCGCAAAGCCCCCGTTTGCGCTCCTACGGAGGACGTCAGCCAGTTTGTGACATTGACGGATGCCGTGCCCGATGCCATTCTGGAAATCCGCTATTTCGGCACCTATAACTTCGTGGGCACCCGCATCGACGGCTATCTGGAGCCTACGGCGCTCCTTACGAAGCGTGCTGCCGACAGCCTCCGTGCCGTGAGCGACGATGTGATGGCGCAGGGCTATCGGCTGAAGATTTACGATGCCTACCGTCCGCAGAAGGCTGTAGACCATTTTGTGCGCTGGGCAGCTGATGTGCCCGATACGCTAATGAAGCGCTATTTCTATCCCGACCTCGACAAGAGCGTGCTCTTCGAACAGGAGTACATCATGGCAAAGAGCGGGCATACGCGCGGCAGCACCGTGGACTTGACGCTCTTCGATATGACGACGGAGAAGGAGGTCGATATGGGTGGTACCTTCGACTGGTTCGGCCCTGAGAGCCACCCCGACTTCTGCGGCAATCCCCTGACGGGCGAGTACACGGGCGATAACAGCGAAAGCCCCGTGGGGCGCTCCATCACCCCTGAGCAGTTTGCCAACCGCATGATTCTGCGCACAGCCATGCTGCGCCACGGTTTTAAGCCGCTCGACAGCGAGTGGTGGCACTTCACCCTGCGCGACGATCCCTTCGCCGACACCTACTTCACCTTCCCCGTCAGGCAGCTGTGAGGGTTAGGGGTTAAAGATTAGGGGTTAAAGATTAAGGGTTAAAGAATAAAGGTTAAAGCAGTAGTAGGGGCGCGGCGTTCGCGTCCCTATTTTATAGTCCTTTGTCTCCTTATTTTTTCTTCGGGGCGGGCTTCACCTCCTTGGCCTCGTACTTGATTTTCTTGAAGCCCTTGATGATGTTGGGGACGTTGGTCTTGTCGGCATCGTACTCAATGGTGATGGTCTTGTCCTCGAGGTTGGTTTTGATGCTCTTGATGCCCTTCTCGAAGCGGATGTTGTCCTTGATTTTCTTCTCGCAGTTAGCGCAATGCATCTGCGGATTGGTAGTCAGCACGACGGTCTTGATGTCCTTCGCATAGCAGCTTCCGGCTATGGCTAATGCAATGAGTAATAATTTAATCTTCATATCTTTTCCCAATTAATTCTTATTCCTACGTAATAGATGGCGCCATGAACGGGCCCCCACACCATCGTGGCATCGAAGTTCGGCCCCCAGGGGTTGTCAGCCGCGATGATGGGTTGGGCTTGACGACGCCCTGTGATGTTTTCGCCTCCGGCATAGATGTTCCAGTAGCGGAAGAAGCGCGTCACTTGTGCGCTCAGTTGCTCGAAGCCTTTGTAGCGGCTGTCCCACGAGGGCGTGCCGTCGGGCAGGGAATAGGCGTCGGGCATCCGTCCGCCTCCGTTCAGTTGCAGCGTGGCGTCAAACTGCCACTTGCCCAGCCCTGGTTTGTACTGGGCGGTGATGAGGCCCTTGTATCGGTTGGTGAGGGGCTTTTCGCGCAAGACGCCTCCGTAGGTCGATTTCACGTTGGTGCGACGGTAGGTGGCTGTGAATGTGAAGCCCTCGAAAAGCGGATAGCTGGCTTCCGCCTGCCACGTGTGCGAATAGCTGTCGCCCGCGAGGTTGGTGAAGTGGATGGCGTGAGGGTTGCTGTCCATATCGACAAGCAGCTGGTGCAGGAATGTGGTGTAGTAATACTCTGCGCTAAGTTCCAGTTCCTTCTCTCCCATGGGGATGCTGAGGGTGGTGCTGAGGCCGTAGTTCCACGCCTCTTCCTGCTCGAGGTTGTCGTCGATGATGATTTGCCGGCTGCTGGCCAGCAGGTAGTTATACTCCGCCATGACGTGGTTGGTGCGATAGCCCTTGCCTATGGAGCCGCGCAGGGTGATGATGTCGTCAGGCGAATACTTCAGGTGCATGCGCGGCGTGACGAAGCTGCCGTAGATGCTGCTGTAGTCCCAGCGCAGCCCGCCCATCAGGGTGAATTGCTCCCCTGCCTTGTAGGTGTATTGGGCATAGACGCCAGGCGTGGTCTCGTCGATGTCGAAGTGGTCGTGGTTCAGGCTGATGCCTGTCGAGAGGCTGTGATGCTCGTCGAAGTCTGTCTCAAACATCAGCGAGGCATAGCCGTTGCGCTGGTCGGAACGGTACTGCTTATCGCCGTAGAGTGCATTCTCGTGGTGCAGCGAGCCTGAGAGGATGAGGGCGATGTTCGACGCGTGCTCTGGGTCGAAGATGTAGGCGTTTTTCGCAAAAGCCTCGTAGCGCTCGTTGCTGATGTCGATGAGGTAGGGGGAAGACCCACCCCCAACCCCTCCCATGAGGGAGGGGAGTTGTCCGCCTTCGCGATGCTCTTTCAGCCCTTTCAGCGAGGCCTGGAAGATGTAGTTGTCGCCCATCCACGCGAGGCGGCCCATCAGCGAGCCCTGCTGTACCTTGGGCATGTCGGCAAAGCCATCGCCATTATCGTCGTGTGCCTTGTCCAGCAGCTCGTAGTGCCCCAGCAGCGCTGTGCTCCAGCGGTTTGTCAGGTGCAGATTTGCGCCGAGGTTCGCCTCCAGCTTGCCCTTCGTGTTATAGAATAGGTTTGCGTCGGCAAAGGGCGTGGCCTGCGGTTTCTTGAACTCCACGTTGATTTGTCCCGTGATGCTCTCGTAGCCGTTCTTCACCGACGAGGCACCCTTCGACACTTGTATGCTCTGCATCCACGGCCCAGGGATGTAGCCCAGCGAATAGGGAGCTGCTGCGCCGCGGTAGTTGGGGATGTTCTCCGTCAGCATCTGTACGTAGGTGCCCGAGAGCCCCAGCAGTTTGATTTGCTGTGCCCCTGTTGCGGCATCGGCATAGTTCACATCGACGGAAGGGTTGGTGGTGAAGCTCTCGCCCAGGTTGCAGCAGGCGGCACGCAGCAGTTCTCCGCTGCCGATGAGCTCCGTATTGCCGATGCCCTGGCTCTTGACGCGTCCTGTCCCGAAGGCCGAGACGCTGACCTCCTGCAGCTGTTCCGTCCGCCAGATCGTGTCCGTCTGTTGGGAAAGCGTGTCGGCCTGTCCTGAAGCCTCCGAGGCCGTCAGGACAACAATCATTAGCCAGCTGATGATGCACCTTTTTCCCATCTTTTTCCCTTTTCGGGTGACAAAGATAGTGCAAGGCGAGCGAAATACCAAAAGATTTTGGAATTTCCGAGCCGAAGCCTATCTAAAACGGGGCGAAGTCCCCGTTAAAAGTACGAGTAAGCGAGCGAAATTCCAAATTTTATTTAGGAATTTCCGAGCGGGAGTACTTAAAAGCCCTGTAGGGGGTTAAAGGTACGTGCAAAGCGAGCGAAATACCAAATTTTTCCCTCCTTATGGTGTTATCAACTAATAAAATCCGTCCTGCAACTAATAAAATAGTTTAAAAATCGCCCTTTTCATCGAAATTCTTAAAGATTTAGTTGCACGGAACGAAAACATCCGTTTCCTTTGCAGCGAAGATTAAGAACGAAAACCGTCATGAAAGAAGATTCCAAGACATTGACCAAGGGCGAGCTGCAGGTGATGAACATCCTGTGGGAGAAGCGGCATGCCACGGTAGCTGAGGCTGTCGAGGCGTTTGCCGAGCCGCGCCCGGCATACAACACCGTGCTGACGTTCCTCCGCATCCTGGAGGAGAAGGGCTTCGTGGGGCATCGCAAGGAGTCGCGCCTCTACGTCTATCACCCTGCTGTGCAGAAGGGCGAGTATACGCGTATGTATATGAAAGAGGTGCGCGACAACCTGTTCGGCGGCTCTGCCAAGTCGCTCATCAGCTTCTTTGCCGAGGAGGAGAACCTCTCCGCAGGCGAGGTGCAGGAACTGATAACCCTCCTCAGCACGATGAAGAATGAAGAATAGACAGTCTGCGACGCTACATGAATAATCACGAATGGACACTAATATCTCAAAAATAATTCATGGATAATTCATGGTTAATTCGTGTGGCGCCGCAGGCAAACTTCTGCCCGAAGGGGGCACTCCCTGAGAGTCTGCGACGCTACATGAATAATCACGAATGGACACTAATTTCTCAAAAATAATTCATGGATAATTCATGGCTAATTCGTGTGGCGACGCAGGCAAACAGAAAATTAAACAAAATGATTCGTTTCCCTAAAAGACAAGAGTTTAATTTTGTAAAATTTTGATTCAGATTTTGTAGAATTTCTGCCCCAAAGGGGCACTCCATAACCACCGAAAACCATGTACTACCTCATCCTTTCCGCTGTCAGTCTTGCGCTGTTCTACCTCTTCTACAAGTGGTTGCTGAGCCGCGATACGCTCCATCGCTTCAACCGCGTGGTGCTGCTCGTCGTGCTGGTGCTGAGCGTGGTGCTCCCCGCTGTCCATCTCGACCTGGGCACCCGTGCCGCCGACTTCGCCCAGATGCTGGAGGAACTGGTTGTCACGCCCAACGACGAAGCCTACCCCCAACCCGCGGCCTCCCCCAAACCCTCCCCTGAAGGGAAGGGCTTCTTGTCACCCCTCCTTCAGGAGGGGACGGGGGAGGCTATTCTCCTCATCCTCTATCTGGCAGGCGTGGTGTTCTTCCTCGTCCGTCTGGGCGTGGGCATCGTGCGTAACGTCCGTTTGGGGCGGCGCGACTCCACGCGGCTCGACGACGGCAACCGCCTTGTCCTCCACGACGGCAACTACGCCCCCTTCAGCTGGATGCACACCATCGTCGTCTCGCATAAGGACTACGATGCCAACGCCCCCATGATCCTCGCCCACGAGCGCGAGCACATCCGCTTGGGCCATTCGTGGGACATCCTCCTCTGCCAGCTCTGCACGGCCTTCCAGTGGTTCAACCCTGCGGCGTGGCTTGTGGGGCGCGAGCTGCGTGCCGTCCACGAATACGAAGCCGACGAGGCCATGCTGCGCAGCGGCACCGATGCCCGCCACTACCAGATGAAACTTATCGAGACAGCCTTAGGCGCCAGGTTCAACTCGATAGCCAATAATTTCACTAATTGTTCCACTAAAAAACGTATTCTTATGATGATGAAAAAGCAAACCAGCCCCTGGGCACGGCTCAAAGTGCTCTATGTGCTCCCTGTGGCAGCCCTCGTGCTCCTTGCAGCCAGCTGCAATAACGCCAAGGAAGAAGCGGATGCCCAGAAGGTGTCCGAAGCCGTCGAAGCCGATCCCCTGTTCGTCGTCGATGGCAACGTCGTTTCAGTCGATGTGTACAAAAGCCTGAAGCCCGAAGACATCGACCACGTCGATGTGCTGAAGAGCGAAGCCGCCACCAGCGTCTGGGGCACACGAGGCGCGAACGGCGTCGTTCAGGTAACCACCAAGAAAGCTGCGGCTCCGTCTGCAGAAGATAACTCCGATGTGTTCAACGTCGTGGAGAAGATGCCCGAGTTCGAGGGCGGCATGGATGGCATGATGAGCTTCCTCCAGAAAAACATCAAGTACCCTGCCGAAGCCAAGGAGAAGGGCACGGAGGGACGAGTCATCGTGCAGTTCGTCGTGAACAAGGACGGCAGCATCGTTGAGCCCAAAGTCGTGAAGAGCGTATCGCCCGAGTTGGATGCCGAGGCCCTGCGCGTGGTGCAGATGATGCCGAAGTGGAAGCCCGGCCAGCAGCGCGGCGAGAACGTGCGCGTACAGTTCACGCTTCCCGTTTTGTTCAAGCTCCCCTAAGCCCTCCGACGCAACAAGCCATCCAACCGGCTTCCCCCTAGTAGAGACGCGACATGTCGCGTCTCTTTTTTTGCCCCCTCCGGCATCAAAACGCCTCCTAACCGCTAACCTTTAACCTTTAACCGCTAACCCCTAACCGCTAACCGCTTTCGCCTCATTCCTAATTTCTCATTCCTCATTGAACTTCGTTCTTCCTCTGTCACGTTCAATGGTCTTTACACCCCCTTCGGTTCCCCCGTTATCGGGGGACAGAAACGGCAAAAGGAGCAAGCTCTTTTGCTCTCGCTGTTCCATCGGTTCCTAATTTCTCATCCCCCCGTTCAGGCACCCCCTTTACAGGCCGTCATTTTCTCGCGCGTATAAGCGCGCGTACGCGCGCGAAATGATGCCAGATGGTCCGTTTATCATCTGCGGGCTCCGATGCGCTCAGACGCGATAAAAACCGCCTTAAATCGCACGCCGCGCAAAGCGTGGGGTTTCCTCGTCACGTCACCTTCGATTTCTGAGCATCGGTTCATGGAAAAAGGGATGATGCGAATGAGGGGGCAGCCGTAGAGGTCATGAGGTCATGAGGTCAAGAGGTCATTTTCGTTTTAGTATTCCGGGGGAGAGATGGAGAAAAGAGGCGGGGAGCGGAAAACCGTAATTTTCGGTGGGCAATTTTTGAGTGTATTATTATTTATAT
>DBYJ01000050.1 GCA_002309805.1 Bacteroidales bacterium UBA1189 | reverse complement strand
TGTCAACTTTTTCTAGCGTAAGACATTGTAGAGCAGAAGTTTTCGTGGTAGGAGTACGATTAGGAGTAAGTTCCATTCTTTGTTTCCAACATTTGGGGTGCAATTCAAGGTGTCAGGTAGGTGTTAGGTAAGTGTTTCACAAACACCTACCTATCCTAACACATTAATATAAAACCATTTGCAACCGAAAAGGTAAGTATTTGGGGTGTTTGTGCAAAAAAAGACTCAGTTCATGTCACAATGGATGGAACGGAGGCTTCGGGCGAGGTCGAGAATGCCGCGTTTGATGCTAACGGAGCAACGTTTGATTCTATCGGTGCAGCGTTTGATTCTATTAGCGTAGCGTTTGATTCTGTCGGCACAGCGTTTGATTCTGTCGGCACAGCGTCTGACGCTGTGGAGCCGAGAGTTTATCGTTTAACCTTTAACAAATGACGTCAGGCCCGGTGTTTGCCGGGCCTGAACGTGTCTTCGGGGTGGAGCTGGAGGGAGTCGAACCCTCGTCCAAACGAGGAAGCCATATGCTTTCTACATGCTTATCCCTGCATTGGTTTTCGAGCAGCGGCAGGCGCAGGGCGGCCAACCGATGCCTTATCCTCGAAAAAGTTTAACCGTTGGAGCGAGGCCTCCGCAGGCGATTCCCGATTTTCCTGCACCACCTTGTCGACGAGCTTCGGGACGAGAGCTTCCGGGTGATGTCTCGTCTCAGCACCTTGTGCCGAGATTAAGCCAGTGATCTACTATACTTCAATCAAGCAGCGAGAGCGTAGTTGTTTTCGCCAATTAATTGTCGACCGATGATATTTAAGTGCTACCTGTCAACGCACTGCATGCTTACATACCTCTTCTGCCCGCTGTCAAAACCGGTCAACCCCGATGTGAGTGAACGCAAAGGAAACTTGTTTCCGTTTGCCGAGCGAACAAGGGGAAGGTGAAGCCAACCCCGATGAGCGCAAGGGAAACTTGTTTTCGTTTGCCGAGCGAACAAGGGGAAGGTGAAGCCAACCCCAAGATTTGTTTGCGCGGCAAAGGTAGCGCAAAATTAAGGAAGAACAAAACAAAAATGTTTTTTTTATTTTTCCTACAAGAAAAAACGTGTGTTTTCTATCCTCAAGCCTCAAAAAGTGAAACAACCTCCTATTTTAATTTGAAAATCCTTTTCACCTCGGCAGCGATATAATGTCCCATCAGTTCCTGTCCAGGTTTATCGGGATGAAGGCCATCACGCAGATACTTTCCTGGGGCGAAGGGACGTTCATCTTCTTCACGAATGCCCACCCCATTGTAGCAATCAATGAGGGGGACCTTAAACTGACTGCAGACTTCCTGCAGACGTTCTATTTTCTTACGATTGATGGCATTATGTTCAGGATTACCCGTTTGGATAGGAGTGCAGACGAAAACCTTACATTTCGGAAAGCGTTTCTTAATGGCCTTTATGGAGTACACAGCCCCCTCCACCATAGCATCGAGGTCCGTATCGTTGGTTCCCATAGCGAAGCCGAAAAGGTCGGGTGCAGGATATTCTCCTGCATCTACTTCGGCAATAAATTTCTGAATATGGACTGGGGCGCAGTTGTTGTGGCGCTTACGCAGTTCTATCGAATCCGTTGTCGGCAGCCACCCCCAAGAGATACCAAGGTAATCTGCCGAGCCATATTCCTGAGTGTCGTCATGCGACGCCCACGTTGCCGTACCTACACCTACATTATGGTGTGTGGCACAACCAAGGTCCGCAACAAACGTTGCTGACCATTGGTCACCAGAGGTTATGCTATCTCCATCACAGCCAAAGTTTAAAGGCTCAGATTCACTACATGCTATTAATAGAAAGATTACATAAGCTCCTACAAAAAAGCACGCCAAAGAAGGATGAAAAAATCTTCTAATCATTCTATAGTTTTTTTACTATTCTTCACTACGTACAAGCTTCAGTTGTTCGTTGATTTCTGCGATACGTTTTGTTGTAAGCGGATAGAAATAGGTGACAACAACTGCAAGCACAGAAACGAGAGCGGGAATAAAGCTCATAAGCATCTTCAGACAAGTAATAGCGCTATCGGGTTGAGTGAAACCCGCCTCGGCATTGGCAACATAGCCGCAGGCAGCCAGAAGCCAAGTTACAGCGGCACCACCTACAGCACCGCCAAACTTCTGTGCCATAGAGGCCGACGAGAAAATAAGACCTGTCGATGCCGTCTTGTACTTGAGTTCTGCATAGTCGCTCACATCGGCATACATGCTCCAGACAAGTGGGCTTTGGATGCCCGTAAAGATGCTGATAATCACCTGAAGGACAAGCATCGCCCACACTCCGCCATTGGTTACGGGGATAAAGAAGAACATCACGCTCAACACAATAAGACAGATGTTAACCATGATGAACGTTGACTTCTTACCCAGCTTATTGGTAATAGGAACAGCAAGTGCCACACCCACCATGTTGCTGATTTCTCCGATAGTAAGGAATAATCCAGCAAAAAGCAGGAAACTGATGCCGAGGGCGGGGATGGATAAGGCATATTTTGTGCCCAGTACATCAGCAAAGAAGAAGGCAACCGTAGAGCCTCTGACGGTATTGAACAGGTTGCTGCAAAGGGCGGCGCCAATCATCAGCCACCATGGCTTGTTGTGCACCAACATCTTCAGGTCGCTGCCTACAGACACTTTCGACACGGTATGGAGGTGTTCCTTTGTGAGGAGGAAGCAGAGAATGAAGAGCACAAACACGCCACATGAAATGCATATCATAGCACCCTGCCATCCCTTAGCCGTGTCATAGCCGCCCAGCGCGCCACAGAGCGGCTCCCAGATGAGCAAACTGATGAAGGAGCCCGTGTAGGCAAAGAACATACGGAAAGACGAGAACACCGTCTTCTCCTTCGAATTGTCCGTCATAACACCAAGCATCGAGCCATACGGCACGTTGATAGCCGTATAAATTGTCATCATCAGGATATAGGTGACATATGCCCACACAAGTTTGGCAGCATAGCCCCAGTCGGGAGTAGTGAAAAGCAAAATGCCGCAAATACTGAATGGAGCTGCAATCCACAACAGATAAGGACGATACTTGCCCCAGCGCGTGTGTGTACGATCTGCGATAATGCCCATCATCGGATCAGAAACAGCATCCCAGACGCGAGTAATCAACATAAGCAAACCCGCATCTACTAAACTGAGTCCAAAGATGTTGGCATAGAAGAACGGAAGGTAATAAGAAAAGACTTTCCAGAACGACGATGATGCCATATCGCCAAAGCCATAGCCGATTTTCTCTCTAAGTGTTGCCATACGATAAGACAGAAAACTGAAATTCCTATTTTCTAATTCCTAATTTGCCAATTAACCTCATATTCTTATCTATCAGCGCCTTCAGCGTTTCTACAGATGAAGCTGTAGTTAAGCCATCCGCAGGGGTATTCATACAGTAATCGACGAGTTTTTCAACCGTTGATGTTGCCACGTGCATCCGCGTATCGCTGGAGGCATAATAGATGAACACCTTGCCATCCTCGTCGGCAATCCAGCCATTGGTAAACAAGACGTTAGAGACATCGCCTATACGCTCATCACCTACTGGCGCCATGAAATACCCGGCAGGCGAAGCAATCACCCGTGTGGGGTCGTCGAGTGCCGTCATATACATGTAGAGCACATAGCGCAGGCCTGCCGCACAACCACGCACGCCATGTGCCAGATGGAGCCAGCCCTGCGGAGTCTTGATGGGGTGAGGCCCCTCGCCGTTTTTCACCTCCTTGATGGTGTGATAATGGCGCGGGTCGATGATCGTCTCGTTCTTTACTTCTGCGTGCGTGATGTCATCTATCAAAGCCCAGCCGATACCTCCGCCTTCGCCTGCGTCAATAAAACCATCCTGCGGACGGGTGTAAAGGGCATACTTGCCGTTCACAAACTCAGGGTGCAACACCACGTTCCGCTGCTGGGTGCGCGTCTTGAGGTCGGGCAGACGCTGCCATGTCTTGAAGTCTTTCGTGCGGCAGATGGCGGCTGTTGCCGTAGCCGACGAGAGGTCGCCAGCGGGAGCTGTGTCGTCGTGACGCTCGGCACAGAAGATACCATACACCCAGCCGTCCTCGTGTGCCGTCAGGCGCATGTCGTAGATGTTTGTAGCCGGGATGGTATCCTCGGGCATGGTGACGGGATAGTCCCAGAAGCGGAAGTTATCGACTCCGTTAGGGCTCTCGGCCACAGCAAAAAACGATTTTCGGTCGGCGCCCTCCACACGGACGACAAGCAGGTACTTGCCGTTCCACTTGATGGCGCCGCTGTTGAACGCGGCATTCATGCCGATGCGCTCAAGCAGCAGGGGATTCGTGCGCTCGTCCAAGTCGTAGCGCCAGAAGACAGGGGTATGCTCTGCCGTCAAAATAGGGTGTTTATATCGTGTGACGATGCCGTTTCCACCCTCCACAGGCTCGTTCGGACGACAAATCAAAGCTTCGTGTGCAGCAAACAACTCTGCCACTCGTTCGTTGAAAGATTTCATTTCCTAATATCTTTTGCAAACACGGTACGGGGATTGTTGTAGAACTCCATGAAGTCGGCTTCGGACTCATGCCCAGGATAGATGCCGTAGTGGTGCGTCTCCCTATCCCAAGCATTACGCCAAACAAGCACGTAGGCTACGGGAGCATCGCCCAAGGCGGGAAGTAGCGTGCCCGTCCACCAAGTGGGGTCAGGAGTCCCCTCGAAGCCTGTTTCCGTGACGGCTGCCACCTTATCATGCGATTTAGCTGCCTCCACGAGGACGTCCAGGCTGCGCTTCATCGTTTCCATATAGCCATCGCGGTTGCGTCCCTGATAGGTGTCGAAGCCCAGCACATCCACGATATCATCGCCCGGATAGCGCTCGAAATACTCATCCTGATTCTTTGGCTCGGAACCTGGACTATAGGCCCACAGCAGATTTGTCAGCCCACGCTTCTGCATAAAATCGTAGGTCATACGCCACAAGGCCTTGTACTGCTCGGTGGTGCATATCTCCTGTCCCCACCAGAACCAGCTGCCCGTGTGCTCGTGCCAAGGACGGAACAACACGGGAACAAGTGTGCCGTCAGCAGTTTTGAGGGATGCAAGGAAGTCTGCCACACGTCCCAGACGAGTGAGGAATTCCTCATGCAGCTTACCATCGGGTAATATAGATGCTGCCGTACCCTTGTCGTGGAAGTCCCACGCATCACCACCCGTAAGAGGATTGTCGAGGTGCCAAGACAACGTCACGATACCCCCTCGCTCATACTGGGCAAGAATTTCTCGACGCATCTTGTCGAAGGGCACACCGTCGAGGTTCTTGGGGTGTCCCAACTCCAAATGTCCCAAGTCGAAACCGATGACTGCGGGATAGTCACCACAAACCTCCTTCGTGTCTGAACGACCCTCCGACGAAGCATCAGCATCCTTGATGCCCTGCCATGCATGGCCATAAACCGTATCGTCCTGATGGCCAAACATCACCTTGTGTCCATCGGCAATAGCCTTCATCTTAGCAAGCATTGCCTGAGCCTCCGCACTACGTGCAGGCTCACTCTTTTTCGGGCCGCACGCCGTCAGCAGCACAGCCCCTATCATTGTCAAACAAATAGCAATCTTTTTCATGTTATTTTCTTTTTATCTCTATTTTGCTGCAAAGATAATACTTTTTTTTCAATTCTCCTCAGAAAAGTCTTTCTTTTGCGATACCACCATGTCGTTTTTTCCCCAGATAAGAAAAAGCCTTAACGGAAGAATGACAATATCAAAGAATACCGTTTTTTCATTGCGATGAAAAGAATCTTTCATTGCAGTGAAAACATTTAATCATTGCAATGAAAAGAATCTTTCATTGCGATGAAAACATTTAACCATTGCGATGAAAATTTCCTATCCTTTGATTCCGCACAGATAACGAGCCTTTTACGTACGACAGAAAAAGCCATTCTTCATATGGAAAAATGGCCTCCCGTTTCACCCCAAATCTTATGACTGATTTGAGTTAAATCACAGCTGTGATTAAAGAAAAACTCAACTATGATTTAAGAAACAGAAATCCTACGGGCAAACGGGCCGGACAGACCGACCGGCACAGCGGTCGGACCACAAACACATGGAAGGAGGAACGGCTGAAAAAAATTCGAAGCTATCTGCCAGATCCTTATAGGTGGCCGGGGGGATCGTACTCGCCCAATAGTGGCCGTAGATATAGCCAAAGGAATCGACAATGTAGAGAAGTGTATCGGAACGAATACCCGCGGCGGGCAGGAAGATGGAGTTGCGGCCCCTTGTCACCTTATATCCATAGTGATCGCCCTGGGCCGTCCACGTCCAGGAGCAATAGTACATGAGTTCGTCCCACTCCTCTTTAGTGGGTATGCGCCAGATACCGCCCCAGTCCACATGGGCAATATCGTCCTCAGGGTCGAGAACGCATATGTTGTCATCGTAGTTGTATTTGGAAAACCTCAGGTTGTCACGCGAATCTCCGCTTCTATGGAATATATACGTCTCCCATGAATACTCTTCCTTCGTTCTCGTCTCGCCCCAGGCATAGTAATTGCCATAGTCCCCGGGAGAATCGGCGCCCACATTGCAGGTAGCCCAGAGGAGACCGGAGGGCAGGCCAAGGTCAACGAAAGCATGACCATAATATGGATCCTCCTGATAAACGGTTAACTCCCGACTGATACGGACGGGCGACTGTTCCGTCGCCCGAACGCTGATTATGGCCGTACGCTCAAAGGACAGATTCTGAGATGCTGTGAGCGTAAAACCTTTTTCGCTGACATTAGTTACCGTCAGCCAGTCGAACACGTTGATTATTTCAAACGGGATTTCTGTATCAACGCGTATCGTCCTGTATATTCCTTCTTCATAAGAAAAAGACACTTCAGTCGGGATGATGTCCAACGGGGATTTCTGGGTAACAGTTATTTTCGCTTCCGAATCTTTTGTCTTCAGCACCACATATGCCATTCTCCTGCCTTCCATATTCAGAGGGACAGATATTTCAACCGCCTTGTTGTCGTCGCTCTTCGCTACAGAAAGCCAGTCTGTCGGTTCTCCCTTTTCAACCGGCGACACCGAGATGGTCCAATCCTCCGTATTGCTTGTGACGGGCAGGACCTGCCGTCCTTCCATATACTTGAACGTGACCTCCGAAGTATCGGAAGAAATAATTTGCAAAGACTTCGCCTGCGACACAATGACGGAAACAGCATAATCCCAGTCTTCCTCTACTGAACGGATTTCAAACGTCGCGTAGCGCGCACTCGTAAACGACGGGTTGGCCTTGCAGGTAAGCGAGACGGAGGCATCGCCTGTCCCTTTCAGCGTGTCAGCCGTCAGCCAGTCGGGAAGGTTGGTTACCTCCCACGAGGTATTGGCATAGATTGTCAGCGTCTTCGTTCCCCCCTGACCATCACCGAAATAGAAAGAGGACGAGGACAGCTCAAGATTGTGAGGAGAACGGAATGTGGGTACCTGCGACCAATCCAGGCTCACCTGCTTCGAGCAGGAGGAAACGATGAGCAGACAGGCAGGGAGAAGAAGCCGGCGGCAAGCGTTGTTTACCCGTTTCATGGAATTAAAAATTGAAGTGAATACCTATGTGAACAGACAACCCGCCGTAGCACGACTTGATAGCGGGGCAAACTGTTTCGAACGAACGGACAAACGCATCCTTACCGAGGGGGACGGCATAGGCTGGCGTCGCCACCAACGAGATGGAAGGCGACAAGGAGTATTCTGCCTTCAAAGCCGCAACGCCGGAGAAGACGTAGGAGCGTTGTTCCATCAACGACCAATCAGTCCCCCATCCTTTAATGGGCGTATAGCGTAGCCCCGCAGAGGGGGTCAGACGGAACCTGCCCGAAAGTGGCATATCGTAGCCGGCGAAAGCCTCCAATCCATACCCAGAATGCATTTCAATCTCGCGGGAACGGCCGTACCGTACAGGCAGATTATAGTAAGCAATCTCCTTCTCGCCGAAAGGATAGCGTAAACGCAATTCGACATTGACTTCGGAAAAATAAGCACCGCCCACGATACAGGCAGCTATCACTTCGCCCACGTCAGCCTCAGCACCCAAGTAATATCGGTTCATAGAAAGACCTTCTGACTGCCCGGCGCCTGTCTGGCCACGGGCAGAGAGGAATGCGAGGAGTGTGAGGAATAGGATAAGGATTCTTTTCATGTCCGAAAGACTTGTTGACTTCAATTGAATTATCGTTGGCCGAAAGGAGCAGGCTCGTAGTTGGAGATGGGGAGGTGGAAGCGCATAAGGCTGTCGAGCGAATGCGTAGGCGCAGGACTATCAGCAGGGAGGGGTTGACGGCTGAATGTAGCGAAATAGAGCAAGCAGGCATCGCGCCACCAACGGGCATCCATAGCCTGCTGACGGAAGCGCTGTAACTGACGTTCGTAGCGAAGGTTATCGACGTAGGGCATCATCTTTTGCCAAACACCAAGAGCATATTCAGCCTCACGTACGCCTCGGTCGTAATGCCAGCAAAGGCGCTGCCAAAGATTCTGCGAGTGCCCTTCAGCGTCTTTCCAATCAGGACGGGTGAACGTCCAAGGAAGATGATGGAACCAAAGGATATACTCTTCAGGACAAGTCAGCGGATCATTGTAAAGGGCGCAAAGGGAATCGCCATACTGCGCGACAGCTCCGCTTCCTTGCAAAGTACGATCGAAACCGATACCAAGGCTGTCTGCACGATGATAATAAGGAGGCGTCCAGTCAGGACGTGCTCCGCGTGGGCTGCACCAAGGCTCAGGGCCATAATGATGTCCCCAAGCAAAGAGGTGATGAAGCCCCATAGGCATCATGTAATCAACAGCAGCCTCGTAGGAGCGAAGCAGAACATCCGTCATAGGCTCGACAAAACGGGGGTCTGCGGTAAACGTCTTTGTCAGCCACTCGCGAGCAATCTGCGCAGGAGAGAGTGTCGGATCCTGCGCCAATCGCCCAAAGGCATACCAATTTGCCTGCGCCATATCGCTTCCACACCAATTCGTGTCGTCGCCTATATTGGCTACGCCAGCAATAGCCTCCCCCTTCCCCTCCTGAAGGAGGGGTGACTTAAAGTCCTCTCCTTCAGGAGAGGATTTAGGTGAGGCTTGTAGGCTTTTGAAGAATTCACTCCATTGTACAGCGAGGAAAACTGTATGAATGCTCTGTCCCAAATACTCCTGCGTAATCTGCAGCTCGGGCATGACGCGCGTATGCTTCATCGAGAAGAGCAGAGGACTGAGCGGCTCGCGAGGCTGAAAATCGACAGGGCCATTCTTCACTTGCAAGATGACATTGTCGCGGAACTGTCCGTCAAGAGGCATAAACTCATCGTATGCCTGACAGGCACGATCTGGGCTATTGGGAGCATAGACAAAGGCGCGCCACATGACAATTCCTCCGTAGGGTGCTAAGGCATCGGCCAACAGATTCGCGCCATCCGCGTGCGTGCGTCCGAAATCCATAGGTCCAGGCTCTCCCTCGCTATTCGCTTTCACAAGAAATCCGCCAAAATCAGGAATAAGAGAGTAGATTTCGGACACCTTCTGCTTCCACCATTCCCCTACCCGACTATCAAGCGGGTCAGCCGTAGGTAATTCGCCCAAAGCCTGAGGCGTGGCAAAGTTCACAGAAAGAAACACACGAATGCCATACGGACGTAATTCGCTGGCTATGACAGCTGCTTTAGTCAGCATAGCCGAAGTAAGCATGATAGGCTTGGCATTCACGTTATTGAGTACCGTTCCATTAATGCCTATCGAGGCACACGCACGGGCATACTCGGCATAGCGGGACGAAACGGAATCGGGCAATTCATCCCATCGCCAAATGGAATGTCCGGCATAGCCGCGCTCTATGGTGCCGTCGGGATTATCCCAGTGGTTGAGAAGGATGAGAGAGGACGAGGGGTTTAACGGATAACGTTTAACGTTTAACGAATCCCTCAGCCACAGCGAATGACCATCGTTGTCAGGCGGCACAGCCTTACCCACGCAGGAAAGCAGCAATAATGAAAGGAGTGCAGGAGTGCAGGAGTGCAGGAGTGTAGACAATAGCTTTGGATGCTGTACTTTCATTAGGACGTGTTCGTTAAACATTAAACGTTAAACATTAAACGAATTTCAAATCTTCCTTATTTATTATTATACTATTCGTCTATTCCCTCGATGGTTTCGATACGGCCCTCGGCATCGAAGGTAAGGGGACAAACTTTGAGGCTGCGCAACCAAGTACGTCCGCCAGAGGGCACGCTGTCGTGATGGAAGAGGTACCACTTGCCATTGAACTGCACGATGCTGTGATGGGTAGTCCATCCGACAACGGGCGTCAGGATTTCGCCCTGATAAGTGAAGGGGCCATAAGGATTGTCGCCTACCGCATAGCAAAGATGGTGTGTGTCGCCCGTGGAGTAGCTGAAATAGTACTTACCATTCATCTTATGCACCCACGAAGCTTCAAAGAAACGCCGATGATTATCGCCTGCCGTGAGGGGTTTGCCATTTTCATCAAGAATGACGATGGGGCGCGGAGCCTCAGCAAACTCCAGCATATCGTCTCTCAGCCTTGCCACACGGGGAGGAATGGCTGGCTCGTCATCAGCAGGGAAGGTAGAGCCCGTATCGAGCGCCTTATTGTCGCGATAGCGCTGCAACTGTCCGCCCCAAATGCCGCCAAAGTAGAAGTAGTGCTCGCCTTCGTCCTCCAGCACGCAGACATCAATAGAATAGCTGCCGTTCATAGGCTTAGGCTGCGGGATGAACGGGCCGCAGGGATTATCGGCAATAGCCACGCCAAAACGGAAGATGTCCGTCTGGTCCTTCATGGGGTAGTACATATAATACTTGCCGTTCTTGCGTGCCACGTCGCAATCCCACAACTGGCGTCCGTGCCAAGGAATGTCGAGTTTGTCAAGGACAATACCATGGTCCTTGACAGGCGAAGTCATAGGATCGTCGCCTTCGAGGGAGAGGACATGATAGTCCTTCATGTCGAAGTGGCTGCCGAAGTCATCCTCAGGAATGCCACTCTCCCAGTCGTGCGAGGGATAGATGTAGAGTTTACCGTCCCATACGTGAACGGAAGGATCGGCCATGTAGTCAGCAGGCCACAGATAACGCTTTTGAACTTTCTTTGCCATTGTGTTATATAATTTAGGAATTAGACATTCAGAATAAGGGAATAATTTTTTAGCGCAGGGGAATAAAATCTCAGAGCAGGGGAATAAATCCTCAGACCAAGGGATTATGCTTCCTTTGCGCGAGCTTCGATAGCGGTGTTGATTTCGTCCATCTTCTCGTCGCTGAGTTCATACTTGCTGATAATCCAAATGGCAAGGAGAAGCAACATTGCGGGAATCACGCACACCAGCCACAGGATACCCTGCTCGGCAAGGGGCGTCTGCTTGGGCAATTCGGCATTGAAGCCCACCCATGCCAGCACGAGACCGGGCACTACTCCACCGAGAGCCATACCCGCCTTGAAGAAGATGCCCGTCAAAGCGTTGACGATGCCAGCAATACGACGTCCAGTAGTATATTCGCCGTAGGCCACCACCTCAGGCACGAGAGCCCACATGTAACCCGTTGCTACAATAATACCCGTGCTCTTGACGAACTGAGCCACGCAGAGCAGCCAGAAATGCTGTTTGATGGCAGGGATGCTTACGAACAGATACATCAGCGCCATGCCTACGATGGCTGTACCCAGGAAGAGATAGAACATTCCCTTCTTGCCAATTTTGCGCTTGATAGCAGGCACAAGGGGCATGAAGATAAAGGCAGGGATGGTACCCAGCCACATGAAGACGGTAGTCATGAAGGGTGTAGCACCTATGTTATAGGTCATGAAATAGGCATCGGCAGCATTACCCACACTCATCATGGCAAAAGCCGTAATGAAGAAGAATGCGAGTACGCGAAGAGGTTTGTTGCGCCCGAACTCCATCCACAGGTCGCTCACCTTCACGTTGGCAGCCTCCTTCTGATCCATCACCACGCGTTCCTTCGTCTGTGAGAAGCAGAACACGAGCAACAGCAAACCAGCAAGAGCAAAAATGGTCATCGTGATGAACCATGCGGGTGCTGCCTCAGGAGTATTGATTACGGCCTCCATTTTGCCCGTCTCGTTATTCAATGCCTTGGGGGCAAAAATGGCAATAATGATTGGAAGTGATTTCACACACAAGGCACCGAGATTAGCCATGAACATACGGGTAGAGGTGAGGATGGTAATCTCGTTGGTGTCACGCGTCAGGCTGGCGTTCAAAGCGCCGTAGGGAACGTTCACTAACGTATAGCACATGCTCATCCCCACGTAGGTAATATAGGCATAAAGCAACGAGCCGCTGAAGCCATTCCAGAAGCAAAGGATTGCCAAACCGACAAGCGGGATACCGCCGAGAATAAGCCATGAGCGATATTTGCCCCAACGGGGATTGCCTTTGTCAACGAATGTGCCTACGAGGGGATCCCATAATACATCCACAAGACGTACGATGAGGAACATCAAAGCCGCAGCACCAGGATCGAGGCCGAAGACATTGGTGTAATAGAACAGCAGCCAAATGCTGATGGTCTGATAAATGAGGTTTTGGGCCATGTCGCCAGAGCCGAAGCCGATGCGCTGAAGCCACGAGAGTTTGTAAAATCCTTTGTTGTTGTCCATAGTGATTTTTGTTTAAAGGTTTATAGTTTTATTGGAATTGTTCGGCAGAAAGGTGCTTGCGAATGTGCTTGATGGTACGCGCATCGAAAGGCACAGGGGCATCGCCAAGGTCAGGGATATTGTACGAGCGGAGAAAGAGACGATCATGCTCAGGATCTCGCTGTGGCAGACAGAAGGGATTGGAAACTTTTCCTTCAGCATCGACGTGAGCCAGCCACACTCGCCCGAACATGCCGTCGCCACGCTTCGAGGCAAAGGCTATCCAACGCCCGTTAGTGGACCAGCTGTGGTAGGTCGATGAAGCATCATCAGCACGCAGAACCGAAAGCGAATCCACCTTGCCCGTCTGCATATCCATCATCATCAGTTGCGTTTCGCGATGCCAGATAGGGAATGTGCCATAGTCAGAACGACAGAACATCAGGAAGCGCCCATCAGGAGAAAATTTCGGAAAAGAGGCGGAACCGCCTTGCTGCTCAGCGTCCCATACCATCTCGATGCTATCGCCCTGTGATCCTGTCTGCTCATTAAACGGTATCCGCACTAAACTATAACGCGTCTGCCTGACGGAATCTGGCAACGGATGATAGGGCGCCCGGCAGAAGTAGATGTAACGCCCATCAGGTGAAAACGTGGGGAAGGTTTCGTAGGCATCCGTGTTGGAGGTCAACGGAGAAAAGAGCATGCTGTTCGTATCGAAATCCGTCACAAGCATATCGCTGGCGGTATCATAAACCTCCATGCGATGACTATCGAGGGCACGCAAGGCCGGAATGACATTGTTCCATGTATATACGGCATAGCGCCCTGAAGGATGAAAGTCCCCGTAGGTAGCTGCTACAGGCATGCTATCGTTCTTGAGCGTAAGTTTGCGAAGCACTCCGTTACGATTGAGAATGGTTCCCCCCTTCGGTCCACGCAAGTGGAAGAAACTGAGGTTGCCCCTTCCTGAGCCGTGAATGTGACAGTTCATGCAGCTGTTTTCCGTGTGTCGCCAATCAGAAAGGATGCGCTCACGAAAGCTCGTCACATCACGCTCCCGAATCTCCACCCTATGCCAAACCTCGAACGAGGGGTCGATGATACGGTAGGTCACATAAGGATCAATAGGGTCTGCACTAACTTGGAGCTTAAATTCAGCATTATCAATTTTAAAAGAAAGTACGTTGCCTTTCTCGGCTTCAAGGAGACGATGCCACTTCTTCTCAGGAAACATGACGCGTCCTCCTCTGGCTCTGACGGTAAGGGACGATGATGCGCCTCTTACCTCCACCTTAGCACGAGCAAACTCCTTGCCATCGATGCAGAAGTTCAGCGGGGCTATATTATAAGGTACGACGGCATCGGAGTAATCAGGGAACATACAGGACGAGCGATGTTCGGCATCTGTCGGAGCTGGCGATATCCCCCCCGTACAGGCAGTCAGCAGCAGGAATATGGAAATGATGCTTCCCATCCTCCACATGTGCATGCCAGCCCTCATAGATAATGCAGCCCTTTCCATTCAGTTACTATTGATTTGAGCGAAGTGATAAAAGAACCAGTACGTTTTACCGAAGCGTTCTTGCAGGCGTTGATATTGCCGTGTGGGAAATGTCGTCGGTGAGCCGCTGACAGCCTTTTGATAGATGTCGTTATACTCCATGAACTCCTCTATGACGGCAGGGGGAATGCCGCGTGCCATCACCTCCTCTTCGGAGCGTCCGTGAGCAGCCAGCCAGATAAGCATGGCCTCAGCCCACGTCCGTTGTGTAACAGCCTGGCCACGCAGGTAAAGGTCGTAGTCCTGCACGAAGGTGTCCACATCCTTGTCGAGAAGGTCGTAGCTCAGCAGGTAGTCGCGTGCAAAGACATTATCAGGATTGCTATCCAAGAGGTGACGGAAAGAGGTTTCTATGTCCATAGGCGAACGCACGGTATCCGTCGTGACGTTCAGCGAACTCTTCATATCCATCCATCGCGTCAACCCTTTAGGCCGTTCTGCAGGCATATGAATCCGCGCCCAACGATGGTAGAACAGAGTCTTGTCAAGTATACGCAGATACTTCATGGCAGCTGCTTCATCGCCACGAATCAGGCTTATCTCCGCCAGTCTCTTCAAGGGACGGCTGCCAACGCTATTGGGCGAGAACAGCATTCCCAGCAACACGGAGTGTTCGGCATTTGTCAGATCCCCTAACTGGAACCACATCTCACCAGACATATAGATGAGCGGATAAGAGGTTGAGCCACTTACAGGCAGGAAAAGCCCCAACTGGAAGGGCTGGTAATAGTGCATCAGCTCGTCGCCCATACGATACTGAGTCGTGAGCAGCAGGTTCTGGTAATAGCTGTTGAAACGGCTGGGATGCTTTGCCTGCTTGTCCAGCTGATGCTGCATATGATCCAGACGGCCATGATACCAGTCATTATCAATTGCCAACATACGCTCGACATTCATTTCGGGCCACATGACAGCACGTTTTTCCCAGTCTCCCCAGCCAAAGAGCCAAATCCCTGCAGCAAGGATAAGGAGACCAGCTGTAAAAGATGCAACACGTCGTGTCGCAGCCTTTGCTCTCGGCGATTTATTAAGGCCAAGAACTATCAGCAACGTTCCCACGATTCCTACCCATTGCAGGGTGCTGCTGAGGGGATAGGTCAAGCCGCATTGGCGCCCAGTCTCCACAACAACTATTAAGACGGCAGGAATCAACGACCACAGCTTGAGGAATTTTGAAAACAGTTTGTACGTCAGCACGCCCAAAGCCATCAGCGTCAACGCCATAATGAGCGGACCCACCACGTTCAGCCCCAGAAACTGTGTCAGCACATCGCCCAAAAGTCGCGCGACTGGAGCTGGAGCCGACCAATATGCCCGAAGCGGCTCTGCTGCCCACAGGAACAGCGAGAACTGCTCCCGATGACACAGATGATTCCGATAGAAGAATTGGAAGAAAACGAACAACGCCACGAGGCCAACCAATGCCAGCCCTCCAGCGAGGAGCCTCACACTCCCACTCTGACGATGCGATTTCTTCAACACAAACGACTATCTACTGCTTTTCGCAGGCAAAGATAGTGCAAGGCGAGCGAAAAGCAAAATTTATTTTTGCTTTTCCGAGCCGCAGCCTATCTAAAAGCCCCGAAGGGGATTAAAGATACGAGTAAGCGAGCGAAAATCCAAATTATATTTGGGATTTTAGCGTCAAACATTGGCGGAGCAGTTTATTACTGCGAATTAGGCCATGAGAGATGGCAGAAATGGTGGAAGGGTGGAGGGGTGTGGAGGGGTTTTTATTAGAAGTACAGAAAAAAAATACAAAAATCCCCACATGAGGTTTTGCATGTGAAAGGGGTATTTTTCTATTTTTTTATGGAATCTCTTTAAAAAACCCCTCCACACCCCTCCACCCCTCCACCTATGGACACAGAAAACACATGTTTTTTGCTGGGAAGAAAACAAAGGGGAAAACATGCAGGAAAGGCCTTCTACCAGACGATGAAACGTTTCACAGTATTCAACGAAACGCCTCATCGTGTCCAACGAAACGTTACGGGGCGGCATCTGGATGAAGAACTCCGTGCTCCGGCCTGAAAGGTACGAGCAAGCGGGCAAGAGCATCGGGCAGAAATGAAAGCAGCCTACCTTGAACTTACGGAAAGCTGGGTAGGCTGCTCTGGTATCTGCTCCACCGACAAAGTGAGAAGTGAACAGATTACTGGCTGTCTGGAAGAGGCAGTTGGGAATTAAACAGATTACTTCTTCGGGAAGCGGACGGCGACGTCATCGTAGGCGAAGTAGGCCGGGAGGGCAAAGCCGTAGTCGTTGGTGACATTGCCCGTAACGGCAAACTCGACCTTCGTTACCTCGCCCAGCGCGGTGAGGTCCCAGATAGTCCAATCGGAAACGACCTTGCCGGGGCCATCGACAAGACGGAAGGTTGCCTTTGTGGACTGCTTACCCTCGGCATCATAGCCGTAGGCCACCACATCGGCATACTGGCCTTCCTTGACTCCGTCGAAACTCCATCCATCGCCATGCTTCACCGTAAACTGCATGTAGGCGGTATTGACGACGTACATGCTCTCGATAACGCGTGCCACACCGTCGGCAAAGATGAGGGCGGGAAGGCTTCCCGGCTCACCGGTGCCGAAATGGACGCAGAAATTCTTCGATCCACCGTGGCCCCCCTTGGTGCAGACAGCGAGCTGTGTCTGATAGCTGGCTGCCTCAGGGTCAGTCATCGTGTAGTTGGAAATAGCCTGACCGCCATTCCAGTAGCAATAGCTTCCCCAAGCATTGACCAAGCCGGATGACTGAAGCTGGGTAGTAGCATCGCTCCAGCTGTAGTAGTTTGTAGCAGCACCCTCGCCCGACTCAGTGTAGAGCAACTTGCCACCATACTGGGGAGTGTCGATGAGGGCATCCCAAGTGGAGCCTTCGAAGGTAAGGGTTTTGACGGTGTAGCTGTCCTCGTCGTCGGGAGTACAAGCTACAAATGCGAACACGGCCGCGAGGGCCATCAGATACATGAAATGCTTTTTCATTTTGATTACTATTTTTATAAGGTTAAACATAAACTACTTTCCCACAAATGTGATGTGCCCTGGGATATCGCCCGTAGTAACGGACCAGTGGCGGACGCCGGCACGGTTATAGCAATGCAGACGACCGGGGGTAACGTAGTCCTTGGCGTCAGTGACGAGGATGTCGCCGTTTTCAGGATTAACGGCAAGTCCGTAGGGGACTGTGATGTCGGCATCGGTGCCATCAGTGATGAAGCCGAGAGTAACGATTTCCTCGCGACGGAGGTCATAAATGACATATTTAGCCAGAGCCTCATCGTCGGCTTGCCAGGTCAGGCTGCGGCTGATGACGTAGAGCGAATCGCCCTGCAAGGTCATGGCGCTACAGGGAAGGTCAATGGTGCGGACGACCTCGTCGGTATGGCTGTCGATGACGTGAATGGCTGAGCCGACATCGGCATAATCACCTCGGCTGCTGACATAGATGAGTCCGCGATGCTTATCAACCGCCATGTACTGAAGGTTGGGTGCCACGTCGATAGTCCTGACGACACGGAACGTAGCAAGGTCAATGACGCTGACTGTCCTATCGTAGTCGGGAACACGGTAGCCGCCCGAATTGGCAACATAGAGTTTTCCCCCGAAGAGAGCCATCTGTTCAGGCTGAAAGCCCACGGTACAGGTATCGACAATCTGCAACGTGGCTGTATCCACGCGAGCCACATAGCCCAATCGCGCATTCGGGTCTATCTGCACAGGACCGGCATAGCTGGTGACATAGGCATAGCGTCCGCCGAAAGCCAGATAGCGACAATTGGGAATAGGAATCTGCGCTTGATGGCGAGCTGTACGGACGTCCATGACTTCCACAAAATGGCTGCAATTGATGACGGCATAGAGTTTCGAGCCATAGACACCAATATCGTTGCCCACATCGCCCAACTCCTGCACAACGCCTGGATTGCGCTCGGGGTAGATATTCTTCGAATAGATGCCCGTGGCATAGTCGAACCAGTCGAGCGTGCATTTATTGGAGCCCATGTTGCCCTCGTTGAGAACATAGAAACCGCTGACAGACTTCAACGGCTCTGCCCCACCCGTCTGCGTGCCGGTAGAAGGAACAATCTCCACCTCTCCCCGACAAGACGATAATAAAAGAAGAACAACAAACAAAGCAGCGAGAGCAAAGCGAGCCAGCTCGCTCTGCCGAATCGCGAAGGACGATGTGCAAAGCTCAAAGGGAAAGACGCGAATGCCAAAGTCTCTACAGGATTTACAAAACATATCGTTTTTCATTTCACAACAGTAGGTTGGCTTTAAGTTTCCAATTCCTTCCAGGCATGGGATAGCACTGTACCACCTCGTAAGCCTGATTCAACAGATTATTCACTTCTAGCGACAGACGAAGTTCACTCTGCGCAGTCAGGCGGAGCGGAATGAGACGTGAAAAACTGACATCGTGGGTGTACCAAGGCTGAGCATAGTTTTCAGGGATATTGGCGATGGCTTCGTAACGCTCGCCAGTATAGATGAAGCTATAGTTCCAATTCCACAATCCATAGTCGCCGCTGTAGATAACCGAGCCACTATGGCAGGGGATATAGGGAATCTGTCCGCCATACCAAGGGCTGGTGGCATCGGTCTTGTCCTGCGCCTGCTGGAAGGTATAGGTAAGGCGCAAGGCATGGCCAACGGCAGACGTGACGAAGCTGCCCTGCACAGCAACGTCAAGTCCACGGATTTCCACATAACCAAGGTTTATCATCGTCCAGCGGAACTGGTTGCTGGCAGGCATGGCAACGATTTTGTTCTCCACCTCGTTGTAATAGGCATCGGCTTGCACGTCCCAACAAAAGCCATCGAGAGGCAGGCTCAACGTGGTGCCGATATTATATTGTATTGTATTTTCAGGCTTCAGATTGGCATTACCGATGAAAGTGTAATAGAGGTCGTTCAGCGTTGGCATACGGAAGATGCGTTTATAGAACGCCCGCAGATGCCAGTCAGTCGTATGGAAGGGACGCCACGAGGCTACCAAGGCGGGAGTCAGCCGTTCTCTCTGCCCTGCTCCGTTCCCGTTGCGGACGTGATCATCAACATGGGTAAAAAGTGCCGAACCTTGTACCTTTAGACCGCCCCACTCCATTTGTGTAGAGGCAGCGGCAAGCAAGGTATAGCGTGTGGGATAGACAAAGCCTGTGAGGTCGGCATCAAGCGTATTCATCTGAATATCAGCAGCCGCAGAAGCATTCCACCAAGGGGTGAGAGCTACAAGGTGAGAGGTGGAGGCATAGACTTCCTGTTGGCGGAAAGTATTATCGATGTACATCGTTGAGACATCCAGACGGGGATCGGAACGATAGTGCAGATAATCGTAGGCATACTTAGCCTGAGCCTGTAAGGTGTAGCGCCAGCTGACAGCACGGCGCCAACTGGCCTGCACGAAGGTATTGGTATCCCACTGACGATCCTGATGGGTAAAAGTCCCAGGCGCCTCGCGTACGGCTGCACCCGGATAGCCCCGCCCTGAGTCGTAGAGATAAGCCTTGGCCATCCAATGATCACGTCCCTTGTCGCCAAAGAGAGCCACCTCGGCACGCAAAGCACGCACATCGCCGTTTTGGCGCACCATCGTAGTGTCGTAGCCGTCCTTCTTAACGATGCGGAAAGGATAACGGCCGCTGGTCTGCATGTACTCGGTACTGACGCTTACAGCCCATGCAGAGTCGAGACGTTGTTCCCACAGCAACGAAGGATTGTAGGTATCAAACGAGCCACCCTTGAAGCCGATGTTTAGTCCGTTGCGTCGTGGACGGCGAGTCTGGAGGTAGAGAGCGCTGGCACTAGCATAGTCTTTGGCTGACTGGAAGATGGCACTCTTCTGCCCGTTGTAGAGCGTGACAGCCTCCATATTGTCCAACGAAAAGCGTCCGAGGTCGATGACGCCGTTCTGCGCATTACCCAATTGGATGCCGTCGTAAAACACACCCACATGCTGGCTGCCGAGACTGCGTACATTCACCGTCTTCAATCCTCCGATACCCCCGTAATCCTTTATTTGCAATCCAGCGAAATAGCGTAAAGCGTCGGCAACGCTATAGACGGAGAGCCTCTTCAGCCCTTCGCCGGATAGTTCCTGTACGGGAATGGTCTCCTTTTCCATGCGTGACGCCGTCACCACTACCTCATCGAGAGCCCTCGTCAGCGAATCCGTCACCTCTGCCCGCAGCAATAATGAAGAAGAAAAGAATAAAAAAGAAAAACAAATAGTCCTCCTGTAGAGACGCGACATATTGCGTCTCAGACTAACATCTAAATAGGAGATGTGACGTGTCGCATCTTTATAGAAGGATATTCGGCACTTTTTATTCTTTCTCTCCATCCTTCATCATATTATAGTCCTTGACGGCAATAACCTCCGTCGATTGCTCGCCCAGCCAACCGCTTTTGGCATTAACGGCAGTCTGGATTTTCACAAAGTCAATGTACGGGAGGTTAGCTTCCTTACCGTCGACGCCAACGGCATCGCTGATGCGGAAATGATTGTCGCGGCTCCCCTCACGAAGCATATCGGTAGGGCTGTAGTTGTCGGCATAGCCCCAAGGGAAGTCCTGATTATACCACGACGTCCCCTTGCCGCTGACATCCACATTCCGTGCCGCAAGGCGTGTGCCGGTTAGCGTATAGCTGTCAGCCTCCACCCAAAGAGGATAATAGGAATCCTGCCGGTGGTAGGCTTTCAAGTAATCCACTTCGCCCTCCTGACCATAGTTGTCTGTCCAGCGCACGGGCTGCCCCGAATCGGCAGGGCGATAGTAGGTGACGGCATACCCCTGCCACGTCTCTTCCTTGCCATACTCCGAGCCGCGCAGTTCATACCAGGTGTCGTCAGCCAATCCGTTGCCGTTCTCGTCACGCATCACCCAGACGATGCCAGGCTCTGAGGAATTGGTGACAGAGTTGCCCGTGATGGCGATATTATACCCTCCGTCATTCACGACGTGATGGTCGAAGGCAACGACGATGTAACCGCCAAAGCCGCCAAGACTGACGTAAACGCCTTGAGCCAGACGCTCCTCGGCATAGCGACACGCCTCGTCCATCGTGCGGCATTCGTACCCTTCGTTCACGAACTGGCCAGGGGCTGGAAGGAATTCCAACACGCGACCTGCGGATACGGAGGGGACATCAGGAACGTCGGGGCCGTCGGGAGGGTCCGTCCCTTCCTGACTGCATCCCGTTTGTACTACTATGGCAAATAGTAAGAGGATAGCAACTAACTGATGTTTCTGTTCCTTTCTCATGTCTTCCCTACCCGTAGTCCTGCAGGTGCGCGGATGGTTGTTGTCGCTGGCCGGTCTTCTGACTTATCCCCGTCTTCCAGCGCCTTCCCACCCTTGCGGGCAGTGGCAAAAGCGTGCTGGAGACGTTGTTGGCGGGACTTACAGCAGCAGGTACTGTTCCGGATTCACACCGGATTCCAAATTATCCTTCGGGTTGCCTTACCCTCTGGAACCAACGACGCTGCAAAGATAGTGCAAGGCGAGAGGAAAAGCAAGAAAACACGTGTTTTTTTGCTTTGCCCGAGCCGCAGCCTATCTAAAAGCCCCGAAGGGGATTAAAGATAGTGCAAAAATGCGATTAAGCGAGAGCAAAGAGAAAAAATTATTCTTTTTGCCGAGCGTGAGCATTTTAGACCGAAGGTCAAGCCGAACGAAAAGCAAAATTTATTTGAGCTTTTCTGAGGCGCAGCCTATCTAAAACAAATAAAAGCCTACTCTAATTTTTTATTTGCCTGCGTTAAAAATTTATTCGCCTATTCTAAAAAATTATTTGCCTGGAAAAATCAGACGCCGATAACCCATTTGCTACCAGGGAGGTAAGAAAGCACCTTTGTGGTAAGGGCGCAGCAGATGAAAGTGCAAATGGCTATGAGGGGAATAGCAGCCCAAACGGGTACAATGGGCGATGCAGCTCCACCCGAGCCGACAAACAACACCACGAAGAGGTGGAGCCACAGCAGATGCATCAGGTACATGCCGAAGGAGAGTTTCGAAAGCGATACGACAAGGCGCGGCGCCCGTTCACGGCGCATACTTGTGAAGAGCAACAAGACGCCGAAGGTTGCCAGCACGACGTTAGGCGTACAGAACTCCCAGCCCCACTCCAACTCGGGCGTCTCAATCAACTGCCCTGGGACGCCCTTCAGCCAAAACGACCAAGCGGTAAAGGCAGCACCCACGATAAGGCATGCCGTTCCTACCCCACGACGCAACGAGGTGCTCCAACCGAGATGGAAGCGCACATAGTGAGCCAGCACCAGATAGCCAAGATAACCTGCAAAGTACCAAAGCAGATGATACTGATTCCAGAAGCACTCGCCCCATAGTTCAGGAGCAACAAAGCGATGGATATAGCGCATGAAGCAAGCCACGATGAAAAGCCCGATGAAGACGCGCTCCTCCTTTGCCGTAGCACGCTCAAGCCAAGGGGAGATGATGGGGATGAAGAGGTAGAGTCCCAACAAAGGATACATGAACCACAGATGCCCAGCCATAGAAGGGAAGTTCCACGGAAGGAGCTTGAGGTCGGAGATGGACTGCTGCCAAGTCATACCTCCCCACGACAGAGGCAGGAAGGTGTAGATGAGCATGAAAGCCACCATAGGCGGCACGACACGCAGGAAACGCTTCCGATAGAAGCTGCCCATCGTCTCCCCTTTCTTCATGGGAACAAGGAGGTAGGCCGAGATAACCATAAACATCGGTACCGCTATGCGCGAGCAGCCATCGTAGAGCGCCACGAACAGACGATTTGACTCGTTCATGAGCATGGACATATTCCCAGCCAAGCCCGATGAATCGGCACCATAGAAGTTCTCAGCGGCATGTACCAGCATCACCAGGAAGCAGGCCACGATGCGCATGTAATCGGCAAAGACAACGCGTTCTTTCTCCATAGAGAGGGGGATAATGCGGAAGAACTACACTTCGTCGGGGCCGTCAAGCTGCTCGCCGAACTCCAGTTCGCCTGCCACAATCTGTATCATCTCGTCGAGGTCGAAAGTGCCGACATTGTGTTTCTTGGCTTCCTTTACCAGATACTGGGCAACGGCTTCTACATCGACATCGACACAGCCGTCGGCATCAGGTTCCTGGTCGAAGACGCCGTTGTCGCAGTAGTAGTCGCTGATGGTGTCGAGGAAAAACTCCAGATCATCATCCGTGAGTTTCTCCTTCAAATCTGCAGAAATATAATTACGGATGAACTCGATGGTCTTGTCGTCATCGAGGTCTTCAAGCATAAATTCGTCAGCCATAGGATTAAGGGTTAAAGATTAAAGATTAGAGTAAGGCGTTGATTTTATCGACGTAAACCTGCTTGGGAGCAGCGCCGACTTGTTTGTCAACCAGCTGTCCGTCCTTGAAGAATATGACGGTTGGGATGTTGCGGATGCCGTACTTGATGGGAAGGTCAACAGCCTCATCGACATCGCATTTGCCGATGGTGACGCGACCTTCATACTCAGCGGCAAGCGCCTCGATGGTGGGAGCAAGTGCACGACAAGGGCCGCACCACGTAGCCCAGAAATCTACCACAACAGGCTTGCCCTCGGCAAGAACCTGATCAAAATTGCTGTCTGTAATCTGTAACATAACGAATAATTTAACTATTTACTATTTGTCTTTCTTATAATCTGTTTTCTGTCCTTAGTTTAGGCGAAAGTCGAGGCCAGGCTGATTATTGATGTAACTGATCATATCGTCCGTCACATTCACCCGACTGGAACGGGAACCGAGTTTCGCCTTCATGGACTGCCCTGAGGTGTGTACTTCAAAATTCAGCGCAACTTTGCCAGGATTTGCCTTCATCATATCCGACAAATCAAGGATGAGCGACTCGCTGAGAGCCGAAAGCTCGATGATAACCGTCAACTGATGAATGAGTGTGTCCTTGACCTCGGGCAACAGACGAATAGAGAGGATGCCCAGCTCCAATTCGGTTTCCTTGTACTTTCGCGGTCTGACTTCCGCTTCTATATAAAGGAAATAGCCCACGCTGCATTTGCCCTTGTTGTTCATCCAGTCGTTACCGAAGAAGGTGAGCTCGTGAGTGCCCGTGAAGTCCTCCAGCACCACCTTGCCGTAGGGCATATCGCGTTTTGTACGCAGCTCTTTCTGCTCAACGACAATACCGCCCATAGTCAGCGTACGTCCCTGTAAGGACTGGAGGTCGCCGAGATCTGCCATGTGGGTGTTGCAGACATGGTCAAGGATGATGCGGTATTCGTCCAACGGATGAGCCGACAGATACATGCCCACCAGTTCGCGCTCACGGTCAAGACGTTCAAGATCCGTCCAAGGAGCCACCTCGGGAAGTGAAGGATGCACACGTTCGCTCATATCGCTTTCGCCAAAAAGCGAGAACTGCGACTCTGCCTTATCGGCCTGGCACAAAGCGCCATAGCGCATCAGCTGATCAAGATAGATCTCCTCGCCACGTCCTGTTGGAGCAAAGAAATGCTCGCGAGTAATGGTGCCGAAGCTGTCAAACACGCCGGCAAGTGCCATATTCTCAATAGACTTACGATTGCAGGCCTGCAGATTGACGCGCTCCAGGAAATTATAGATATCCTTGTAAGGACCATTCTTTTCGCGCTCAGCAATAATGACTTCGACAGCATTCTCCCCCACTCCTTTGATACCAGCCAAGCCGAAACGAATGTTGCCTGCAGCATTAGAGCTGAACTTCCGACGGCTTTCGTTCACGTCGGGACCCAGCACCTTGATGCCCATCGCCTTGCATTCAGCTTGCAGCTTGGTGATTTCATCCATTTTATCCAGGTTCCGGCTGAGGTTGGCAGCCATGTATTGCGAGGGATAGTGCGCCTTCATGTAAGCAGTCTGATACGCTACCCACGAATAGCAGGTTGCATGGGATTTGTTAAAGGCGTAGGATGCGAATTTCTCCCAGTCGGCCCAAATCTTCTCCAGCACCTTCTCGTCGTGCCCGTTTGCCTTTCCTCCAGCAATGAACTTAGGCTTCAGTTCATCCAGCTTCTGCCTGATTTTCTTTCCCATCGCCTTTCGGAGCGTGTCGCTCTCGCCTCGGGTAAATCCTCCAAGCAAGCGACTGAGAAGCATGACCTGCTCCTGATAGACCGTGATGCCGTAGGTGTCCTTCAGGTACTTCTCCATGACGGGAATGTCATAGGTAATGGGCTTACGTCCATGCTTTCGGTCGATGAAGTCAGGGATATAATCCATTGGACCAGGACGATAGAGGGCATTCATAGCAATCAGGTCCTCGAAAGTGCTGGGCTGGAGTTCGCGCAAGTATTTCTGCATACCGGGCGATTCAAACTGAAATGTTCCAATTGTGCGTCCCTCGCAATAGAGCTGGTAAGTGAGCGGGTCGTCGATGGGAATGGAATCAATATCGACATCAATGCCCAACGACTCTTTGACATTCTGTACCGCTTCCTTTAGGATGGAGAGCGTCTTCAACCCAAGGAAGTCCATCTTGATCAGACCCGTATCCTCGATGACGCTACCCTCGTACTGGGTAACAATTAGCTTTTCCTTCGATTCCTTGTCCTCGGCTGTCGATACTGGTACCCAGTCGGTTATGTCATCGCGGCAGATAATGGTGCCGCAGGCATGGACGCCCGTATTGCGGACGTTGCCCTCGAGCATCTTGGCGTATTTAATCGTGTCGCGCAGCAGCGGATCAGGCGATATAGCCGCCTCCTGAAGCTCAGGCACCGCAGCAATGGCGTTGGTGAGGTTCATCTTCGGCGTCTTGCCATTTACGTCAGGCAAGCGGTCTGGTATAGCCTTGCAGAGACGGTTGGCCACATCGAGCGGAACCTTTTGCACACGTGCCACATCCTTGATGGCCAACTTGGTAGCCATCGTACCGTAAGTGATGATATGAGCCACCTTCTCCTGCCCGTACTTATCCGTCACCCATTGCAACACACGTCCTCGCCCGTCGTCGTCGAAATCGACATCGATATCGGGCAGCGAGATACGGTCGGGATTCAGAAATCGCTCAAACAGCAAGTCGTATTTGATGGGATCAATGCGGGTAATCTGCAGGCAATAGGCCACGGCGCTACCGGCAGCCGAGCCACGTCCAGGGCCTACCCAAACGCCCAATTCCTCGCGAGCAGCACGGATGAAGTCCTGTACGATAAGGAAGTAACCCGGGAAGCCCATCGTCTTCATGATGTGAAGCTCGAAGTTCAGCTGGTCCTCTATTTCGGGCGTCATATCGGGATAGACCTTCTTGGCGCCATCGAAGGTGAGCTTTCGCAGGTAGTCGGCTTCCAGCTTGATACGGTAGAGCTTGTCGTAGCCGCCCAACTTTTCAATTTTCTTCTTTGCATCCGCTTCGCTCATCACCACTTCGCCCTTCTCGTTTCGGGTGAACTCGTTGAAAAGGTCTTCCTCGGTGTACTTTTGCCGATACTCCTCTTCGGTACCGAAGTCAGCAGGAATCTCGAAGTTAGGCATGATGGGAGCATGGTCGATGCTGTACATCTCTACCTTATCTAATATAGCAACCGTGTTGCTCAGCGCCTCAGGCACATCGCCGAAGATGGCATTCATCTCCTCGGTTGTCTTGAACCACTCCTGCTTCGAGTAGAGCATACGAGTCGGGTCATCCAGATCCTTGCTCGTACTCAAGCAGATGAGCCTATCGTGCGCCTCGGCGTTCTCTTCATCGACGAAGTGGACATCGTTGGTACAAATAAGAGGGATGCCGAACTGAAGGCTGTACTCCTTCAGCTTGGCGTTGACTTCCTGCTGCAAACGATAAGTCTCGTGATTGGCACGCGGCACAGTAGCCTTGTGGAGCTGGAGCTCCAGATAGTAGTCATCTCCGAAAATACGATGATACCATTGGATGGCTTCCTCTGCTTCGTCATACCGCCCTGCTGAAATCTTACGCGGTACTTCGCCACCCAGACAGGCTGAGCAGACAATAAGCCCCTCGTGGTATTTCTCCAGCTCAAAGCGGTCTGTACGCGGATGGCTGTAGAAGCCCTCCGTCCAAGCCTTCGAGACAAGTTTAACGAGGTTGTGATAGCCCTTCAGGTTCTTGGCAAGCACCAATAAGTGGTAGTTGGCGCCATCACCTGAGGACTTATCCTTGTCGGTAAGGCGATGGGGAGCAACGTACATCTCACAACCGACGATAGGCTTGAAGGGTGGAAGTTCCTTCTCCTTACGTTTTCCGTTCACCTTATTCACGTAGTTCAGGAATTCCTTGATGCCCATCATGTTGCCATGATCCGTTACAGCCATACCCGGCATACCGTCGGCAATGGCTTTGTCAACGAGCTTGGGGATAGCCGCCTGCCCGTCGAGGATGGAGTACTGCGTATGAACGTGAAGATGAACGAATGGCTGCATACGGAACTATTCTATTTCTTAACTCTAAACTTCCAGATAAAGAACCAAGCGCCTGAGACGACGAGCGCCACAAGCCCGATGATATAGCTGACGTTTTGCGGCAGACGGAAGCCCTCCTTGGCGATGCAGATATAGGTGGTGCAGACGCACGTCATGAACAGCGCCGGCACAAGGGTAATCCAATAAGCACCTGCAAACCTCCTTGTTTGTTGACCTGCTGTGTTTCTGGCTCGTTGAGCCAGGAATACCGTCGCCGTCCAGAGCGCGAAGCAAGCCAGCGTCTGATTGGCCCAGCCGAAATAGCGCCAGATGACGTTGAAGCCGTTCTCGTCCGCCACATTATACCAAAGCAGCAGACAGGCAGCAACAAATACGGGCAGGGCGATAACCAGTCGGTTGCGATATTTCTTCTGCTCCAGGCGGAAGAAGTCGGCAATGATAAGTCGAGCGCTGCGGAAGGCGGTATCGCCGCTCGTGATAGGGGCAGCAACTACTCCCAGAATAGCCAGCACTCCGCCTACGATGCCCAGCCAAGCCTCTGAGACCTTCGTGACAACAGTTGGGGCAGCAGCAGTCAGTTCTGCGCCCACCTCTGCAGCTCCTCCGTCGAAGAAGAAATACGACGAGACTGCCGCCCATATAAGGGCTACGATACCTTCCGTTATCATCGCACCATAGAACACGGGGCGTCCCATCCGCTCGTTCTTCAGGCATCGTGCCATAATGGGGCTCTGCGTGGCGTGAAATCCGCTCAGGGCGCCGCAGGCGATGGTGATGAACAGGCAGGGGAAAACGGGCTGCGTATCAAGCCCCTTCAGTCCCTTGGCGGCACCCAGATTACCTAATCCGTCCCACACTTCGGGCAGCGAGGGCCATTTCACGAAAAGACCTACCATCAGCGCAGCAGCCATAAACAGCAGCGCAAAGGCAAAAATAGGATAGACCTTGCCGATAAGCTTGTCAACCGGCAACAGCGTGGCAATGATGTAATAGACAAACACAATCAGCACCCATGCCATGATGCTCCCTTTCGCCGTAGGCATGAAACCGGCGATATCGCCCAGAATGAGCGCCGGGCTATAGACGAACACCGTGCCTACCAACAGCAGTAGCACGATACTGAACACTAGCACCAGCGTCCGCGTGCCCCGTCCCAGGTAGTGCCCCACCAGCTCGGGCAGGCCAGCACCTCCGTGACGCATCGAGAGCATGCCCGTCATATAGTCGTGCACGGCACCAGCGAAGATGCAGCCCAGGACAATCCACAAATACGATGCCGGGCCGAACTTTGCCCCCATGATGGCGCCGAAGATGGGCCCTGTGCCCGCGATGTTCAAAAACTGAATCATGAAAACCCTCCACGTCGGCAGGGGAACGAAGTCTACCCCGTCCTGCTTGGCCATAGCGGGAGTCGCGCGCCCGGCATCAGGCCCGAACGTGCGCTCCACAATCCGCCCATACACCATATAGCCTATCACAAGCGCTACAAGCGAAAGTATAAACGAAATCATACTACCTTATTCTTTTTCCGTTCTTCAAATGCCCATTCACACAAATGGGCTTGCGAAGATAACGCTTTACGCTGAACCTTCCAAGAAAAATCGCATCATTTTCGCCCCATTGTGGAAAACTCTTTTTCCACAGAGCAGGCGAAAAAAAAATTAGAATAGGCGAAAAATTTGCCAGCGCAGGCAAAAAAACAGACAGAATAGGCAATAACTCAGTCCAAAGAAAAGAATACATTTTTTTACATAACGGCAGGGAGCGTATTCTTTACGCTCCCTGCGGTTCATATCGCTCTTAGAGACAGAGCTGTGTCGTTGACTCAGGAATTACCAGCCGGTGTTGTTCCAACGGCGTTTGTTGGCATGGCCACCACCTTCGGGTTTGCCGCCGCCCGTGTAGTCGAAGCCGGCGTTACCGCCAACGTTGTTGGCTGGATCACTCTGGGCAATCATACCCGTGACGCTGATATTCATCACCTCCATCTGAGGGGTATCGTATGCTTTCTTATTCATAATTATAAGACCCACCCCCGCACCTTCCGTAATGGAGGGGAGCAGCTGGTGCTTGAGGGGCTGTTATAGGGTCATCATTTTTAGTGTTATTAATTCTTATTCCTTATCTTTATAATCTCTTTTTTTCTCTCCACCCTTGTCTCCCCTCCCTCTACGGGAGGGGTTTGGGGTGGGTCTTCTTTTTCTTTCTCCTTCCGCCCGCAGGCCCCCTCCATTACGGGAGGGGTGCCCTTCAGGGCGGGGTGGGTCTCTTTTTTTACTTCACGATAACCTTCTTGCCGTTGACAATGTAGATACCCGTCGTGGGCTCAGCCACGCGGCGGCCGCTCAGGTCGAAGTACTCATTCGAAGATTTCTCCACGCTGATGCCGTTGATGACGGTAGCATCGCCGAAGGTCAGCACGAAGGCGGGAGCTTCAGCAGACTTATCACCGGCGTAGATGCCCTCGAGCTGGAAGTAAGCACGCTGGGCGTTCAGGTAGGCGCCGGCCTGCGGGTAGTAGAGGCTGTTCTCAGCACCCACGAGCAGGGCGTTCTTGT
>DBYJ01000031.1 GCA_002309805.1 Bacteroidales bacterium UBA1189 | reverse complement strand
CGCCGTAGGCTAAAGATAAAAGAAAACACTTTTTTGTCTGCGACGCCACACAAATGAACATTAATTACCCATCAATTATCCATAAATTATTTTTTCGTGAAAAATTCGTGTTTATTCATGGTTATTCGCGTTACGCCGTAGGCAGACAAGGAAAAAAGAACTTGAGATTCATGTTTACCGAAAAAAGATTGATTCATGTAAAACACAATTTATTAATTCATTACCGCTATGCCAATAACCTACAAAATCGTCGGTTGCACCAACCCCCGCGGAGCTGAAGGCGTGGACTACGCCACCAACCGCGCTACCAAGACAGGCGACTATACCTTCCGCCAGTTGTCAGAAGACATCCAGACAGCTACCACAGTCACCAAGGCCGATGTTGTGGCCGTCCTCACCGCCATGAAGGAATACATCAAGACCCACTTGCTTCAAGGCCAGCGCATTGTCCTCGACGAACTCGGGTCACTCCAGGCCAACATCACCTCGAAGTGCTTTGCCCAGTCCGTCATCTCCGCTGAAAGCTTTGAACCCGCCAGCTACATCAAGCAAGTCGGCATCAAGTTCCGCCCCGAGGCAGACCTCATCAAGTACATCCGCACCAACAAACAACTCAAGCGAGTCCCCAGCGAACTCTTAGCGTAAGCCAAGAGAGTGATTTCGCTAAAAATCCCTCCAGATCCTACATTTTAAATTGAGAGAGCCGCCCAGTCCCCAACGACCGAGCGGCTCTCGTTATTTTCTCTGAGTATGGACGTCTAACGAACGAGTCTTACAGGGAGCTTAAATTCAGGAGAATAAAAAGGCGAACAAGTACGCTGCCTGCCATCAATTCTTTTTCCTATCTCTGCCGTATTACGACGAGAACTATAATCAGAATATTCCATTAACCAGAAAGAAGAAACTTTGTTACTGCCTTCAACCAATTTATTATCCACATCAAAAACATCGTTAATGAGAAAGTTTAAGACATTGCCATTGGGTCCAAAGCATTTTGCAATCTTAAAAACTCCTTCTTTACAATAATATTCCCATCTGCATTTGATCTGTAGTTCTTCCCATTGTTGTTCCGTCGGGATTCGCATTGTTATAGCACTATCATATGTGAAATAGGTGATCTCCCCATCATGTTTAATGAAATCTGAAGACCATAGCGTTCCGCTTGGAAGGCCAAGATCAACATACTCTATATCATTTTCATCACTTGTTATTGTTTCTTTGATTCCTTCGCAATAACCATCAACAAAAGCTTTTACAATTACATCCAATCCTGTTTCATTGCCCACGCCTTCTGCGTATTTTTTTGCTTTTTCCAATACCCCTGTTTTTTCCATAATTCCTTTTTCCTTTTATACGCCTCGGCTCTGTGGCAATGTTTATTGGTTTGACGAGAAGACACACGAAAAAGAAAGTGTGAGCCTGATTTAGACTTACCCTGCAGAGTAGGCTAAAACGCTTCCTTATTCCGATATGTCTTGAAGTGTGCCCGCGTCCGTAGGATGGACAAACTTCGGGGACAAAGATACTACAATGTAACAAATTATCAAAACAAATTTTCTTTTTCTTTCGCCATTCCAGAAAAACTACCTTTAACCATAGTTTTAGACAGGCTTCGCCTCGCAACGGGCGGAGCAGCGTTTCTGTCCCCCGATAACGGGGGAACCGAATGAGCAGCGAGAGCAAAGCCAAACTTGTTTGAACTATGCCGAGTCGCGATTGAGGAAGAGCGAAACTCAACCGAAGGGGGTGCAAAGACCATTGAAGCAAAAGAGCTTGCTCGTTTTGCCGATTGACGGACGAAAACGCTGTAAAAAATGCAAAATTATTTGCGTTATCGCGCGGTTTACACTACCTTTGCCTACGGAAATCAATACGGCTATTCCATTAACAAGTAAATCCAATGAACGATGACCTATCTCAACCAGTTTCACAAAGAGGCCGTGGAGAGGAAGCGACGGAAAATCGCCGAATCCAAGAAATCGCCGATGAACTCCATCGACGCTGCCAACTATATGAAGCGCAACTTCGAGAAAGCCAAGAACATGTAAGCCGACTTGATATTGAGGCACACGTGGCAGAGCTGTTTGCAAAAGAAAACGGTTTGTGGATTTCCATGAATGATATCTTCTGTCTGGGCGTCCCTGGCCCAAGCGGGAATGAGAACGACACCTTCGTTTCCAACGATACTATCTACAAAGTAAACAATTTGTTAAACTGCAATGGCAGCATACTGCAACTTTTGGAAAAAATCACATGGCATAACAATCTCTTCAACGAAACCTTTTATTCGCTATACGCTTTTACTGGTTTTGAAGGACGGTCCATCATGCCCGTAATCCAGCAAAATCTGGTAAAAAATGCCGAACCAGCCACCTCCATAGAAATAGATACCTATATGGCAGCCATCGGTTTTATAAAAAAAAGCAACGATGGCCGCTATGCCAATAACGACTACGAGGTTTGGGACTTAGTACCCAGAAATGTACTGAAAGACAGAGATGGCGATATCTTTATCGTGGATGCAGAAATAAGGAAAGTAAGATAAAAAAAGATAGCATCGTCATCGGAATATGGACTTTGAGCTTGTGAGTGAGTATGCGCCGACGGGGGATCAGCCGGAGGCGATCCAGCAGTTGACGGAAGGGGTGCTGTCGGGCACGCCGGCACAGGTGCTGCTGGGTGTGACGGGCTCTGGAAAGACGTTCACCATTGCCAACGTCGTCGCCCAGGTGGGACGCCCCACCCTCGTCCTCAGCCACAACAAGACGCTGGCTGCCCAGCTCTACGCGGAGTTCAAGGGATTCTTCCCCCACAACGCCGTGGAGTACTACGTCAGCTACTACGACTACTACCAGCCCGAGGCCTACCTGCCCCAGACCGACACCTACATCGAGAAGGACCTCGCCATCAACGACGAGATTGACAAGCTGCGCCTGTCGGCCCTAAGCTCGCTGCTGTCGGGACGGAAGGACGTCATCATCGTCTCCTCCGTCAGCTGCATCTACGGCATGGGCAACCCGTCGGATTTCTACGACAACGTCATCGAGGTGCGCGTGGGGCAGAAGATGGATCGCAGCGTGCTCCTCCGACGTCTTGTGGACAGCCTCTACGTCCGCAACGACATGGAGCTGGGACGTGGCAACTTCCGTGTGAAGGGCGACACGGTGGACGTCTGGCTGGCGTACAGCGATGCCGTCATCCGCATCCAGTTCTGGGACGACGACATCGAGGCCATCGAGGAACTCGACCCCGAAAGCGGACTGCGCCTCACCGAGTACGACGGCTACAAAATCTATCCCGCCAACCTCTTCATGACCAGTCAGGACTCGACCCTGCGCGCCATCCATCAGATTGAGGACGACCTGAAGGCAAGGGTTGATTTCTTCTATGCCGAGGGCCGTCCGTTAGAGGCGAAGCGCCTTCAGGAGCGCGTGACCTACGACATGGAGATGCTGCGTGAGCTGGGCCATTGCTCGGGCATCGAGAACTACAGCCGCTACTTCGACGGACGTCCCCCAGGCAGCCGCCCCTACTGCCTGCTCGACTTCTTCCCCAAGGACTTTCTGATGGTCATCGACGAGAGCCACGTCAGCGTCCCCCAAATCCATGCCATGTACGGCGGCGACCGTGCCCGCAAGACGAACCTCGTGGAATATGGATTCCGACTGCCGGCAGCCCTCGACAACCGCCCGCTAAAATTCGACGAATTCAAGGAGCTTGTCCACCAGACTATTTACGTCAGCGCCACTCCTGCGGACTATGAACTGCAGGAGAGCGAGGGAGTGGTCGTGGAGCAGGTCATCCGCCCCACGGGGCTGCTTGACCCCGTCATCGAAGTACGCCCCACGGAAAATCAGATTGATGACTTAATGGAGGAAATCCGCATTCGAAGCGAACGGGGCGAGCGTACCCTCGTCACCACCCTCACCAAGCGTATGGCCGAGGAACTAGCTGACTATCTCACGAAATACGGCGTCCGCTGCAACTACATCCATAGCGACGTGGATACGATGGACCGCGTGGAGATTATGAACGACCTACGACGGGGAGAATACGACGTGCTGGTGGGCGTGAACCTGCTTCGCGAAGGACTGGACCTGCCCGAAGTATCGCTCGTGGCCATTCTGGATGCCGACAAAGAGGGATTCCTGCGCAACGAACGCAGCCTCACCCAGACAGCCGGACGTGCTGCACGCAACATCAACGGCACCGTCATCATGTACGGCGACACCATTACCGAAAGCATGCGCCGCACCATCAATGAAACCAACCGCCGACGCGAGAAACAGCTGGCCTACAACGCCGCCCACGGCATCACGCCCCGTCAGATCCAGAAGGCCATCAACGAAACGTTCCTAACAAGTCAACAAGTCAACAAGTCAACGAGTCAACAGGCGTATGGACTTGCTGACAGCCCCACACCACGTGCTGCCGAGGACCCCATCCTGGCCACCATGACAGCCGCCCAACTGGAGAAGTCCATCGCCCGCACCCGCAAGCTCATGCAGGAGGCCGCCGCCAAGCTCGACTTCATGCAGGCTGCCCAATACCGCGACGAGATGTTCCGCCTGGAAGATCTTTTAAAAACGAAGAATTAAAAAATTATTAATAATGAGCCGCTTCGCGGGAAATTAAACAAGATTGGATTCAAAAATTATTCAAAATAAATCTTTTACTAAAAAAGGATACTTTTTTTGTGGAATTTTTTGATTAATTTTGCACAATTTCTCTGCGAAGCAGACTGAAAAGATAAAAAAATGAAAACTGTTGTCCTTGATGCCTATTCCGTGAACCCCGGCGATTTGTCGTGGGAGTGGCTCGACGAACTGGGGACGTCTGCCGTCTATCCCCGCACAGCCCCCGATGAGGTGATTGCCCGCTGCCAGGAGGCTGACGCCGTGCTCACCAACAAAGTCATCCTCAATGAGAAGGAACTCTCTGCCCTGCCACGGCTGAAATACATCGGCGTGCTGGCCACGGGCTACAATGTCGTTGACCTTGCCGCGGCTTCGGGACGTGGCATCGTCGTCACCAACATCCCCGCCTACAGTACCGACAGCGTTGCACAAAGCGTTTTTGCCCACATCCTCAACATCACCAACAGCGTTGGATACTACGCGGAGGAGAATAGGTCAACAAGTCAACAAGTCAACAAGCCAACTGGTAGTCGGTGGGCGGAGAGTATCGACTTCTGCTACTACGACACCCCTCTTACCGAGCTTGCCGGCAAGACGTTGGGTATCATCGGCTACGGTCGCACAGGCAGTCGTGTGGCCGCCATTGCCCTCGCCTTCGGCATGAAAGTGCTCGTCTATACCTCCAAGCCCCAGAGCGCCCTCCCCAACGGTATCGTCAAAGCCACGCTCGACGACATCTTCCGCCACTCCGACATCGTCAGCCCCCACTGTCCCCTGACGCCTGACACTCATCACCTTGTGAACGCCGAACGGCTTGCCCTGATGAAACCCACAGCCATCCTCATCAACACTTCGCGAGGCCCCGTCGTCGACGAGCAAGCTCTGGCTGATGCCCTCCACCGAGGAGAGATTTTCGCAGCCGGCGTTGATGTCCTTGACCACGAGCCACCAACGCCCAGCTGCCCCCTGCTCACGACACCCCGCTGCTATATCACACCTCACATCGCCTGGGCTACCCGCGAAGCCCGCATCCGCCTCATGGACATCTGCCGCCAGAACCTCACCGCCTTTGCCCACGGACAGCCGATTAACGTCGTCAATCCTTAAAAAACCCCAATAAATTTGCATTATCGCGCGGCTTGACGTAATTTTGCACGATTTTTCTGTAATCGGATGAAGAAGCGACCCACCATTCACATGCTCCGGCTGACGCTCACCCTGCTCGTAGTGGCGATGCTCACGGCCTGCACCCCCTATGCCAAGGTGCAGAAAACCACGAACGTCCAGTACAAGTACGAGGCAGCCAAGGCGTACTTCATCGAGGGCAAGTACGACCGCGCCGCCGAGCTGCTAGAGGACGTCAACGCCTTCATGAAAGGCTCGGCCAGCGGCGAGGAGTGCCTCTACATGCTTGCCATGTGCTACTTCAACCAGAAGGATTACATCAGCGCCTCCACCTATCTGCAGACCTACTCCACTTCCTACCCACGCGGGCTCTACGCCGAGCAGGCACGCTACCACGCCATCATCGCCCTCTATCGCGACACCCCCGACCCGCGCCTCGACCAGTCCAGCACCGCCCGCGCCATCGAGGAAATCCAGCTCTTCAACGAGTACTACCCCTACTCGCGCTACCGTGCCCAGGTGGAGGACATCCTCTACACCCTCTACGACCGTCTGGTGGAAAAGGAATACCGCTCGGCCCAGCTCTACTACAACCTGGGCAACTACATGGGCAACAACTACCAGGCCTGCATCATCACCGCCCAGAACGCCATGCGCGACTACCCCTACACGAAGTTTCGCGAGGAGCTCTCGTTCCTCATCCTCAAGGCCAAGTACACCATGGCGCGCGAGAGCGTAAAGGACAAGATGCTCGACCGCTATCGCGATGCCATCGATGAATACTACGCTTTCAAGAACGAGTTCCCCGAAAGCACCCGCCTGAAGGAAGCCACCAATATGTTCAACGATGCCGAGCGAGCCATCAAGAGGCTTTGAGGAGGTCAACAAGTCAACGAGTCAACGAGTCAACAAGTCAACGAGTCAATAAGTCAACGAGTCAATAAGTTAAAATAAAGATATAACAAATGGATTACAAGAAAACCAACGCCCCCACCAACACCCAAACCCGCAACATGAACGACTTCCGCGAGGGAACGGACAACGTCTATGAGACCGTGGCCATCCTCGGCAAGCGCGCCAACCAGATCTCCGTCGAAATCCGCGACGAGCTCAAGAAGAAGCTCGAAGAGTTCAGCACCAAGCAGGACAACCTCGAGGAGGTGTTCGAGAACCGCGAGCAGATTGAAATCTCCCGCTTCTACGAGCGCATGCCCAAGCCTACCCTCATCGCCACGCAGGAGTACCTCGACCACCGTCTCTACTTCCGCAACCCCGCCAAGGACAAGGAGAACATGGCGTAAGAGTTAGTTCATAGTTAAGAGTTAAGAATTAAGAGTTAAGAAAAATAGTTTCGGAATTGAAATGCTGCATGCAGGACATTCTTTCTTAACTCTTAATTCCTAACTCTTAACTGAAAACTTGAAAAGTTTATGAAACTACGTCTTCAGCACATTTGTCTTTTGCTGGCGCTGGCAGCGCTGGTTGTCTGCCTCTGCTACCCCCTCGTGCAGTTCATCTATACCGACCAGACGGCGGTCACGATGACCAACTTCAGCCTTGTCCATCTCGACGGCAGCCGCCACAGCTCGCCGTGGGCCCTGGGCGGACTGCTCATCGCCACCGGGCTCTGCCAGCTGTTCGTGCTGCTCATCTCGGTGTTCCAGAACTTCGCCCTGCAGAAGCGCGGGCTCATCGTAGCCATGCTCCTGCTCGCGGGCTACTATGTGGTCTACCTCATCTTCGTGCTCATCCTGCGTGCCGACGTTCAGGCCACCTTCCCCCGCTGGACCTCTATCCTGCCCCTCGTGAGCCTCATCCTCACCTTCATGGCCTTTAACGCCGTGCGCCGCACCGAGGCCCAGATCATCGCCTCGGCCAACAACTTCCGCCTCCGCGACTAACTGCGCCCCCGCGCAAAATACAGCTACTCACACTCCCCTTACTCCTTTACAGGAATCGCTCGGCATAGTAGTACCAGAACGTCTTGCCGTAGGTGAGGAAGAGGGTGTTGAGGGTGGCCTTATGGTCGGTGTGGCTGGTGCGCAGCGTGGTAAGGAAATCGTCGAGCTGGGGCTGCAGCTCATCGTCGGCATAGTTGGTGGTGCCCGTCAGCGCCTTGGTGAGCAGCCAGGCCTCGCGCCAATGGCGGGGCGACGCAGCCGGCTTTCCCTGAGGAGGCGGGGGGAAGGCCTCGGTGAAGTCCGTCAGACGCCCCTCCAGGAGCAGCGACGCAGCAAACAGGTCGCGGTGCAGGGGGGTGTCGTTCTGATGATAGAGGCGGTGGTAGAAGGCTCCGGTGGTCTCGCCTCCATAGGGCTCGGCACCGAGGAAGTCGTAGAACGTCCCTGCGCCGTAGAGCGTGTTCTGACGGGTGAAGCGGCTGACGTTCAGTCCGTCCACGCCGTAGGGCTGGGGATAGTTGAAAAGCTCGTTGCCGGCACGTCCTTCGCGGGCAAGGGCTACGTTGCGCAGGGCGGTTAGGGCAGGCGTGGTCTCCAATGAACGGCGACCCACATCGGCCACGCGGTCGGCACGTCCGTGGGCGGCATACCGATAGGCAGCCAACTCCTGATGCAGGGCGGCATCGTGGTTGGTCAGCATCATGCAGAGCACCATGCTGACGACTGTCACCACCAGCCCCGGCAGCAACAGGGCCGAGAACGACGTCCGCTTGTCGGAATACCAGTGGGCGCTCAGCCAGCAGACAATCAGCAGCATCAGCACACAGCCGCCCACAACGAATGCCCAGGGGCGGAGGTCGTAGTGCATCGAGGCCCCGTCAACAGAGGTGGTCAGCCCCAGCAGCAGGTACGAGGGCACCCACGTGAAGGCCTCCCACCGCCCTCCGAGGCGGGTGATGAGCTTCACGATCCACTGCAGCACAATGAGCACCAGCGCCACAATGGCCGCCGTCACCAGCGGATTGTTCAGCGTCTGCCCACGCGACCACGTGGCCTGCATCAGCGCCACAAGGTCACGCTGGAAAAAGGCAAAGAACAGCACCGTGAACGCCACGAACAGCACGGCGTGGATGATGGCTATCGGCTTGTTGCGCTTATCCTGAGCTCGTTTCATGATCATGAAGGGTTAGACGTTTATCTCGCTCCGCCTAAGCACCACAGCCGTGCGGGCAGGGATGTAAAGCCGCAGCCACTCCTTGCGCTGGCGGCGGTAGAGGGGGTCGGGGCAGGAGTAATGATCAAGCGTGGCGTCCGACAGCCCTTGTCCGCCAAAGGCGGGATTGTCCGTGCCCAGCACCTCGCGATAGATGCCGCGGGGCACCAGCAGGCCGTAGTCGGTAAACGACTTGACGGGGTTGAAGTTGAACACAAAGAGCAGGTCGCCACGCAGATAGGCCAGCACCTGGTCGCCATCGTTCTGGCAGACGGGGAGTATCGGCTTCTTCTGGAAGTTGCGGACGGAGCCGATGAGGTGTATCATGTCTTCGTCGAACAGCCCGAGGTATTGGTAGCAGAGGCGGTCGTTGTCGCGCAGGCTCCACTGGCGGCGGGCATACTTGTAGCTCCAGCCGTTGCCCTGACGGGGGAAGTCAATCCACTCGGGGTGGCCGAACTCGTTNNCGTTGCCCATGAAGTTGAGGTAGGCGCCGTTGATGGTGGAGGCGGTGAGCAGGCGTATCATCTTGTGCAGGGCGATACCGCGACTGACGGTGTAGTTCTCGTCGCCCTTGGCAAAGTGCCAGTACATGTCGGCATCCACCAGACGGAAGATGATGGTCTTGTCGCCCACCAGCGCCTGGTCGTGGCTCTCGGCGTAGGAGACGGTGTGCTCGTCGGCACGGCGGTTGGTGACCTCCCAGAAGAGCGACGTGGGCTTCCAGTCCTCGTCAACGCGCTCCTTGATAACCTTAATCCAGTAGTCGGGGATGTTCATGGCCATGCGGTAGTCGAAGCCATAGCCGCCGTCGGCGATGGGGGCAGCCAGTCCGGGCATGCCGCTCACCTCCTCGGCAATGGTGATGGCGGCGGGGTTGACTTCGTGAATCAGGGCGTTGGCCAGCGTCAGGTAGCAGATGGCGTCGCCATCCTGACCACCGTTGTAGTAGGCGCTGTAGTCGGTGTAGGCTGTGCCGAGGCCGTGGTCGAGGTATATCATCGAGGTGACGCCGTCGAAGCGGAAACCATCGAAGTGGAACTCGTCCATCCAGTACTTGCAATTCGAAAGCAGGAAGTGGCAGACGTCGTCGCTGCCGTAGTTGAAGCAGAGGCTGTCCCACTGGCGGTGCTCACGACGGTCGCCGCTGTAGAAGTACTGACAGGGGTCGCCGGCAAGGAGGCCGAGGCCCTCGTTCTCGTTCTTCACGGCATGGCTGTGCACGAGATCCATGATGACGCTGACGCCCTGACGATGAGCCTCGTCGATGAGCTCCTTCAGCTCCTCGGGGGTGCCGAAGCGGCTGGAAGGGGCAAAGAAGTTGCTGACGTGGTAGCCGAACGAGCCGTAGTAAGGATGCTCCTGAATGGCCATGACTTGGATGCAGTTGTACCCCGCCTTGACCACGCGGGGCAGCACCCGCTCGCGGAATTCGTTGAAGGTGCCCACACGCTCCTCGTCCTGCGCCATGCCGATGTGGCACTCGTAGATGAGCAGCGGGTCGCGGCGCGGGCGGAACGTCTTCTTCCTCCACTTATAAGTAGCCACACGCGGGTCCCACACCTGGGCACTGAAAATGGCCGTTGCCGCATCCTGCACCACGCGCTGGGCAAAAGCAGGGATGCGCTCGCCGCTGCCGCCGTTCCACTCCACCAGCATCTTGTAGTGCTGGCCGTGGCGGAGAGCCTCGTCGGGCAGCGTCACCTCCCAGTCGCCATGGGGATTGAGCCGCGTCAGGCGGTATTCGTCACGGCGCTGCCAGTCGTTGAAGTCGCCCACCAGCCAGATGGCCGTGGCGTTGGGAGCCCACTCGCGGAACACCCAGCCGCCGTCGTCGGTGCGATGGAGGCCATACCAGAGATGGCCGTTGGCAAACTCCGTCAGCGTGCGGTGTCCCTTCTCCGTCAGCGTCTGCAGGCGCTGGCAGTAGTAGTCGTATCGTCCTTCGATGGCAGCCTCGTAAGGTTTCAGCCAAGGGTCGTTCTTGATGAGATTCAGCATAATATCTTTTAATCGTCTATCAATCGTAAATTATCAAATCGCGGATACTTTCACCTTGATGATGATTTTCTTCAGTCCCGTCGGGGTGATGCCGGGGGCATGGCCGTCAGCAGGGAAGAAGATGGCAAACATGCCGGGCTTCAAGGTAAAGTAGTTGGCAGCGCGCCCGGGATAAAGCGCCATGTCGACGGCAGCATCGTAAGGAGCCTCGGGGAGGTCTTCTGCCGGTGTATAGCCCATGGTCTCTTCAGCCGTGATGGGCACCTGGATATCGATATACTCCACATGCGTCTCCAACTTAGCTTCGTCAGCCGTCTTGGGAGGGATGGCATTGACGTTCACAATGAGCTTGTCGGGCTCAAGCACAATCTTGCCAGGCTCCAAGGCAGCAAGATTCGTATCACGCAGGAAGCGGACAGCCTCTGCAAACAAGGGATTCAGCGCGGCATAATTGCCAAGGTTTTCAAGAGAATCAAGTATCATATCATCTTACAGTTTATTATTCATTTTTCTCATTCCTCTCCCTCTCCTTCATCGGGGACGTCGGCGTTGGAGCCATCGTCGATGTAGTCGCCTTCGCCCTCGCCTTCACCATCGTCCTCTTCATCTCCGCCCTCTTCGTCATCCATCAGCGGATAGCCGCGGAAGACAATGCTGCTGTCGTTGAAGGAAATCTGCTGCACGAAGGAGCCCTCTTCGTCATACTCGTTGAAAAGCCCCGTGCGGCGTCCGTGGACAAACTCGCCCTCGAAGCGGTGGTGCGTCTTGGGGTCGATGAGCCGCCCGTGTCCGTGAGGAAGTCCCGCATGCCACATACCCTTGTAGCTGCCACCGTCGGAGGTGCTGTAGGTGCCCATGCCGTCGAAGCGTCCGGCCACCCAGTGACCATCGTAGCTGCCGCCGAGGATGAAACTCATCAATCCCTCGCCCTGCATGACGCCATCGTCCATGTGACCATTATAGATGTCGCCCGAGACGAACGTATAGACGCCGTCGCCCGTGCGCTGTCCGCGGATGTAGTCGCCCGTGTAGACATCGCCATTGGCGAAACGGTAGGTGCCGTGACCGTGCATAACGTCGTTGTACCACTGTCCCTCATAACGGGCGCTGTCGGAGAAGGTGGCCTTTCCCTGCCCGTGACGCTTTCCACCACGCCAGTTGCCTTCGTAGCGACTGCCGTCAGGATAAGTCATCATCCCCTCACCGTCGCGGAGATTGTCCTTCCAGCCGCCCATATAATAGGCGCCCGTACCCGTCCAGGTGTAGGTACCCTGGCCAGAGCGTACGCCGCGCTCCCACAACCCCGAGTAGGCATCGCCGCCCGCATAAAACAGCGTGCCGTAGCCGTCGATTTCGCCGCCCTGCCACTGGCCGACATAGCGATCGCCGTTGGGAAAGAAGCGTGTGCCACGCCCCTGCGGACGATCCTGTTCCCAGTTGCCCTCGTAGCGGCTGCCGTCGCGGTAGTAACAAGTGCCTTCGCCCTGCCGCTTGCCGTGAACAAACTGTCCCACATAGCGTTCGCCGCCCTCGCGTGTCAACTCACCCCGTCCGTTAGGCACAAGGCCGAGGATGGACTCGCCTTGATAGGTTGAGCCGTCGTGCAAGTGGATAGTCTTCCCTTTAACGGTATCGCCGTCTGCCACCTGCGGGGTAGCTGCATCGGCAGCCGATATCCCCATCAGCATCACGAAAAAGACAGGAAGAAGGATATATAGGCGTTTCTTAGTCACTTTGGAAATCGTTTATCGTAAACCTTATTATTATATAAATGACTGCAAAGATACCCCTTTCCCCGCAAACGGCCAAACAAAAGGAAGAAAAAAACAAAAAAGCGTATTTCACTTCGCAGATTGGCGGCATCACAACTCTATCGGGATTCCCAACAAAAAAAAGAAGCTGACGACGGAAAACGACAGCGTCGTTTATATAAATGACAGGGTCGTTTAAATAAATGACAGCGTCATTTAACAAGAACGAAAGACGTGGGCATTACGCCTCCTTTGGGGTGACGATGACGGTATGAAAGCGGTCGGGGCAAAGCCAGCGGCGGGCAACAGCGAGAAGGGCGTCGGAGGTAGCGGTGCGGATAGTGTCGATGGTGCGTTGCAGATGATCGGGCGGCAGGCCGAGCGTATGGGCGTAGATGTGGGCATCGACAAGATTGTAGACGCCTTCGTAATTGCGATAGATTTCGCCCAGCATGTAGCCCCTGACACGCTCCAGTTCATCGGCGGGGACGGGCTCATCGCAAAGCCGGCAGCATTGGCGGCGCACCTCATCGACAACCTCGCATCCATGACCGGCGGCAGCTTCGCTGCTCACCACAAACAGCACTTGACGGGTGTTGGTGAAGAGGTCGGCATTGATGCCGTAGGTCAACCCCTGCTGCTCACGAACGATGCGCATGAGACGGCTACCGAAATAGCCGCCGAGGATGGCGGTAACGATACGCATAAGGTAGTAATCATCAGATCCTACGTCCATCATCAGACCGCCCATGCGAATGCTGTCCTGCTGCGCGGTGGAAAGAGGATAGCAGGAAGGCTCACTCCCAACGTCTCCCTCAAGGGAGGGGTGGCTGGCGTGCAGCTCGTGAACATTTGCAAGGCTCTCCCCTTCATAAGGGAGCGGGGATGGGGTCTTCATCTCTGCTGCTAATCCCTCGACTTCGTCATCCACATCGCCAGAGAGGAAGAGGGTGAAGGCCGATGGGCGGTAGTGGGCGCCATGGAAGCGGACAAGGTCGTCGAGGGTAAGGGCGCGGTAGTCCACCTCGTCAGCAAAGCGTCCACAGGGGTGCTGAGGGCCATAGACCGCGGTGGCAAACAGGCGCCGTGCCACGACATCGCCCCGCTGACGCCCCACAAGATATTGACTGAGGTTGTTCTGCCGGACGACTTCGAAACGATCTTCGGGGAAAGTGGGGTGCAGCAGCATGTCGCGCACCAGACGAAAGGTTTCAGGGACGTGACGGCGAAGCGTGTAGAGGGTGACGAAGCTATGATGGACGGCGACACTGAGCTCGAGCCATGCCCCAAGATGGTCAAGGCGTTCGGCCAGCACAGCGGCGGAGTGGTCGGCCGTACCCTCGCGCAGCAGACGGTTGGTGAAGAGAGCTTGCAGCAGACGTTCCTGCTCAGCCTGCCCTGCAGGGACGACAATATCCAGACGCACAGCAGGCACAGCACTACTGCGGAGGGAGGAAATTCTATGGTCAACAAGTCCACACGTCAACAAGTCAACATGCCGGGGATAGCCGATTTCGCTAATCGACCTGTTGACTTGTAGGCTCGTTGATATCATTAATTCAGTCGAACAAATCGTCGATGGAGACATCAGCAGGGACAATGTCGGCAGCGACGGGAAGATTAGCGCCCGTCCCACAGGGGTTGAAGCCGGCAGGGATGTCGAAGGTCTCAGACTGCGAGTAGCCCAGCGACGGATCGGCATAAACTTTCGTCATGTAAATGGCCCACACGGGCAGTGCCATGGCCGCACCTTGACCGTCAGACATGGAGGAGAAGTGAATGTCGCGGTCTTCGCCTCCCACCCAGCAGCCGCTCACCAGACTGGGGGTATAGCCCATGAACCAACCGTCGGAGTTGGTATTGGTGGTACCGGTCTTGCCGGCGATAGGAGCCTTCAGTCCGTAGCGGAAACGCAAACGTCCGCCCGTGCCTTGGTCGACCACAGCGCGCATCATGTCAATCATCTTATAGGAGCCTTCGCGACTGATCACCTCGTAGGTTTTCGGCGAGAAGGTGGCGACGATGTTACCCTCGTTGTCCTCAATCTTGGAAACAAAGACAGGCTCGGTACGGATGCCGTTATTGGGGAAGGCGCTGTAGGCACCAACCATCTCGCCCACGCTGATGTCGCACGAGCCAAGGCAGAGTGAGAGCGTGGGAGGGATATCGCGGTTTCGAACGCCGAACTGGTGAATCATCTCTACGAAGGCATAGGGATTGAGCTTGCTCATCAGCCAAGCAGACACCCAGTTACTACTGCGGGAGAGCCCCCACTTAAGACTGACAATCTGCCCAATCATGGAGCTGTGGCCACCATCGCGGGGACTCCATACTCGACCGTCCTCGGTGAGGAGTGTCTGAGGGCCATAGCGCATCTGATCACAGGGTGAGAAGCCGTTCTCCATAGCCAGCGTATAAAGAAAAGGCTTGATGGTGGAACCCACCTGACGACGTCCCTGCATGACCATATCGTATTGGAAATGGGAGAAGTCGGGGCCGCCCACATAGGCTTTCACATGGCCCGTGAGAGCATCCATTGACATGAAACCGCAGCGGAGGAAGTGCTTATAATAGCGGATGGAGTCCATAGGGCTCATGATAGTATCGATGTAGCCTCGATCGTAGGAATAGAGCTGCATGGGCTGAACAACGTCAAACGAGTCGCGGATGGCGGCTTCGGAGAATCCCGCCTTCGTCATCTGACGGTAGCGCTCCGTTTGCGTCATGGCCCGCGTTAAGCTAGCCTCAATCTCGCTCTTCGACAACTTGTCGTAGGGAGCATTCTTCTTTCCCTGTTTGGCCTTGAAGAAACGGGGCTGTAGATAGCCCTTGATGTGTTCGTCGACCGCCTCTTCGGCATAGCGCTGCATGCGACTGTCGATGGTGACGTGAATCTTCAAACCATCGGTATAGACGTTGTAGGGCTTGCCGTCCTTCTTCAGATTCTTGTTGCACCAGCCATAAAGAGGATTGGTGGCCCAATCGATACTATCCTCATACCACTTTTGCTCCTGCCAGCCGCGGTAGTTCTTGCGTTCGGGCTTCGTGGCCGTCATCACACCGCGCAAATATTCGCGGAAATAGGGAGCAAGGCCCGTCTTATGGTCAACACGACGGTAGTTGAGGACGAGATCCTTGGCACGATATTCGTCAGCCTCCTCATGGGAAATGTAACCGTTCTTCTCCATTTGGCCGAGCACGACATCGCGGCGCTGACGCGACAGCTCAGGACGGCGGATGGGGTTGTAGAGCGACGAATTCTTGCACATGCCCACCAGCGTAGCTGCCTCTTCGGGTGAGAGCTCCGAAGGCTCCTTGGCGAAGTAGGTGTTCGTGGCGGTCTTGATGCCGATGGCGTTGTTGCCGAAATCGTACTTATTGAGGTACATGGTGAGGATTTCCTCTTTGGTGTAGTACTTTTCCAGCTTGACGGCAATAACCCACTCGATGGGTTTCTGGAACAGACGCTCGAGTGAACTGCCTGCCACCTCGGTATAAAGCTGCTTAGCAAGCTGCTGAGTGAGAGTACTTCCACCGCCCGCCGTGTGTTGGCGGAGTACACCGCGCTTGACGACGGCACGAACGAGCGAACGCAAGTCGATGCCGCTATGCTTACCAAAACGGACATCTTCCGTGGCAATAAGGGCATTAACGAGACAAGGCGCAAGCTCCTCGTAATCGACCCAAACGCGATTCTCACCGCTGTAGCTGAAGGTACCCAGCTGGACGCCGTCAACAGAGATAATCTGCGAGGCAAATTTATACTCAGGATTCTCAAGGTCTTCCACCGGAGGGACGTAGCCTATCCACCCTTTGTTTATGGCAAAGAAGATGACGGCCATGGCCAGTATGCCAGCAGCCAGCAACGCCCAAAGTATCCGAACAATCGTACGACGCATAATTGCAATAATGAGATTTTGGCTGGCAAAATTAATATAATCTGAGTATAAAAGCAAAACAATTCACATTTTTAACGCTGAATAGCGTATTCGCTATGGGTATTTTCGCTGCACGGAGAATGAAAAATATCGTTTTATTTGGTCATTTGCTCACAAAATAGTACTTTTGCCGCGTCTTTTTAGGTAAAATAGAAATGAAATTAAAGAACACTTCCCTACTCTGCCTATTGCTCATGCTGTCAACAGCTGCTCAGGCACAGTTTGCCCTTTGGGGCGTGAATGCCAAACTCTATGGTTTCGTCAACAACTTCTTCTGCTACGACTCACGCCGTAGCCTGATGGTGGCTGAGGACCTTTTCAATATCCTCCCGCTCGACGCCAGCTACGATGCCGCAGGACACGACACGAATGCCGACCCCTCGGTGAAGTTCCTTGCCATGACCACCCGTATTGGCGTTGACCTCACGGGTCCCGAGGTTTTCGGTGCCAATACAACAGGCAAAATCGAAACGGACTTCGGCGGCTACAGCGCCACGGGTACCCTGCTCCGCATCCGTCAGGCATACACGGCATTGGAGTGGCAGGATAGCTACCATTCACAACTTCTCGTCGGCCAGACGTGGCACCCCATGTCAGGTGACCTCAAGCCCGATGTCTTCAGCCTTGCCACCGGAAGTCCCTTCAACCCCTTCAACCGCTCACCGATGATTCGCTACGACTATTGGGCAGACGCCTCCATCATGTTCACCACGGCTGCAATCTATCAATTCCAATATGCCTCGGTTGGGATGAACGGCGCCCCGTCATATACCTATTCCCGCCGCGGGCTGTGGCCTGAAGTCTATGTAGGAATGACACTTGGCGGAAAAAGTGCTCCCACCGCCCTCGGTTTCGATGTCTCGTCCATTAAGATTGGCGACAGCCGTATTACCTCTTATGCCGCCATGCTCAGCACTTCGCAGCGCATCGGACGAGTGGACATAAAGGCAAAAGGTGTCTGTGGCGAAAACCTCTCCCACATGTTGCTGCCCTCGGGCTTTGGCATGGACTCTGCCGACAGCCACACGCTACTCCCCCTCACCGCCGCTGCCGCATGGACGACCATCATGTATAACGTCCCCGCAAAGAACTCCTTCCGAATTGGGCTCATGGCTGGATGGTTGAAGAATCTCGGTGTCCGCCCCTGGCTGAAGGAGGGTGATCGCCCCACAATCGTTCCTTCGAGCGTTCGTATCTGGGGCAACCATGCTGGTGTTTCCTCCAGCCTCGGTGAGGTATATCGCTTAAGTCCCATGGCTACCTACCGTGTGAAAAACCTCATGCTCGGCCTCGAACTGGAGCATACTGCCGCTTGTTACGGCGACATGCAGCTCAACGGCACCGTCAACAACCTCCACACCGTAGCCAACGAGCGCGTTTGCGCCTTGATGATGTATAATTTTTAGTTGAAAGATTTAAAATACCTATTTTTAGGGATTGCGGGAGTCATATAATCCTGCTATCTTTGCGCCCTCAAAATCATTCACTAAAAAAATGAATACAAATCAACGTAGACAATCCCTTTTCCTCTACCTAACGCTAGGCGCGGGGCTATTCATAACCATACTGGTAGGGCTTATCTCTCGTAGTGGTGTGCAGTCGTGGACGTTCCGTATCATCTATGCCCTAATGTGCATCGCTCTCGTCATCGACTCCATCCGCCGCCTGCGTCCTTATAAACTCAACCGACTGCCAATGGCCGTCATGCAAATGGGACTTGTCATTGCCCTTGCAGGAGGAGCCGTCGGCAGCCAGTTGCGCGAAGAGGAAGAGCTGAAAGTCTATGAGGGTACTACCGTGACGTTTCACAATCTCAGCGTCACGCTCAACGATTTCATCATGGACACCTACCCCAACGGTCGTCCCAAGCGCTTTGCCTCCGACCTCGTTGTCCGCACAATTGACGGAAAGGAAACCAGCGGCATCATCGAAGTCAACCACCCCCTCAGCGCGGGCGGCTGGAAAATCTACCAGTACGACTACGATAGCGATGCCGGAGCCGACAGCGCCTACAGCGTCCTCGGCATGGTACGTGAGCCGCTACAAGGGGTGATGCTCGTTGGCATCCTGCTGATGATTGCAGCTTCCGTACTGCTGCTTGTGACAAGTCAACAAGTCAACAAGTCAACAAGTCAACAAGTAGAGACGCGACATGTTGCGTCTCAGACTGCGGATGAGCCACAAACCGAAAACAAAAAAACGTCTAAACGTAACTATCGTTGGATTATCTGGGGCTGCGCGATGTTTGCGCTGATATTCTTTCTTTTCATCCAATTCTCTCCGCAGATTGTGAGCAAGATGCCTGTCCCTGCGTTGCAGAGTCCGTGGTTTGCGCCGCATGTGCTGGTCTATATCCTTGCCTATGCTATGGCAGCGGTTTCGGCCGTGCTTGCCGTGTGGCAGCTTATCCGCGGACGCCGCCGCACAGCCGAAAGTCTCAACTCTTGCGACGCCTTTGCCCGTGCGGCCTTTGCCTTCATCACTATCGGCATGCTCTTCGGCGCCCTTTGGGCTGAGCGAGCATGGGGAGGCTATTGGTCGTGGGATCCAAAAGAGACATGGGCAGGCATCACTTGGTTAGCCTACCTGCTTTTCCTCCATATCCGTGAGAAAAACCCCGAAGCCCAACGCACCGCTCTCTGGCTCTGCATCTTCGCCTTCCTCTGCTTGCTGATGTGCTGGCAAGGCATCAACCTCCTCCCCTCCGCCCGCGCCGACAGCATACACCTTTATTAATTTAGAAATTAGGAATAAGAAATTAGGAATCATTCCGCTGCGTAGAAAGGCTTATGAGTTTGGAGTATGAGGAACATCCGTTGCAGCCATTTCTGCCTTCGGGAGCAAGAGTGTTGTTCTTGGGCAGCTTTCCGCCGCCAAGAGAGAAATGGTCGATGGAGTTCTTTTATCCTAACTTTATCAACGACTTCTGGCGAATATGGGGACTTCTCTGCTTTGGCGACAAAGCCCATTTCCAATCAGGAAAAGTTTTCGATCAGGCAGCTATCGAGGCGTTTGCAAGAGAGAAAGGAATGGCTTTCTTTGATACGGCTCGCAAAGTTTGCCGACTGAAAGGGAATGCCAGCGACGAATTCCTTCAGATTGTTGAACCTACGGACATCGGTTCCCTTCTGGCTCAGATTCCTGAATGCCATACGTTAGTGACAACAGGAGGCAAGGCCTCGGAAACTTTATTCCAATTCTTATCGGATGCCTGTAGTAATGCTGCCCTCCATACCCCCAAGATAGGAACATTCAGCGAGACAGAAGCCTTCAGACGCCGTCTGCGCTGGTATCGGATGCCCTCCACTTCGCGTGCCTATCCGCTTGCATTGGAGAAGAAAGCGGAATGCTACCGAGCGCTACTATTGGAGTTAAGAGTTAAGAATTAAGAGTTAAGAGTTAAGAAAAATAGTTTTGTATACGGCATCCTCTGCATATCAAACATTTTTTACTCTAAGCCTCCTCTATTAAGATGCTTTCGACAACTTCGCGCAAGCGGGATTCGTCGCGGATGATGACGCGCAGTTTTTCCAAACGTTGGGCGTTAGGCGAATCAGGAATCCACAGTTTCAGGTAGCCCCCGTCGCCATACTTCTCCCTCAGATGGCTGACACAACGCTCCACATGCCCCTCGTGATTCAGCTCTGGATAGTGGGTGAGACTGTATTGCACGGTACGACGGACGATGGTGTCAGCATCAATAAAACGGTCTGCCTCAGCAATAATACGCCCATAGAGGCTGCGGGGCTCATGGTCAGACGAAGCGCGATGGTCTTCAGCAGCCTCAGCTATCTGTTCTATTTCCTCCTCAGCAAACCATTCTCTCAGCTGCTTGTCAGCGCGAATGATGCTGCCCGACACCAGATGATGCCTTTCGCGCCCCTCCACCAAACCCGTATCGTGGTAGGCAGCAGCGGTATAGAGCATCTCAATATCCGCTCCCAACCGCTCGCCCAATTCCAACGCCTGACGGATAACCATACGGACGTGGTCTTCCTGATGCGCCTTGTCAAAGTCGCGATAGCGGGGAATTATCTCCGCCTCAACGTACTCCCTCAACTCACTTCTTATTCCACTCATTCTTAATCTTCTCGTACCACTCATTCATCACGTAGAAGGCCAGCTTGCGCTCGCCCTTGTCGGAGTAGAGGCCCTTGCGGTTGTAGTAATCCTGAATGCCGTCGAGCACACGGCGAGGCGAACGGAAATCTTTCAGAATCCAAGGCGTAGTGCCCGAAAGCCCGTCAATCTTCTCCAGCATGGCGACGTTCTCGCGGTAAAGATTCTCCTGGAACTCCTCCGTCCAGCGCTGGTTCTTCGGGCCTCGATAGCCATACTTGGCTCCCCCGCCGAACTCGCTTACGATGACGGGCTTCTCGTAAGGCACCTCCCACGTCATCTTTGGGGCATCGTTCACGTCGCGATACCAGCCGATATACTGATTGAAGCTGATGACGTCCACGTACTTGTTCATGTTGTCGTTAAGGCGGTTGTGATAGTTCGAAGCTGACGTCACTTCCATAGCCATACTGATGAGGCGCGTGTTGTCAAGCTCGCGGGCATGAGTGGCAAGACGACTAAGGAAGTTCTCTCGGTCGGCGCCGTGAGGCGTCTCGTTGGCGATACTCCAGATAATGACGTTGGCGCGGTTCTGGTCTCGGCTTATCATATCCGTCAGCTGCTGGCGCGCGTTGTCAAACGTCGCAGGATTCGTCCAGGCAATCGTCCAATAAACGGGAATCTCCGACCAGACGAGGATGCCCATGCGCTCAGCCTCACGAATGGTATTCTCGTTATGCGGATAATGAGCCAGACGGACGAAGTTGCAACCCAGCTCCTTTGCCCACGTGAGCAACGTGTGGGAATCCTCGACGGAATTTGTGCGTCCTCCCCCGTTGGGCTTCTCGTCGTGGATGCTGATGCCGCGCAGGAAGATGGGCTCGCCGTTCAGCAGGATTTGCTTGCCACGCGTGGTGATGGTGCGAAAGCCGATTTCGTCTGCCAGCGTCTCCCCTACCAACGTCAGCTCTACCTTATATAATTTAGGATTCTCAGGCGTCCAAAGCTGAGGCTTGGCCTTCAGCGTTGCGGCAATGCAGCCCTCCTCGTCGGTAGTAAGCGTCTGCTTCAGCTTCAGCTCAGGGATTGCGAGGGTTACCGTCTGCCCTGCCTCAGGACGATTCAGCCGTAGCGAGAAGTTGATGGGCAACGCGCCCTTCTTCGCCTTCTTGCCCGTCTGGGCATCAAGTGCATGAGGATCAAGGGCCAGCGTGTAGTTCTCAATATACGTTTCGGGCACACTCACCAAGAGTACGTCGCGCGTGATGCCGCCATAGTTCCACCAGTCGAAAATCTGCGTGGGCACATCCTCAGCATGACGCTTGTTATCCACCTTGACAATGACGAAGTTATCGCCTTCGCGCAGCTGATTGGTGATGTCGAAGTTAAAGGGTGTGAAGCCTCCCACGTGGCTCCCCACCTTCGTTCCGTTCACATAGACGTGTGCCTCGTAGTTGATGGCGCCGAAGTAGAGCAACGTGCGACGGCCCTCGGCTTTCGTCCAGTTGAAGGAGCGCTTGAACCATACCGTTCCCTCGTAGAAGAAGAGACGCTCGTCCTGCGTGTTCCAGTCGCCTGGAATCTTCATAGTGGCAGCCTTATCGAAGTCATACTCAATGAGTTCCTCGGGCCTCCGCGGCTTGGCATTCTGGAAAAAGCCCCAGCGGGTGACGTTCATACGATAGTCGTAGTACCCCTCCTCCTGCACATCGATGATGTAGTTCCAGTCGCCATTCAGCGACGTGACGTCACGTCCGCCGATGTTGCCCACAAGGGGAAGCCCCTCAGCTCGCACACCCGTCAGCGCCATAATAAGGGCGACGGGAAAAAGGAAAAAACGCATTCTGTTCATTTTATTTCTAATTTTAGTTCAATCTTCAATCTTCAATTCTCAATCTTCAATCTATAATCTATACCGGCTGCGAAGATACGAAAAAAATCCAGACAAAACAAAACAAAACCTCCAAAAAGTTTCCTTTTCCCCCTCCCAACAGTTGCCTGTGCTGGCAAATTATTCCCCTGCGTTAAAAATTTATTCGCCTGCTCTGAGAATTTATTTGCCTGCGTTATTTTTCCATTCGCCTATTCTACTTTTCATCCACGCCCTCGGATAATCACAAAATATATTTGCTTTTTCCATCGGCTTTTGCTACCTTTGCAGCCTATTTGAGAAAATGAACATTATTAAACTGACATCGCTTGAGGAGCCGAGCGTAAGGGTTTATGCAGGACTTGCAAACCCGCGGAAAGGCACGGAGGCTGAGGGGCTGTTCATCGTGGAGAGCCCGAAGGTGATACGTGTGGCGCTGGATGCAGGGTTTGAGCCTGTGTCGTTGCTGATGGAACAACGTCATGTGACGGGCGACGCAGCTGACATCGTGGCTCGTTGTGGCGACATCCCCGTCTATACGGGGGAGCGCGAGCTGCTGGCACAACTGACAGGCTACACGCTGACGCGTGGGGTGCTCTGCGCCATGCGGCGTCCTACTCCGAAGATGGCAGAAGAGGTGTTGCGAGGGGCGCAACGCGTATGCATCATCGACGGGGTGTGCGACTCGACAAATATCGGCGCTATCTTCCGTAGTGCTGCGGCGCTGGGTATTGACGGGTTGCTGGTGACAGCCGACAGCTGCGACCCGCTGAACCGACGTGCCGTACGCGTCAGCATGGGAGCGGTATTCCTGGTACCTTGGACGGTAGTTTCTGCGGATGAGCTTTTTGACCTCCTTCACGACAAGGGTTTCAAAACCGTAGCAATGGCGCTGACAGACAAATCGGTACCCCTCGATGACAAGGCGCTTGGAAACGAGGAGCGGTTAGCCATCATCATGGGCACGGAAGGCGACGGCCTGCCGCACGACGTCATCCATCGTGCCGATTATGTGGCTCGCATCCCTATGGCGCATGGCGTCGATTCGCTCAACGTGGCAGCAGCCTCAGCAGTAGCCTTCTGGGAGCTACGTAAAAAAGGAATGATTAGGAATTAGAAATCAGGAACCGGTTGTTTGCAACTGCAATCCTCCTTATCCTTTTTAAATTAATTTCTTCATTCCTCATTCTTATTCCATATTTTTTCATTATCTTCGCGGCGTAATGAGGAAACTGCTCTATTTGCTGCTGTGGGCGGCTGTGCTGACGGGATGTCACCCGACGAGTCAGACGGACGTGCTGAACCGTGCTATAGATGCCATGCGCGTCTATCAGCGTACGGCGGACAACCGTGCTTTCTATGAACAATGGCTTCGCGCCCGTCATGCCATAGACCGCATTGAGGAGGAGGAAGCGTCGCTCACCCCCGCCGAACGGGAACAATTCCAATGGGCAAGGGATGAATTCTACCTTATCTCCGTCACCTATCACTACACGATGGGGCACTACGATCAAGTGCAGGCGGATATGGATGCCATCGACGAGAAGGAGCTAGCGGCTCGCGACTCGGCCCAATGGAGGCACTACCACTTCATGCGCAGCCTTGCTGCCCATGTGGGCGACGAGGAACTGGCTCGACAAGCGTGGAAGCTTTCGCATTATGGCGACTCGGCCTATTGGGTTACGGAGTCCCGCATTCATCGTGCGGCAGCACTCAACAAAGCGGGGCTTTGGCTGGCGTCGCTCGATACGTTACAGCTGGCCTATGATTGTATTGCTGAGGACAACGTGCCTGAATGTCTGTGCCGTATCTCAGAGCAGGTGAGCGTGGCCTACGCCGGATTGGGCAAGAAGGATTCGTCGGATATCTACCGCAACATCTATTTAGACATGTTGGAGGTTATCCGCGAGAATAAAGAGCTTGAATACCGCACGGCAGAAGCAGAGCGGCGCACGGCAGAAGTGCGAAAGTTATCGGGGGCGTTTCTGATATTCCTTGTGGCGTTTATCATCGGCTTTGCTGTACTGGCTATTCTGGCACGGACGCGCCACCGGCAGTTTACCAGACGTATGGGGGAACGGCACGACGAGCGCATGGAACAATTCTACGATGAACTGGCCCTACACCGCGGAGGACTGGCAGAGAACAAGCGAGCCTACGTCCGGCGCAAAGCATCGCTGGCTATTGTCACCAGCATTATCCCTTATATCGACCGCATGCGCCATGCGCTAAAGTCAACAAGCCAAAAAGACAGCAAGTCAACAAATTCTGTTGACCTTTCTTACGTCAGCGAGCTCGCAGGGAGGATTGAGGAACTGAACGACATTCTGGCAGGATGGATTCAGACTCGTCAAGGTATCGTGGGGCTGCATATTGAGACGTTTGCCGTCAGCGGGCTCTTCGACATCCTTGCACGCCGCCGAAGCGCCTTCGAAAGGCAAGGGCTACAACTTGACGTGGCTGAGACTGATGCCTGGGTGAAAGCCGACAGGGCACTCACGCTCTTCATGTTGAACACGTTGACGGACAACGCCCGCAAGTTCACGCCTGAAGGAGGACGCATCAGCCTTAGTACCGACGTAAAGGAAGACTACGTGGAACTGAGCGTCGCTGACACAGGCGTAGGGCTTTCGGAAGAAGACATCAAGGAAATCCTTGGCCACAAGATTGTAGACGTGTCGCGCATCGGGGGTGAAGGAGCCGAGCACGGCAGCGGCTTCGGATTGATGAACTGCAAAGGCATCATCGAAAAATATCAGAAGACCGATAGTTTCTTCTCCGTCTGCCAACTGGGCATCGACAGCACGCCAGGACAAGGCAGCCGCTTCTGGTTTCGTCTGCCCAAGGCCGTGCGGAGGGCTATGGCGATAGTTATGGCCATAGCGATGACCCACATTAATGCCAATGCTGACGAACAAATGCTGACCCGTGCAGCGGCATTAGCCGATAGCGTCTATTATGCCAATCTCGAAGGCCGCTACGAGGATGCCATCTGTTATGGTGACTCCGCTCTAAGCTACCTCAACGCCGACCTGCGCCAGCGCTCAAAAAGCAATCTCGACACCCTCACCCTCACAGGCCGACGTGGTGGACTCACAGAAACACAATGGTGGATGAGCGACTTCGAAACAGACTACTACACCATCCTCGACTTGCGCAACGAACTTGCTATTGCCTACCTCGCCCTCCACCAATTGGACAACTATGGATTCAACAATCGTTCATACACCGAGCTCTATAAGCTGACTAGCGAGGACACTACGCTTGCCGACTATATCGCCCGGATGCAACAGACGCGGCGCGACATCGTAACCATGCTGGTGGTGGGACTGGTAGTATTGTTGGCTTTCATTATCTTCTGGTGGACATTCATCGTCCGTCCAAGAAAGGCACACCGCCGCGAACTGGAAAGACGCGACAGGGAATTGGAACAAATGATGGACGAAGACAGCGAAATGCGCCGTGTCCGCTACGAAGAAAACCGCCTACACGTGCAGAACATGGTGCTCGACAACTGCCTATCAACCATCAAGCACGAGACCTCCTACTATCCGGGACGTATACGAAAGATGGCTGAACATTTGAGTTCTACCAGCGAACCCGACCGCAAGCAACTCCTCGACATGGCCGAGCTAACAGACTTCTACCGCGAAATCTTCGGTACTTTGACGTCCTGCGCTGCTCGACAACTGGAGGACAGCCCCTTCCGTCGTCAGGAAATCTCCTGTGAGGAATTGCTCAGTAATGCTGCGACATACCTGCAGGACAAAGCATCCTCCGCCGGTCTTCCTGGGCTATCGCTTCAGGTATCGCACGACGGCAGCTGCGTCAGCGGCGACGAGGTGATGTTAGGCTACCTTATGGAAAGTCTGATAGATGAGGCGCTATCCAGCTCATCACGAAAGATGCTTGAAAACTATGAAAAGATGCGTTCTCATAGGAAGGAAGACGACGCTGTAGTGCTTCCTCAGGCGCTCTCCGTTAATGCTTGTTGCGAAGACGGATTCGTTGTGTTCCGCTTCACAAATCTCAGTCTGACTCTTGCTCCCAATGAGTTGCAAGAACTTTTCTATCCCTCGGCTAATGACACGGGATATATCATCTGCCGTCAGATAGTACGTGAACACGATGAGTACTTTGGACACATCGGCTGTCGCATCAAAGCCGAGCAAGCTAATCCTGATGGCGGACTCACCATTCTTTTCACCCTACCTGCCAGCAAAGGAACAAGTAAATCGTAAATAGGAAATTGTCAAATAGAAAAAAAATAATTATGTCTTGGAAAGTAATCATTGTTGAAGACGTCCGACTGGAACTGAAAGGGACAGAGGAGATATTCCGCAACGAAATTCCCGAAGCGGAAGTCATCGGTACGGCTATGACGGAGGAGGCCTTCTGGCCGCTGATGGAAAAGCAACTTCCCGATATGGTTTTGCTCGACCTTGGGTTGGGCGGCTCCACAACCATTGGAGTAGAAATTTGTCGGAACATCCGCAAAAAATATCCTTCGGTAAAAGTACTCATCTTCACAGGCGAAGTGCTGAACGAAAAGCTTTGGGTGGATGCTCTTGACGCTGGAGCCAATGGCATTGTACTGAAAACCGGCGAGTTGCTCACCCGTAGCGAGGTACAACGCGTTATGGAGGGCAAACAATGGGTCTTCAATCAGCCCATTTTGGAGAAGATTGTCGCCCGTTTCCGCCAGTTCGTCAATGCAGAAACCCTGCGGCGAAAAGCCATCATCACTTACGACATCGATGAATACGATGAACGCTTCCTCCGCCATCTTGCCTTGGGTTACACGAAGGACATGATAGCCGGACTACGAACGATGCCCTTCAGCACCAAATCTCTGGAAAAACGCCAAGTGGATTTGGTTTCACGCCTCTTCCCCGACAACGACGGACGTTCCATCAATTCCACACGCCTCGTTGTCCGTGCTATTGAGCTCCATATCATTGATGTGGACAACCTCACCCCAGATGACTAAAGGCAATAAAAGATGAAGCGCACGTTTCCCTTTACAACCTTGTATGTACTGCTATTATTGGTAGCAGTCCTTGCTTCGTGGTTAGTGGGGCTGTACGGCGTGGATAGTGTGAACAATCTGCTCTCAGGCGAGGGCGTCCGCTGGTGGATGCGCTCCGTGCTTCCTGCCTTTGCTGCATCTCCTGTGGGAGAGATTCTGCTAGTGTTGTTTACTTTGGGAACTATTAAATCAATTTGTCGCCCAGACAACAAATCGTCTAGAAAAAAGGCATGGCTTGTTGCTTTTTTGGTCTTCGCGGTTTTGGCAGGCCTTGTAGCTTGGGGCATATTCAGCGGCAACCTCCTGAGTGTTACAGGACATTGGGCTCATAGCCCCTTACAAGCTGGATGGCTGCCCATACTTGCCTTGTTGGTGGGAATTCCTTGTCTTTGCTTTGGATTGACAAGCGGCACGCTAACCAGTAGCGCACAAGTACTGAAAGCTGTCAGTAGCGAAGTAACACGTTGTGCGCCAACGTTTGTGACACTTTTCATTGCTTCGCAATTAGTTGCTGTATTGGATTATAGCCGTTTACCCGAAACCTGCAGAATAGGAACAAACACATACAAAGGCATAGTTTTCGTCATTTACTGGCTTCCATTTTTAGTTGCTTACCTTAGAAAAACAAGAATATGAAAAACCTTCTATCTACCATTTTCCATCTTCAACTTTCATTCTTCAGCTGCCTCCTATTGATGGCAGCCTGCACATCCAAAATCGAAGAGGCAGAAAGCGTACGGCGTGTAGTCAATATCGACAACGATTGGTTGTTCACCCTGACGAACTACGAAGCCATGCCCTACCCTTCCACGGGAATCGCCGATAGTGAAGCGCTGGCTGCCATTGGAGCTGCTGACGGACAATGGCGTCATTTGAACGTCCCCCACGATTGGGCTATCGAAGGCGAATTCAGCGAAAAAAATCCTTCCGGAACAGGTGGAGGTGCATTGCCGGGTGGAATCGGATGGTATCGCAAGCACTTCACCCTCGCCGACCTCGGGCTGAGCGACAAAGCCGATGGGCAGCTGCTCATCCGTTTCGACGGCGTCTATATGAACTCCACCGTCTGGCTCAATGGTCATAAACTCGGCAATCGCCCCTACGGTTACATCTCATTTGAATACGACATGACCCCTTATATCAATAAGGAAGGTGACAACGTACTGGCTGTCCGTGTCGACAACAGCGACCAGCCCAACAGCCGTTGGTACAGCGGTTGCGGCATCTTCCGTAGCGTCTATGTTACTGCCGTTAACCCCGTCCACATCGTTCCATGGGACACCTACGTGCTGCCCCACGCTCCCATGGCCGAAGCCTATAAGTATGGAGAGTCTGACAGCCTTGTCATCACCATTGCCGAAGAGACAGGAACACGAAAAGCCACGTCTCTACAGGCCCGAGTGACTATATATAATAAGGAAAAGAAGGCTGTCTTTACCACTGAGACACCCATCACGAACACCACTATCGGCCTGCGCTTCCGCATCCCAGGTGCCGAGCGTTGGAGCATTGAGAATCCCTATCTCTACACCGCACAGATTGAGTTAAACCGCGATGGAAATGTCATTGACGACTACGCTTTTCGCTTTGGCATCCGCGATTTCGAGTTTAATCCAGAACAAGGCTTCCGCCTCAACGGTCAACCTATGAAACTCAATGGTGTTTGCCTCCACCACGACCTTGGCTGCCTTGGCTCAGCTGTCAACCGCCGTGCCATCCAGCGTCAGTTAGAGATAATGCGCGGCATGGGTATCAACGCTATCCGTTGTAGCCATAACCCACCTTCAGTCGAATTATTGGAACTCTGCGATGAGATGGGATTCCTTGTCATGGACGAAGCCTTCGACATGTGGTACCGTCGTAAGACGCAACGCGACTACGCCCGATTCTTCACCGAATGGCATGAGCGCGATCTTAGCGACCTTGTTCGCCGTGACCGCAATCACCCCTCTGTTGTTATGTGGAGCATCGGTAACGAGGTACTTGAGCAATGGGATGATGCCCGTGCCGACAACCTCTCGCTGGAAGAGGCGAATATGATACTCAATGCCGGTCACGACTACTCTGAGCCCCTCGACACGGGTTTCACTTTCAACCAGCTGCTGACCCGCCATCTGTGTGACATTGTCCGCCGTCTCGATCCCTCACGTCCCATTACTGCCGGCTGTAATGCCGCTGACCCACGCAACAATCTCTTCGTTGAGGGAGGCGTTGATATCATTGGCTTCAACTACCACGAACGGAACTTTCCCCTCGTACCCGAGTGGTTTCCCGGCCGTCCGTTCATCATCAGTGAGAGCGTTTCAGCCCTACAGACCCGCGGATACTACCGAATGCCCAGCGACAGCATCTTCATCCAGCCATCACGCTGGGATCGTCCCTACTACGATCCCTCTTTCAAATGCAGCGCTTACGACAACAGCCACGCCCCCTGGAGTAGCACACACGAAAAGAACCTTCGTTACTATGTCGATCTTCCCTACATTGCCGGGCAGTTCATATGGAGCGGGTTCGACTACATTGGCGAGCCCACTCCTTACGGTTGGCCCGCTCGCAGCAGCTATTTCGGTGTTGTTGACCTGGCTGGATTCCCAAAAGATGTCTATTACCTTTATCAGAGCGAATGGACGGACGAGACCGTGCTTCATGTCTTCCCCCATTGGAACTGGGAAGATGGACAGACGGTCGATATCTGGGCCTACTTCAATCATGCCGATGAAGCCGAGTTGTTCATCAATGGTCATTCACAAGGCATCCGCACCAAAGGCCGCGACTTCCACACACAGTGGCGTGTCGTCTATGAGCCAGGTGAAATCCGTGTAGTCACTCGCAAGAATGGCCGTATTGTGAAGTCCGAGACAATACGCACAGCTGGAGTCCCTGCTGCCATACGTCTCACTCCAGACCGACATCACCTTACCGCTGATAGCCGCGACCTCTCCTTTATCACCGTCGATATCGTCGACAAAGACGGTAACCTCTGCCCCCACGCCGACAATCTTGTCAACTTCTCTGTCAATGGTTCTGCCTTCGTAGCAGGTGTCGATAATGGCTTGCAAACCTCTCTCGAGAGTTTCAAAGCCCCCTATCGCCGCGCGTTCAATGGTAAGTGCCTTGTCGTGCTTCAGAATGATGGCAATACCGGCCGAGCGACTCTCACCGCTACCGCCGACGGCCTCCCCACAGCAAAAACAACACTTTATTTTAAATAAATATGAAGAGTTAATTCTTAACTTTAATTGTTTTTTCATTTTTTTACTGTACCTTTGCCGCAAAATCAATGAATGTATCATGAAACGTTATCTCTTAGGATATGACATCGGCAGTTCGTCCGTCAAGGCGAGCCTCGTCGATTTGGAGTCGGGCGAACGAGCAGCCAGCGCGTTCTACCCAAAATCGGAAGCCCCCATTAAGGCCGTGCAGACCGGGTGGGCCGAACAGAATCCTGCCGACTGGTGGAGTTATCTGAAAGCCGCCACAGCAGAAGTGCTAGAAATCGTCGGTAAAAGCGGCAGCCCTGTCGATGTGGCAGCCATCGGTATTGCCTACCAGATGCACGGATTGGTGTGTATCGATAAGGCAGGCGACGTGCTACGTCCCGCCATTATCTGGTGCGACAGCCGTGCCGTGCCCTACGGACAGCAAGCTTTGGAAGCATTAGGTACCGAGCAATGCCTCAGCCATCTGTTGAACAGCCCCGGTAACTTCACGGCTGCCAAGCTGGCTTGGGTGAAGGAGAACGAGCCGGACACTTATGCCCGCATTGACAAAATTATGCTCCCAGGCGACTACATCGCCCTTAAGTTGACAGGCGAGGCCGTTACCACCGTGCCTGGTCTTTCAGAAGGTATGTTTTGGGATTTCCGCGAGAACGATGTGGCGGGATTCCTCATGAACTACTACGGTTTCGATCGCAGCCTCATTCCTTCCATCCTGCCCACGTTTGCCGAGCAGGGACGAGTGACACCCGCTGCAGCAGCCGAGCTTGGGCTGAAGGCCGGTATTCCTGTGACCTATCGTGCTGGAGACCAGCCCAACAATGCCCTGTCGTTGGGCGTGCTTGAACCTGGTGAGATAGCAGCAACCGCTGGAACCTCCGGTGTCGTCTATGGCGTCATGGGTCGTGTAGCCTATGACCCCTTGAGCCGTGTGAATACCTTCGCCCACGTCAACCATCGCGCCGAGGCTGTCCGTCTGGGTGTGCTACTTTGCATTAACGGCACGGGTATCCTCAATAGTTGGATGCGCCGCCACGTAGCTCCTGAGGGAATCTCCTATGCCGACATGAACGTGCTGGCTGACAGCGTACCCATTGGCAGCGAAGGTCTCAGCATCCTGCCCTTCGGTAATGGTGCCGAACGCTTGCTCCAGAACCGCGAGGTGGGTTGCAGTATCCATGGCCTCAACTTTAATGTCCACAGCCGCGCCCATCTGCTGCGTGCAGCACAAGAGGGCATTGTATTTTCCTTCAAGAATGGCATGGAAGTCATGGAAGCCATGGGTATGCCCATCACTACAATCCACGCTGGCCATGCCAATATGTTCCTCAACCCCATGTTCCGCAACACACTGGCTGGCATCACCGGTGCCACCATCCAACTCTACGACACCGACGGCTCCGTGGGTGCTGCTATCGGTGCAGGCATCGGCGCAGGCCTTTACGCCACTCCCGCCGAGGCGTTGGCTACCCTCCGCCGCATAGCTGTTATCGAGCCTGACACCACCAACGCCAGTGCCTATGCCGCCGCCTACGAACGCTGGAAAGCTTGCCTACAAAAAGAAGTTCAATAAATTGTAAATTGTCAAATTATAAATCAAATTGCCTTATGTCAAAACAGTACTTCCCTGAAATCGGGAAAATCAAGTTTGAAGGAAAAGAGAGTAAGAATCCGCTGGCTTATCACTATTATGACGCCGACCGTGTTGTGATGGGCAAGAAGATGAGCGAATGGCTCAAGTTTGCCATGTGCTGGTGGCACACGCTTTGCGCCGAGGGTGCCGACCAGTTCGGCCCTGGCACCAAGACCTTCCCGTGGAATGCTGCCAAAGATCCCGTCCTAGCAGCAAAGGACAAAGCCGACGCAGGCTTTGAGATTATGCAGAAACTCGGCATCGAGTACTATTGTTTCCACGATGTCGACCTCGTACAGGAAGCACCTACCGTCGACGAGTATGAGAAGAACCTTAAGGAGGTCGTTGCTTACCTGAAGCAGAAGCAGGCTGAGACCGGCATCAAGCTCCTCTGGGGTACCGCTAACGTCTTCGGCAACAAGCGCTACATGAATGGCGCCTCTACCAACCCTGACTTCGACGTCGTGGCTCGCGCCATCGTCCAGATTAAGAATGCCATCGACGCTACCATTGAACTCGGCGGCACCAACTACGTCTTCTGGGGTGGTCGTGAAGGTTACATGAGCCTGCTCAACACCGACCAGCGCCGCGAGAAGGAGCACATGGCCACCATGCTCACCATGGCACGCGACTACGCCCGCGCCAAGGGATTTAAGGGTACATTCCTCATCGAGCCCAAACCATGCGAACCCAGCAAGCACCAATACGATGTCGATACTGAAACCGTCATCGGCTTCCTCCGCGCCCACGGACTTGACAAGGATTTCAAGGTTAACATTGAGGTCAACCACGCCACCTTGGCAGGACATACTTTTGAGCACGAACTCGCTTGCGCCGTCGATGCCGGTATGCTCGGCTCCATCGATGCCAACCGTGGTGACTACCAGAACGGCTGGGACACCGACCAGTTCCCCATCGACAACTTCGAACTCACACAGGCCATGATGCAGATTATCCGCAACGGAGGATTCGGCAACGGTGGTACCAACTTCGATGCCAAGACCCGTCGCAACAGCACCGACCCCGAGGATATCTTCATCGCCCACATTGCCGGCATGGATGTCATGGCCCGCGCCCTGCTCTCCGCAGCAGCCATACTTGAGGAAAGCCCGCTGCCCAAGATGCTCAAGGAGCGCTACGCCAGCTTCGACAGCGGCCTCGGCAAGCAGTTTGAAGAAGGCAAGATGACCCTCGAAGATGCCTACGCCTACGGCAAGAAGGTCGGCGAGCCCAAGCAGACCTCCGGCAAGCAGGAGCTCTACGAGGCTATCGTCGCCATGTACTGCTAAGCAGTCGGATTATTCATTCCTAATTATCATATTAGCGGTTAGATCTAACCGCTAATATTTTTTTTATCATGCGCAGAATTACCTACGTTTTATAAAACATCTACAGAGTTTAACTCTGAACTTACAGCGTTTAACGCTACGCGAACAGCGTTAAACGTTGTCGGCATAACGTTAAACGCTATCCCCACATCTCAAAGAGCTACGGGGATAGCATTTTTTTCTGAAAAACTTCAGACTACGGCGAATAGTTTTTTATTTCTTTTCGAAGGCTTCGTTGATGCGGTTCTCAAGTTCTTCTGCCAATTCGGGATTGTCTTCGATGACTTTTTTGCAGGCATCGCGTCCTTGAGCAAGATTGGTATCGCCATAGCTGAACCAACTGCCACTCTTCTTGATGACTCCCAAATCGATAGCCAAATCAAGGATTTCACCTGAACGACTGATACCTGTACCAAACATGATGTCGAACTCAGCGCGACGGAAGGGAGGAGCAACCTTATTCTTGACAACTTTGACACGCACTTGATTTCCAATAACATTGTCTCCATCCTTGATAGGAGAAACCTTACGGATGTCAAGTCGAACGCTGGAGTAGAATTTCAAGGCGTTACCGCCCGTAGTTGTCTCAGGATTGCCGAACATGACACCAATTTTCTCGCGAAGCTGATTGATGAAAATGCAGGTGGTTTTAGTACGGCTGATGGTGCTCGTAAGCTTGCGCATGGCTTGTGACATCAGTCGAGCCTGAAGGCCTACCTTGTTTTCGCCCATGTCACCTTCAATTTCCGCCTTGGGCGTGAGTGCCGCAACGGAGTCAATAACGATGATATCAATCGCGCTGGAACGAATAAGCTGATCAGCAATATCAAGAGCCTGCTCGCCGTTATCGGGTTGAGACATGTAAAGGTTTTCGATATCAACGCCCAAGTTTGCAGCATAAAAACGGTCGAAGGCATGCTCAGCATCAATAAATGCCGCAACACCACCCTGCTTTTGAGCCTCGGCAATGGCATGGATAGCCAATGTCGTCTTACCTGATGATTCGGGTCCGAAGATTTCGATAATGCGTCCTTTAGGGTAGCCACCTACGCCAAGGGCATGGTTTAGGGAAATGGAACCCGTAGGGATGACATCGATATTATCTATTTTCTCCTCTCCCATTTTCATGATGGAGCCTTTTCCAAAATCCTTTTCGATTTTTGCTACAGCGGCCTGCAATGCTTTTAACTTCTCATTTCGAATGTCGCTAGTTATTTCTTCTTCGCTTTTCTTTGCCATAATATAATAAGGTATTGATGAATTTTGAGGGCAAAGATAATGCAAGCCGAGGGGAAAAACAAGAAAAACGTCTTTTTTTTGAAAACTAAAGAATGACAGACAAACTGACAAAAAAGGAGCGTTTGGCAGTTTTTTCGTGGCAGAAAACGGCACCATGCCCTCTGTCCATGACGTGGCACGAGCTTTGCACATCCTCGAACGGATTGCCGTGTTTATCCCGGCAGCCTGAACAAGATTATTAACAAATTAAAAACATACAACTATGGGAAAGATTATTGGAATTGACTTAGGAACTACGAACTCGTGTGTTTCCGTTTTCGAAGGTAACGAACCGACTGTGATTGCCAACTCGGAAGGCAAGCGCACAACGCCGTCCATCGTGGCATTTGTCGATGGTGGAGAGCGTAAGGTGGGCGACCCCGCCAAGCGTCAGGCTATCACGAACCCGAAGCGAACGATATTCTCCATCAAGCGCTTCATGGGTGAGAACTGGGATCAGGTGCAGAAGGAAATTGCCCGTGTGCCTTATCCTGTCGTCCGTGGCGATAACAACATGCCGCGTGTTGACATTGATGGACATCTTTACACGGCTCAGGAAATCAGCGCTATGATTCTTCAGAAGATGAAGAAGACGGCTGAGGACTATCTGGGTCAGGAGGTAACGGATGCCGTCATCACCGTGCCTGCGTACTTCAGCGACAGCCAACGTCAGGCTACGAAGGAAGCCGGGCAGATTGCCGGACTGAACGTGCGTCGTATCGTCAATGAGCCTACAGCTGCGGCTCTGGCTTATGGCGTCGACAAGGCTAATAAGGATATGAAGATTGCCGTCTTCGACCTTGGTGGTGGTACGTTCGATATCTCCATCCTGGAGTTCGGCGGTGGTGTTTTTGAGGTTTTGAGTACGAACGGCGACACCCACCTCGGCGGCGATGACTTCGACCAGGCTATCATTGACTGGCTGGTGCAGGAGTTCAAGAACGATGAGGGTGCTGACTTGACTGCTGACCCGATGGCCCTGCAGCGTCTGAAGGAAGCTGCCGAAAAGGCAAAGATTGAGCTTTCCAGCTCTACAAGCACCGAAATCAACCTGCCGTACATCATGCCCGTCGGCGGTGTACCCCGTCACCTTGTAAAGACGCTGACTCGTGCTAAGTTCGAGGGCCTTTGCCACAACCTCATTCAGGCTTGCTTGGAGCCTTGCCGCAAGGCCATGGCTGACGCAAAGCTGAGCAACAGCGACATTGACGAGGTTATCCTTGTGGGTGGTTCCAGCCGTATCCCTGCTATTCAGCAATTAGTGGAGAACTTCTTCGGCAAGACGCCGTCAAAGGGTGTTAATCCTGACGAGGTTGTTGCTGTAGGCGCCAGCATTCAGGGCGCTATCCTTAATCAGGAAATGGGACAGGACATCGTCCTCCTCGATGTCACCCCGCTTACGCTGGGTATCGAGACCCTCGGTGGTGTCATGACCAAGTTGATTGACGCTAACACCACCATCCCATGCAAGAAGAGTCAGATCTTCTCCACGGCCCAAGACAACCAGCCCGAGGTCACCATCCATGTCCTGCAGGGTGAGCGTCCTATGGCAGCCCAGAACAAGAGTATCGGCCAGTTCAACCTCGCTGGCATTGCCCCCGCCCGTCGTGGCGTGCCGCAGATTGAGGTCACCTTCGATATTGATGCGAATGGTATCCTCAAGGTGAGTGCCAAGGATAAGGCTACAGGCAAGGAGCAGACCATCCGCATCGAGGCAAGTTCAGGCTTAAGTAAGGAGGAGATTGAGCGCATGAAAGCCGAGGCTCAGGCTAACGCCGCTGCCGATGCTAAGGAACGTGAGCGTGTGGACAAACTAAATCAAGCCGACAGCATCATCTTCACCACCGAGCAGCAACTTAGCGAGCTGGGTGACAAGATTCCTGCCGACAAGAAAGCTCCCATCGAGGCCGCTCTGCAAAAGCTGAAAGACGCCCACAAGGCTCAGGACATCGCTGCCTGCGAAGCCGCTCAGAAGGAACTTGAGACTGCCTTCCAAACCGCCAGTGCCGACATGTACGCCCAAAGCGGTGCTCAGCAAGGCCCGCAGGGAGGTGCCGACTACAGCCAGCAGTCCACCAACCAAAGCTCCGGCTCCTCCGACAACAAGGACGAAAACATCCAAGACGCCGACTTCGAGGAGGTAAAGTAATGGTAGAAAAGCAACAATAATTGTTGACATTCAAACCCGTGTAGCGACATGTTGCACGGGTTTTTGTTTTGTAATAGTTGCGTTTTTTTCTTTTCTCTTGTTTTATTGCGTTTTTTGGAGTAGTTTTGCAGCAAATTAGAATTAAAATGAGAAAGTATTTTTTCATAGGGATGCTGGTTTCTTTGTGCATGGCCTGCATGAGTAATAACCCTGACGAGGACGAAGGTGCGAACCTTGGCGTGGGTGATGCTCTGCCATCTTTCGTGGTGACAATGAACGATGGAACCTCCGTTGCATCATCTGACCTTTTTGGGCATTCGTCTGTCATTGTCTTCTTCTCCACGGCTTGCCCTGACTGTCAGAAAGAGCTTCCTGAGCTGCAACGTTTATGGGATGCCACCGACCGCACTTCGACACCCATCCTCCTTATCTCCCGTGCACAGGGGAAAGCCGAAATTGAAAAGTACTGGCAGTCCCAAGGGCTTAATATGCTCTATTCCCCGCAGTCTGATCGTACAATTTACCATCTCTTTGCCACGTCCCGCATCCCTCGCATCTATATCAGCGACAGCAAGGGTATCATCCGCTATATCCATACCGACGAGGTCTTACCTACTTGCGAAACGTTGCAGGCAGAGTTACAAACCATCAAGAAGTAATTCGGTTACCGCAAGATCTGTTCTCCATCCTTCTTTCTATATAAAAGTGCAGGAAACGCCATTTCTCCTTCATTATCCTTCATTTCCTTCACTCGCAACATCCTTATAAATAACAAGTTTGAAGGATTGAAGGAAATGAAGGAATAAAAAAACTTTTTTCCCACACCATTGTTCTCAGTACAAAAAAGGGAGACAGCTACGTTCACCTCATCAAACGTACAAATATTCCCAACCTCCAACGAAATTCCATCAAATGGAAAAAAAGTTCCATCAAATGGAATTTAAATTCCACCAGCTGGAATTTTTCCAGCGTCTGACGTTTTTAAGTCTTCGATTGCGACTTGCGGGATAATCGTTAGAGGTAGTATTGCGGAATATCAGATAAAGCAATAATGGGAGGGCGTAGAAAACACCCTCCCATTGCTACTTAAAAACGATTGCTCAATTGCGAACCGTCTTCACCTGCTGTACCGAGTCGGTTTTTGCCTTTACCACATAGACACCCTTTAAGAGGCTGAAACGGTACTTGGCGCGATTAGGTGTCGCTTCGTAGACCTGTCGTCCGCCGGCATCAAAGACTCGAACTTCCGTAATGGGTTGGTTCGTAGAAGAGACAACCGTAATCTTGCCATCGCTGGCATAGATTCGCAAATTGCTCTCCTCAATAGCTTCCTGCAGATTCGCTTCCTTTACAATATAGAAGCGGTTCTGCGTACGACCCGGCATACGTGTTTTCATTCCCGATTGCAGAGGAAGCAACTCATCTGTTTGAGCATCGTAGAGCATCAGGCTATCGCCCAAATTCTCCACACCCTCAAAGGTTACATTCACCAGTTCATCGCTGTTGCTCTCAATACCGATGGGCAGCACCATGAAGTCGTGGATGCGGTTAATGCTTGTGGCCATACAGCCTGTCAGCGTGTAGATGACGGGAATCTTCGAACTGATGTCGCTCACGACGAAAGTTTCAAGGTCTTCTTCGGGAAGGAAACTATTGCTGGCATCGGGACTAAGCATCACCGTAGCCTCGCTGGTGTTGCCATCGCGTTCAGCCCTGATGCGGAGGTTGGGAGCACCACCGCCTTGATGATTCTCCGTAGTTTTGGGCGTGCTCACCATCATGTCGGCGGTGTATTTAAGAGTCAACGTGCTCATATCCACAGCCGCATTATCTTTTTTCTTAAGGAAGAATGCATAACGCGGAGGAACGACAGCATTTCCCACAAAGTTCGTGCCATCAGTTTGACCGGCATAGGTCATATCCGTCCACTTCCAATCTGTTGGATTCAATTCAGGCATTTGTGGATCAATGTTGCTACCCTTCATTACCAGATAATAGGGATACACGGAATCAGCATTCTCTACAAAGAATTTCTCCATGTCAAGACCACAGATGAAGGGGTTGCTGGCAAGGAAGTAGCCCATGCTGCCCTTTCCTTCGTTCTTCAAGGTCACTGCATACTCTGCTTCCAAATCAGAAGCAAAGACGTCGGAGCGCAGACGACCACGGTTCTCCAGTGTTATTACGTTCGTTTCATTCGGCATGTAGGCGTCGGGATCGGTTAAACCTGGATAGTTTCCCATGGCATCTTGAACTAACTCTCCCAAGTTCTCGGGCCACTCACGACCATCGTCAATATAAACACGTACACGTCTTTGAATTTTATAATCTTTTCCCCAATCCCAAATATCGTAGTACTGGTCATCCTTGGGCAAGCGAATGATGGTTTCCGTATTGCTGTTATGTTCCTTTAGGTTGTTGATAGACATTACGCTGAAACCACCGTTATCGTAAGGTACGGTATGGTCGTTGTGTGCGCCACTCCACGAGCCGCGAACAGCCACATTAACTTTACTGACATCAAAAGGTTTATAGACCAAGCGGTTCAGATATTCGTCACTATTGTTCGTCCAACTATATCCTTGACCATCTCCCGACCATTGACCTCCCTCAGAATGGTCGTTTTCTGCGGCTTGGTCGGCATCATCGACACTCCACGCGGCACCGCGCTCATAAAGTACGGCCCTTGCCTTATCCCACTGACGCTGATAGACAGCCGGAGCAAAACGGTCGTATTTACGCCCATCGGGGTATGAAACACCATTGATGGTTTTCATGGGGATGGAAGCATCGTCAAAATTAATGGGCTCAAAGTAGGTGGTCTCCTGCTGTCCACTCCATGTCGGAGCGTACATCTCACCAGAAATGGTTCCCTGCAGGGGCGAACTGACGAGGTGCCATTTGTCGTTGGGTAATGCTATTTCCACCCAAGCCTTGCTGTAGTTAAGCAGATGAGCATTCACAAGCTCTGTCTCCGACTGGAAGACGATGCCGCCACACTGGTTGGTGCTGTATAGTTCTGTGACGATATCGCCCGCTTTGCGCACCTTCTTGTTGGCGTCGTAGGGGTTGTCTTCATTATTTGTCAAGATGGGATTGCCATTTTCGTCTTTCATGTTCGGCCATTCGTGTCCCTGGAAGTCGTAGCGAATCATCGGTGACGCCGTTGTGTGCAAGGCGGGGAATCCTGTCTCTTCGCCATTAATTACCTCGGGGCCGTCGTCGTAAAGCTCCGGAGCATCGGCGGTCTCCTTGTCCAGCATCAGGATATTGGTACAATAGAGCGGCGCAAAGCCCTGCATGCGTTGACGATCTTCGGCCGTAATGTAGTTGACGTGGGGCGTGCCGTCATCATTTGAAGCTGGCTCAACAATTTGGCCATTATTATTTACATGGCCGTTGTCAAGATAGCTTTCCTTCAGCGTGGTTCCATTGTCGGCATAGAGTTCCTCTCTACTGGCGCGTCGCCAGTTATTGTCGTTGCTCCAGTCGATATTACCTGTACCTTCAGTCCATACCTCATAGTCAGGGACAATCTTTATTATGAAGGCACCATAGCCATCGCATTGTGTCGACACCTCTGCATCGTCCGCGAAACGTTCTGTGAACGGGAATTTCAGTGTATAGGAGTAGCCTTCACGTACCTTGAAGTCTGCATCGAAATAAAATGCCAAAGTCTCTGACGGCTTTTCTTCTGTATTGCCGTTGGTGCCATACAGGTAGGTGATGGTACCTACCTTGACACCGTTCATCTCATTGTAAGCTACGTAGTCATTATAATGACTCAAAAGGTAGCTTTCCATCTCGGTGTCGGTGGTAGCTGTCAGTAGGATAACATCGCCATTTACACCATCATTTCTGATGCCGACATTCTTGATACCAATGGCATTCGCCGAAGGAGACATTACATTTCTGAGAGGTATGTGCAGGCAGGATGGATTGGAAGGATCTTCTGCGTTACGGATATTCACCATTTCGAATTGGCTCTTGGCCAGACGCACACTGAGCAGGTCGAGTTGATCCGGATATTTCTTATCTGCAAAGCCAAGGTCGATATGAGGAGCTACACCTTCAACCTTTACCTTGATGGGCTGCGGTTCAGAACAAGAGTAATAATATTGTTCGTGTCCAGAGTTTATATCTAGCTCAATTGGCATGGCGCAGATGTAAATGTAATCGCCATCTTCTTCTTCCTCTATCTTAAAGTTCTCCTCGTCAAGCATCACATTCACCGTCTGACTATGTAAGTAAAGCTGTGGCATGCTGCCGTCGGGAGGAGTAACCAGGTCTTTTAAGTATTGTAAAATGTCGGCCGTGAGCGTGTATGCTGAGTATTCATCGTTGGTCGCAGGCACAGCGAGTCCCTCTAGAATGGATGCGTTGGGATAGTTGTAACGTAGGCATTTTAAGGCGTGTTGCAAGGTGAAATAGTCTGGGTCGGTGTGGGGTTTTCCGTTGTCTTGGGCTAAGAAGTTATTCACAGTGCCCGACACCGTTTTGGTACCTACCCACCAGTCAAAATAAATATCACTTGGTGTTTCTACGACATACCCATCCACTGCGTTCTCGTCATTCTCGTCGTAGCGGTAAACGGTCAGGTTCACAGCCAGCGTCTCAATGGAATTCAAACAGTGGGATAATTCGTTCAAATCCTGAACGCCTACATGACCGTCCACCTCAATGAACGGTTTCATGTAGAGGTCTGTATGAGTAGAGCATGAGCTTCTGACATCGAAGAAATGAGAAAAATCTGATACGTATGTATTATCGTAGGGTACAGAACTCAAAGCCGCCAGAAGCAGGTAATTGTGATAATACTCAAAGGTGCTGATGTTCATCTTGCCGTCGAAAATGAGTTTGCGCACACCGTTCTCAGTCGAATAGTAAACCTTGTTGATGTTGCTTTCTGGATCTTGGCTGTTATTGTAAAAAGTATCAAAGGTGTATGGTATGTGCAAATCAGAGTCGAACTTGTTACTCCACTTGATGCAGGAATAAGCCACTTTCGTGGGATCCAAATCATCTTTCAGCAGCGAAGCATCGAACACATTTCTGTAATCCTCCTCATATATTTCGTCAGAAAAATATTCCTGCTCCAGCTTTTCAAGGAATTCTTCTTTGGAGTATGTGGTATGATCAATGGCCTCTACCTTTTCCTTAAATTCGCGGACAAATCTATCCCAATCTATATAAGTAAGGTTCAGATAACCAGTCTGCTCTGGTTCACCGTTTTCTTCATCGAATTCCTTAATACCGACCGCGTTAAGCAAGGTCTCATATTTGTTCTCCAGACGAATCATTTCCAGCTCACCGCCGCAAAGGGGTAGCATGCTGCCCGTTTCCAATTCAGGGAGCACGGCGAAAATCCAGATGTCGTCAAGCACGTAGTCGCCACCATCGGTACTCGTGGCGTTATTGTCTATCTTCAAGTAGTATTCAACGGAGCCATTGCCGTAAAACTCGAAGTAGAACTGCTGCCAGATAAAATCACCGACATTGCTGAATACTTTGTTGCCATCAGGATAGATGATAGAACCATCTGCCTTTCGGACATGGTAGGGGAGCTGTCCTGGACAGAACGAATAGACCTCTTCTTCCGTGTAAGTGCCGTCACCTTTGGGTTTACGACCCATCACGGTTAGTATTACGCTGCCAGGCGAGGTGTTAATTGTACCATTAGTAATTGTAAAGCCACCTTGCAGCGAAGCCATCCATCCAGAACACATCAGCAGCGACCCTTCGCAGAAGTCACCGTCGAACGACACCGTGGCCACCTGCCCGGGCATATCGGAGGCATCGACAAACAAGAAACCCGGGTCGTAAGTAGTATTCGTATTTGTATTTGGGTATGGAATACCAGTATTTTGTTCACTGAGATAGTCATTGATGCTACGGATAATGTAGGTCTTGTTATTGTTTGTACTAGCCGTGGCTGAATGTGTATTACCTATGCCTGAGCTTCCCCAACCGGCAGCAAGACGTATGTTGCCTTTTCGCCGTGCATAGGCATAGTTGGTAGTACTGTATTCCAATGGCAAGGCAGCCATCATGGCTTCCGTCGTGGTCTGGAACGGCGAGGTGAAGCCATAGGTACGGGGATAGTCAAAGTTAAGATGCGCCTTTGGATTGCCGCAGCGTCCTATCAAGGCATTGGGTGAGCGTTTTGTATCCCCCACAATGTCCATGTAAGGCAGCGTCTCGGTACCACCATCGAAGATGATGGTGAATTTTGCCACGTTATATTCGTTCCCATTGCCGTCAGCGTCTTTGGCAAACACTTTGATGACTATCTTCGAACCGGCGGGCACTTCACGAGTGGAAGGATAGCTGAAGGAAATATGGCGTCGACGTTTGTGGCTGGTGTTCGACATAAACATACCATTGTCGGTTTCTTTCGACAATTGGACAAAATGTCCACCATTTTCAAGGTTTATGTCTATATTATTGGGTTTTTCGAGAACTATTCTATAGTACTTATCGAAATTGGTGCCGTCAACCTGGGCCATTGAGACAAGATTCTCATCGATGCGTTGTGTCGGATCGCCAGTGTAGTTCTTATAGAACCAGTAGTTCTCAAGGTCGTTTTGTATAGGGATATACTCGTGACTCAGCCCTTGTGTGCGGCTAGGAAAGTGGATGGTGCGTTCTTCAAGCCAGTCATCATCGCCCGTCTTGCTCACAATCTTGTCGGCTATCACCTTGGCGTCAACGAGTTTCCATATCTGCCGAAGGCTCAGTGTGGGCTCCTTCAGGTCGCCGGCCTCGCCCATGCTCGTGGCAGTGCCATTTTCAAACCGCATATCGGTCATATTTTGCTGGAGTTCGTAGCTGAAGTCGCAGGCAATGGTCACACTATCCTCGTTGGTAGGCAGGCGTCCAATGAGCGATAATCCCACATACATATCATAGGCGTCTGCCGCCGTCTTTTTGCTTAGGTTAATACCATCGTCGTTGATGAGTCCATTGCCCATCACAAGACCGTTCTGGTAGTAGAATGAGTTGTTGTTGTTGAAGGGCATGTGGTATTTGTGCTCTAAGGGCGTTTCGCTGTCGTAAAGATACCAACGCTGATAGGCAGCATGATGCGTTTTTGCCATACCGTTACTCGTTGTAATATACAGTCCCACGTATTCGCCCTGCTTGACATATCGCGTCAGCCGGTATTCGGGGGTATTTTGGACATCGACGCTTCCACCTCCCGATAGTGCTTTGTTCGTCAAACCAGATCCGGGCTTCAGGAATTCTTGGGGGAAGGCTCCACCCAAAGCGTTGGCGCGTTCCTGAAAATAGGAGGGCCGATGAATTACCCTGGAGTTTTTCGTAGCCTCATCGTACCAAGCATCGTTGGTAGTTACTTTCTGGAAATAGATAGAGGCCCACTCCCTTTCGTTAAGTTCAGCGTTAGAACTGTTACTTAAGTTGTTGAATTCTTTCTCTATGAAATAGGTGCTATTGGGGACGGTTGTTGAGCCATACAGCTTAGGTAGGAAGACCTTGCCTTCGTGCAACAGATAGTAACCGTATTCGCTGCTTGTCATGGTGAAATGGGCAGCTTTGGTATCATCGCTTGTGATGTAGTATTTGTTGTTGGTCGTGTCAAAGGCAATGTAGCGGTTGTATTCATTCTTAAAGCGATAGTAAAAGTCATCACCACTTATTTCGGGATCCAACGCTGTCCAGGCCATTCCTCCATAGTTAGGGTAGAGGTTCATTAGATCGCAGTCTCCACCATGTTCCATTTCTACGTCGTACATGCCTCGCAGTTCATTATTCTTGAAGTAGAACACGTATTTTTCTCCATCTTCAAGTTCCGAAGGAATGAGATCTACACCAAAATAGGTGCTAATGGACACGGGAACCTCCTTAAAGGAACTATTGCCTGCGTTGCCTTTTGTAGCCACGGTGGCACCTCCATAGAAATCACCTACGAGACGCGACAGGTGCCAGCCTGTCAGTTCGCGTGTAACAACAAACTGTGTGGCTTCATCTGCATTTGTAGTAGTGGTGTACCCATTAGTTCCATTCCACATCAAGTATTTCCCGCCGTACATGAAGGTGTAGATGCGGTTTTCACCACCATCATTGCCTACATACGTCACTTTCTTTGCACAAATGGGTGTGTCGTGGAAATAGAGCATAAACCATTCGGACTCATTCAAAACCGTAGTCATTGTAGGACGTTGCGTTTCGACTTCATCGAGAGGGATGGAGGTATCTTCCTCAAACGTAAAGTAGGTTGATGCCGCTTTTGTGTTGTCGGCATTGCGGTTTTGATAAACCTCTTTAAACGTGTTGCCTTCAGCTATCACTACTTTTACGTTAACGTAATCAGTGGTGACGCGCTCCAGATGCCAGCCCGAACGCTCGGCACGTATCTCGAACTTGGCTGCTTGTGAGGCATCGGTAGTATAAGCAAGTGTCGTACCGTTCCAATAAACATAGCGGCCTTTGTCGTGTTCAAGTGTATAATAGCCATCCGTACCGACGTGTGCCCTAATCAAGGTTTGCGGCAAGCTACCACCGAACGACAATTTGTACCAATGGCCGTCCTCCATCGCGGGTACGTCTTGTGGCAACGGGTCATCGTTACGAATAAAGTCAAGTACTACTCTTCTGAAATTATTATTTGTGACGTTTAAATTTGTGGTAGATCTAAACACGTATTTATGAGAACTACTATTCTCCATCTCGAATACCCCAGTAGGATTGGCTGCATCGGTAAGAGCTAGTTCATGGTCAACATCCCTTGTTCTGATGATGAATGTCGCCTCCTTTGTTGGCTTGACGGTATAGACATTCCTGTTCCCCCATGCAGAATACTGGAAAGTGTTGCCTATATACAGGTCGTTGCCACTTTTAATGTAGTAATTACCTTCTGTGTCTGAACTTTCCAGTGTCCAGGTCATACTCTTCATGTTTGCCGTAAAGGCTATCATGTTGTTGTTGTTGATTTTTGTTCCGCCAACTGTAGTTCCAGGGCTCTCAAAAAGTGCTGGGGCATGTCCGTTATAGGAGTCGGGGTATCCCAGTTCGTGAATGAATGCGGCATAAGTCTGGTTGACAAACCTAATGAAATAAGGCTTATTCACGGTGGGATAGTAATCTACCAGTTCCAATTCATCGTCCATAGAATTCAGATTTTCAGACGATACAATAAGCGATCCTGGAACGACCTTTTTCGAATCATTGTCTTCCACCGTTTGGGGGCGTGCCACAAGGTCGCGGTCGGTGCCATCTGCATTTAATACCCGTAACTTGGGACGGGCGTAGTCGCTATAATAAATTCGGAATCGGGTTGCTTGACTTTTGTCGGCTGTTGTCTTGAACTCTGTGCCGTCTAAATAGATATAGTGCTCTTGCAGATTACGCAGATATTTGCCGTCAACCCACTGCCAAAGCTTGTTGCTGGCATCTTCTTCAGTCAAGTTGGCTCCTCGAATGGTCATTGTCAAGGGTTGATCCACGCCATTGTCGGTGGCAACAGGATAGGAGCCTACAGTAAATGCGTTTCGACTGGAGAAACGAATATAGAATGCTTCGGAAAAGGTCTCGTTATGATAGGAAAGAGCCTCAGTATAGGTGGTGGCTGTTCCGATGGCATATTTGGACTCGCTCCTTGATGGGACATCTACTATGTCAGCTCCGTCAACTGCTGCGCTAAAGCCCATCTCAAAGTCGGTCTGGTTTTTTCTGCGCAATTTAAGGTTACCGTGTGCGTCGGTGAAGGTTTCCATCGGCACGGCCTGATCAGGATTATTCGTTAAAAAGTATATATTGTCTGTTTCGTTGTAGCAAAGATAGCGTCTGCCAACGCCAGGTTGGTTATAGTAGTAGTTGACTAGCAAATCATTGTTCTCACCTTCCCATCTCCAAAAACCCACTTGATCCGACTGCCACCCATCCTCGTTGCTACGTTGCATCGTTCCTAAGGCTACTCCATTGGGGTCGGGCCAATTATACCAGTTTGCTCTGACAAATCTACTATCGTTTTCATTATCGATGTTGAAAAACTGGATGAAAAAGTATTCTTGTCCCTCAATAACAACGGCATGGCTTTGCTGACAAAACAAAGTGGCCATTGCCCCGATGCATAGCAATGTCCGAAGGATATGTTGGAAATATAGTCGTAGGCTCATAGTCGTGCGCTTTTCTCTTTATTGCTTAAGGATGTTATAGTTGAACTGATAGGCAAAGCCATCGAGTATTAGTTTTATCGTGACGGTGACCTGACCATTCTTGGTGTCATCATTAATCAGCTTGCCGACGATATCGCCTGAGTCTAACTGAATAAATCGCTGCTCAAAGATATTTAGGTCGCCCGTCATAACGATTCCCGTGTAAATGGGGTCTTCCGTATTCTCAGATTCTATGGGGGTAAGGGACTCTGCCACACCCGTGGCTGGTGTTGTCCATGCATATGGCTGAGAGCTGGTTACCTCCTGTTCCACAGCTGATACTCCGTTTACGATGTAGGGTTCTCCCTTAAGTTCGAAGGTGACGTTGCTATCGTCGAAGCCGCGCCAGACGCCTACGGGATCGTCGTTTTTGCGGAACATGGGACGAAGGAAGATGTAACCACCGGAGTTGAAGGTGATGCTCAACGCATCCGCAGAAAGCACACGTGCCTGGAAACCGGCAATAGGCGGGAAGGGTAGTGCCTCCACACGGAATGTCCAGTCGTTGAAACGGATAGGAATCTTAATCCAGTCGTTACGTCGGATATAATCAAAGCCACCATCCTCGCTGTTCACGGTGATGCCATAACGGTATTCTACTTCACCTGTCGTTCCGCTGGCGAGGTATCGCTTTGCTTTAATACGGATGGAGTACTGGTTCTTATTAGGTTCCTCGGTGGATATGGCAGAGGCATTGGTCTCGTTTACATAGAAAATTGGGGCTGCTAACTCCGAATCGGTTGGTAAATTGGGCGAGCTGGTTGAGAGAGGAACGTCCACCGAATAAGCGGTCGTTTCGTATGCTGTGAGTATCGTTGGGGTCTCGGGTTCGAGAAGGCTGACCCAATAGTCTTTAGCCAATGGGGATATCTCGAAACCGACAATGTCCATATCCTGTTGTGTATTGTTGAAGAAGGTAAACTCCATCTTTGCCATGGCGCGGATGAGCTCTATTTCAAACGATTGGTTTTCGGCTTCGACGACCGTGATGGTTTGGCCGTTTATGTTGCTTGACATGGGAATATCTTCCGTCCATCCGTTGGTGGTGGCAAGTCTTGCGTTCGTCAAGTCAGGCATGGTTTCTCCTTTTGTAATCGCAGCTAAAGGAGTGATTACAAACGTGGAAGGGTCATCTTCTGTCGCTTCTTTTGGCGTATATACTTTAACTAAAGAAGTCGACAATTGTAGAGAGGCTGTGGTAGAAGTGTATATGGTTCCTTGAAGGTTTGCGAAAGCATAGGCACGGTAGTTTCCTGGGGGAAGAAAGAAACGGAATGAGTGCTCTTCCGCACCACCAGCAGTACCACGGGCAATCTCCTCGACTTTTTTATAGTTGTCGCTGTTACTGTTATCGTTTACGAAAACCACCCAATAATCATAAATCAACTCTTCTGGACGTTCAGGGTCGGGATCAAGCCATTCGCCAGAGGCGCGGGTGGCCTTATGGTAGGGCGCTGTGAGGTAAATCTCTACCTGCCCCATACCGGCAGGAATCGAATCGGTTGGTTCGCTACAAGCGCCCAACCCCAATGCAATGGCGAGTGCGAGCAGATAGTATATGGTAATGTTTCTTTTCATAGCGCCAAATGCTACAATGTGTCTAGTAATTGAGAATCTTCTTCGTTTGTTGTGTAGAGTCTGTCTTTGCTCTTACCACATAGGTGCCCCCTGAAATGCTGAAGTGGTGCTCGGCGCGGTTGGGTGTTGCCGCGTAAACCTGTCGCCCACCTGCATCATAGACACATACATCCGTGATGGGCTGGTTTGTAGCGGAGGTAATGGTAATGCTGCCATCGTTAGCGAAAATCTGTAGGTTGCTTTCGTCAATGGCCTCTTGAAGGTTCTCTCCCCTAACGATGAAGAATCGGTTCTGTGTGCGTCCGGGTATGCGTACCTTCGTTCCAGATTGCAGAGGCAACAACTCTTCCGTCTTCGCATCGTAAATCATCAGGTCGTCGCCCAAACTCTCCACTCCGTCGAAGGTTACAATTGCCAGTTTATTGCTGTTGCTTTCTATGCCGATGGGCAGTACCCTGAAATCGTGGATGCGGTTGATGCTTGTTGCCAAGCGGCCCGTCAGTGTGTAGATGACTGGAATGGACGAACTAATGTCGCTGACGACGAAGGTTTCCAAGTCTTCTTCGGGAAGGAACTTGTTGCTGGCATCATGACTTATCATCACCAGAGCCTCGCTGATATCACCGTCACGTTCTGCCTTGATGCGAAGGCCGGGAGCACCACCCCCTTGTGGATCCGGATCCTCCGTTGTGGTGGTCGTTCTGGGCGAATGTACCATCATATCGGCGGTGAATTTCAAGGTCAACTGGTTCAGGTTTTCTTCTCCTTTTTTCTTTAGGAAGAAGGCGTAGCGCGGAGGAACAACTGTATTACCCGAACCTTCGTTATAGGCAAAGTTCATATCCGTCCACTTCCACTCAGCCCCATTGGGATTCAACGAAGAATCTTTTGGATCGATATCGCAGTCCTTCATTACCAGATAGTAGGGATACACGACATCGGCATTCTTCGCGAAGAATTTTTGCATATCCAAACCGCAGATGAAGGGATTGCCGGCGAGGAAGTAGCCCATGCTACCCTCTCCTTCATTTTTCAGCGTAACAGAATACTCCTTAGGGTTCTCCGGATCAATATCATTAGCAAAGAAGTCAGAGCGCAGACGTCCACGGTTGTTCAATGTTATCGTGTTCGCTGCAGTCGCACCATCGAGCATTGGACGTCCGTCATTAATGTAAACGCGTACACGTCTTTCAATCACATAACCCTTTGTCCAGTCCCAGATATCGTAGTATTGGTCGTCCTTTGGCATTCGGAAGACGGTCTTTATGCTTTCATCGTTAAATGTCTTCAGATTGTTAATGGGCATCACACTGAAGCCGCCATTGTCGTAGGGCACCGTGTGGTCGTTGTGTGCACCACTCCATGAGCCACGTACGGCAACATTAACCTTACTTAAGCCGAAGGGCTTATATACCAAACGATTCAGATATTCGTCGGCATTACTGCTATCCCATGTATATCCCTGTCCAGAGCCAGACCAGTCGCCTTCCTGCTCCTCGCCGAGGTTGTGATACTGGTCAGCATCATCGGCGCTCCACACGGCACCGCGCTCGTAGAGTACGGCTTTTGCCTTGTCCCATTGACGCTGATAGACGGCTGGAGCGAAGCGGTCATAGTCAAGCCCTGCGGGATAAGCTCCGCTGATGCCTGTCATGGCGATATGGTCGGTTACGTCAAAATTGATGGGCTCGAAGTAGGTGGTTTCTTGACGTCCACTCCATGTCGGGGCATACCATTCGCCAGAGATGGTTCCCTGTAAGGGCGAACTGACGAGATGCCATTTATTCTTAGGCAGAGCAAATTCCACCCATGCTTTTTTGTAGTCTAGTAAATGGGCGTTCACGAGTTCCGTCTCAGATTGGAAAGCAATGCTATCGCAGACGTTGGTCGAATAGAGTTCGGTCACCATGTCACCATTTGCACGGAAGTTAGGGCCTACTCCAGAGCCTTCAACAGACATTGTCGTTCTGTCCCACTCATGGGCTTGGAAGTCGTAACGGATAAGGGGCGAAGACGTATTCCGCAGGGCAGGGAAGCCCGTCGGAACCATTATCGGATTATCATTCTCATCCACCATCGGTTGCCCCTCGTCATCCAATTGATTCTCCATTTCGGCGCCATCGTCATATAGCAGCGCAGCGGCTTTTCTCTCATCCGTCATCATCAGAATATTTGTGCAGTAGAGCGGTGCGAAGCCTTGCATACGCTCACGGTCAGTAGCAGTAACGTAGTTGGTAGTTTCAGGGTCGTCGCCCTCCTTTCCGTTTGGCAGATAGGTGTTCTTCAAATGGGATCCATTTCCAGCGTACAATTCATCGTAGTCAGCGCGACGCCAGTTGTCGTCGTTACTCCAGTCTGTATTGTTGGCTCCGCCACTCCAAACCTCATAGTCGGGGACAATCTTAATAATGATGTCAGCATTTCCGTTACATGCAATTGAGAAACCTTGGTTCAAGTCTTCAACGTAATAGTAGCGCAGGGTATAACTGTAGCCTTCTCGTACTTGGAAATCTTTGTTGAAATGAATTTTCAACATACGTTGCTCGTTCGGATAAGCATAGTTTGAAGGTGTAGGCCAATAATTGTCTTGCTTGGCCACCAAATAGTCAACCACACCACAAACAGGAGGCCAACTGTTGTTTTCATCAAAGATAATGTTGTCCATGATGTATTGCTGCATCAAGGCATCAGTGGAATTCGCAATCCTAACGTATTTAAGATTGTCGGAATTACTATTTATCACACCAACACTTTGAGGAATAACTACGTCAATGCTGCGTAGAGGAATATGTAACTCGCTAAAGCCTTTTCCGTCCTCATGGTCAACCAATTTCTCAAACTGGCTCTTAGAGATACGAATACTCAACGTTCCCAAGTTGGAAGGATAGTGCTTTTCACTAAAGCCTACCTCCATGTGTGGAGCATGTTCACCCACTTTTACCTTGAAGGGCTGTGGTTCAGCACAGATATAGACAAATTTTGTGACTCCTTGGTCTATGTTCGTTTCGATAGGAATAGCCACAAACTTTACATATTGGATAGGTTCACCGAGGTATGTCTCAGTAAAAATGTTATCATCATTTATTTGGATATCTACGATTTGAGTGTGGATGAAAAGCTGTGGTTTACTACCGTCGGCAGGGGAGGCAAGCGAACGTAAATAGTCTAACATTCTTTGCGTAAAGGCGGGGATATTTTGGTAAAGAGGATTTTGTCCCAATCGGATGTTGGGGGAATTGATATCGGTAATGTCGGGATTCATGAAACGGAAGCACCTAACCGCATCGTAAAGATAGAGTCTTTTCTCAACGCCATCTTCCATATAGGTTATATATTGTTGCCTGTAGTTCTCTACGGTAGCAGGGACGCCATCAGGATTCTCTTCCGACTTGGGAAGTCCCATCCACCAGTCAAAATAGACATCATGCATAAGGACATAATCGCCAGGATGATGAACACCATCTTCATCTTCATAGCCATCTGTTCTAGTATAACCTGCTAACTCCATGGCAAAGGTCTGAGTGGTATACGAACAGAACTCTAAATCGTCAATGGAAATACCACCGATAGTACCCAAAATCTCTATTTTAGGAGCAAACCAGAGGATGGAACGGTTGGAGCACTCGTTGAGTACGTTGTAATATATGTCGTAAAAATCTATTGTTCCGATTTCGCCTTCGGTCATTGGCGTGTCGCGTACTGTTGTCAAGAGCGCATAGTTGTGGTAGAAGTCCCACTTGAAAGCACCCATGTAGCCATTGAAAAAGAGCCTTCGCTTACCGTTGTCTGTCATCCGATAGACAGTGTGCTGGGTATCCAGCGCCATCTCTGCAAATGAAAATTCTGGATGGTCATTATAGAAACTGCTCCACTGAAAATTGCCAAAGATAACCTTGTTTTCGAGAGTGTCTCTGAGCATTGACTCGGAAAACGCCGTGTGGTAGATTGTACGATAATCATCCCAATCGTAGATACCGGTGTTAATGTTTTCCTGTAGTTCGTGTGCAGTAACATTGATGCCCATATCTGCCAATCCCTCCTTGAACTTCAGCAAGAAGTTATCCCAATCAAGATAAACAAAGGAGAGATAGCCTGCTTCAGCCTCTTCTTGAGTCTCAGCTTCGGGTGTACCTGTCGATGTAAGCAATGCGTCGAAATCAGTCTCAAGTTGCACCACTTCGAGATCGCCACCGCAAAGCGGGGTGGTCATCTCAGGGCCTACACTCGGCAATTTGGCATATACCCAAACGTCATCCAGAAAGTAGTCACCGCCCGATGTGGATTCGCAGTTGTTCTCAATACGTAGCTCATAGGAAACACAAGGGTCTTTGAGGATAAATTCAAAATAGAATTGTTGCCAACAGTATTCTCCAGAAGAATCCGTTAAGGTGCCGGGAGCATCGTTATATTTTCTATAGTATCTGCCTATCTGACCAGGACAGAAAGCGTAAATCTCAACCTCTTCTCCATTGGGCTTCGTTCCTATGACTTTCAGGATTACACTTCCTGGCATATTATTAGAGAATTTGTTATCTGTGATGCTGGTCATCCAACCAGAGCACATCATTTTAGTACCCATACAAAATGTACCTTGGAACGGTACGGAGCCTACCGTGCCAGGCAAGTCAGAGGCATCAATATAAAGGAAACCAGATTCCAGATTTGCATCTAAGACTACACCTGTCTTTCGACTTACAGGATAGACTTTCAGTGCTTGACCCGATTCTTTTCCAATGCCATACTCACCCCAAACACACCAGTTATATACATTGTCAACGGCAAATGGAGCATAGCCATAACTTGTATGTTTATAGGAAAGTGGCAAGGCTGAACTTTGAGGGAAAGCGGTGTTGGCAGCTGCTCCGCCGTTACCATGATACTTCGTTTGACCTTTAGGTGGATTCTTGAATGACTGGTTCTTGGGGTAGTCAAAATCGATATGGGCTACAGGATTGTTGCCTGATATTGTATGAAGTCCCTGAGGAGACCTTTTTTTGTTAAGGTCAGGATCGGCATTCGGACCGACAATATCCATCCATGGTAACACTTCAGAATCGCCGTCGAAAAACAATGTAAAGCGGGCCAGATTATATTTCCGCGCATTTGCAGCGGTGCCTTCGCGGGCATATACGCGGATTTCCATCTTTGAACCTGCAGGCACCTGACCACCCGTGGGATAAGAAAACTTGACCATACGGCGGCGAAGAAAGGTGGTATTCGTGATGTTTGAATAGCTGTTGGTCCTGTCTGAAGTTGGAGCTGGAATCAGGTCAATGCCACCAAACCCGAGATTCGTTCCATCAGGATAATAAAACTCGTAAGTGATATATTGTGATTCTGAAATATTCTGCAGATTGCCTTCTGCTTCTACCCCTCCACGATAGAACCAGTAGTCTTGCAATTCTAGATTCAAGGAAACATGGTCGTCACGCAACCCAATCGTCTTATTGGGGAAATGGATAGTATGTTCTTCTAACCATTCATCGCCACCATACGTCTTTGACGTAAGCTGTCGAGCCATCACGTTAGCATCAATAAGTTTGAAATGATGACGAATGGTGAGAGAGGGTTCAGTTAAATTGCCGGAGGCCTGAGCCGTTGTTCCATTTTGGGCATAGCTCATATCACTATAACGGGAAATATCACCACCTATTTCAAGACTCTCCATATTTTGGGGTAGTCTGCAAAGAAGAGAGGTTGAAACGGGTTCTGTTCCATTGCTGAGATTTCGACCAGTGTCGTTATTGTACAACCTTTCGCCCATTACAAGCCCATTGCTGTAAACATACGCCTTAAATTCGGGAGCATAGTATTCTTCAGGCAAAGGTAATTCATTTCCGTTGGCATCATAGTAGTACCAGCGTTGATAGTATTTATGATCCGAAGTGGCGGTGTTCTGTTTTGTTGTGAGAAACAAAGGAGCCCATGTTCCTTTTTTTACATAGCGGGTAGTATAGTAATCCGAAGTGTTCTGGACCTGTTTGCCATATTCATTGGTTTTCCAACCTTCGTTTTTCTGCAAAAACTCCTGAGGGAATGAGACGGTCATAGCGTCGGCTCTGTCGGCTAGAAACGACTGCTTATGCACGACTTTCAAGGATTGCGTGTTCTTGATGTAATTTGCAGAATTAAATGTTTGTGCCTCTACTTTGCTGTATACCGCCACACCTGCTAGGAGCAGAATGGCTATGCGATGGAAGAGGCTATTGGAATAGTATTTCGTTTTCATCATTTAGAATACGCTATTAGTTTTTCTCATAGATGTTATAGTTGAACTGGTAGGCAAAGCCATCCAGCTTAAGCTTGAGCGTGACCGTAACCATTCCCACGGTTTTCGAAGGATTAGTGACATCTACAGTCTTGCTGTTCGTTAGTTTGCCGACAATGTCGCCCGAGGGTAACTGAACAAATCGCTGTTCCAAAATGCCTAAGTCACCCGTAAGTACAATGCCCGTGCCTGTAACCGGATCAATGGATTCTGCTACGCTATGCATAAGGGGCGTTGTCCATGCATACTGCTGGGTATCGGTTATCGTCTGCTGGGAAGCCGGTACTCCGTTTACAGTATAGGGCTCGCCCGGGAGCACGAAAGTGACGTCGCTGTCGTCGAAACCGCGCCAAACACCCTCAGGGTCGGCATTGTTGCGAAACATGGGACGGAGGAAGATGTAACCGCCAGAATTGAAGGTAATGCTGAGTGCATCGGTGGAGAGCACGCGAGCCTGGAAGCCGGCAATAGGCGGGAAGGGGAGTGCTTCAATGCGGAATGTCCAGTCGGTGAACATGATGGGCAACTTGATCCAGTCGTTACGGCGGATATAGTTAAAGCCGTTGATGTTATCGCCTTCACCATCCTCCTTTAGAGGGTCGAAACTCATCCCAGAAGTTTCGCTGTTTACTGTGAAACCATAGCGATAGTCGATAACATAATTATTTGGATCATCATCTTCATCATCTTCTTCTTCTGCATTGCGATAACGCCTTGCTTTAATTCGGATGGAGTATTGGTTCTCGGTAGATGTTGCAGAGGCGTTGGTCTCGTTGACATAGAAAGCCTCGGCAGTTTGGGATGTCGGAACTAACATAGTCGGAGTCATGGCTGGTAATTTGAGTGGATCATCTTCACGATTCACGGCAAATGACTCTGATTCGGTGGTAACGATATGTTCGGGATCCGTTGGTTCAAGGAGGCTGACATAATTGGTCTTAGTCAAGGGGGAAATCTCGTATCCGACGATGCCCATCCGTTGTTGTGAATTGTTGATGAAAGTGAGCTCAATCTTCGCCATAGTACGGATGAGTTCAATCTGGAACGTCTGGTTCTCGGCTTCATAAACCGTGACGCTTTGTCCGCCTGTATGACTGGTCATGGGAATGTTTCTCGTCCATCCGTTGGAAGTGGCAATTTTCATGGTCGTCAGATCGGGCAGGGCCGAGCCTTTTACGATACCCAACGAGGAAAATGGCGTTCCGGGGATAGCGGGGTCTTCTCCATTTGCAGGAATGTCTTCAGGAAGGTTGGCGAAAGCATAGACGGTATAGTTCCCCGGGGGAAGCAGGAAACGGAATGTATCCTCTTCCTTGCCATTGGCATTGCCCTGGGCAATTTCTTCGACAATATTACTGCTGTTGACGAATACCACGTAGTAGTCGTGAATCAACTCTTCCGAGCGATTAGGATCGGGATCCAGCCAATCGCCGCTAGCGCGAGTGGCCTTATGGTAACGTGAAGTGAGACGTATCTCAACCTTCCCCATTCCTTCCGGGATGGAATTGTCATTTTCACTACAAGCGCTCAGCCCCAGTATGGTGGCGAGCGCAAGCAGACAGTATATGGTGATATTTCTTTTCATACTTGTTTAGACGTATATAATTGGATGCTCAACGGAAACCCATTTTTTGACGTAGATGCGCGCTTTCAGTTCCTCAGGATGACGGGGGTCTGGCGTAGGCGTGCCTGGCCCTGTTGTGGCATTAATGGAGAATCGATAGATGTTATTACGCACAATGCCGAACTCCATGGTGTCGTGGATAACTTCCACGCTATTAGAGTGGCGCATATAGATAAAGTAATAGCAGATACCATTCTCATACTTCACGACCTTGCAGAAATGCTTCTTAGCAGTGTTGGAAGCATAGGCATTCGCATCGTCCTCGTTAAGGAAGTAGAGACGCTGGCTCTCGTCAATCTCAGGAATGTTGGGCTCAACCATATAGAATGTCGTTCCCAATTCGTAAACACCTTCTGTGAGGGCATCAGTATCGGCATTATAGTCTGTATAGAAGTTATGCTTGGGCGCGAAACGACACTGCAGAACAATGCCCGTGGTATACTCCGATGTTGCCATGTCGGGAGCATAAGTATTCTCGTTAACATAGCCCACAGTAACAGGAGTTTCTGTAGAAGTGATGGTTGGTAACAAAGCGGCATCGGAAGCCAATAATGCGCTGACATTGCTAATGCGGCTATTGCCAAACAAACCGGTTAGAAATTCGTTATTCGTACGGTTAGTCTCTATCTTTTGTGATGAATTGGGGTCGATAACGTAATTAGTAGCAAGACCACGGGGTACAGGAGTCTCATCACCCAAATAGGTCAAGTTGGTGCCGTTGAAGTCATCGGCAATACGTTTAATATAGTAGGAGGGTTGTTGATTTCCATTAACGATGGCCATACGGTCAACATAAAGATTGGCAAGCAATGTCTGGTCTGCATCCTTGTCTTTTAGGGGATAGCAAAGAGCATCACCCACCTTTTCAGAACCACTCGGGTCGAAATCAATACGTGCAGCCATGCGCTCGATAGTAACATGGAGACGCACGGGGTCGCCCTCAGTTCCCGTACCACTAGAGTGGAACTGGTCGTTTTCATTAGACATGACGAAACGTTCTGGACCAGTACTAGAATTAGTCCAGGTTTTGTTAGGTCTTCCGTCGCGCAGCGCGCCGAGGGTATGATAGGTTTGGGTAAGGTCACCTTGATTAGCTATCACAATGAATCGGAATGTTTCGGCAGCAGGCATTGTTGCTGCTTTCTCATGCAAAATGGGTATGGTGAACTCGTATGTTGTGACGTTCTTTAAAACATCGTAGTTCTTAAGCCTGAGATTTTCTTGGTAGATGGAGTCAACCCTAGCTACTTCTTCGTCACTAAAGTACCGTATGCCAACAAACGGTGTATTGGAAGAGGAATTGATAGTGGCATTATTGCCGAGAACAAAAACCGAGAAGTTGTGCAATTGGTTTTCATACGAATGACCCGAACGCCATCCGTCTCCCTCTTCGCCTCCATCCGGCACAGCACGCGTAGCGTTACTGGAATTCAGGAGGTCGAGCGTCATCTGCACATAAAGACTATCGCCAAGAATCCTATCCTCCCAAAGGTCATCGGAACGATTGTCTCTACATGCCACTAAACCAAGCAGCAATATAACGGTTAATATGTAGTGAAGCACTTTCATGCTTTCAATTTATTCGTATCAAAAACTAATCAAGTTCAACATTTTGGAAGCGCTGTGTCCAGGGCAATGAGTGGATACCCAGACTGAGGAACTTCCATTTCTCACCTACGAGGATGAAGTCGAGGCGATAATCATAGGCACGATCGAGAAATCCCTGAGCTGAGTAAGCATAGCGTTCGAAAGCGCCACGCCCCTGCTGTAGGATTTCGGGCAGATTGATTGTAGCCACCGTCTTGCCATCGGGACGGTGAACGATGTTAAGCATAGCGGGTGCTATAGTACTGTTGCCAGAACGCTGCATCAGACGATTGATGTCGATGTCGGCGTGAGCGGTTTCTTCAACGGTGTCGTCGTTGACGGGCCGTTGATCATAGCTCTGTTTGGTAGTTCCGCTGTAATAAGTATTCCATTTGTCGAATGGACGATAGGTGATAGTGGGTGTGCCGTCGGTATTGACGGAGTTGTCCCACAGCAATTGGCCATTGATGTCAACAATGCTGATGTCATAGTCAGCAATATCACAATGAGCGGGGTCGTCGCTTTGTCGGAGCGTGATGTGCAAGCGTTTGGTATCGCGCACAAGGCTCACGACGCAATTGGTCAATTCGTATTTATGGACACTAACAGTCTGTGCTTTTATCAGCACTTCATCCTCAGCGGCACGAGTGGGGTTCAGCGTGTATTGGGCTGAGCGCAAAGTGCCGTGCCAAAGGGTATCGAGTTGTTGTGAGATATCTGTGGCGGCCTTCAAACCAGGTTGTGTAGCCAGAGTGACGTTGAGATTGGTCATGGGACCATCCTGTCCATCACGCAAATAACGCACGCCGGAAAGTTGGCTGATGTCGTTATACCGACGTTGGTTAGCCAGCGCCAACAGCCGATACTCACCAGGTTGCAGTCCATCGACGATCATGCGATAGTTCGGGTCGCGCAAGGGCTGAGCAGAAGACGTGTTGTCTTCAGTCTGCGTGCGCACCAGCTGGCCGGCCTCGTCGTAGACGTAGAGCGTGACGCTGCCCACATGGTCGTTGAACATGTTGGCTCTTTCCACGTTGTAGTCGTACACAAACTCCACAGAGAGTCCCTGCGGGCAGTCTTCGAGACTGTCGTGCATTAGGGAGCAGGCCGTCAAGCTACTGCAGGCTACTAAAGCGATGAATGTCTTTTGAATGAACTGCATTTGTTTAAGATTTCAAATCAACTTGTTTTGATTTCCTTAAGAAAGGGTCGGGGGATGGGGGATTTCCGTCCCCCGACCCTGAAAAGTCTTGTCAAAGAATGTGATTAGAGGTCAACTATCTGATTACGGATCACCCAAGGCAGGATGTGGACGTGGATGGAGATGTAGTTATCAATCTCATCATCGGGGATAAGGGTTTCCTTCGACACGTCAATGGGTTCAGCCGTACCGATGTGCTTCACACCAGAAACCACCAGCTTATACCAGTTGTCGCGAACCACGCCATAACGGCCGAGGAAATTAGCGGCAGAATTGTCAGGATCTGCTCCAATACCATAAATATCTGCAACAGTCTCACCTGAATTAAGAGTCATAAAAGGCTTCGTGGAGCTCCAAGGAGTCTCATAATCACCGAAGTGCTTGATACGTACATTGTAGTAAGCCACACCACCCTTATGGAAGCTAATGGAGAATGACGCAACAGCGTTGGCAAGAGCGGCATTCAGGGCAGCTTTCGTCGTAGTAGCATTATTTTCATCCAAAGTACCTGTGGAAGAAGCAATCTTAAATGTTGCAGTATATTCAACGCTATTCTCCGAAGCCGAAGGTTCAGTGAAGTCCACCACAATATTGCCTACATAAGTGTGACCGGGATCCGCGGCAGACACTTCTTCGACAGCAGCCGTCAACGCATTGTACACTTCGGAAACGTTGGTGATATTGGTGACAAGCAGGTTCTTGATATTCGTTTCGTCATACATCACATTGCCCCCGTTGAGGGTGTAGAAACTAGTACCATCGCCAAACTGATATTTCAGTGTAACTTGAGTTGTGTTATCATGGGTCATGCGAGCCACATCGAAGGTATTCTCCGTGGTGTAGCCATGGTCACCTGATTCCATCCATGGGCCATCAAGAGCAGCCACAGGCTTCGACAATGTAGCATCAACATCATAGTGAAGGTCCTTTGCAAAATAGGTGCGGTAGCCAGTAGTGTGTGAAGCATAGCTGCCTGCATATCCAGGAATGTGCGGATCAAAGGCGGTGCCTGATACAAAGCGATATTTGTTGGCGGCTATCCAATAGGGGAAGTCAGGATCCGGCATAGTGGCAGTAGAAGCAAGTTTACCCCAAGCAGACTCAATCTGACGGGTGTTGTAGAACTTAGGCTCGTAGTTGATGATCTGCCAACCCTGGAAATCAATGGCAATAGGCGTTGTCGTTCCACTAAGTGTTGTAGTCGTAGTAGTGGATGTGACGGTAACTTTCGCAGCAGCACGCTCCACATAGATGCAGGCAGCAGGTGCTTCCTTAGCCTCTTCAGCAGTGGGGAAGATCTTGTCCTTATCAACAACGATAAGCGTCTGATACTTGGCTTCATCCGTGGGTGCATTGAGACCACCCGGTTCGTCACAGATAGGCGAACTGGTCATAAGCAGACCACCCTCACCAATGTTCTTCTTTGCAGCAATGTCTGCACCGAAGGCAGCAAACTCGCGCTTGCTGAAATTAGCGAAAGTTTCCGTTTCGTCCAATGCGGGGAGCAGACCATTGTTGTTAACAATAACATATGCATAGACGTTGACGCCATCAGGAGTTGACTTGATTTGGTTGGCCACCTCATTGGTGATGAGGGTAGCCTCACAGTAAGTGCTGGTGACGTTTGGAACATTGTCAGTTTCAGTATCATCAAACTGATCTTTTGTAAAGTCTGTTCCAATGGCATACTGTGCCAAATACGTGGCAGCTGCTTCGGAAGCGCCTTGGAAAAGGTAGAGCGTAGCATTCTTCACTGCAAACTCGTCTTCTTCGCCATCTTCAAAATCCTCATTGGCGCGAGTAGCGGGAGCAGCAGTGGGTAACTGCAGGGTGATACCGATGTAAGCACCATCGGTGTAATCCCCACCATGAATCGTGTTGTCGTCCTTGATTTCAGACGAGCAGGCTCCCAGCAGCAGTCCAGCTGCTAAAAGAGCGAAAAAACCAAACTTTTTCATAAATAACTAATAAAACTAAAAGGGTTAAAAATTAATAATATATAAACTTTATTTACAACTATTACTTTCTGTCTTTATAGGGAAGCATTTTGCGGATGGCCTCGCGGTTACGGTTCACATCGATGCCCAGTTGCTCAGCGCGGTCAAGCATGCGAATGGCATCGTCGTAACGTTCCTGAAGGATGTAGAGCGCGGCACGGGCGTTGTAGGCTTCGGCACTCTCGCCGGCATTCTTCAATAAGGTCTCGGCCTTCAGTTTATCTCCCTGATGGAGAGCTACGTTAGCCAAGTTGATAAGGGCAACGGCAGAATCAGGATAGATGATGTAGGTTCTCTGTACCACCTCGTTATAATTGTCGCTAAACGGCTCGTAGGTGTTAGCCACCTGCCAGAGTTCATAGAGCGAGAGGTGTTGTGGACGTGTGGGATAGAGCTGAAGGGCTTCCTCAAGGGTGAACTTACGGATGTCGAAGGAGATCTCGTAGTCGGAACGACGAAGTCCAGGATAGACATTCTGAAGCAGATAGCGGTACTCCTGAGGATACTTGGTCTTCAGGGTCAGCTCGTCGCGATCGGCCTGATTGGTAATGTTATTGTCGAGGTCAGCCAATACCTTATCAATAAGCTGCAGGATTTCCGTACGATGAGGCAGTTCAGCGGAGGTCATCTCATCGACGGCCTGACGGAGTCCAATCCAGTTTTCAGGCGTTGCCTCGGCAGGAGCAAAGACGTCGGCAGGCAGATTGTAGGCTTTCTTCACATACTCAGTAAGTGACTTGGCGCGGTTGGTAGCCAGCATGGTGTTATGTTTGTAAGGTGATTCGGGCGATGCCCAACCGTGAATCTTCACCTCGCGGACGGTGATATTGGGATCTTCCACCATGATGTCGAGCGTGTCGGTAATCTTGCGCAGCTCGCGACGGTTGTCCATATAGTCAGGCTTCATTTCCCAACGGTCAACCACGAAGTTGATGTACGCCGTACCATGCAGGTTAAGCGTAGGCTTCACGGGAGCGGGCGTAGCGTTGACCAAAGCAATAAGGTCGAGGGCGTTGGGCGGCACATCGCGACGCACAGAGGGCACAAAGGGCATCGACGAGAGGTCGCCACATGCGCAGAGGTCCTCTTCGATTAACAACTGATAGGAATCCATCCACGACTCATAGGGAATAGTGCTGAGATAGGACACCGTCTGGGGCTTGTTCTTCTTATGCTCCACGTGGCGCACATTGGTGTAAACCAAATTCGACAACCCTCTCTGATAGAGCACATACTGGGCATGGCTGTCAATAACCAGAGGATCGAAGGGAACGCGGATATTGTTGTCAAGTGAAACAAGCACAGGATGGAGCACCACAGACTGTTCGTGATTGAGTTTGAGCTCGTCGAGGCAGACATCCATAGTCAAAAGCATCTGATCGTCCCTCGGAGTAAGAAGTGCATTCTTCACCACCGTCTTCCCGTCGCTCAGCGTTTGAGCAAACAGAGGCTGAAGGGCAACGGCAAACAGGCCTGTAAGGAGAATATAGCGTAATTTGATAGACATATACCTTATTATATATATTAGAAAACGTAAATCATATTCAGGGCAATCTTCGTGGGGCCGAAGTAGTTGTAGTGACCATTGCCCGTCTGAGTGCCACAAACCTCACAGGGGAATTTCTTATACTGCAGATAGTCGTATCCCAGGCCAATGACAGACTCAACGCTGAAATGACGACTGACAGGCCATTGATAGCCATAGACCAATCCGCCACCGGCAAACCAGCCCTCATAGCGGTTGTTGTATAGACAAGGGGCTATTCCCAAGGGGAAATGTACTCCACCGGCATTAAACTCGCCCCCCATGAGGTGGAAACCGATGAAATGTCCGTTGAACGCCTGGCAGAACCAATAGCGGAACTCGGGCTGCAAAAGCCAATGACGCCACTTCTTGTTGTCGCTAAACGTCCAGGGATTAATGCCGTAAGTAAGGTCGAACGTCCACTTGGGCGACAGGCCTACCTCCATACTGACATTCGGAGTAAGGCTGGCATCATAAAGCAGGTTGTTTTTCAATGAAATCTGAGCCCCAGCATGGTTGCTCGCTGCCAAAAGAAGCACCAGCAGCAACGCTCTGCCCATGGTTCTTTGTATATTCTGCATACGATTAGGTAGTATTGTTTTGAGTGGATTAAATCTTTTTTTCACAAATTTTGCGCAAAGTTAAAACGTTTTTTTTTCTTAGCCGCATTATTTTTATACAATCATTCATTATTTAACATCTTTTAAAGAATTGCACATTTGGATATATTTTGTTCATAGAGGCTGATTTGATAGCGTTTTAGGCTTACACATAGCTCTCGGTTTTATTTGTTTTTTGGGAGAAATGAACCCCTTTCAGGTATAAAGGATGACGCCCTCTGATTAGCCCATTCCTATAGGAAGATACCTTCTGCTGCGCAGTTTCCTTTGGGGGTTGCCAGCCGTTGTTTCCCAAACGTCGTGCTCGTGACGTACTGCGCCGTTTCCATAACGCAGTACGCTACGCGCGCAGACCAAGGGGCTGGCGTCACAGCCCAAGCATCTGCCGGCGCAGAAGCAGCTTCTGCGGAAATAGAATAAGCCTTTAATCATATAGTGCTCTGAAAAAAGGGACTTTTATTTGTGCAATTGGGGGGAAGAGGTTGTCAGCCCAATCGCAAGCCTTTTCATAAAAATGGAGAATGAGGTCTGAGAAACGAAAAAATGTATTATCTTTGCAGCGAGAATTACTTTTTTCATGATGAAAAAAATCATAATCATAGTGTTCTGCCTTTGGACGGGAATGGCTGGAGGGCTGTCGGCTCAGGAGAAAAACCCGGCTGACACATCGAAAGTTAATCAGGATTCCATCGTGCATTTGCTGATGGCTCAGGTGCAGGAGCTGCAGTTGCAACGCATCCTGCTTCAGGAGGAGCTGGACCGCTCAGGACTGAACGCCCGTATGGATTCCATCGCCAAGTCGCAACGTCAGCATCGCATCGACTCGCTCCGCAGGATTACGCCAGGCTCGCCGCTTATCGTCGACGACGACACGTTGCTGGTGCTATATGCCCGTCAGGGGGGCATTTTGCCTCAGACAAGAGTAGAGGCTGCGAAGAAAAAGATTGAGGACCTGGGCCACAAACTGGCCCTGAAGGCCGACTCAATCTATATCTATGACAGCGAAGGCTCTACGGACATTATGGCAGGCAACGAGGTCATCCTCAGCATTACCGATACCGACGGCCTTTGGCAGAGCAAATCGCGCACCAAACTGGCGGAGGAGTATGGCTCTGTCATTCAGAAAAAAATCCAGCAGCTCCATAAGACCTACGGTTTGAAGCGCAAGCTGTGGAGTGTCCTGCTGGCGCTACTCCTCATCGGAGCGCAGGCTTGGCTGATAAAGCTTACGAGCCGGCTATTCAAGAAATGGCGCTTCAAGGTAATGCGTAAGCTTGCGCGAACGTTGAAACCCATTCGCTGGAAAGACTACGAATTCCTCAACATCCATCGTCAGGAAGTGGCTTGTATGTTCATCTACAAGCTGCTGAAGTACGTAGTTATCGGTTTGCAGCTGTTCATCTCGGTACCCATTCTCTTCTCCCTTTTCCCTGAGACGCGGACGTTTACCTTCACGGTCCTTGGCTACATCTGGAATCCGGTGAAGGATATCTTTGGGTCCATCCTTGGCTTCCTGCCCAATGTCTTCAAGATTGTCATCATCTACCTCTGCTTCCGCTATTTGGTAAAGGGACTGAAGTACTTCTCTAACGAAATAGAAACGGGGCATCTGAAGTTGGGCGGCTTCTACCCCGACTGGGCAAAGCCCACGTTCTACATCCTTCGTGTGCTATGCTATGCGTTGATGCTGGTGATGATATGGCCGCTTTTGCCAAACTCCAATTCCGCAGTTTTTCAGGGAGTTTCGGTCTTCATGGGGCTTGTGGTATCACTTGGTTCCACATCGATTATCGGCAACATTATTGCTGGCATGGTGATGACCTATATGCGCCCCTTCCACATCGGCGATTACATCAAAGTGGGTGATGTCGTGGGCGAGGTCATCGAGAAGAACGTGCTCGTCACCCGCATCCGTACGCGTAAAAACGAGATTGTCACCATCCAGAACTCCAATCTGCTCAGCGCGCAAACCTCCAATTACACCGAGGCCGCCAAAACCTACGGCCTCATTGTCCACACAAAAGTCACCATCGGCTACGACGTGCCCTGGCAGCTGATAAAACGCATCATGGAGAGTGCTGCTGCCGACACCCACGGCATCAAGAAGAACCCCAAGCCCTTCATGATGACTACGGCTCTCGACGATTTCTACGTCGAATACGAAATCAATGCCTATACGGACAACTCCGCTACGTTGCCCCGCATCTATTCCGAGCTTCACCAGAATCTGCTAAAGCGTTTCTTTGAGGCAGGCGTGGAAATCATGTCGCCCCACATCTACGCCCGTCGCGACGGCATCGACACCCAGATGCCTGCCGACTACCTGCATCCTGACGAGGGAATTAAGAGTTAAAACAATAGAGTAAAGAAATAGTATGAGAAACAAGGCATTTTATCTTTCATTATTCATTATCAATCTTTCATTTGTGGTATCCGCTCAGACAACCGCCCGGATGGTGAATCCTGCCGACATCGCAGCAACGAGTCAGAACTACGTGAACAACCGTGCGCCCCTGTCGCCCAATCCCTTCATCAAGCTCCCCGTCACTTCCGTCACTCCACGTGGCTGGGTGGGCGAAATGATCCGGCGCCAAAGCGAAGGTCTTGCCGGCAAGTTGGGCGAAATCAGCGCCTGGCTTGACAAAAAGGATAATGCATGGCTCGAGGAGGGTGGCTCACACGGATGGGAAGAAGTTCCCTACTGGCTTCGCGGCTACAGCAACATGGCCTATATGCTGGACGACAAAGACATGCTGGCAGAAACCCGCCTTTGGATTGAAGCCATTCTGCACAGCAGCAACAAAGACGATGGCTTCCTCGGCCCGGCCAACGATCGTGAGGGACGCCGCGAAGTGTGGGCTAACATGCTCGCCCTGCAAATCCTTCAGGATTACTACGACTACAGCGGCGACGCGCGCGTCATCGATGCCCTCACGGCTTACTACCGCTGGGAACTCGCCTACCCTGAGGAGAAATTCCTGCGCCACTATTGGGAGAACTCACGTGGTGGCGACAACCTGCTCAGCGTCATCTGGCTCTACAACCGCACGGGTGAGCCCTTCTTGCTGGAGCTAGCCGAGAAAATCCATCGTTGTACCGCAAACTGGATGCAGGAGAGCACCCTGCCCAACTGGCACAATGTCAACGTGGCCGAGTGTTTCCGCGAACCTGCCGAATACTATCTTGTCAGTCGTGACCCTGCCGCCCTGCGCGCTACTTACAACGACTTCCACCTCATCCGCCGCATTTACGGACAAGTGCCTGGTGGCATGTTCGGATCCGATGAGAACTGCCGTCACGGCTATATCGACCCCCGACAGGGTACCGAGACTTGCGGCTTTGTGGAGCAGATGCTCAGCGACGAAATCCTCATGGCCCAGACAGGCGACCTCCTTTGGATGGAAAACCTTGAGGATGTGGCCTTCAATAGCCTGCCCGCAGCCTTCATGCCCGACCAACGCTCGCTCCGCTATATCACCAGCCCCAACATGGTGCAAGCCGACAGCCGCAACCATCACCCAGGCATCGACAACCCCGGCCCTTACCTGATGATGAACCCCTTCTCGTCGCGCTGCTGCCAACATAACCACACTATGGCATGGCCTTACTATGCCCAGAACCTCGTCTTAGCAAGTGCCGACGGAGGTGCTGCCCTGCTCATCTACGGCGACTGCCGCACCACCCTCCGCGTGGCTGACGGACGAATGGTTACCCTCGACGAACAAACCCACTATCCTTTCGACGAGGATATTTCTCTCTCCATCACCTTGGAGAAAGGGAAGAAAAAGGGCGGTAAACGTGCAGAGCCTGTTGAATTCCCTCTCTATCTTCGTATCCCTACTTGGACGGTAAACGCCCACGTTACCGTTAATGGCGAATCGGTGCCTTGTCAAGTCACCAGCGGAGGAATCCTTTGCATCCAACGCGAGTGGCAGTCGGGCGATGAGGTTAAACTCCATTTCCCCATGAACCTCACCTTGCGTCGCTGGGCGCTCAACAAGGGCAGCGTCACCGTCGACTATGGCCCCCTCACTCTCAGCCTGCTCATTCGCGAACGTTATGTCACCGTCGATAGCCGCGCCACGGCCCAGCACGACTCCGGCTGGCAGCCGGGTGCCGATGCCAGCAAGTGGCCTTCCTACGAAATCTATGCAGATAGCCCGTGGAACTATGGCCTGCCGCCCACCCTCAGCGGATTGGAGGTAGAACACCTTCCTTGGCCCGACGACAACTATCCCTTCACCCTCGAAAGTGTCCCCCTTCGCGTTCATGCTCGTGGTGCCCTCATCCCCTCGTGGGGACAGGATGCCACAGGCCTCTGCCAGGTGCTTCCCGATGCCGATGCTCCGCGCGGTACTCTTGAGCCCATCACCCTCGTCCCCATGGGCGCTGCCCGCCTTCGCATCAGCGCCTTCCCTCCGGTGGAATAGAAAGCAAACAATATAGAAAAAAGCCCCCGCATCGTTATCGCCTATGAGACGAATGCGGGGACTTGTTTTTCATTCAAAGTAGCATTGGATTTCGTTTCGTTGGACTGGAAGAAAATGTTTTCATCGCGATGAAAACATTTAATCATTGCAATGAAAAGAATTAACCATCGCAATGAAAAACTTTTTTCATTGCGATGAGAGAAAACTCTTTGGCTGCGTTGGCGCTTTATTCCTCTGGTTCTTAATTATGGAACAAGGAATTATCTAAGGCTATTAGTCGCTTGTGATGGTTACCGTTGCCATGGGACGGAGATACGTTTGAGCATTGGGGTTGTTGCCCTCTTCCGTAAATGTTCTTCCCATAGTGTGCGAACGATAGGCATTATCGCTTGAGCGGATAAAAAGGTAGTTCTTGTTCGTACTTCCTAATGGCTTCTGCCCCGCGGCTTCCACGCCTGCATAACCCGTTGCCAGAATTGCCATTTCATCTGCAGTTGGCACATGCCATCCACTAACAGCATGCGTACTATACGTAGCCAATGCACTGGAGATAAGGCTATTCATTGTTTTTTCGTTTGAGTCATAGATAGGCACATGCTCCGTGGGAGAAAGTAATGTCAATTCGGCGGAAGTTGCGTTGAGAGTGTTGACAGCAAGGACATAGCAGCCTTCGTAGATATCGCCGACGGCGGGGAAACTCGATGGATTGTTACCATTATTATCACCGTTGCCTTCGCTTGAGCCCTCTTCATCAAAATCAAAACTGACGGTACGTTCGCCCTTCCATGCCTCACCTGTAATTGTGCCGGTCAAGGTCACGCCAACACTTTCGATATAGGTTCCTTCAATATTGATTTTGTACCCGGCCTCCAATTTGCCCGACGAATTATAGGAATAGCTCTTTGTACCCTCAGCGGTGGTGAGGCTCACGCTAATGGTTGCCGTCGTTGTACTGGGTGGAAACAAGTATTCCTCTGACGTAGATTTCCAAGTCCGGCCGTCGTCCTGCTTAGCTAAAGCAATTCTGGCCGTTCCCTGCGTACCTGTAAATTCAGTTTCGATTGTCAGGTTTTGCCAAAGTGGGGCGATGGACACAGATACTGCCGTAGCATATGTTGGCAAATTGCTGATTACGACGCTTTGCAGGAGCATGACCTTTCGCTCCATGCTCAACGTAAGAGTATTCGTCTCTCCTTCGACAAGTGTCACGGTGGACATGGCAGCCATGAGGTCCGTCAGAGTCTTTCCATCTTGCAAAGCGATAATGGATGAGGGTGTTGCATTGTCTTTTGACGGAATCACATAGTCCGTTTCCGACGCGCCCCCGATAGCATATACTGTATACAATCCCTCTTCAAGAGAGATGCTCAAGGTCTGTTCCGTATCGCTAATGGTCTGCAAAGCTTTGCATTGTTCCTCTTGGAAGACATAGACGTTAACGGGATAACTGACAGTCGCATCCTCACCTGTTTCGCCAGCTCGCGTTTGTACTTGCAATAGAGCATTGGCTTTTTCATTATACTCGGCTTCGTCAGGAACATTCTTTTTGCACCCACACAGCGCCAGCATCACTAATGCAACAATAATATTTCTTTTCATATTCACTTTTTTAATAGTTTCAGCTGCAAAAATATCGAAAAAAGTAATATCACATCACTTTTTCCTCTAATTTTTTCCCAAAAGAGCATTTTTTCTATAAATAACGCAAAAAACAAAGCAGGGCCCCGGTCTTCCGACCGGGACCCTGCCCTCATGAAAAACGGCGGCT
>DBYJ01000049.1 GCA_002309805.1 Bacteroidales bacterium UBA1189 | reverse complement strand
AGCCGCCGTTTTTCATGAGGGCAGGGCCCTGGTCGAAAGACCGGAGCCCTGCTTCGTCTTTTTGTACATACGGTGTAAACGATGCTCTTTTACTATTATGTTAAAGGCCAACGATGTTATAGAAAAATCTCCTTATAGAAAAACGAAATAAAATTTTGTGTTTCGAGCGATTTCAAGTAATTTTGCAGCGCAAAATGAGCAGAGTGATGAAAAAAGAGGTTATGACGACTCGAAACAGCTTGAAAAATAACTATATAGAACCCGATTTTGTTTTTGAGGCCAGTTGGGAAGTATGTAATAAAGTGGGCGGCATCTATACGGTGCTGTCCACTCATGCTAAAACCATACTTGAAACCATTTGTCCGAATCTTTTTTTTATCGGACCAGACTTCTGGCAGGGAAAGGAGAATCCGCTTTTTGCGGAAGACGCGACTCTCTATGCTGACTGGGTACAGATAGCAAAAGAAGAGGGATTAAAAGTAAGAGTAGGGCGATGGAACATCCCTGGGAGTCCTGTGGCCTTTCTGGTGGATTTCAATCCTTTTTTTGCCCAGAAGAATGAGATTTATGCCCAAGCGTGGGAATTGTTCGGCGTGGATTCGCTACATGCCTATGGCGATTACGACGAGGCCAGTATGTTCTCATACGCAGCAGCAAAGGTAGTCGAAAGTTTCTATCACAATGTGATTCAGAATAATCGTCAGATTAATCCGAGTTCTTCGAAATGTCCCCGAGTTATCTATCAAGCTCATGAGTGGATGACGGCATTGGGAATGATGTTCCTAAAGCATGCCGTTCCTGAGATTGCTACCGTGTTCACTACCCATGCTACGAGCATAGGGCGTAGTATCGCGGGTAACAATAAGCCTCTTTATGACTACTTGCCGGGTTATTTCGGCGACCAAATGGCAAGAGAACTAAATATGGAGTCGAAGCATAGCGTCGAGAAGCAGGCTGCCCATCATGCTGACTGCTTTACAACGGTGAGTGAGATTACGAACCGCGAATGTGCGCAGCTGCTGGAGAAGCCCGCCGATGTGGTGCTGATGAATGGCTTTGAGGATGATTTCGTCCCAAAAGGAGCTGCCTTTACGGCGCGTCGTCGTGCTGCCCGCAAGTGCATGATTGAAAAAGCCAACCATCTGCTAGGTAAATCGTTTTCCGACGATGCACTTATCATTGGTACAGGCGGGCGTTTCGAGTTCCGCAACAAGGGCTTCGACTTGTTGTTGGGATCGCTCCGGCGTTTGGGTGAGCGTGGTGGATTGAAGCGTGAAGTCATCGCCTTCATCAACGTCCCTCATTGGCATGCGTGGCCTGAGGTGATGGACAAGGTAAACATTATTTTCGTTCCCTGCTATCTGGATGGCAAGGACGGCCTTTTCAACCTCAACTACTACGACTTGCTCATAGGTAATGACATCGGCATCTATCCGTCGTACTATGAGCCGTGGGGCTACACGCCGTTGGAAAGTATAGCCTTCCATGTGCCTACCATTACTACCGATTTGGCAGGTTTCGGCCTTTGGGTGAAATCCGTGCGCGAGTCAAGCCCGAAACTGATGGCTGACAAGGATTTTGGCGTGGAAGTTGTTCACCGTACAGACAGCAATTTCAACGATGCAGCTGAGCAGATAGTAGCATGCATCAGCGCCTTTGCTACTTGTTCGCCTGAACGAGTCAATAATATGCGAGCAAGTGCTTCCGCGCTATCGAAAAAAGCGCTTTGGAAGGAATTCATTACTTACTACCGCGAGGCATACGATTTTGCATTGCGGGCAATAAAATGATATTTTTTATAATAGAAATAAGGAATTAAATTATTTGATAATCAAATGAAACTACAGACAAGCAACTCAAACACTCCGAACTGGAAAGAGATTACGGTGAAGAGCCGTCTGCCCGAAAAACTGACGTTCCTCAACGAATTGGCACATAACCTCTGGTGGGCATGGAATCCCGAAGCCCGAGACCTATTCAAGAGCCTCGATCCCGAACTGTGGAAAGAGAGCGGCAAGAATCCTGTACTATTGTTGGAGCGCATCAGCTTTGAACGTATGGCCCAGCTCGCCAATGACGAGGAGGTCATCGGACGGATGATGAGCGTGCAGGATAAGTTCACAAAGTATATGTCTGAAAAGCCTGATGCCAAGCGTCCCAGCGTGGCCTACTTCTGCATGGAGTACGGCTTGAACGCTTGCCTCCATATCTATTCAGGCGGTCTCGGCGTCCTTGCCGGCGACTATCTGAAGGAGGCTTCCGACAGCAACGTCGATATGTGCGCCGTCGGTTTCCTCTACCGACTGGGTTATTTCACCCAGAGCCTTTCAATGGATGGCCAGCAGATTGCCACCTACGAGCCTACCAACTTCGCCCAGATTCCCGTTGAACGTGTCTTCGATAAGAACGGACAGCCCATGGTGGTGGATGTACCTTATATTAATTACCACGTCTATGCCTACGTTTGGAAGGCTCAGGTAGGCCGCGTGCCCCTTTACCTGCTTGATACGGATAATGAGCTCAATAGCGAGTACGACCGTCCCATCACGTGGCAGCTTTACGGAGGCGACTGGGAAAATCGTCTGAAGCAGGAAATCCTGCTCGGCATTGGCGGTATGATTGCCCTGCGTCAGCTGGGCATCTCAAAGGATGTCTATCATTGCAACGAGGGTCATGCAGCACTTTGCAATCTCTATCGTCTCTGTGAATATCGTCGCGAAGGCTATTCATTCAACGAGGCTATGGAGCTCGTACGTGCCAGCGGCCTCTACACCGTCCACACCCCCGTGCCTGCCGGACACGACTATTTCGACGAAGGGCTCTTCGGCAAGTATCTCAGCGGCTATGCCGAGCAGCTTGGCATCACGTGGCCCGAGCTTATGGACATGGGGCGCACCAATCCGGGCGACGGCGGCGAACGCTTCTGCATGAGCACCTTTGCCTGCAACACCTGCGGCGAAGTCAACGGCGTCAGCCTTATCCATGGCGACGTCAGCAAAAAAATGTTCAGCGGCATCTGGAAGGGTTATTTCCCCGAGGAAAATCACGTGGGCTACGTCACCAACGGCGTCCACTTCCCCACATGGGTGGCCACCGAATGGCGCTCGCTCTATAAGAAGTACTTCGACAAGTCGTTCATGGGCGATCAGTCGAATGCCTCCATCTGGGAAGCCATCTACCGCGTACCTGACGAGGAAATTTGGAACACCCACATGGGCCTGAAGCGCAAGCTCGTCGATTTCATCCGCGAGGAATTCCGCGCTACCTGGCTTCGCAATCAGGGCGACCCCAGCCGCGTCGTCAGCCTGATGAACAAAATCAACCCCAACGCCCTGCTGATTGGTTTCGGACGCCGCTTTGCTACCTACAAGCGTGCTCATTTGCTCTTCACAGACCTCGACCGTCTGGCTCGTATTGTCAACAATCCCGACTATCCCGTGCAGTTCATCTACACGGGTAAGGCTCATCCCCACGATGGAGCAGGGCAGGGGCTCATCAAGCGCATCATCGACATCAGTCGTCGTCCTGAGTTCCTTGGCAAGATTATCTTCCTTGAGAACTACGACATGAATCTCGCTCGTCGTCTTGTCAGCGGCGTTGACATTTGGCTCAATACGCCTACCCGTCCGCAGGAAGCTTCTGGTACCAGCGGCGAAAAGGCGTTGATGAATGGTGTCATCAACTTCTCCGTCAAGGACGGCTGGTGGTACGAAGGCTATCGCGAGGGTGCCGGCTGGGCTCTGACGGAGCGTCGCACCTATGCCAATCAGGACTATCAGGATCAGCTGGATGCTGCCACCATCTACAGCATGCTGGAGAATGAAATCCTGCCCCTCTACTACGGTCGTGGCCCGCAGGGCTTCAGCGAAGGCTGGGTGCAGACGATGAAGAACAGCATTGCCCAGATTGCCCCGCACTACACCATGAAGCGTCAGCTTGACGACTACTACACCCGTTTCTACAATCCGCTGGCGAAGCGCTTCCACTACCTTAGTGCTGGAAACGGCGCAAAGGCTCGCGAATTGGCTGCTTGGAAGGAAACCGTTGCTCAGCGTTGGGATGGCATCGAGATTATCAGCTGCACCCGCTTCGACGAGATGGAAGAGGGCATCCACAACGGCAAGGGCCACACCATTCAGGTTGTGCTGGACGAGAAGGGGCTTGACGATGCCGTGGGTGTCGAACTTGTCACTATCACTACCGATGCCGAGGGTGTCGAGCACATCTATAAGGTGGAGCCGCTCAACCTTGTCCGTCGTGAGAACAATATCTACACCTTCGAGGCTATCCACGAGATGAACAATGCCGGTACCTTCAAGACGGCCTACCGCCTCTATCCCAAGCATGCTGACCTTGTGCATCGGCAGGATTTCTGCTACGTCCGTTGGTTCAGCTAAGGATAGGATTTAGTCAGACAGCTAGTTTTGTGGAGACGTGGAAAGCCGCGTCTCCACTTTTTTTCTTTTGTTTCGAATATCTATGAGTGTATTGTCTGATTTCAGAATGATAAAATCAAAGAATACTTTTTTTTCATCGCAATGAAAAGAATCTTTCATCGCAATGAAAAAAATTAATCATTGCAGTGAAAACATTCTTTCATTGCAGTGAAAATATTCTTTCATTGCAGTGAAAACTTTCTTTCATCGCAGTGAAAACTTTTAACCATTGCGATGAAAATTTTCTATCCTTTGATTCCGTACAGAAAACGAGCCTTTTACGCATGGCGGAAAAAGTCTTTTTTCAGATGGGATAATGGCATCTCCATTCAATACGGCAATCCTCGGCCGAAGGATGGTGGAAACGCAAAAAGAGGCGCGGCATGCCGCGCCTCAAAGAAAGATAATAAGCTTATGGAAAAAAGGGATGTACTTATTTACATCGTCATTATATTTTTTTCGGTTCCGTTCAAGCTTTAGAAAATTGCTGTCCCACCCTGAACGGGCTCATATTATATTGAACGTTTTAAGAAAACACTATCCAAATACTCAGGAGAAATAGCGCCTTCTTTCATCCATTCACGCAGACTATTGTTTGTCTGAGCCAACGACTCCTTTATAATAGGTAAATAAGTAGGAGGAATACCAAAATCTTTCAATGTATTCTCGTCTGCAACAAACACAATTTGCCCATTTCTCATTACGACGTGTTTCTTTGAAATTAACATCGAAAAAACGGATTGTTTCAAGGCACGTTGTTCCTCCGTTGCTATACTGTCTGGAATCATAAACACCGACTCGGGAAATGTTTTTGGATTTCTCCAACTTTCAGCCAAATTCGAAGTGTTTTTATCGGAAGCTATAGACAGTTCTCCTTTAGAACCATCTTTGTCAGTCTCGGCTTTGCAGCTAACAAAGAACCAAGAGACCGCCAACACAAGTACTACATAGAAGTTTTTCTTAAACAAAGACATAAAATTCATTTTTATAAGTAATATTATTAAACATTTCGTGGGCAAAAGTAGCGTATTCGAGTGGATAAACCAAGAAAAAAACCTTACAAAAATCTTACATTTACCTGTTCAAGCGGATTATTGGTTGATAATCGGTACTCCGTCGGGGGTGAGGCCTTCGGCGGAGATAGTGAGGGCGCGAGAGTAGCCGTTGTTGTAGAACGTGACGGAGGCGTGGCCATCGGCATCGGTAGTGACTTCTGGATTCCAGTAAATCGTGCGGCGATAGTCCTTGTCGCCCTGCACAGGGCCGTTGGGATAGGTGGGGGCGTAGAACTCCACGACGGGACTATAGCCTTCAAAGGAGGTGGTGCGGGCGTTCTTCTTTACACGTGTGCGACGCTTACGGTTTAGCTCAAGTTCCACTATATATAAGCCAGCTGGAAGTCCTAGATATTTATGAGGTCTTTCGAACTTCCGAATAAGGCGATTCGTAAATAAATCACGAATGGCAGGGAAAGAAGAGAACAAGTTCCGGTCATCATAGACAATAATGCTCTTTACCTCCTCCAAATCCAAGTCAAAGCCGTCAAAAAACGACGGTCCGGTACGGTCTCTCTTACCGTCTTTAATAAGCCAAAAGGTACGAACTCCGTTTATAAGGGATTGTATTGATAGCCACTGGTAATAGATAGTACGCGACACCATAGAGTCTGGCCCATTGATTTCTTCCAGAGGTGGGCATGATAACCAATCGTCATGGTTATATCTTGATATAAAGGATTCAAAGTTTTCTCCAACAGGAAAGGTGACATCATAGCCTTTGTCGCGAAGGTAGTCCACAACCTTGTAGGTGTAGTCTCCTTCATCCAGCATCAGTTCGGCATCCTTCGCTGCATCAAAGGCCTTGAACGTGTAATAGTCGATGTATTTTCGTCGTCCCTGCACTTCTACCTCCTGTAGCAAGTGGGCATCAGAGGGAAGCACAAGAGAGTCCTCCATTTCCTTGACCATCTCAATGTCTGAGGCATTCCACCTATCATCGGGGATATATTTTTCGACGGGCTGGTACGCATAAAGGGCGGGCTTTGACGAGCGCTCCAGACGGACGCGCGTGGTCTTATCGCCTTTCTGGTCGCCCTGCTGACGGGTTTCCATATAGAGGTCCCATTCACCCTCGAAGTCCTCCACACCTATGCTCCAGTAGCCGAGGCTGTCCGTCGTGATGGTAGTCTCCTGCCTATGCTGGCGGTCTTGCGAGGTGAGGCGTACGGCAATCTTCACCCCCTCGAGGGGTGTCTCCTTGATACGGCTGAAGGCCCAGCCGTCGAGCACGAGCTGTCCTTCGGTATAATGGCGGATTTTGAACGGCTCCACCCCCGCCATCTGCCGCCAATTATAGCGTGTCCAGCCCTGCACGAGCATGAGGAGGTCGAGAGCATCAAGCCTCCCCCCTAAAGGAGTAGCCTCCCCCTCCCCTCCTGAAGGAGGGGTGAATTGATTACCTCCGCTCGCCGCTCCCTTCCCTTTAGGGGAGGGTTGGGGTGAGGCTTCAAAGTACCACCCGGGGTCTTCTATCAGTCCTTTCAGTTCAGACGAGAGGAGCATATAGGTGCGGATGTCGTCGCGATAGGCGGTGCCATAGTCAGCCGCATCACGCACAGCGAGAGAGAAGGTGAGAGCCTCCCCCTTCCCCTCCTGAAAGAGGGGTGACTTAAAGTCCTTCCCTTCAGGGGAGGATTTAGATGAGGCTTGCAAATTCAGCCTTATCTCGTCGAAGGGATGGATGTCGGTATTCTCGGTGGTAACGGAAATGGTTTCGGTTTGGATGCCGTTGTCGATGAAGAGCAGGCGCTGGGCATAGATGGCACCGTCGGCATCAAAGAGCGTCAGCTGATAGACGCCCGTGGGAAGTGATGCGGTAGCGATGGTACGGGTGCAGCCTCGCGTGCCGATGGTGAGAGTATCCACAACGTGGCACCGTCCCTGCGAGGTAAGGGTATAGCCCAGCAGCTTGGTCGAGGGACTCCCCGCGGCAGCAAAGTGGACGATAAGACTATCTCCACTCGTTGACTCGTTGACTTGTTGACTTGTTGAGCTTCGCTCTTCGTCCGTCGCGACTCGGCTGAGATTGTGCAAGCACATCTTTGCTCTCGCTGCTCCGTCCGTTGACCTCAAAACCTGTAGCGTGCATCCTTCCGGCTCGGGTTCGGGCAACGTGAACGAGTATTTCTTTCCCTCATAGACAACGCGGACTTTCTGCGTTTTCTCCCCAGGGGTGAAGATGAAGCTGCCCATGCCGCCATGCTGGAGAGGGATGGCGAGCGTGTTTCCGTCGGCATCCGTCAAGGCATCGATGCTGACGCCATGCCCCTGCTTGTCGGTAGCCTTGAAGGCGATGCGGCAGGGAAGGCCGCTGATGAGGTGTCCGCCCTCGGGGTAGAAGGCCATGTTGAACTTGTCCAACTTTTCCGAGCGCTTCGGGTCAGGACGGTTCACTTCGTGATAGGTGTACCGCTCCATGACGGGATCATCGTATTCGCCCTCCTTCTTGGGAGCCTTATAGACGGGGATGACGCGCGAGAAGATGCCTGCATCGTCAAAGTTCAACATCGTGCGGGTGTAGGCGCGGATCTGGTAGTAGCCGCTGGGGTAGCCGATGGCGCCGCGCATCTTCACAGCCTCCTCGACTGACGAATCAATAAGGGAAAACGAACCGTGACAACGTCCGTCAACCACCTTCAGCTTCTGCTGCTTCAACACCACGCCCGTAGGCGAGAGCAACTCCACATAGAGCACCTTGCTGGCAGCCTCGCCTCCCGTAGTGGCATCCACCACGTTGGCGGCATACCAGATGGTCTCACCCTGGAAGTATGCCGTGTTATCGAGATGCAGATAGACCTTCTCCTGTGGGCAGAGGCGGTTGAAGTAGTTGATGCGCGCAGCATACGTCACCAGCTGAGCCACGTCGCCCTCCGTCTGCGCCATAAGCGTGGCGCAGAGATACAGCATAGGGAAAAGGACGAAACGTTTCATGGGTTATTGGTTAATAATCGGAACGCCGTCGGGGGTGAGACCTTCGGCGGAGATGGTGAGGGCGCGGCTGTAGCCGTTGTTGTAGAACGTGACGGAGGCGTGGCCATCGGCATCGGTAGTGACTTCTGGATTCCAGTAAATCGTGCGGCGGTAGTCCTTGTCTCCTTGAATGGGGCCGGTGGGGTAGGTGGGGGCGTAAAACTCCACAACAGGCGAGTAGCCCGAGAATGTGGTGGAGCGGGCGTTCTTATCTGCTACGGTACGACGCAGGCGGGCGGGATTCATTTCTATCTCCACAACATACAAGCCGGCTGGAAATCCTAATTCTAACTTGGGCTTTTCAAAACAGTCCCGGATAAGGGGGGTCGTCATGAAATCGCGAACGGCTGGGAAGGTGGAGAACATGAGTGGGTCGTCATAGACGATGACGCTCTTCACTTCATCAATATCCATTTCAAAACCATCAAAGAATGATGGCCCTGTACGATTTTTCTTCTCGTTGTTGATAAACCAGAAAGTGCGGTGTCCGTTTATCGGTGCTTGTTCTGATACCCATTGATAATAGATAGTGCGCGACATAAAGTCAAATGTATCAGGAACCTCTTCCATGTTGGGGTATAAACGTCTTTTTTCTGGATTCCTGTCATAATCGATCATAAAGTCTTCAAACGTTTGTCCGTCGGGAAGCTGGACAGCGTAGCCTTTGTCTCGCAGGTAATCCATGACCTTGTAGGTGTAGCCCCCTTCGTCCAACATCAGTTCGGCATCTTTATGGGCGTCGAAGGCCTTGAAGGTGTAGTAGTCGATATACTTGCGTTGGCCTCTGACTTCTACCTCCTGCAGCAGATGCGAATCGGAGGGCATTTGGTACTCGGAATCCCTTGCCTGCTGCACGGTGAGCATTTTGTCGGGGTTCCAGGCGTAAGTCGGCAGCCAAGTTTCAATAGGCGTGTAGGCATAGAGAGCAGGCTTTGACGAGCGCTCCAGTCGGACGCGGGTAGTTTTATCGCCCTTTTGGCCTCCCTGCTGATGGGTCTCCATATAGAGGTCCCATTCGCCCTCGAAGTCCTCTACTCCTACGCTCCAATAGCCGAGGCTGTCGGTAGTGACGGTAGTCTGCTGCCTGTGTTGGCGGTCTTGCGAGGTGAGACGGACGGCAATCTTCACATCGGCAAGGGGCGTCTCCTTAATACGGCTGAAGGCCCAGCCGTCAACCACGAGCTGTCCTTCGGTATAATGGCGGATTTTGAAAGGCTCCACGCCTGCCATCTGACGCCAGTTGTAGCGCGTCCAGCCCTGCACGAGCATAAGGAGGTCGAGAGCATCAAGCCTCCCCCCAGCCCCTCCTGAAGGAGGGGTGACCTGATTACCTCCGCTCGCCGCTCCCTTCCCTTCAGGGGAGGGTTGGGGTGAGGCTTCAAAGTACCACCCAGGCTCTTCTATCAATCCCTTCAGTTCAGAGGAGAGGAGCATATAGGTGCGGATGTCGTCGCGATAGGCGGTACCATAGTCGGCAGCATCGCGCACAGCAAGCGAGAAGGTAAGGGGCTCCCCCTTCCCCTCCTGAAGGAAGGGTGACTTAAAGTCCTTCCCTTCAGGGGAGGATTTAGATGAGGCTTGCAAATTCAGTCGGATTTCGTCGAAGGGGTGAATATCAGCATGGTCGGTAGTAACGGAGAGAGTCTGGGTGGGGATTTCACCATCGACAAAGAAGAGGCGCTGGGCATAGATGTCGCCCGCAGGATTATAGAGCGTAAACTGACAGACGCCTACGGGAAGAGCGTCGGCGGGGATGATGATGTGGGGAATGCTGACAACGGTGTAGCCGAGTACAGGCTCTGGCGGACAGGCGATGTGAAGGGTGTCGAAGGCGCAGAGTTGCCCGTGATTGGTGATGGTGTAGGCCAGCACGCTGTCGGCATCAAGGGCGCGGGCAGAAACGGAAATGGAGATGTCTTCCGTTGCGGAGGAATTGATTTGCAGCGCGCAGCCCTTGCGCTCGGCGATAGGGAGGGGGAAGATGTAGTTCTTTCCTCCGTAGCGCACGCGTACGTTCTCGCCTCTTTTCTCGTCGGTGGTCAGGAAGAGGAAACTGCCCATGCCGTTGTGCTGGAGGGGGATGGTGAGGGCATTGCCTTCGGCATCCGTTATGCCTTCGATGTCGACGCCGTGTCCGTGCTCGTCGGTAGCCTTGAAGGCGATACGGCACTCGACGCCGGCAATCAGATGTCCGCCCTCGGGGAAAAACTGGACATTCAGCGCTTTCGGACGGTCAGTTTTTGTCAGTTCGGGGCGATTAGTCTCCTTGCCATTATATTGGCGCATGACGGGATTGTCGTATTCGCCCTCCTTTTCGGGAGCCTTATAGACGGGTATGACGCGCGAGAAGATGGCGGCATCATCAAAATTGAGCATGGCGCGGGTGTAGGCGCGGATCTGGTAGTAGCCGCTTGGGTAGCCGATGGCTCCGCGAAGGGCGACGGCTTCTTCGACGGAGGTGTCGATGAGGGGGAACGAGCCGTGACAACGCCCGTCAACCACCTTCAGCTTCTGCTGCTTGAGGACGACGCCCGTGGGCGATAGCAGCTCCACGTAGAGCACCTTGCTGGCAGCCTCGCCGCCCGTAGCGGCATCCACCACGTTGGCGGCATACCAGATGGTCTCGCCCTGGAAGTACGCCGTGTTGTCGAGGTGCAGATAGACTTTCTCCTGCTGGCAATGCTGGTTGAAGTAATTGATAAGCGAAGCTCTCTTCAGCAGGTCGACCAGCAGGCCGGTGGGCTTGTCGTTGCGCTCCATCAGCGGGGCGTAGATTGGCTTGGAATTGTTGGGCGCGACGGGTGCCGCTACACCCTTTTCCTTCATGCTGCGAGGGGAGTAGATTTCGATTTCGCCATTGCGGACGACTTTCGATTCGTCGTCTGTGTCCTGTTGCTCGGCCTCATTCCACTCGGTTATGGCAGAAATGTTGTCGACGACAAAGGTGAATCGGTATTTGTATACCTCCGTACCCACTTGGACGGGGAAGAGCATTCGGAATGTTTTTCCGATGAACTTGCGGCTCTCCCGTTCGGCGCGTCTGCGGGTGGAGTAGGTGTTGGGCAGCAAGGGACGGTCGGGATAGTTGCCCAGAGGGATGAGGAATCCGCTCGCCACCGTCCCCGAAGGGATTGACCAGATGGCGGGTGACCAGGGCCTTTCCAGCGAGTAGCCGAAGCTCGTCGGGTGGTCGTCCCAGTCGCGGGCAAAGATGCGGCTGGTGTGGATGGCCATGGCGGAATCTGTCTTGTTGATGATGTTGTAGTCGAAGGCGTTGTCAGACGCGTGCCAGGTGATGTTCATCACATCGTCAGCATAGCGATAGCGGACGTAGGGCACGCCTTCGGTGTCGTGGAATTTGTCCCCAACAATCTTTTGCTGAAAACCGCAATCCCTGTCGCACGTTACCCCCGCCAGCTTGATGGCGTAGTGGACAATGTACTTCTCGTTTCTTGACGAAACGGTAAGAAATGAGAGCAACAGGAGCGCGATGAGCAGGCGTTTCATCTTATTCTTGATTTCTCCGCAAAGATAGGGTGAGCCGAGCGAAAAAGCAAATAAAAACTGATTTTTAACTGCGTTTTCGTTCGTCATTCTTGCAGATAAGTTCCATGGATTATAAGAAAGATGTTTTCTTTTTTGCTAAAGAAGGGAAAAAGCCGTACCTTCGCGGTATGAAGCAACTGACAAATAAAATCAGTATGGCGCTGGACGGGCTATACGCTGACGATGAACTCCGTACGGTGATTCGCGCGCTTTGTGTGGAGGGGCTGGGCATAGGCGAAACCTCGTTCTTGTTGGGTGAAAGCGTGTCGCTGAGTGAAGAGCAGAAGGCATGGCTCGACGAGGCTGTCGGGCGTTTGCAGAAGGGCGAGCCGCTGCAATATGTGCTGGGCACGGCTCCGTTTGCGGGATTGGAGCTGAAGGTTGACAAGCGGGTGCTTATTCCCCGCCCTGAAACCGCAGAGTTGGTAGAGGAGACGCGACGTGTCGCCTCTTTACATTTGGCGGGCGGACGNNCCGGACGAGCCGTTCGTATCTTGGACGTTGGCACAGGGAGCGGATGTATTGCGATTGCGCTGGCGAAAGCGTTGAAGGAGGCCGAGGTGACGGCTCTTGACGTGTCGGAGGAGGCGTTGGAAGTGGCGCGTGAAAACGCGGAGAGGGCAGGAGTGAAGGTGCAGTTCCTTCGGGCAGATGTGCTTGAAATAGTCGATAAGTCAACGGGTCAACGAGTCAACAATATAATGGAGATACTGCCCAAAGGGTGTGCGTGCATTGTCTCTAATCCTCCCTACGTCAGGGAGTGTGAGCGGATGGCGATGGAGGAGCGCGTGACGGCGTGGGAGCCGTCGCAAGCCCTGTTCGTGCCCGATGACGACCCCCTCATCTTCTATCGTGCGCTGGCAAGGCTGGGGCAGACGGAAGTGCTGGTCGACGGAGGGTGGATAGCTGTGGAAATCAACAGCGCCTTTGGCATGGAGACAGCCACGTTGTTCCGTCTTTGGGGATATCGGGATGTTGCGCTGAAGGAGGATATGTACGGCAAGCCCCGAATCGTGATTTGCAGAAAATGAGGATTAATCGTTTTGCGCAGCGGCAAGTGTGAAGATGCTGATGCGGATGTCGGGGACAGCGTTTGAAAGCGTTTCGGCGCACGACATCAGGGTAGCACCCGTAGTGATGACGTCGTCAACGATTAGCACATGACGTCCTGCTAGACGCTCGGGATGACGAACGGCAAAGATGCCCTGAACATTCTTCCAACGCTCGTCGCGAGTCATGTGTGTCTGCGTTTCGTTGTGCTTGACGCGTATGAGATTATCTGTCGTAAGGGGTAGCCGGGCAACCTCGGCAAGTCCACGTGCAATCCATTCGCTCTGGTTGTAGCCTCGCTTCCATCGTCTCCATCGTGACAGCGGGACGGGAATCAGGCAGTCGATACCCTCGAAGAAGCCGCTTTTCTCCAGTTCTGAGGCTGCCAAACGTCCCAAATACTGCCCGATTTCCGGCTTGTCGGAGTATTTGGATTGGGTAATCAACGAGGTGTATTTGTTGCCATGGGTATAGAAATAGAAAGCCGATGCATGCTGTACAGCGGGAAATCCCACAAAGTGCTGCATGACGGGATTCAGCGCCATGGGGTCGTAGTGCGTCATTGGCAGTTGTCGCAGACATACGGTGCAGATATGATCTTCGCTTTTGCCCAGCTTGTTCCCGCATACTTTGCAGAAACGGGGAAACAACAGCATCCTGATGTCAGTCCCAATCGCCGTCATTCCCTTTTATTTCTTTCAGAATGACTGCCATTTCGTAGCCTCGGCTCTGGGCGAAGCGGATAAGCTTGGCGTTCTTTTCGTAGTCCGATGCCCCTCGAAGCGTGCGGCGTTTCGCTGTTATAGCATCGCGTAGGGCACGGCAATAGTCTTCTTCGTCAATCTCCTTCAGGGCTTCCTGAATATCGGCAGAGGAAATCTGCTTGGCGCGCAAACCTTGGGCAATCTTCACCCTTCCCCATCCGCTAAAGCGGAACTTGTCGCGAACGAACGCACAGGCATAACGTGCTTCGTCTACATAGCCCTCATCGAGCAGACGACGGATGATGCGCTCCTTCTCTTCGTCCGTGAGTTCCGTGGCATCCAGCTTCTTTTGGATGTCAGACAAGCAAAGCTCGGTAATAGAGCAGCGGGCGGAGAGACGATGGAAGACGTCGTCGAAGGAAGGCATGATTCAATATAATAATGTAGGACTAAACAATCAAAGGTTCTGGATGGCGGCAACAAGGCGGTCAACGGCCTCATCCTTTGTAGCCCAGCTGGTGCAGTAGCGGACGCAGCAATGGTTTTCGTCAAGACGGCACCAGAAGTCGGACACGAAATCACGGTCAAGGGCCTCGCGTTGGCTTTCCGTAAGGATGGGAAATTGTTGGTTCGTGGGACTATCGACGTGGAAGGGAATACCCTTGACGGCAAAGGCATCGTGGATTCGTTGCGCCAGACGGATGGCACGGGAAGCCATGTCGAAGTAGAGGTTGTCGGTGAAGAGCGTCTCGAACTGAATGCCCAGCAGACGTCCCTTTGCCAGCATGCCGCCGTTCTGCTTAATGTGGTAACGGAAGTCGCGCTTCAAGGAATCGGCGGTGATGACGACGGCTTCGCCAAAAAGTGTGCCTTGTTTTGTGCCGCCAATGTAGAAGACGTCAGCTAAACGGGCAAGGTCGGGGAGGGTAACATCGCAACGGGGCGACATCAGACCGTAGCCGAGTCGGGCTCCATCCACAAACAAGGGAACATTCCATTTCCTGCAAACATCGCTGATGGCTGTGAGTTCAGCCAGCGAGTAGACGGTGCCAAATTCTGTCGGGAGGGAGATATAGACCATGCCCGGCTGAACCATGTGCTCGAAATTCACGTCGTCGTGATGTCCCTGCAGGGCTTCAGCTACTTGGGTAGCGGTGATTTTTCCGTCAGTAGCGGGCAGGGCAAGCACTTTATGGCCAGTATGTTCGACAGCTCCTGTTTCGTGGACGTTGATATGCCCCGTTTCAGCACAGAGCACGCCCTGATGGGGGCGGAGAGCGGAGGCGATGACGGTGGCATTGGTTTGTGTGCCTCCTACGAGGAAGTGGACGTCGGCTTCAAGGGCTTTGCAGGCACTACGAATGAGTTCGCGGGCATGAGCACAGAATTCGTCCTCACCATAGCCGGGAGTCTGGACGTAGTTGGTTTCGGCAAGCCGCCGAAGGATGAGAGGGTGCGCTCCCTCGTTATAGTCGCATTGGAATTGTATCTTATTCTTCATTCCTAATTCTTAAGTTTTAAACTGGTTTGCTTTCGCCTCGCTCAAGAACTTCAACTGCGCGGAGCACGACGGGGTCGGTGCTGTTGAGGAACTGGATATACTCGTCCATGCCGAGCATGTTGTAGATGATGTTGCCATAGACGACGGTTTCAACATTCTTGTTAGCTTCCGCGCGCTCAGCTGCCGAGGGGGTACGGACGCCCTTGCTGGTGGCGGCATTGTAGAATCCTTCCAGGACAGAGGAGGATTTCATGTAGTTGAGCAGCGAGGGATAGTCAGTGTACTTCGAGAGGGTAGAGCGGTTCTTGTCGGTATAGTTGAACGTGTAGGAACGGAATAAGCCGCTGCGGGAGAGGGCGGTGTAGTAGTTGTTGAATCCCGTGGTGTCCTGCGGCACGAAGATGTCGGGCATGATGCCTCCGCCGCCGTAGACGGTACGACCTCCGAGGGTACGGAAGGTTTCGGTGGTGTCCTGACGAATGCTGTCGGAGGAGAAGAACTCGCCATGCTCGTAGCGGGTGAGGATGTCGAGCTGGTAGTCCTCGTCATCGCCGCTGCTGTAGGGTTTCTGGATGCAGCGTCCGCTGGGGGTATGATAGCGGGCCACGGTCAGACGGACAGCAGAGCCATCGGAGAATTCAAACGGCTGCTGGACAAGTCCCTTGCCAAATGTGCGGCGTCCGACGATGGTGCCGCGGTCGTTGTCCTGAATGCCTCCGGCGAAGATTTCGCTGGCTGAAGCGCTGCTCTCGTCGGTGAGGACGACGATGGGCAACTCCTTGCATGAGCCTGAACCATCGGCTTTGTAGTCGTGACGTGGCGAGTGCTCGCCCTCGGTATAGACGATAGTCTGCCCCTTGGGGAGGAATTCGTTGAGCATCTGCATGGCGGCACCCATATAGCCCCCGTTGTTGTCGCGAAGGTCGATGATGATGCCCTCCATGCCCTTTTGGAGCAGGGTGACGATGGCGAGAAGAGTCTCGGCATAGGTGGTTTCACCGAATTTGGTGATATAGAGCAGTCCCCATTTGTCGTTGATAAGGTAGGCTGCCTCGACACTTTTGACGGGGATGTTGCCGCGGACGATGGAGAAGGGGATGAGCTCCGTTTCGCTTCCGCGCTTGACGCCGACGTTGACTGTGGTGCCGCTGGGGCCTTTGAGGTGCTTCATAGCGCTTTCGTTGGTGAGTTTCTTCCCGACGAAGAGGCTGTCGTCGATGGTGACGATACGGTCGCCGGGGAAGAGACCGACTTTCTCAGCGGGGCCTCCGTGGATGATGTTGCTTACATAGATGGTGTCACTCTGTATCGTGAACTGTATGCCGATGCCGCTGAAACTGCCTGCCAGCTCGCTGTTAGTTTGCTCGAGGTCTTCAGCAGGGATATAGACAGAGTGTGGGTCGAGTTCAGCCAGTACCCGCGGCATAGCCTTCTCGATGAGCGCATCGATGTTGACGGTGTCGACATAGTTTTTCTCCACAAGCTTCAGCAGACCTTCGATTTTGCCGGTGCGCTGGAGGTTAATGACACGCGGCGTGAAGTTGCGGGTGAGCAGGACGGCGATATAAATGCACAGTGCGCTGAGGACGATAGCCAGCGCTTTGGGCCAGAATGATTTCATAGTGATGGTAAGTGGTAAATCGTCAGATGGATTATTGACACTCTTCGAGGGGCAGGTGGACTATCTCGATGCCGGCCCGTTTCAGAAGGTCGATGCCGTCGGTGAGGCGGTACTGCTCGCCATAGACAACGCGGCGGATGCCTGACTGGATGATGAGCTTGGCACATTCGATACAGGGCGAGGCGGTCACGTAGAGCGTGGCGCCGTCGCTGCTGTTGTGCGAGCGGGCTATCTTGGTGATGGCATTGGCCTCGGCATGGAGCACGTAGGGCTTCGAGACGTTGTTTTCGTCCTCGCAGATATTTTCAAATCCCGTGGGCGTGCCGTTGTAGCCGTCCGAGATGATCATTTTGTTCTTGACGATGAGAGCACCCACCTTGCGTCGCTGGCAGTAACTGTTACCAGCCCAGATGGAGGCCATGAGCATGTAGCGTTTGTCGAATTTTTCCATAATTGTAATCGATACTATGTATCAAGTTTGCAAAGGTACGATTAAGCGAGTGAATAAGCAAATTTATTTGCGTTTTTCCGAACATGAGTACCTAAAACGGGACTAAGTCCCGTTAAAGATAGGGTGAGCCGAGGGAAAAAGCAAATATATAGTGGAATTTTTTTGGAAAGTTGAATCGTTGCCTCTGCTTTCCTATTCGCTGATACCGTCGCGGCGCAGTAGGGCGTCAATCGAGGGCTCTTGGCCACGGAAGGCTTTGTAGAGTGTCATGGGATGTTCGCTGTCGCCCTTGCTGAGTATCTCCTTGCGGAAACGTTCGGCTACGCTGGGGCTGATGACTCCGTCGGCTGCAAAGACGCAGAAGGCATCGGCATCGAGCACCTCGGCCCATTTATAGCTGTAGTAGCCAGCCGCATAGCCCCCCGACATGATGTGGCCGAACTGCACGCTCATGCAGGTGCCGGGAACGTCGGGCAGCAGTCGGGTGGGGGCGAAGGCTTCCTTCTCGTAGCGGATGACATCGCCCTCGAATGGCTCGGTGCGGGTGTGCCAGGCGAAATCGAGCAGTCCGAAGCTCACCTGGCGGATGCAGGCATAGCCACACCCGAAGTTCCTGGCACGTACAAGGCTGTCGATAAGCTCGTCGGGAATCAATTCGCCGGTCTCGTAATGGCGGGCAAAGGTGTGGAGGAACGCTCGCTCCCTGCCGAAGTTCTCCATCAGCTGCGAGGGCAGTTCCACGAAATCCCACGCCACGTCAGGGCTGCATTGCGAGGGGTAGTGCGTGGCAGAGAAGATGCCGTGCAGGGCATGTCCGAATTCATGGAGGAATGTCTCCACCTCGTCATAGGTGAGCAGGGCGGGCTTGTCGGCTGTGGGCTTGGTGAAGTTGGTGGTGATGGATACGTGGGGGCGATGATCGGTGCCGTCATCGTCCCGCCATTGGTCTTTGTAGTTCGTCATCCATGCTCCGGCGCTCTTGCCCTCGCGGGGGAAGAAGTCGGCATAGAGGATGGCAAGGAAAGTGCCGTCAGCGTCAAGTACCTCATAGGCCTTGACGTCGGGATGAAAGACGGGGATGGCCCCGTTCTCGCGGAAAGTTATGCCATAGAGGCGGACAGCCAGCCCGAAAACGCCCTCGATGACGTTCTCCAGCTTGAAATAGGGCCGCAGCTTCTCTTCGTCAAAGTCATACAAAGCCTTGCGCAGACGTTCGGCATAGAAGGCATAGTCCCACGGCATCAGCTCGAAGGCCTCGCCCTCTTCGTCGCGGGCTTTCTGGCGCACAGCTTCCACATCGCGCCGTGCAGCGGGAAGATAGGCTTCCAACAGCTTTTCGTACAGGGTCCTGACATGCCCGATATCCTCAGCCATCCGCTCTTCAAGAATGTAGTCGGCATAGTTCCTGTACCCCAGTAGCTGCGCCAGTTGCAGTCGCAGATTGACGATTTGCCGCACAATCTCCACATTGCTCGTCTTGCCTTGTATGGCCTGTGTGTTATAGGCAATGTAGAGTTCGCGGCGCAAATCGCGGTCCTGGCAGTAGGTCATGAAGGGGTCGTAGCTGGGGGCATGAAGTGTAAACGTCCAACCTGCCTCCTTGCGGTGCCTGGCCTCCTCAGCCGCCTGGGTGAGCGCCGTTACGGGGATGCCCTCCAGACGGCTCTTGTCGGCGACGTTCAGGCGGAATGCATTTGTGGCCTTCAGGTGATTCTGGTCGAAGCGTACGGTGGCCTTTGCCAGTGCTGCGGTGAGCCGGCGATACGTCTGCTTATCCTTGTCGCTGAGCCCCGCCCCGCTACGGATAAACGAACGGTAGGTGTCATCCAAAAGGCGCTGTTGCTCGATGCTGAGCTTGCTTCTGTCGGCCGTTTCATAGACACACTTCACCCGTTCGAACAGGGCTGGATTGAGCGAAATGTCGTTGTCGTGTTCGGTGAGGACGGGCGTCATGCGCAGTACCAGTTCCTGCATTTCGTCGCTGGTTTCTGCTTCGTCGAGGTTACCCAATACGGTGCTGACTTCATCGAGCAGTTCGCCTGAGTAGTCAAGTGCCGCAATAGTGTTGTCGAACGTAGGCGCTTCCGTTGTGTCGGTGATGGAGCGGATATCTTCATTGTCCTGTCGGATGCCCTCCATCAGGGCAGGCTCGAAGTGTTCAAGCCGTATGTCCTCGAAAGGCACGGCACCGAAGGGCGTGGGGTATGGCGAGAGGAAAGGGTTGTTGGTTTCAGGTGTCTGGTTCATGACTTCATTCTTTGGGGGACATGGTGATTTCTCCAGCGAGTGAACGGGCCATCTGTCGACGGATTTCGTTGGGAGTAAGATGCTGCCCAAAAAGGTACATGAGCTTGGTAAGTGCAGCCTCGACGGTACTGTCTTGTCCGCTGACTACACCGGCTTCGATGAGCTGAAGCCCAGTCTCGTAGCGGCGCATCATGACGCTGCCGCCCGTACACTGGGTGATGTTGACGATGACCTTGCCTGCACGGGTAGCCTCGGCAAGCTGCTCCACGAGCCATGGCTGCTGGGGTGCGTTGCCGGAGCCGAAGGTGCGGAATATGATGCCCTTCAGGGTGGGGGAGGAGAGCACCTCGCGGACGATGTCGGGGCGTATGCCGGGGAAAAGGGAGAAGATGATGAGGTTGGTGTCAAGTGTATAGTGAGGCGTAAGTCCCTTATCCTTGTCTCTGTGGAGGATTTGCTTGTCGTTGTAGGTGATGTCCACGCCCGCTGTAGCAAGGTGGGGGTAGTTGAACGACTCGAATGCATCAAATTCATCGGCACTTGACTTGGTGACGCGATTGCCGCGCATCAGTTTTTCGTGGAAGAAAACGCAGACCTCCGGCACACGGGGTGTGCCATCGGGACGTGTGGCAGCCGCAATCTCAATGGAAGTGATGAGGTTCTCCTTACCGTCGGTACGCAGCATGCCGATAGGAAGCTGGCTGCCAGTGAGGATGACGGGCTTTGCCAAACCCTCGAGCATGAAACTGAGCGCCGAGGCTGTAAAGGCCATGGTGTCTGTGCCGTGCAGTACGACAAAGCCATCAAATCTGTCGTAGTTTTCATCGATGATGTGCACCAACTCAGCCCACCTGGAGGGATTCATGTCGCTAGAGTCGATGGGCGGTTCGAAGGTGCGTGTGGAAATCTGGACGGGCAGTTGGCGTAGTTCGGGCACGTGGCTGAGCAGTTGGGCAAAATCGAAATTCTCAAGGGCACCCGACTGGGGATTCTGAATCATACCAATGGTGCCGCCCGTATAAATAAGGAGTACTTTCTTCATATGAAGCTCTTTTTTCTGGCGCAAAGATAGCACAAATAAAAATAGGAATTAGGAATTAGAAAAAAGTAATTTCGAGGAAAGGAGGATGTGAGTGCTTTTTTAACGCTTTTTGTTGGCTTATTGCGGAAAAATGTGTACCTTCGCGGCGAATTTTGTCTGAGAATAAACTAAAAAACTATAGTTCAATGGAAAAGAATATTCAAGAGCTTACCGACAAGATGTTCCGCGACGGTGTGGAGAAGGGCCAGCAAGAGGCTCAGCGTATCGTTGAGGAAGCCCGCCGTCAAGCTGAGTCCATCGTGACCGAAGCCCGCCGTGAGGCTGAAACTTCCAAACTTGCTGCCAAGAAGGCAAACGAAGAACTGGCTGCCCACACACAAGCCGAGTTGAAACTGTTTGCAGGTCAGGCTGTCAATGCCTTGAAGTCCGAGGTTGCAACGCTGATTTCCGATACCGTTGTCAAGGAATCCGTGAAGAGTGCTATCAATGATAAGGACGTGATGGGTAAGTTCATCGTGGCGATGGCTGAGCAATTCGGCGAGAAGGGTGCTACCATCAGTACCGCTGATGCCGCTTCGCTGAAAGCATATTTCGCCAAACATGCTAAGGCGCTGCTGGACAAGGGCGTTACCATCAACGAGGTCAATGGACAAAAGACGCTGTTCACGATAGCTCCTGCCGACGGTTCATACAAGATGAACTTCGGTGAAGAAGAATTCGAGAACTTCTTCAAGTCATTCCTCCGTCCACAGCTAGTGGAGATGTTGTTTTAAGCAATGGGCAAAAACTACTATTATCTGATAGCTGGCTTGCCCAGTGTCAGCATGGACGACACGAAGCCTGCTTGCACGTCGGAGGTGTTCCGTATGGAGTATTATCCCGAGCTGACGGTCGAGGACCGTACGCTTGTTGACCTCATCTGGCTGGAACAGGACAACTGCAATCTGCTTACATTGCTGGCCAAAAAGGATGTTGATCTTGAGACGGAAGGTCTTTACACGGCCGAAGAGCTGCACGAGGTCATCCGCATGACGCGCGAGGATGAGAAGTGGAAAAACCGCTATCCTGCCTATTTCCGCGACTTCATCAAGGCATACGATTCTGAGAATGCTGAGAGTGCCCTTCCGATTGACCTCCTTTCCTCTTATTATTATACCTATGCTATGAAGGCCGACAACGCTTTTGTGAGCCGTTGGTTCGCCTTCAATCTCGATATGAACAACATACTCTCGGCTATGACAGCCCGCAAGCACCATCTGCCCGTCAATTCTGTAGTGGTTGGCGAAGGCGAGGTGGCAGAAGCCCTGCGTACCAACAGTAGCCGCGACTTCGGGTTAGGGGGTAACTTCGACCGCCTGGAGCGTATTCAGCAAATCCATGAAACGCAGAATCTGGTGGAGCGCGAACACCGTATAGACGCAATGCGCTGGGATTGGCTCGACGAGGAGTCGTTCTTCGATTACTTCGGCATCGAACGGCTTTTCGGCTTTGTGGTAAAAAACCGCATTGTCGAGCGTTGGGCAAAGCTAAACAAGGAGGCTGGAAGTGCTGTGCTCCGTTCCATGATTGCCGGTATGAAGGAAGTGAACGTACCGGCTGAATTCAAAGTCAAATAAGAAAAACCGCATAATCAGAATGACAAAAGGAAAAGTTAGTGGCATTATTGCCAACATGGTGACGCTTGCTGTCGATGGTCCTGTGGCGCAGAATGAGATTTGCTACATTCTGTTGAACGGCGTCCGGCTGATGGCAGAGGTCATCAAGGTGACGGGAAACAATGTCTATGTCCAGGTGTTCGAGAGTACGCGTGGATTGAAGGTAGGCGCTGAGGCTGAGTTCACGGGTCATATGCTGGAAGTCCAATTGGGCCCTGGCATGTTGTCGAAGAACTACGATGGCCTTCAGAACGACCTTGATAAGATGGAGGGAGTGTTCCTGCATCGCGGAGAATACACGCAACCGTTGGACGAGGAGCGCCTCTGGCACTTCAAACCCATTGTCAAAGTGGGCAACAAAGTGCGTGCCGGCGACTGGCTGGGCGAGGTGGAGGAGAACTTCCAACCCCTAAAAATGATGGCTCCTTTCCGCCAGAAGGGTGTAAGCACCATCAAAAAGATTGCCGAAGAAGGCGATTATACCATCCACCACATTATTGCCGTACTCACTGACGAGCAGGGTAACGACGTTGAAGTCGATATGGTGCAGCGTTGGCCCGTCAAATTAGCTTTGACGGCTTATGCCGAGAAACTCCGTCCCTACAAGCTGTTGGAAACCGGTGTCCGCACCATCGATACGTTCAATCCCATCGTCGAAGGTGGCACTGGCTTCATCCCCGGCCCCTTCGGTACGGGTAAGACGGTGCTTCAGCACGCTATCTCCAAGCAGGCAGCTGCCGATATCGTCATCATGGCAGCCTGCGGCGAACGAGCCAACGAGGTGGTGGAAATCTTCACCGAATATCCTGAGCTGAACGACCCCCACACGGGCCGCAAGCTCATGGAGCGTACCATCATCATCGCCAACACCTCCAACATGCCTGTGGCTGCCCGCGAGGCCTCCGTCTATACCGCCATGACGATGGCCGAGTACTATCGCGCCATGGGCCTGCGCGTCATGCTGATGGCTGACTCCACCAGCCGCTGGGCACAAGCGCTGCGCGAAATGTCCAACCGCATGGAGGAACTTCCTGGTCCTGATGCTTTCCCGATGGATATTTCCTCTATCATCGCCAACTTCTACGGCCGTGCCGGCATGGTCATCCTCAATAACGGACAGAAGGGCTCCATCACCTTCATCGGCACCGTGTCGCCCGCTGGTGGTAACTTGAAGGAGCCTGTCACCGAGAATACCAAGAAGGTAGCCCGTTGCTTCTATGCCCTTGAGCAGGAGCGCGCTGATAAGAAGCGTTATCCAGCCGTCAATCCCATTGACTCCTATTCGAAATATCTCGAATATCCCGAGTTTGAAGAGTACATCACCGAGCGTATCAACGGCGACTGGACCAGCAAGGTTAACGAGATGAAGACCCGCATGCTGCGTGGCAAGGAGATTGCTGAGCAAATCAACATCCTCGGCGACGATGGCGTGCCTGTCGACTACCACGTTGTCTTCTGGAAGTCTGAGCTCATCGACTATGTCGTCCTTCAGCAGGATGCCTTCGACGAAATCGATGCCATCACACCGTTGGAGCGTCAGGAGGAGATTGTCGATATGGTCATTGACATCTGCCATGCCGAGCTGGAGTTCGACACCTTCCTCGAGGTCATGGACTTCTTCAAGAAGGTCATCAACATCTGCAAGCAGGTGAACTACAGCGAGTACAAGTCCGACGATTACTACCGCTACCGCAAAGAACTTGACGAGTTCATGGCAACGAAAACCAAATAATTGAAAGTGGATATGGCTACAACTGCATTTCAAAAGATATACACTAAAATCAATCAGATAACGAAGGCCACTTGCTCGCTTAAGGCAACCGATGTGGGCTACGACGAGTTGGCAACCATTGACGGCAAGCTGGCACAGGTGGTGAAGATTGCAGGTGACAACGTGACGCTGCAGGTCTTCGAGGGTACGAACGGCATCCCCACCAACGCCGAGGTTGTTTTCCTTGGCAAGGCTCCCTCGCTGAAGGTGAGCGACCAGTTGGCAGGGCGTTTCTTTGATGCCTATGGCAACCCCATCGACGGTGGCCCGCAGATTGAGGGCAAGGATGTGGAGATTGGCGGTCCCTCCGTCAACCCCGTTCGCCGCAAGCAGCCCTCCGAGCTCATCGCCACCGGTATTGCCGGTATCGACCTCAACAATACGCTCGTCTCGGGCCAGAAGATACCCTTCTTTGCCGACCCTGACCAACCCTTCAATCAGGTGATGGCCAACGTGGCTATGCGTGCCAAAACGGATAAGATTATCCTTGGTGGCATGGGTATGACAAACGACGACTACCTTTATTTCAAGAATGTTTTCTCCAATGCCGGTGCACTCGACCGCATCATCAGCTTTGTCAATACAACGGAAGACCCCGCCGTGGAGCGTCTGCTGGTGCCTGATATGGCGCTGACTGCTGCTGAGTACTTTGCCGTGGAGAAGAACGAGAAGGTGCTCGTCCTCCTTACCGATATGACCAGCTATGCCGACGCCCTCTCCATCGTCAGCAACCGTATGGATCAGATTCCTTCGAAAGACTCCATGCCCGGCTCGCTCTACAGTGACTTGGCTAAGATTTACGAGAAGGCTGTGCAGTTCCCCGCTGGAGGCTCCATTACCATCATAGCTGTTACGACGTTGTCTGGTGGCGACATCACCCATGCCGTGCCCGACAACACGGGTTACATCACCGAGGGCCAGCTCTTCCTCCGCCGCGACAGCGACATCGGCAAGGTAATTGTCGACCCGTTCCGCTCGCTCTCTCGTCTGAAACAGCTTGTCAGTGGTAAGAAAACCCGCCGCGACCATCCGCAGGTGATGAATGCTGCCGTGCGTCTCTATGCCGATGCTGCCAACGCCAAGACGAAGCTGGAGAATGGCTTCGACCTTACCGACTATGATGAGCGTGCACTTGCCTTTGCAAAGGCATACTCTGACCAGCTCCTGGCTATCGACGTCAACGTCGATACCACCGAGATGCTCGACGTCACCTGGGGCCTGTTCGGCAAATATTTCAAGCCCGACGAAGTCAACATTAAGAAAGAACTTGTCGAAGCCTACTGGCCGAAGAATTAATTCCTGCCGAAGATGGCTATCAAATATCAGTATAACAAGACCTCGTTACAGCACCTTGAGAAACAGCTCAAGGTACGCCAGCGCACGCTTCCTATCATTAAGAACAAGGAGAGCGCCCTGCGCATGGAGGTGAAACGCTGTAAGGGGGAGGTACAGAAGCTGCAGAGCGACCTCGAGGCACAAATCCAGAGCTACGAATATATGTTTGCCCTCTGGAACGAGTTTGATGCATCGCTCGTCACCGTGCGTGATGTGCATCTTGATGTGAAGAAGATTGCCGGTGTACGCGTGCCCGTATTGGGTGATGTGGACTTCGATGTCAAGCCCTTCAGTCTGTTCAATAGCCCCAAGTGGTACTACGACGGCATCGCCCTCCTTCAGGGCCTTGCCCGCAATGCCATTGAGTGCGAGTTTACGCAGGCCAAGTTGGGCTTGCTGGAACATGCCCGTAAGAAGACCACACAGAAGGTGAATCTTTTTGAGAAGGTGCAGATTCCCGGCTATGCCGATGCCATCCGCAAAATTAAGCGTTTCATGGAAGACGAGGAGAACCTCTCCAAGTCGTCACAGAAGATTCTGAAGGACATTATCGCAACCAGAGAAGAGGAGGAAGAGGCATGATTACAAAGATGAAAAAGCTCACCTTCTTGGTGTTCTATAAGGAGTACGAGGAGTTCCTTCAGCGTTTGCATGATATGGGTGTCATCCATGTCCAGCAGCGTGAGCAGGGACAGATTTCCAATCCTGAATTGGCGGAAGATGTTCGCCAGCTCAGCAGACTGAACACGGCCCTTGCCGCCCTGGAGCCCCTTGTTCCCACCACCGACGTCAAGGACCCTAAGGACTTTAAGAACCTTAATGACCTTAATCCTGCCCTCGATGACTACGATGCCTTGTTGGCTGACAAGGCTGCTACCGAGCAGACGCTTGCTTCCCTCCGCAAGGAGGAGGCCTTGCTGCTGCCTTGGGGCGACTTCGACCCTGCCAGCGTCCGTCGTCTGGAGCAAGCTGGCTATGAGATGCACTTCTTCGCTTGCCCCACAAGGGCTTACAACGAGGAGTGGGAAGAAAAATACCACGCGATAGTCATCAATACCGACAAGCAGAAGACCTATTTCATCACCGTCACCTTGCCGGGCGTAATGCCCGATGTGGATGCCGAGATGTGCCATCTGCCCGATGCAAAACTATCGTTCCTGCAAGAGCGCATTGCGTCTGAAGAGCAGAGGCTTGCCTCTTTCGACGAGCGACTTGCCTCATTTGCTCTGAGCCATGTGCCAACACTTCTGGCTGCTCGTGAGGAGTTGGACGACCGTATCGACTTTGCCAAAGTTCGTCTAATGGGTGAACCTGTGGCAGCCGATAAGCTCATTCTGTTGCAGGGCTGGGCACCGGAAAAGAGCATCGATGCCATTCGTGCCAGTCTCGACGAGTGCGGGCAGTTTTACGAAGTTGACGATCCCACAGCCGAGGACGAAATCCCCATCCAGCTTTCGAACAACAAGTTTGCCAAGCTTTTCGAGCCTCTGACGAAGCTCTATATGCTTCCGCAGTACAGTGAGCTTGATCTCACCCTCTTCTTCGCCCCCTTCTTCATGCTGTTCTTCGGCCTCTGTCTGGGCGACATCGGGTATGGTCTGCTGATGATTGTGGCGCTGCCCATATTCACCAAGCTTTTCAAGCTTATCAACCCCGACTTCTCCAAGTGGCTGGTTGTGCTGTTTGGTGCCAGTACCATGCTGTGCGGCCTGCTTTCCGGCTCGTTCTTCGGCTTCAGCCTCTACGACCTGAATATCCCATTTGTGCAGAAGATGAAGGAATTCCTCTTTGTAGACAACTCCACGATGTTCACCGTCTCACTCTGTATCGGCGTGGTTCAGATTCTGTTCGGTATGGTGCTGAAGGCCATCAACCTCACCATTCAGTTGGGATTTAAGCATGCACTGAGCACCATCGGGTGGTTCCTGTTGCTCGTCACAGTCATCGTGGCTGTGCTGACGAAGACGCCGTTTTCCAATCCCATCATCATTGCGCTGCTCTGTCTGGCAGCTGTGGGCATCCTTTTCTTTCAGAGTCCGGGCAAGAACATCTTCATGAATGTGGGATTGGCGCTTTGGGATGCCTACAATATGGCAACTGGTTTGTTGGGCGATGTGCTGTCATACGTCCGTCTGTTTGCCCTCGGCTTGTCGGGCGGTATTCTGGCAAACGTGTTCAACAATATGGCTGTTGGCATGAGTCCTAAAATTCCGGTCATCGGATTCCTTGTCACTGCGCTTATCTTCTGCGTCGGGCACGCGCTCAATATCTTTATGAACATCCTCGGTGCTGTCGTCCATCCCATGCGACTCACCTTCGTGGAGTTCTTCAAGAATGCCGGCTACACAGGCGGCGGCGAGGAGTACAAGCCCTTCGGTGTGGTTAAGAGTTAAGAATAAAGAATTAAGAGTTAAGAAAAAAAGTAAACATTTTAAATACATTACCACTATGACACTCAATTTAGTATTAGCTTATCTGGGCGTAGCCCTGATGATTGGACTTTCGGGAATCGGCAGCGCCTTTGGCGTCACCATCACGGGCAACGCCGCTGTCGGCGCCCTCAAGAAGGTCAACAAGTTCGGTAACTTCATCGTCCTCACCGCCCTCCCGGGCACGCAGGGCCTGTACGGCTTCGCCGGCTACTTCATCTTTGCCAACATGACCGGCCTGCTCAGCCCCGACATCACCACCTTCCAGGCAGCCACCGTACTGGGCGGCGGCCTCGCCCTCGGCCTCGTGGGCCTCTTCTCGGCCATCCGTCAGGGTCAGGTCTGTGCCAACGGTATCGCCGGCATCGCCCAGGGCCACGACGTCTTCAGCAAGACCCTCATCCTCGCCGTGTTCCCCGAGCTCTACGCCATCGTAGCCCTCGCCGGCGTCTTCCTCATGGGTCAGGCCGCAGCGTAACGGCGGACACGTTCCCGTTGCAAAACGATAGGGGAGAGAGCCCATGGCCTCTCCCCCTTTTCTTTTTCGCGTAGCGAAGCCTTACGCGAGCAGTTCGCTCGGCACGCGCTTCAGCTGGCGGTTCATGCGGACGTACTTCAGCAGGTCGGCCTCGGGACGGAAGCGGATGCCCACGCCCTTGATGTAGCTCGACGGGTCGAACGCCTCCAGCGGGATGACGCTCTGCGCAAAGCACTTCGAGTTGACGTTCGCCTGAAGGGCGCCGATCTCGTTGAGCACGATGCGCTGGCCCTGCAGGAGGTGCGTCTTGATGAACTCCTTGGCGGCGGTCAGCACGGCCACGATGTCGGCCTTCGTCGCGGTGGTGGCAAACTGGATGTCCTCGGTGAGCGACTTGAAGTCGTAGTCACCGGTCTTGACGGCGCGGTTACAGGCGTAGTCAACGCCCTCGGCGCCACGCGGGTTGCTGCAACCCACAATCTGATAAGTAATTGGCATAGTAGTAAAAGTTTTGTGTGTTAATACTCAGTTTTCCTATGTCCTAACCTTCTCCGCCTCGGCCTCGGCAGCGATGCGGCGCTGGAGGCGTGCGTCGGGGGTGAACTGGACCTTGTAGAGCCGGATGGCATCGTCCACTGAGAAGCTGCGGCGCTCGGTCTCCTCGCGCGTGCAAAGGCGCGATTTCACCGTGATGCGGAACCGCCCAAGCCCCTCCAGTTCAACGGTATATCCGTTCAGCAAGGCCTGGCGGGCGAAGTGGAGCATGCTCCGCATGGCACCCACCACGTCGCCCTCGGTGAGGGAGGTCGACCGGCAGATGTCCTCCGCCATGCGGTCGAAGCCATACGTCCCGCGGCTGACGGTGCGGACGGTGACGCCCCCTTCCGCCTCCGGCTGGCGCGGGTCGATAGCTCGGACAAGCTTGCAAAGGATTGCCATAGTCGTACTCCTCTCCTTTTTAGGTTATTACATAGTTTATGTTCTCTCTCGGTGAAAGGCGTGTGGGACGGGACGTTTCGTTGCCGCGCGTGGAACGTTCCGATGGGCCCGGTGGAACGTTTCGCCGCTCGGCGAAAGGCCTTTCCCGCGTCGCGATTCCCTACGCTTTTCACCCACAAAGATACAACATATTTTCCAATCCCACAAACATTTACCCACTTTTTTTGAACTGTTTTCAAACTTTTTTCTCCGCCGCCAGGGCAGGGGAGAGCGCCCGCTGGAAGGGTGGGGGTGAAGTCCAGCAATCAGACTTTTTGTCCAACCATCCAAAACACTACATAAAGTAGCGTTTTGGATGGTTGGACTGTTAAGTCAGGCTGTAGGCTAGTTTTGGCTCTCTGAAGGGGAGAGACAAATTTTACCGTCAACCGTTCTGAGCTCAGATTCCAGAGCCATCCGAATAATAATCTGGACGGAACTGTCTCCTAAATTCAGTTTCTCCATCAACTTCTGTTTCAGCTCATCGCGAGTGATACTTCCGCCGTTCTCACGTACTATCTGGACGGCGGCATCCACACGTTTACGCTCGCGCTCTACCTTCTTAGCCTGTTGTTGCTCCTTCATACCCATCTGTTTTAGGAGCTTTTCCTTGCGGGCCTGTTCGTCAGCATCGACGATGCTTCCTTCTTTGTCGTACCTCACACTCCATTCGGGCATCGGGGCATGTCGGGCCTCAGAGTTCTTGGCTGTGATGGTACCATTGTCGCTCTTCACGCACTGAATGACGGTACTTGCAGCCTGTGAGAGCATGGAACCAAGGTGACCGCGCATGTTTTCGTCTTCGGGCGACTTGTTCTCATGAAGCACGTTGATGATGGCGCAGTTGCAATCGTTAGCCAGAATCTTCTGTTCCTTAATCAGGTCGTGCGACATGATTTCGTCGTTGAAACTCTGAACGAATTCCACCACGCCGTCGATGAAGACCACATCGGGGCGATGCGCATTGACATTGACCTTCAGTTCACGCAGCAGCGTCTTGTACGTTCTACTTCTCAGCTGATACAGGTTGACATGTTCGTCAATCTCACTATCCGTTAAGCCAGTCATTTTACTGACATCTGTTAGTATCTGTTTGACGTCGCTGGGCTGCTGCTCAGTGTCGAGCCAGAAGATTTTCGGATTCTTCAGGCACGACTTCAAACGTAACAACTTCCCCAAGAGCAAAGCCGCCAGAATCACCTTCAGCACAGTGGTCTTACCATGCTTTTGCTTGGCTTTGATACCGTGGATGTCGCGCTTGGTAAAGATGCCCACTTCGCTCTCCTTGTTGACATCTTGTTCCTCATCCTTGTAGCTGACCTTGATGATGGGTTCTAACTCAGGCACATCGGTCTTGGTGGTGATGCGCAAGCCTTCCCAAAGTTTCAGGATGTCTTCGTCCGTCATCTTCTCATCATCCTTTGATAAAGATGAGACACCTGGATTCTCTGCACTCCTTTCTACTGTCTGCTCAAATGTCGGCAACGGCGGCAGATTACTGCATGTGTCGTTTTGAAGCAATTGCCTTTTCTCTTCCTCGCCTGGGAGGGGAATTCCAATGTAATTCTTTTCTTCCATAACTTAATTCTTTTTAATGTTCAACAACAATCGGTCAAATTCGTGGTATAGGTTTACCGATGGTTCCAACACTCGGACTTCTCTCGAAATCCCTTTCACTCTCTTGCTGCCGCGATGGGCAGTACTGAAAACGTTCTTTTTTTTCATTTCTTGAAAGTTTTTAATTGCAAAGGGAGACTATTCACCCATGCGGCTTGAACATTTTGCATTTTCAAGTTACAATACGTGCAATTATCGGTTTTGGGTTTACCAGCGAAAAAAGTTGATGGTAGAAGAAAAAACCATATATTTATTTCAACGAAATAAATAAAAATATCGCGCGCGCGTTTAAAACCCTTCCGGAAGAATTTTGAGGTCTTGTTAGGCCGATTTCCAACAACAAGAATGATGCTTCTCATAGTTTTTTCTATGATTTTTCTTTTTTAAAAAAATATAGCGTATCTTTGCCCTCAGTTCGGGGAGAAATCCGAACCAAAAGAAGCATTTGCTATTATTTCGCGTTGAACCAAAATGCCCAGGAAACAGTTTGGAAATAAACACGCTTTGAAATAATAGAGATTGCGGGGTGCAGGATTAGTGCATTCCCTTTCCACCTAATGATAGCAGTGCATTCACGCCAAAGGCGTGGCGCATTCTAATAAAGGTGGATGGGGTTTCCTCTCCTGGGCATGCCCCAAAGTTCAACGCATAAGGAGTATTACGCTTTCATTGTGCGTAGGCGATTGATAGTCAGATGCAAATAGAGGTGAAAACTACCGATCGTACGAAAAATGGCAAATACTAACTTAGCAAACGCCAAAACGGCGAAGAACGACGAGTTCTACACGCAGTATGCCGACATTCAGAAGGAAATCAATGCCTATCTGGACTACGACCCCAATGTGTTTCGTGGTAAGACGGTGCTGCTGCCGTGTGATGACCCCGAATGGAGCAACTTCACGAAGTTTTTTGCGCAGAACTTTGAGTCGTTTGGTCTGAAGAAACTCATATCTACCAGCTATGCTGTGGAATCAAAACAAATAAAGGACTGGCAGCCTACACTCTTTGAAACGGAGAGTCCTTATTACGATGTAGACAAAAGCCGGACAAACGGAAAGATATTTGTTTTAGATGAGGACATAAACAACGACGGACGTTTCAATATCAACGACTTGCACTGGAGTTATCTTGAAGGCGATGGTGACTTCCGTAGTGATGAGGTGAAGGCTCTACGAGACGAAGCTGACATCATTATCACTAACCCACCATTCTCGTTATTCAGAGAGTTTATGGCTTGGATTATGGAAGCGGGGAAACAATTCTCTGTGATAGGAAACAAGAATGGCATTTCATACAAAGAGATATTTCCACTTATTAAAGATAATGTAATATGGTTAGGTCCATCAATTACAAGCGGAGATAGGGAATTTATGGTTCCTAAAGAATACCTCACTCACTCTCCATCATTGAGAATAGATGAACAGGGTAATAAGTTTATCCGTGTTCCTGGTGTACATTGGTTCACAAACATAGATCACGGTCTGCGTCATGAACCTCTTCCACTGATGACTATGGAGGACAATATCCTTTACTCCAGGCATAAGGAGATTAAGGGTAAGGGATATCTTCATTACGAAAACTATGATGCCATAGACGTTCCTTACTCCGATGCGATTCCTTCTGATTACGAAGGTATAATGGGAGTTCCACTGACCTTCCTTGACAAGTATTGCCCTGAACAGTTTGAGATAATAGGACAAACGCAGGGTAATTCTGGCAAAGAACTTGGTCTAAAGCCATATCCTCGTGAACTAAAGAAACTCAATCCAAGTTTACGTGACGGGCAACTTTATTACATTGATGAAGAAGCTATACCTCAGAAACCATACGCAAGAATACTAATCCGCAAAAAACAATAGCTATGCAGACGACGTTGCTAATCGACCTGACGGTCAAAGAAATATGTGAGGGCTTTGTTTATAACCAGTTGGAAGGTAAAGGCCTGTTTGGGTGGTCGGGTAAATTGACTATTCAGCCTGAATACCAACGCAACTATCTTTATGCTGAGAACGATGGAAAGAAAGAGGCGGCGGTCATCGATAGCATGTTGAAGGGCTATCCCATAGGACTTATCTATTTCAATGAACCAGAACCAGGCAGATACGAGATTCTCGACGGTCAGCAACGCATTACCAGCATAGGCCGGTTCGTCACGGAAAAGTTCGCCATTAAGGACAAGTTCGGGATGGAGCAATACTTCACAGGCTTGACTGACGAAGAGAAGGAACAGATTCTCTCATACAAGTTACTCATCTACGTCTGTAATGGCCCAGAGAAGGAAATCAAAGAATGGTTCGAGACCATCAATATTGCCGGTGTACCACTGAATAAGCAGGAACTGCTCAACGCAACCTATAGCGGGCCATTTGTAACGGAAGCCAAACGGGTGTTCAGTAATTCGCGCAGTCCGCAGTTGCAGAAATGGGGTTGCTATGTGAGTGGTAATGCCAATCGTCAGGATATTCTTCATGCGGCACTGGCTTGGGTGGCTAAAGGAGAAGATAACATTGGTGGCTATATGAGCCTACATAGACAGGATGGCAACATAGAGGAATTGAAGACCTATTTCGATACCGTGATAGAATGGGCAAAGACACTATTCGGTGAGCCGAAAAGCGAAATGCGCGGTTTGGAATGGGGGGCCTTCTATGAAAAATACCATGCCAATTCTTACAGCCCTGCCAAGTTGCAACAGCGCGTGAATGAATTGTATGCCGATGAATATGTGACTAACAAACGCGGCATCTTTGAATATTTGCTTGGTGGAGAAATTGACCAGCGCCTGCTGAACATTCGCATATTTGAGGACAGCGTGAAGAAAACGGTTTATGCCCGTCAGACCAATGAGGCACAGGCTCAAGGCATATCCAATTGTCCTGAGTGTGCAAAAGGCCACGATAATGTGCGCACCAAGATTTACAAGTTCAACGAAATGGACGCAGACCATGTGTCAGCTTGGAGCAAGGGCGGCAGTACGGACATAGCAAACTGCCAGATGTTATGCAAAACTCACAACCGCTCGAAGGGTAATAAATAAGTTCCTTCTTCAATAATCCTTTGCGTGCGCGTGAAGATTCAATAATCCCCCTGTCCGCTTGTGCGTCGGGACAGGGGGAGAGAGGGTTACTCGCCGTTGGTGGCAGAGAAAGAGATGTTTACTCGTCGAAGGAGGGGAGTTCGTCGCGGGTGATGACGTAGGGGGAGTTCATCTGGCGCGTGAAGAAGTCGGCCGTGTTGTAGGCATCAGTCATGAAGATGTCGTTCCACGGCATGAACCAGCTCCAGACGTCGCCACCGGCGAACGTGTTTCCGATTTCGGGAATCTGTCCGCACTCGCTGAGGGTGAGCATCTTGCGTCCCTTGGTGATAGCGAGCAGCTGGTCCCATTTGTCGCGGCGCGACGCGTGGTTCTCCGTGTCGTAGAGGTCGCAGCCGACGATATCGACATATTCCGCTCCCGGGTACCAGTTGGCATCGTCGCCCTGGCTTGTCCAGACCCAGATGAGGTTGTTCACGCCAGCCTCCTTCATGTAGTTATAGACGTACTGCCACAGCTTCTTGTACTGCGCAGCGCCGTCGGTACCCCACCAGAACCATTTGCCGGAAGCTTCGTGGAGGGGGCGGAACAGCACGGTGATGCCCTTGTCCTGCAAACCGCGGAGATGCGAGGCCATGACGGCGAGGTCCTCGTTGATCTGGGCGTTCTCCCACCGTCCGGCGCGGAGGGCGTTGCGGGCACCGAAGGTGTTGCCATCGACATAGAAGGCGTAGTTGTCGAGGTTGTTGCGGTCGGCCTCGGTCTTGGGCACGTTCCAGTGCCATCCGACGGAGACGAGGCCTCCCGCTGCTGCCCATTGCTCAACGGGGGTGGTGTCGGTGTAGTCAATCCAGTTGGCGTTGCCCATGGGGCGGCTCCAGCGCAGGAAAATGTAGTCGTAGGTGTGGATGGCGGGATAGCGCCCGGTGGTGTTGTAGAGCTGTTCGGCCAGCCTGTTGTCCCACGCGGGGTCGGACATGGTGGCCGAGAGGGTGGCCTTGCCGAACTGCGAGAGCAGGTAGGCATAGACGGCCTTGGTCTTGGCGGTAGCGTCGGGGTTGGTGAGCTCGGTGTCGAGCGTGAAGGGGGTGGGGTCGAAGTTGTTGTAGATGCGCGTGGTGAACGAGAACTGGTAGTCGCGTGCAAAGGCGTAGGTGGCGTTGCGCACGGTGGGCGACTTGATGGTGACGTTGTACGTGGTGTTGCCCACGGTGTGCACCACGACGACCATCTTGTTGCCGTCCTCGACGTAGGCCGAGTCGGCATAGACCTCGTTGATTTTCACGGAGTGGATGGGAGCTACGTAGATGGGCATGTCGTAGGTGACGACGATGCGGCTGATGGTGTCGATGTCGGCGCTGCCGGGCACGGGGAAGACGGACACCACCGAGGGGGCTGTGCCCGTGCCGTAGGTGGGGTCGTAGCCAGGGGCGTCGGTGACCTCGTCGTGGCAGGAGATGAAGAGAATTAAAAATAAATAGAACGCTACGCTGTAGAACGGCCGGAGCAGCGAGAGCAAAAGAGCTTGCTCATTTTTGCCGAGTCGCGACGGCTGTCGAACGACGTTCAACGGCCTGCGGCCTGTAGAACGCTGCGCTGTAGAATGATGGGAGATAGAATGATGCATTTTTTTCTTTACTCTTAACTATGAATTGTCAATTGTCAATTATCAATTGAAATTAGTATTCTTTCGGTTCTATGCGGAACTGCGCGAAGCTGTGGTCGATGACCCAGTCGTCGGCGGTGTTGGGCTGTGTGCCAAACTCGAGCGACACCCAGTCGCCCACCTTGGGCATGGCCTCAAGGCCTTCCACCAACTCGCTGAGCGGCATGCGGATGGTGACCCACTTGCCGTTGGTGTTGGTGATGCCGTCGGACACGGGGTCGAACTGTCCGCGCACGGGGGCACCGGCAAGAGTGAGGCGGTAGCCGCCGTTCTTCACGCCGTACTTGCCGGCATCGCCGTAGTTCAGGAACGGTGTGGTCGGGGCGGTGTTGACCTCGAACTTAAACCAGTAGTCGTCAACGTCGTCGAGGGCGATGTCGAAGGGCCAGTTGCAGCCGAAGCCCGAGATGTCCCAGTCCCAAGGGGCGAAGGTGCCAGCCAGACGCAGGAAGTTGTAGCCCTGCGAGGCGGGTGCGCCGGGGGCGGTGCAGGCTGCCAGCCACTCCTTGCCCATGTCGTTCCACCAGCCCATGTCGCCGTCGAAGTTGCCGAACAACATCCGGCTGACGGGACGGAAGGGGATGGTGCGTGTGGTCTCGCCGCCACCCATACGGGGCCAGGTGAAGGTGATGAGGGCATCGTCGGGGCAGTCGGCGGGGATGATGATGCTGGTGAACGTCTCGGTGCAGCTGTCGCAATGGATGACCTTCCTGTACCCCTCGGCATCCTGATGGACAACGATGCTGACGGGCGAGGCGTCGGTGGTGTCGCCAAACGAATAGAGGTCGAAGTAGTCGCCGGCGAGCTGTGCCCGTGTACCGGCAAAGCAGAACTCGTTGACCAGCCCGTCGAGCTGTACCTCGGGAATGGAGACGTTGTAGGCCACTTTGGCGACGCCCAACTCGGTCTCGTAGTAGAGTTCGCCCGTCTTCTGCTCAGGCACGTAGCGCGGAATGCGGATGTAGGCATCGCCCGACTCGGCATAGACGCGAGCGTCGATGTCGGTCTCCAGACCGTCGATGACGATGCGGACGGGGTGGGCGAGGTTCTGCCCCTTGATGCGGATGTACTGGTTGAGCACGCCGCCCGAAAGGGGTGCGGCAAAGGCCGTGTCTTGGACGTCGTAGATGGCGCTGATGGCGGGAGGACCGGCATTGGCATACCGTTCCATAAAGCCCGCATCGAGTTCCTTCACGTCAGAGCACGAAGCGAGGAACAGTAGAATTGATATTTGACAATTGATAATTGATAATTGAAAAATGGATCGTGAAGATCTTTTATCTGATGACTTCATTTTGGAATTCTTTTCAAATTCTAACTCTGAACTATGAACTCTGAACTAAAACGCTACCATCCGAAATTGTTTTCAGTGATGTAGGGGTTGGCATTGATTTCGGTGACGGGCAGCGGGTAGAGCAGGTTGCGCCGTGTGCGCTCCTTGCTGACGTCGCTGTCATCGCGTCCGCCGATGGCGTTCATGGCCTGCAGGTATATGCCCCAGCGGACGAGGTCCCAGCGGCGGTCACCCTCGCAGGCAAACTCCTTGGCGCGCTCCTCGAGTATGAGACTGCGCAGCCGTGTCTGCGACGGCGTGCTGTCGAGCAGCGTGGCGTTCGAACGGCTGCGCACGGCATTGAGCCATTTCATTGCCTCGGCGGTGTGCCCCAGCTCGTTCTCGGCCTCGGCACGGACGAGCAGCACGTCGGCATAGCGCAGGAAGGGGTAGTTGCTGTCGGCATAGTCAGTGGCCTGGTCCTCTACGTCGTCGTACTTTGTGGTGAAGGCGAGGCACTCATAGGAGGTGTTGTACTGCCAGACGATGGCCCTGCCGTCGGCCGACTCGGTGGGGTACTCCGGCTCCTGCACCCAGTTGCCCAGGGCATCGAAGCCGGAGAAGCGGGGCTGCCAGCTCTGCGGATAGATGAAAGTGCCGTTGTAGCTTTCCTGATAGTAGTAGCGCCACGTGTGACGCACACCTTTAGTGATGCGGTAGTCGTCATCGTCGAACAGCTGGTACCAGTTGTTGGTGTTGCCTATCCAGCCTCCGCTGTAGATGAACTCGGAGGAGGCGCTGACCTTATAGCCTGAGAAGTAGGTGTGGACATGGGTGCAGTACTTCTCCTCGCCATTCACCGAACGGATGGCCCACATGAACTCCGAGGCATCGCGTCCCGAAGCAACCCAGAGCTCGTCGTAGGGGGCGAGCGTGTAGAGGCCGAAGTCGCCGTCGATGACACGCTTTGCCCAGTGGGCGGCACGCTCGTAGCAGACCTGCGGGTCCATGCCCGTGTAGCCTGCCACCGTGTCCTTCTGCATCGTCACGGCCTCGGGCACGCGGCATACCTTCACCTTCTCGCCGTTCACGTTGGTGGCTTCGTCGTAGGGGGCACCTGTGCGGACGATGATTTCCGTTCCTTGGGGTAATGACGCTGAGCCCATGGTGGCATACACCTTAGCCAGCAGACCTGCGGCGGAGCCGGACGAGACGTGTCCGGGCTGGTAGTTAGGATTGTCGCGCGAGTACATGAGCGTAGCGGCCTGCTCCAGCATCTCTGTGATGTGACCGTAGATGTCGGCCACGGATGCGCGGGGCTTGTAGAAGTCGGCTCCGGCGCTGACATCGGTGTCGTAGTAGGGAAGGGGACCGAACGCGCGTACCATAATATAATAGCAGAATGCCTTCTGGAACAGCAGTTCGCCGATGGCGTTGTTCTTGTAGTCCTCATCGACCTCAGTCATGGCCTCGATGTAACGGATGGCCATGTTGGCGTCGTTGATGAGGTTGTAGGGGCCGTTCCAGAGCTTGGCGATGTCGTCGTTGCCGGCAAAGTTGCCTGCACCGAGCGTGCCAAAGAGCCAGTCGGGGCCGGAGATGTAGTCGTTGTCAAGTTCCAGGCAGCGGGGGAAATTCGTCCAGCAGAACATGTCGTAGAGCCAGTTGCTATAGACGCCTGTCACCCAGAGGTCAACGGCTTCACGTGAGTCGCCCACCTGTTCGGGACCGATGTTGCTTGTCGGCTTTTCCTCCAGCCAACCGTTGCAGGAGCTGAGGATGAGCATTCCTATGATGATATAGATGATTCTTTTCATACGTGCAGGCATTTTTTAGAACGTACTGACAATCCCGAAGGAAATCGTCCGGCAGAGCGGATAGGAGTAGATATCGACGCCGCGTCGCGACGAGTCGCTGCCGAAGGCATTGACGTCGGGGTCAAACCAGCTGTAGCGCGTCAGCGTGAACAAATTGGTGCCCGTGAGCGAGAACTGCAGGTTCTCCACCCCCACGAAGGGCTTGCGCCAATTGTAGGAAAGGCTCACGTTCTTCAGTCGCAGGTACGAGGCATCCTCGACGTAGCGGTCGGAAATCTTGTAGGAGCGTGTGTAGCCCCCCGTGGCCTTGGGCCAACGGGCGTTCTGGTAGTTGTCGGCGGTCCAGCGGGTGTTGTAGGCCGACGTGGGGATGTTGCCTATGTTGCCCAGCGTGACGTCCTGCAGGTTACCGTTGAAGATGTCGTTGCCCAGTGTGCCCTGCAAGAGGAAGCTCAGCGTGAAGTCGCGGTAGGATATGTCGGACGAGAAGCCATAGACGAACCAGGGATTAGTGTCGCCGATGATGACGCGGTCCTCGTCGGTAATCTGGTTGTCGTGATTGACGTCGCGGTACTTGATTTCGCCCACCATGCTCTTCACGACGGATTCGCTGGCAAAGCGATACTGCGGGTCGGCACGTACCTCGGCCTCGTTGTCGTAGAAGCCGTCCTCGATGTATCCGAAGATGGCCCCGATGGGACAGCCGTTACGCTGGATGAAGACGTTGTCGGCGCCGTACCAGAGGGTGGTGGCATACTGGTCGCCCTCGAGTCCGCTAATGCTGTTGTGGTTGAAGGCAATGTTGGCGTTCATGTTCCAGCGCCAATGGGCGTTGTCGATGGCGAGGACGTCGGCTGTGACCTCCAGGCCGTCGTTGCTGACATTGCCGCTGTTGGTGAGCATGTTGCTGAATCCCGTCGAATTGGGGATCTGCACGTTCTGCAGAAGGTCGCGCGTGAGTTTATGATAGACATCGATGGTGAAGTTCAGGCGGTTGTCCATGAAGCCTATGTCGATGCCGGCATTCTCCTGCGCTGTGGTTTCCCAGCGGAGATTCTCATCGACAGGGCCGCGCCAGGGCATCATGGCGTTGCCGCTGGAGATGCCGTTCGTGTAGGAGTAGTTGGCAGCATCCACAAAGGGAACGGTGCGGAAGGCACCGATGCCTTGGTTGCCCGTCTCGCCGTAGCTGATGCGGAGCTTGAGGTTGCTGAACACGCCGAGGCGCTTGATGAACTCCTCCTCGCTCATGCGCCAGGCGAAGGCACCCGAGAGGAAGGTGGCCCATTTGTTGCGGGTGGTGAACTTCGAACTGCCATCGGTACGGACGCTGGCGGTGAGGAGGTAGCGCTCGCGGAACGTGTAGTTGACACGGCCGAGGAAGGAGGCCAGCCGCTGCATGCCTGTGTCGCTCGACGGGGTGCCGGTGCTGAGGGCACGGCCCACGTTGTTGTCCTCCGTCAGGTCGTCGGGGAAGTTCCAGAAGGTCTGTGCCTCGTTACTCCAGATGCCCTGTTCGGCGGTGAAAGCGCCCATGGCGTTCAGATGGTGGGCGGAACGGAAATCCTTGTCAAATGTCAGGATGCTCTCGGCCGTGACGCTCTCCCAACGGTTGCTGGCATGGCTTGCCTTGCCGTTGATGGGCGATTTGCCCTCCTGGGTGTGCCGTCCGTAGTAGCTGCCACGATGGCTGTCGTTGTACGAGAGGCCGAAGTTCTGGCGGAACTTCAGGAAGGGGAGGAAGGTGATTTCGGCATACGAACTGCTGAACCAGTTCATAGCCTCCAGCTGGTCCTTCGTCGTGCGGACGTAGGCGGCGGGGTTGGCTGCCAGCCAGTTCAGGTCATCGGCTTGCGTGGTATCCATGTCGGGGCCGTAGGTGACAGGGAACAGCAGCGCCGAGCGGACGACGCCTGTGTTGTAGCTGAGCGTGTTGGCAAAGTCGGTGGTCGAGCGGGTGAAGCTGGTGCTGGTGCCGACCTCAAGCCACTTTGTCACGTGGCGGCCGATGTTGGCGCGGATGCCGTAGCGTTCGTAGCCCGAGTTCTGGATGATACCCGTCTGGCGGGCATAGTTGCCCGAGAAGAGGAACCATCCGTCGCTGTCGCCGCCGCTGACGCTGAGGTTGTAGTCGTGCGAGGCTGCCGTCTGGAAAATCTCGTCCTGCCAGTCGGCGGTTGCCAGGAGGGTGGCGTTGCCGTATTCGTCGTAGTGCCAGCCGGGGTTGATGTAGTCCTCAGGGCGGCCCGTGTATTTGCCGGTGTTGTAGATGGCGTGGCCGTCGCTGTAGTATTGGTAGCCCCATGTGCCGGGGTAAGGGACGTTGTTGCGCGTGCTGCCCATGTAGAGCCGGTCGTTCGTGGCTTGCTCGTTCAGGTACGTGGCGTAGGTGTAGGGGTCAAGGACGTCGAGTTTCTTTGTGATGGACTGGATGCCGTAGTTGGCACTTAGCTCTACCTTCGTCTTGCCCTTTGCCCCGCGCCGCGTGGTGATGAGGACGACGCCGTTGGCGCCGCGCGAGCCATAGATGGCGGTGGCGGAGGCGTCCTTCAGCACCTCGATGCTCTCGATATCATGCGGGTTGATGGAGGCGAGGGGATTGGCGCTCTGTTCGGAGGTGGTGACGCCGTTGCCGGCCACGCCGCCTGTCTCGAAGGGTACGCCATCGACAATATAAAGTGGCTGCGAACTGGTAGAGAAGGAGTTGGCGCCGCGCACCAGGATGCTCATCCCTCCGCCTGGGGCACCATCGCTCTGCTGTACCTGCACGCCGGCAATCTTGCCTTGTATGGCGTGGGCGATGTCGATGGCGCCGCCCTTGCGCATATCGTCGCCCTTGAGTTGCGAGAGTGAACCCGTCAGATCGCGCTTCTTCATCGTACCGTAGCCAACGACAACCAACTCGTCGAGCTGCATGTTGTCCTCGCGCAGGATAACCTGTATGGACGACTTGCCCTGAACGTCAACCGTCTGGGTAACATAGCCCATGTACGAGACCACCACCTCCCGCACGCCCATGGGGAGCGCGAGGCTGAACCGTCCGTCCATGTCGGTGATAGCGCCCACGTCAGCCCCCTTGGCCTGAATGGCGACGCCCAGCAGGGGCTCATCGCCGTTCGAGCCGTCGAGGACAATGCCCGTCAGGGTCGTTTGCGCTGAAATAGGAAAAATTACCAGCATGACGAGAATCATGCTGGTAATTATGGCTGCAATACGTTTCATTAGCGGTTCAGGTATTTTTTGCCGTTGCGGATGACCAAACCCTTGTAGGAAGCGTCCACGCGCTGACCGCAGATGTTGTAGATGACATCGTCAGCAGGGGTTGCCAGCGTGGCATTCACGTGCGTGGTGCTGGGGACAAGCATAATCTTCGACACCGTGCAGGACATACCCTGAAGGATGAATCCGTTCGCTTTCAGTACGTCTACCGACTCCTGGGTGAGGTTCAGCGTTACGTCGCCTGCCTCGGAGACACTTGCTGTCGAGGTACCAGCCAGGTCAGCCCAGTTGCCATCCTTCCATATGAGTTGTGCGCCCCATGCCCAGCCGTCGATGTTGTCGATGGAGGCCACGGTGACGACAATCTTGTCGCCCGCTTTCGTGTCGGCAAACAGCTCTGGACCCATGCCCTGGATGCCGGGCCATGAGTTGTCGAACACCATCGTGCCTTCCCAGAGGACGGTGCCCTCAACCACGGCGCCGGCCTTAACGAGGTCCACGCTCGACACCTTGCAGGCCATACCCTGGATGTTCATGCCGCCCGTTGCGGCAATGGAGTCGAGCTGTTCCCACGTCAAGATAAACGTCTGCTCGCCCGTTTCGGTGATACCTTCCACTTTCATGCCGGGCAGGGCGCGCCAAGCTCCGTTGTTGCAGAAAATCTGCGTGCCCCACTCCCAGCCTTCAACCTCGGTAATCGCCGAGATGTTGACAATCAGCCTGTCGCCTTCCTCGGCAATGTCGAAAGCATCGGCAGGCAGGTGGATGGCAGGCCAACTGTTGTTGAAGTCGATGTCGCCTTTCCATAGGTTCACGATGTCACCCGTGGGTTTCATGCTCTCCTTGAAGGCCTCGAACTCGTCCTTCGTCATCAGCACCATATCGGTGATGGTGATGCTGCCGGGAGCTGTGGGCTGAATCCACGTCTGAGCCACGTAGTCGTTCCAGTCGGGGTCGAGTGCTACAAAGCCGTAGCCGTTCGTGCCGATGTTACCAACGGTGGCGTGGTTGTTGTTCGGGTCGCCGTCGTCGTGATACTCGACGCTCAGGTTGAACGACCCTCTCACGTCGGCAACCATATAGACAAGGTAGTCGTAGTCCGACCAGTCGGCCCAGAAGTCGGTCACTTCGTCCTCGTCCTCGTCGATGCCCATCCAGTAACCGGCACCCGACCAAGCTTCAGTGAAGTTCATAAACGTCTGCTGGCCTTTCACCTCGATGGTGGTTGCATTAGGATTCCAAGGACTCCACGACGAAACACCCGTGATGCTTTCTTCGGCAATGGAACTGACTGCCACAGCCATTAATGCAAATGCAAAAGTAAAGATTTTTTTCATGCTTATTGGTTGTTTAGTTTAACATTGTTTATCTGTTTTGGGTGCAAATGTACGACTTTTTTTATTCATTGCAAGCACTTTCCATCGTTTTTTTAAACGAAGGGTAGTCCTGTGTAGCTATCCTTCATCGTATCCTTTGCCATGTGACTCTTATTTGAAGATGAGCTGGGCGAAGTTGTATAGCCCGTATTTTCGCCCATCGAGAGACCCGCAATGGCGCGGTGGACCAGGTCGGTATACACAATGAATTTACGGTGCAAAGGTAGTCAAAAAAACTAACTCTGCAAACTTTTTCGGGGGGGTGTTAAAAAACCGATTTTTTAAGAAAAAAATACGCGGTGAAGTGGTGTCTTGTACTGAAATAGGTTGACTCATAACAGGCCTTAAATGTTAAATTTAAAGTTAAAAAAGTTATGAGTAAACAGAGATTCAGCCGCGCTATGAAGCGCAGTATTTGCATTGAGTA